>CAZVKJ010000045.1:0-30610 GCA_964626855.1 uncultured Bacteroidales bacterium
TTTAAGTATTTATTATGCCACTTTTAGACTATTATATAATAGCTAATGGTATAACAGAAAAAATTATATTTGAATTATGGAATTCAAATCAAAATATACGACCAGTTGCAAGCATTTTTCTAACATTTTCTGTAGCTTAATGGGTGAAAATTTTTAGTAGAAAAATTACATTTATAAACACATTTTAATTGAAAGTTCAAAGCATTGCCAGAAAAACAGTATTAGGTGTAGTTTCAAACTACAAATTAGAAAGTGTGAAGTTGCTCAAAAGGAGCACCTATGGTGCAACTTCGTACACCAGATATTCCCATATAGAATCTACACTTCGAGCAGAAAATTATTGCATGAAATAAATGCTAATAAAAAAGAAGATTTTTTTTATTTTCTAAAGGGTCAAAGTTTTTTAAAATAAACTATTTTAATATTTATTATTGGTTTAGAAATTATTTGTTTATAATAAACTTGTCACTTGCATAAATATTCTCATCAGACTGTATAACAGTAAAGTACATACCATTTTCTAAACCGGTAGTGCTTATTGTCAATTGTTGGCTGTTATTAGGCACAGGATAGGAAACAAGTTTTTTCCCTATAAAATCATAAATACTGATACAGGCGTTTTTACTATCAAACGGCAATGAATAATTAAAAGAGATACTTTCTTTAGCAGGAACAGGCCATGTCTTTATAAATAAACTTTTTATGTCAGTTTCCTCAGTTCCAAATGGTATATGGCAGGCCGTACCTCCAATAATGTAATTGAAATTTTCTTGATAACATATTAATTTATAATACTCAACCACACCAAAAAAATAACAACCCCTGAACATCTCATTATAAAAGGGACCTAAATGGGTTCCGACTCCTTCTATCCAATAAAATCCAGTATCAAAACAATTGAAGACAAAAGAATATGTACCGTAGGAAATAAAATCAAAATAATAAGTTTTACGATATCCTTGAGCTGTATTTATGGAATCTATAGAAATCAGTTTGAATTTTGATAATTGCAAATCATAATTAGGATCCGTCATAAAGGTTTTAAATGTATCACCAATATTAATATTAAAATCATAAAGCACAAATTCTGAGGTGTCCGGAAAATCCATTGAACTATCCGGATATTTTACATAAATCTTTTTTAATGAATCTTCTCTTATAAAACATTTCAAGGTTTGTGCTGAAGTAAAATAATTCTGTTCATGAGATTCATAAATTTTTTTATAAACCTTACTATTAATGACTGTATCACCTTTAAGATTTTGATAAATTCCCTGCCAAAGAGTGGGATTGGGTGAACCATAAGAGATAACCTTTAAAATACTCCATTGTGCTGTGTCTGTTGGAAAGGAATGATATGTTTGCCCATTAGAAAATATATTGAATTGCAAACAAAATATTAAAGGGAATAAATATCTTTTCATTTTACCATTTTATATTTTTTATACCCCCAAAAATTATTTCATCCAAAGAATTGGATTATCTTTAATTCTGTTACCCATATTACATAGCGAGTATATCTTCGATTTAATAAAATATTGTGAAAATATATTTTTTTCATATTAATATATGAAATAAGAAGTTATAAAGTTAATAGATTTTTTTTAAGAAGTCAAGGCAATTATAAAAATATTTTTACATTTATTAACAATTAAACACTTAAATAATTATTTCATAATTTAAAGTATTCTTGGCTATTGTAAGTAATCTAAAATTTATTCATTCAGTTATACCTCTTGATGGCTCGCGCATGCAAAGCATTCAATAGATAAAACTTATATTTCATTAAAAATATATACCTGGTGCGCCCACGAATAAGATAGGATAAATAAAAAAAGCCCCCGAAATTCGGAGGCTCTGGTGAGTCTTAGCAGTCCCGATGCCGAATGCCAACGGCATTATCGGGAGAACTGCTGACCTTCCCGACGCTTTCAGGTCGGGACGCTCTAAACCAGCTGAAGGAATAAAAAAAAGCCCACGAAAATCGGAGGCTTGGTGAGTCTTAGCAGTCCCGATAGCCATCGGGTCGACTGCTGACCTTCCCGACGCTTTCAGGTCGGGACGCTCTAAACCAGCTGAGGAGTAAAAAAAAAGCCCCCGAAAATCGGAGGCTTGGTGAGTCTTAGCAGGATCGAACTGCTGACCTCTTGCCTGTCAAGCAAGCGCTCTAAACCAGCTGAGCTAAAGACTCATGGTGCAAAAATACACTTTTTTTTTAAAAGATAAAATGAAAATTATTATTTGGTCTTTGAACCATGATCCGGCTTGCTGCCTGCTTGTTTCCCTGTTTAAGTTCCAGGATATAATTGCCTGACGGAAAAACATTAAAATCAAAAATCCGCGTATATATACCTTTTGATTTGTGAATTTTTTCCTTGAAAATAATTTTTTTCGCCTCATCTTTTATTACCAGCCGCGTAGCATTTTTAGCATCAAGTAAAAATGAAATTTTAACTTTCCCTTCTTCATTTGACGGCTCTGTCAAGAACTCTTCAACGGGCTGCTTATTGGGTAAAATAATGTTGTCCGTAATAATACTTTCGTTATGAACCTGCTTTGGTGGCTTTGGTATATCGAAATTTTTTGAAAACCCGCTTGTGTCAGGAAGCATTTTGTAAAAATCCTGATTGGAAAATGCTGTGTCAAAATCCGGAGAAAACTTTTTATTGAGGAATTCAAAAGTGTTTTCAGGCATTTCAAAAGGGGAGACATTGAAATTGTCCAGGAAATCTCTCATTTCATGGCTGAATATTTCGCTGAAATTCTCCGTGAAATTGGTATCAAGCCCATAATCATTATTAAAAAAGATAAAATGGTTACCCGGGCTGAATGTGCTGTCATCGATGATCACATTATCACCATCTGAATTATATGACCGCTCGGTGACAATAGTGTCGCCGTTTTCAATTTTTATTGTTTTGATGGTAATGGTTGATTTGGATTGTGCCTGCAGAAATTGGGCACTCATGATAAATGCAAACAATAAAGAATAATAAATAGTTTTCATAATTACCTCCTTTAATGATTGTAATGAACGAATCGCAAAATAAAAAATTGCAGTAAGCGCTAAATTTTATATATAGAATGAAACCGGAATAATTTTACCATTCATAAACTTATGGGCATTCAAAGAAAATTCAGAAATGTAACAGGCAATTTCTTCTGGTGTCACGGATGCAGAGGATTCAGGAAAAGCATTTTGAAACATGGTGGTATCAACTCCGCCGGGACAGAGGCAATTAACCTTTATATTATTATCGCTTAGTTCGGTGGCCAGGCATTCGGTAAGGCTTGCCAATGCCGCTTTTGATGCACAATAACCTGCCAGTCCCTTAAACTTCATGCTTCCCTGGAATCCCGACATGCTGCTGATGTTTACAATATGGGAGTTTTCGGAAAAATATGGAAGCAAAACCTGTATGAGACGGTAAGGAGCAAGATAGTTTATGTTGAACATTTTTAAATTATCTTCGGTATTCAGTTCGATAAATGCCTTTTTAATTAATAATCCGGCATTGTTGATAAGAATATTTACTTTTCCTCCCGGAAAAAAAGATAGCTGATTTATGATACTGGAATAGTCGTCGTTTTCGAGATCGAATGAAAAGGGCAGGAGTGAGCTGTTAATTTTTGCAAGCTGATCAAGCTGCCCGGTATTCCTTGAAATGCCTATTACGTTCATATCCGGCAGTTGCAGGAATTTCTTGCAAAGTTCAAAGCCAATTCCCTTACCGGCGCCAGTTACAATAATATTCATAACATTTAAAATTTAATATTGTTGTTCATGTTATAAAAACACCCGGTAACTCAAGGATTTAAAAATAATTTCTAAAACAATTAAGCCGCCGGGTGAATTTACAATGCGTTAGTCAGTGCAGTCGGATTGAAGTTTGAAAACGTCAGTAAATTTTATTTAAAAAAATTTAAGCATCAATTCTGGCATATTTGGCATTTTTCTCAATGAACTCCCTGCGGGGTGGAACTTCATCGCCCATGAGCATCGAAAAAATGCGGTCGGCTTCGGTGCCATTTACAATGTTTACCTGGCGAAGCGTACGTTTTTCGGGGTTCATGGTGGTTTCCCACAATTGCTCGGCATTCATTTCACCAAGACCTTTGTACCGCTGAATATGAATATTTGATTCTTTTGTGGTTTTTGCATATTCTTCAACTATTTGTACACGTTGTTCTTCGGTCCAGCAATAACGTTGTTCATTACCTTTTTTAATAAGATAAAGTGGTGGAGTAGCAATATACACGTGGCCGCGTTCGATGAGTTCTTTCATATAGCGGAAGAAAAATGTCAGGATGAGCGTTGCAATATGGCTTCCATCAACATCGGCATCGGTCATGATCACTATCTTGTGATAACGAAGCTTTTCGAGGTTCAGTTCTTTTGTGTCCTCGGCAGTACCTATTGTGATTCCGAGGGCAGTAAAAATATTTTTTATTTCTTCTGATTCGAAGATTTTATAAGGCATGGCTTTTTCGACGTTCAGGATTTTACCTCTCAACGGCATGATGGCCTGGGTTCTTCTGTCGCGGCCCTGTTTGGCTGTACCGCCTGCAGAATCTCCCTCAACCAAAAATATTTCACATTGGGCTGCATCTTTTTCACTGCAATCGGCAAGCTTGCCGGGCAAGCCAGATCCGCTGAGCACGCTTTTACGCTGAACCAGTTCACGGGCTTTGCGGGCAGCATGGCGTGCTGTAGCTGCCAGAATAACTTTGTTTACAATGGTGCGGGCTTCTTTCGGGTGTTCCTCAAGGAAATAAGTGAGCAACTCGCTGACAATCTGATCAACAGCACCCATTACTTCATTGTTGCCCAATTTGGTCTTAGTCTGTCCTTCAAATTGTGGCTCAAGAACTTTAACGGAAATAATAGCTGTTAAACCTTCACGGAAGTCGTCGCCATTGATATCGAATTTCAGTTTTGCAAGCATGCCGGATTTTTCGGCATAGCTTTTAAGTGTACGGGTGAGTGCCCGGCGAAAACCGGCGAGATGCGTTCCGCCCTCGTGGGTATTGATATTGTTTACATAAGAGTGAATATTCTCAGCGAAAGAAGAATTATATTGTAATGCAATTTCAATAGGGATGTCATTTTTTTCACCTTCGATGCAGATCGGTTCGGGCATGAGCTTTTCGCGTGTAGCGTCGAGATATTCAATAAAATCCTTCAAACCGTTCTGGGAAAAATAGTCATCATGGACAGGCTGGCCGTTTTCATCCTTTTCGCGCATATCCGTAAGGGTGAGCTTAACATTTTTATTCAGGAAAGCCAGTTCGCGCAACCTTGATGATAAAATTTCATAACTATATTCCGAAACATAGAAAATAGATTTATCAGGCATAAAAGTAATGAGGGTGCCGGTTTTGTCAGAATCGCCTGCTTCACGCACCGGGTACACGGGATTACCGCACTGGTATTCCTGTTCAAAAATTTTACCTTCGCGGAATACGGTTACTTTCATATCCGATGAGAGGGCATTGACACAGGAAACCCCAACACCATGCAAGCCTCCGGATACTTTATATGAGTTTTTATCAAACTTTCCACCGGCATGTAAAACCGTCATAACAACTTCAAGGGCAGAGCGTTGTTCCTGCTCATGCATACCCGTTGGGATTCCGCGTCCGTTATCCTCAACCGTAATTGAATTATCCGGGTTAATAATAACATCAATTTTATCGCAATATCCGGCCAGTGATTCATCAATAGAATTATCAACAACCTCATAAACAAGATGGTGCAAACCTCTTACCCCGGTATCACCAATGTACATTGCCGGACGTTTGCGAACTGCTTCCAGTCCTTCCAACACTTTTATACTATCGGCGCCATAATTTCCGTTTCCGTTCCCATTCCCGTTTTTCGTCAATACGTCTTTTTCTTTATCGTTCATAATCAGCTACTTAAAAAATTTAATTCTAAACAAAGATACGTTTTTTTTCTTTATTAATTATAAGATTTTTGATTTAAAAATCGTATAAGTTATCAACAGTGTTGATGTGGAATAATGTTTTGATTATTAATTATTTATATGAATTATTTTACCGCAATTTTGATTCTGAAAAAATTAGTAGTATTTTTAACGAAAATATTAGTATATATATGTTTTGGTACCATGTTCTTGATTACTTCTTTTTACTTTTTCATTCTATATTTACCTTGTTCAATATTTTTGGCTGGATATGGAAGAAAACCCGGCTGGCAAATTTTATAACACTTTCGTTAACTGCTTTGTCATGGTTCGGCCTGGGAATTATTTATGGTTATGGTTTTTGTCCGCTCACCGAATGGCATTGGCAGGTGCTTGGCAAGTTGGGATATACCAACCTTCCGTATTCATATATTAAGTATTTAATATTTCGTCTTTTAGGACTCAATTTTAATGATCATCTTGTCGAGATAGCAACCCTTGTAGTCTTCATTATTTCTTTTCTGTTTTCACTTTATTTTAATTTTCTAAAAAAATTAATTTACCGGAAGAGTCGCTGACAAAATAATTCTTGTTTACTTTGCCGGAAAATCCTGATTTTGTACGAGCAGTATAAAAATTATGTATTGTATGCCTTGCCGTTGGTGGTATTGATCACGAACCGTATTCCTTTTATAGGTAAGTTTCTTCGGATTATTAACACGCTGATTCATGAAAGTGGCCATGCGCTGATGGCACTTATTACCCAGGGTGAGGTGTATGAAATAGAATTATTTGGCGACCGGTCGGGTACAACCCTGGTAAAAACCAAGGGTAAATTCAAACTATTTCTGGTTTCTCTTTCGGGATATGTAGTGGGTTCGGCCTTTGCTTACTTTATGTTTTACCTGATATCAATTCAGAAATATAATATTGTATTCTATATTGTGATTATCGTCGCGATGCTTGACCTGGCGTTTCTGATCAGGAACAAATATGGCCTGTTTTGGGTTATTACATTTATATTAATACTGTTGCTGGCCTATTTTAAGCTGAATGAATTTTTCCAGTTTGTTTTTGTTACATGGATATCCGGTGTAATGCTTTTTGAAGCCTTTTATTCATCTGTTGAAATCATGATCATTGCATTTAAAAAACCGAAATTGGCCGGTGATGCTGCGTCGCTGGCAAAAATTACCGGAATTCCTGCCTTGTTCTGGGCATTTCTTTTTGTTGCTCAGTCGGCTTTATTTATATACTTATCGGTAAGGCTTTTCTTTTAACAATCCTCTGCAACCTCAAAAATACTGTGACATCCAACTTTTACCTTTTAACTTTTACCTTTCAACTTTCACCTTCTAACTTTCACCTTCCAACTTTTACCTCCCAACTTCTAACTCTCACTTCTCCATTTCCCCATTTCTCCATATCTCCATCTCTCCATTTCATCAATCCTACCACCCCTCCATCAACTTTTACCTTTCACCTTCCAACTTTCACCTTCCAACTTTTACCTTTCAACTTTTACCTTTTAACTTTCACCTTCCAACTTTTACCTTCCAACTTTTACCTTACAACATCTTCCAACTTCTGCCTTATTTAAACGTCATATTCTTTTTCTCCGTAATCTTCTCGCAATAATGGCATTTTAGCTTTGATTCTTCTTTATTGATCACTTGGAATTTTGTAGGGACATTTTCAACATTGGTAATACAATTCGGGTTGACGCATTTTACAAAATTGTAAATCATGTCGGGGATGACAACCTTCTTTTTTTCCACCACGCTAAAATCCTTTATAATAATCAGCGTTGCGGTGGGGGCAACGACGGCAATTTTGTTGATATCTTCCGGATCAAAAAATTTATTACTGACCTTGATGATTCCTTTTTTCCCATACTTGCTGCTGTCGAGGTTGGTTCCAAATAAAATCTGGTTATCAAACTGGTCAAGATTCAGGATGCGGATTACCTGAAACACACTTTGAGTTGGTATGTGGTCAATGACAGTACCGTTTTCTATTGCTGAAACGATAAGTTCTTTCCTGGGTTTATTTTCCTGTTCCATTTTTTTATACTCCTAAAATAAGTTTAAGTAATGCCTGTCGTACATAAAGTCCATTTTGAGCCTGTTGAAAATAGTAAGCCTGTGGCATGGTGTCCACATCTTCATTGATCTCATTTACCCTGGGCAAGGGGTGGAGAATTCTCATATTGGTTTTTACATCAGTTAACAGGCTTTTGTTCAGGATATAGGAATTTTTAACTTTTTCATATTCGATAGGGTCGGAAAAGCGTTCGCGCTGAATGCGGGTCATATAAATAATATCGGCTTTAGGAATGGCTTCGCTTAAATCGGTGTACTGATAGTATTCCAGGTTTTTCTCTTTTATATGCATCTTTACGTAACTGGGGAGTTTCAGTTCAAGAGGAGATACCAGGTGAAAGCGGCAGTTGAAGTTTGTCATGGCAATAACCAGTGAATGTACCGTGCGTCCGTACTTCAGGTCGCCGACAAACACGATGTCAAGGTCGTCGAGTTTTCCCTGTGTTTTACGTATTGAGTAAAGGTCGAGCAGGCATTGGGTAGGGTGTTGGTTGGCGCCGTCGCCCGCGTTGATGATGGGTTTATTTCCCACCTCGCTGGCATAACGGGCGCTGCCGTCTTTGGGATGCCTCATCACGATGAGGTCGGAGTAGTTGCATACGGTAAGGATAGTGTCTTTCAAGGATTCTCCTTTTTTAACACTGGAACTGGATGCATCAGAAAAACCTATGACTTTTCCGCCAAGGTAATTTACTGCGCTTTCGAAACTCAGCCTTGTTCGTGTTGAAGGCTCAAAAAAAAGTGTGGCAACCACCTTGCCCTGAAGGATATTTTGAACCGGATTTTGTTCAAATGTTTCCGCCGTGTCAAGAACGGTGATATAATCCTCCTTGGCAAAGTCATCAATGGAAATTAGGCTCCTGTTTTTCATTACCTGTTTTTTTTTATTTGTTGTACATTTATATAATGGTATAATTTGGACAAAAAAAAAGGCGACTTTCGTCGCCTTTCATATTATTGACAGCATGAGCAGCCGCTTTTAACCAGGTTATGTTTTTTGAGAAAATCGTTAATGACATCGTAGAGGTCGGGGCGTCCGATTTCCTGCAGGTCATATCCGACTTTTACATTCGGCTTGTTGATCTTAACGATACGGTTAAGGTCAATGGGGGTAGCAATTACTACTGTATCACAAGGTGTGGCAGCAATAGTTTTTTCGAGGTCGGCAACCTGTTGTTCACCGTATCCCATAGCCGGCAGCAGCGTGCCGATGTTCGGATATATTTTAAATGTTTCGGCTAATTTTCCAACAGCATACGGACGTGGGTCAACGAGTTCGGCAGCGCCGAATTTCATAGCGGCAACCGTACCAGCACCGATTTTCATTTCGCCGTGGGTGAGGGTGGGACCATCTTCGATAACCAGGACTCTCTTTCCTTTGATCAGCTCAGGCTTGTCAACGGTAAGAGGAGATGCACCGTCGATGACAACAGCATTCGGATTAACTTTGCTGATGCTTTCACGAACGATCTGTATGTTTTCAGGAGAAGCGCTGTCCATTTTATTGATGACAACAGCATCTGCCACGCGGAGTGATACTTCACCTGGATAGTATTTCAATTCATGGCCGGGTCTGTGAGGATCAACAACCGTGATGCATAAATCTGTTGCATAGAATGAAAAGTCATTATTTCCACCGTCCCATAAAATAACGTCTGCTTCTTTTTCAGCTTCGCGTAAAATAGCTTCATAATCAACACCGGCATATATAACGTTCCCGCGAACAACATGTGGTTCATATTCTTCCATCTCTTCGATGGTACATTTGTGTTTTTTCAGGTCTTCCACCGTTGCAAAGCGTTGAACTTTTTGTTCGTTCAAATCGCCGTAAGGCATCGGGTGACGGATGGCAACAACTTTGAGTCCCTGTTCCATTAATATTTCAATCACGCGGCGTGAGGTCTGGCTTTTGCCACAACCGGTACGAACAGCGCACACAGCAATAAGAGGTTTGGTACTCTTTACCTGGGTGTGTTTGGGTCCCATCAGCATAAAATCAGCGCCGGCAGAATTAACAATAGCGCTGACGCCCATTACTCTTGGATAAGGAACATCACTGTATGCAAAAACGCAAATATCAGCTTTAAGGTCTTTTATCAGGTTCGGCAGTTCACTTTCGAGATAGATGGGAATTCCGTCAGGATAAAGGTTGCCTGCTAATTCTTTTGGATACTTTCTCCCGGCGATATCGGGAATTTGTGCGGCGGTGAAGGCTACAACATTATAGGCTTCGTTGCCTCTGAAGAAGGTATTGAAATTATGAAAATCTCGACCTGCTGCACCAATAATAATTACGTTTTTTCGGTTCATATGTATTTTTTTTTTGGTTTGATTCAAAACTTTGGCAAAGATATAAGTTTAAGTAATCACTATAATAAACTTAAAAAATTTTTTTGACCAGTGGTTTATTAACCTGGCCTATTCATAAATAAATGAAATGCAATTTATGAAAGGGTATGGCAATGCGGGCAGTTGGTCAGGTAATCCCGACACAGAAAATTTTGGAAAATGATAATTACTGCCAAAATACTTGATTTTCTTCTGTCGGCCCAAAGGGGGAAAAATTCTTGTGAATTTTTCAGGTTATTAATGTAAAATGGAAATACTTGTATTTTTTACTGAGTCATGGTACATTTTTACAATTTTTATCAAGCCCACTCCAAAAAGTATATGCTAAAATCAACCTTATTCCGGATATGGCTATACCGTATCAGATGTAAAGGATTGGCAAATTTTTCAGACAAGTAATGTCGGATTACGGATACAAAACTATGATGGCTTTCAGTGGCGCCCTTGCATACTCCACGTTTTGAAATTAGTGGATATTATGTTCATTTCTTTCCCTGGTTGGGAATAAGTATGGAGTATAGTTTTTAGAAATATTGTTTTTTTAAAAACATATTTCCAGGCACCGATTAGGTTTATTTCAACTTTTTCATCTGCTTCAGGTATTCTTTTTCGAAATAGCTGTACCAGGGATCGCCCAGAGTGTACTCGGTAACTTTTAGTTTGGGGTTGGTAACATTGCCGTCTTTGTGATCTCTCAGGGCAAAGGACCTCGCCAATGAGGTCTGTTGTATTTTGGTGGTTGACTTGAGGGTGTTTCTTTGCTTTAACAATTTAAGCAAATACATGGCGTTGTCAGTTTCGCCGGCGTCAATAAGGTAGGAGAGTCCATAAATAACGAATCCTGATTCAAAAGAGCCGATATACAAGTGCAGTGGCTGATGCACTATGCCAAAATTTGCAATGGAATTATCATTAAAATATGTGGTGAGTTTATTATAATTATCTATGGCTTTATAATAATCGCGGTTACTGATTAAAACATCGCCTTTGCTCAGTATTTGCTGATATTGTGAAGGCTTTTCCACTTTCATTTTTCCATTCTTTGCCTGGTCGCTTTTTATATCACAATCGGGATTTTTTTCAACAGACTGCAAAGCATCATTATAATTGTTTTCGGCGGCAATATAATTTTTTTCATTTTCAGCTTTTACAGCAGCATCAACTTTTGAATTGTATTCATTCTGTGCATTTTCGCATTCCTGGCTGAAAATAGATTTTTTTATTTTCTCAATCCGCTGCGTAAGGTTATTGTTATCAATCAGTTCATATTTCCGTTGATCGTTGATCACCTGTAAGAGTATGGTTCTTGCTCCGTTCAGGTTGTTGGAAGCTACCATTGATTCTGCATTGGTCAAGTCAAGGAGCAGAACTTCGAGCTTGGATTTTTTTAACAGATCGGGCAGGAGTTTATCTTTTTTTACCGGATAATCAATTTCAAGGTTTTTTGCATGTTCGAAATCATCAAAAGCGCCACGGTAATCTTTTGCAACCATCTTTTCTTTGCCTTTTGTCATGGTTTCATAGTATTCTTCGACACCAATTTTCTGCTTCAGTTCAAGAGCATCGTCATTATCGGGTATGTATTTACTGAAGTTTTGCTGGTACGAAATGGCTTTTACAATTTCATTTCCGGCTTCTTTATATTTTTTGAGATAAAACATGCCGCTGGCGGTTTTTACATAATTATTATATATGCCCCTGTGGCAATCGCGGCGTATAAGTTCTATTGTATCATTGCAAGTATAGGAAGGTATGCTTTTACAAAAATTTTCAGCTTTTGCTACAGCGTCGAGTGCTTCATTAAATTTCCCGCCAGTAAGCTGACCGATAGCTTTATTCATTTCAGTCCATTCAATGGCGTGGGCAAGGCTGAAGGCAGCCTTTTGTGTTTCGTTGTCAATATCATTAAACGTAAATAATTTGGTTATCAGTTGCCTGGCTTCTTCGTTTTTGTTGGTTTCAAAAGCTATTCTTGCCAGGTAGTATTGCGAAGGAGCATAGGAAGCATTATAGCTTAATGACTTTTCAAAATTAGTCTTGGCGTCGTAGGTCTTTTTCTTTTTGTACAGATCAAGAGCCTTGTTGAAATACAATTCATCAAGTTTGGACTTGATTTCATACAACTGGTTTTGTATATCGGAAAATCTTTTCTGGGTATCAAAAAGCTTGTTATTCAGCATTGCCGGATCAAAGGTTTCAATATGCAATACCTTCCAGAATGCGGCTGAAGAAATATTGTCGATGGTAGCTTTTATATTATTGAGCGTAGTTTGCGTTTTGTCAGCTTCCTCAAAAGCATTCGGATCGATGGTGGAAAGCTGTTTATTAATACCGGCAAGATCAATGTCAGCGTTATTGTACTGATCTATCAGCCTGGCTTTGTCGCGAAAACGGTTTCGGGCGGCAAAGTCGTAATAAATATAAAAATTGTTTACCACAAAATCATAGCTGTTTGATAAAGTTGTATCATTACATTGAAGCAGGATTTCATTAAAGGGCTTAAAGTCGCTGGGTTGCTGAACAAAACTTTTTATGACAGGGCCGTTTTTATAGCTTAATGTAGCTTTAAAGTCGTATTTGGTAGGAATAAGAACATCGGTCATATTGAAACCTTTATAAAAGACATCGCCTCCCAAAACAACATTCTGATAATTGACATAAATGCTTACAATGGCCTGCTGGCGCGTGACCTTAATGCTTTCATCAATACTTAAAGTGATTTTTGTCTGGTAAACAGGCTTGGGAATAGAACCTGCAATGGCATCAATGAATTCGTTGATGGTTTTCTGGCTTTCGTCGTATGAGTCTACATGTGACAGTAAAAATGATTTGGTCTGCTCTGACTGAAATAATATCTGTATCTGAGCATTGGTTGTAAAATACATACAGAATGCCAGCAGAAAAGTAAAAATCCGGATTTTCATAAATTGAGGTTTAGAAAAATGAAGCACAAAGTTAGCAATTTTAGTACCATAAATTTGCATAAAGATCTTAATTAAGCATATTCTGAAATAACTATAATTCAGCCAATCCGGCCATGAATATCATATAACCATTTATAAATCACAAAAGCGCCATGTTTTGATTGCACGGTTTGTATGATTTTCAGATTAATTTAAAAACCTTGAACGTCAAATCATCACTCGTTTATCGTTGCGGATTCGATATTCAAATGTTTATGAATCAAAAAGATATAAAATGTCGATTGATGATATTAGAATTTATGAATGAGCATACTCGAATTCAAAAATCGAGATTCTCTTTAAAACAGACATCGTCAGGCAGACATGTTTGATAAAAATTGTTTCCCCCACTTTGGAGGGTTTATGTATTAAGGCCTCATTGTTTGATGATGCTGATTTACCGGATGCCTCCGGAATATTCTAAAACATGAGAATAACGATATTATACCATGCCGTTATGATGTTTTTATGGTATGGCATTCATCATCAAATATTTATGTGATGATTACCGGTCAACAAGCAATTCATTTAAGCAATTTTACCCTGACGGCAATAATTCCTTTTGGCCCTTTTTCTATTTCAAAAGTTACGATGTTGCCTTCTTTTATTTCTTCCAAAAGGTTATTAATGTGTACAAAAACATCCCGTTTGGTTTCATTGTCGTTGATAAAGCCGAAGCCTTTGGTGTTATCGAAAAAATTTACTACGCCTGTTCTGACCGCATTGAAACTTTCCATAGATTCTTTTTTGGGTGTAGATATCTGTATATCTTCCAAATTAGTAGTAATCTTTTTGCTCGCATCGGGCGGGGTGGACGTGATCATGCCAAATTCATCAACATAGGCAATCATATCATCAGCATGCCCTGATTTTTCATTTTCTTTTTTCGCGAGGCGTTTCTTTTCTTTTTCCTTTCTTTTTTTTTCTTTTCTGTCCCTGACGTCTTTTTTGTTATATGTTTCCTGTGATCTTGCCATAAGCTGGATTTTAATTTGAATTAACGCGTAAATTATTAGTTGCAAATTTCATAATTATTACTATATGCCGGAAATAAATGTTGCCGGTATACAATAACTACATATTCCGGATACCTGGTAACCGGAATATAGTTTGAATTGTTAAGCCTCTCTGGTACTATAGCTTAATAAAAAACCACTGTGCCAGTATTGTTTTTTTTACCTGTATGATCAGGTATATTATGCCAGTCTGACATTTACGGCATTCAATCCGCGTTTTCCATTTTCGATTTCAAAAACGACCTTGTCATTTTCCGCGATCCTGCTCTGTAGCGCTGTTTTATGAACAAACACATCTTCGCCTGTTTCATCTACCTTGATAAAGCCAAAACCTTTAGCTTCATTAAAAAATTTTACTGTTCCTGTTTTCATTGTTTTTGTTTTAATTATTATTTCCTGCAAAATGCAGGCTTATTGGTTATTTTGTTTGAAATATTGTTTATGCGACAAATGGGTGTGTTTCTACCCGGATGTTTTTTCTGATCAGTTTCTGAATATCTTGAAGGTAGGGTTTCTCATCGCCGCAACAAAATGATATGGCTGTACCCGGCACTCCCGCTCTTCCTGTACGGCCAATGCGATGAATGTATGTTTCGGCCTGTTCCGGCAATTCAAAGTTGATCACATGAGGCAACTGAATAATATCTATTCCCCTGGAAGCAATATCTGTTGCAACCAGCACAGTGACAGATTTGTTCTTAAAACATTTTAAAGCATTTTCCCGTGAGTTTTGTGATTTGTCTCCATGAATAGCTTCTGCCCTGATGCCGCTCCTGACAAGGTCCCTGGTTACGCGGTCAGCGCCTCTCTTTGTCCGTGTAAAGATTAGCGTTTGTTCTTTTCCGGTCTGGCTGAGTACATGCTTTAATAATACCCGTTTTTTATCTTTTGGAACAAGATAAACGGATTGCTGCACCAACAATGGGGGAGCGGGTGAAATATCTGCATTAATATTCACCGGGTTCTGCATCAGTGAATTAGCCAGCGACATGATTTCGCGGGGCGCTGTAGCTGAAAATAACATGGTTTGCTTTTTTTCAGGAAGCCTGGAGATGATTTTTTTGATATCACCGATAAATCCCATGTCGAGCATACGGTCAGCTTCGTCCAGCACAAAATATTCAACATCATTCAACCGTAACACACCCTGTTGAAGCAAATCAATAAGACGTCCCGGGGTGGCAACAATTATATCGGTGCCCGCCCTGAGTTTTTTAACCTGGTTTACCTGAGATACACCTCCAAATATTGTTGTATGTTTTATGGATAAGTTAGCGCCATATTCACTGATATTCTGGTCTATCTGCAACGCGAGTTCACGGGTAGGAGCAAGAATAAGAGCTTTGACATAAGTCTTGCTTGTTTTTGGTGCATTGTCCATTTTCTGAAGCATGGGTAAAATGTAAGCTGCTGTTTTACCTGTTCCTGTCTGAGCACATCCAAAGATGTCCTTACCTTGGAAAATAAGAGGAATGGCTTTTTGTTGTATGGGTGTCGGTTCTGAATAACCCATTTTGTCCAGAACACTTAATAAAGGTTCCGAAAGATTCAATTTTTTAAACATTGTAATTTTTGTAAATACATATAACTTTAATCCCGCCTTGTGCGGGAGTGCAACCGCTAATAGAAAAAATGTAAAAGGATTATTTGCCGCTACAGGCAGAAAGGTTGCAAAAGGGTATTCACAATTTTATCAAAATACACTCTTCCGAGAAGAAGTTGTGCAAAGATATGAAAATTAATTCAGACAGAAAAATTTATAAATTATAAGAAACTGTTTTGATTTTATAATCTATAAGATTTATGATGGATTTTTTAGCGAAACGAGGCAGATTTTGAAGACATAGTTTATCCTATGTCAATGTTTGCAGGGGAAAAGAAAACCAGGAGGGAATAATGTCCGAAGGACTCCAATGGAGAATATCGAATGTCGGATCAGCCGCAGCGGGTTAACATTGAATGTAGATTGTAATAGTTAAGTATAGGGCTGAGATGTATACAGAACGAAAGAAATAAGGTTTAATAATTCAGTCAGAAAATAAATAGTTACTTTTGAAAATAAAAACAAGATAATGAGAAACCACCAAAGACAATGGATTTACCCAATGGCAGCTCTATTTTTCTTAATGATTATAACAGCCGCCTGCAAAAAGGAAGATGACACTGAACTGCCTCCTGTTTCTTCGCCAACAAATGTTACAGTAAGCGATATTGATGGTAATATATATCATACGGTTACCATCGGTACGCAAACATGGATGGTTGAAAACCTCAAAACTACGCACTATCGAAACGGAGATCCGATTACCCACATCACAGATACGATACAATTAGCTAATCTTGTGACCGGGGCTTATATAAATCATAAAAACAGTAGCGCCAATTCTGAAATATACGGGCGATTATATAACTGGTATGCTGTGGCCGACGGCCCATTGCTTGCTCCCGCTGGCTGGCATATTCCCAGCCAAACCGAATGGCTTACGCTTATTGATTATCTGGGAGGCGATACCATTGCCGGAGCAAAACTTAAGGAAGCCGGAACCTCGCATTGGCAAAGCCCGAATACAGGGGCAACCAATGAAAGCGGTTTTACAGCCCTGCCTGGTGGTTTATGTTATGGATCGTTCCTTGAAACCGGATTAGAGGGCTTTTACTGGTCTTCTACTGAATCTAGCGCTTATGGCGCTATTCTGGTATTTTTACATGCTGAAAATAAAAAAATTATTGATGCGCCTTATTATAAAAATGCAGGCATATCTGTTCGCTGCATAAAGGATTGATATGGTCATGTTGCAACGCTTCTTCTCATGTTTCGTTCAACTGTTGTTTTCTTATGCAATAAAAGCAAAATTTGATTGCATTAATTTTATCGCGCTTGATTTTTTATCAACAAGACCAACGCATAGAATTTTTGTTCGAGTTGTATGATAAATACACGGAGGGGCTGTTTGCGGGGGAGAAGAAGAAAAACAAAAAAGAAAGGTAATCATGCAAGGTCAAAAGAAGGTGCATATGAAATATAACCCCGTCCGGCTTAGGCTTCAGCCATAGCCGCCTATTCCTGCAGCCTGTGCCAGCATATTCTCAGATATCCCTGGATATGTTCCCTGCTCACTGCTAACTGTTCACTGTTCACTATTCACTGCTGACTGTTCACTATTCCTTGTTCACTTTTTCTCCTGTTCCATCAGCTTCCTGATGATCTCCCTGTTTTTTATAGTAGTGCTGTCATTCGGGTTCAATTCGATCAACTTGTCGTAATCGGCAATAGTACCGGCATAGTCTTTCAGCAAGCACTTCAGCAGGCTGCGGTTGTTATATGCCTTAATAAGCTTGGGGTTGAGCTCTATGGCTTTATCATAATCCTGTATGGCTCCGGCGTAATCATTTATTTCTTTTTTGGCATTGCCACGGTTGAAATAGGCGCTTTCGGACCGGGGCTTCATTTCTAATACTTTGTCAAAATCCTGTATAGCTCCGGCATAATCGCCTGACTCTTTCTTAGCATTGCCGCGATCAAAATAGGCATCAGTATCTCTGGGATTATTTTGTATTTCAATGCTATAGTCTTTAATGGCATTGGCATAGTCTTTCAGGAAATACCTCGACAAGCCGCGGTTATAATGCCCATGGAAATAGTCGTCATCAACTTTGACAAGATTATCAAAATCCTGGAACGACTTTTTAAAATACATATCCTTTTTCAGGTTGTTGTCGGCCAGTGAATCGGCCTGGGCAATCTTCAGGTAATAACATCCGCGATTGTTGTATGCCAGCGGGTTTTTCGGGAATTTCCCGATGACATCCGTAAAAAGAGTTTCGTCGTTCCTCCATTTGCTCATGCGCGCAAAGCTTGCTCCGGCAAATATTAGGAATCCAATAACAAGAATGATCAACAGTGTATTGGCATTCTTCGCTTTTGAAGCAAGATTCTCGTATAATTTTCCGATAATAAAAAAGATGCCGATGAAGGGGACATAAGTGTACCTGTCGGCCATCGTGGCATTACCCACGGTGATGATTTGCAGAACCAGCGCGATGGTGATGACAAAAAACAAAAAGCCAAAGATCACATCCTTGCCCCATCTGCGTGAATACCATACAAATGCTAATACCAAAATGACAAATACAAGGGATACATAATAATAAAACGGTAGTGTGCCACCCAATTCGGCAGGGTAGGGATAAAACGCCGACAGGCGCACCGGAACAAATGCTTTAACCAGATAAGTGATGAATGAATCTGATACGATGAACAGTCTGTCCAGAATGGGTATCGTTTGAGTAACAGGCATGGCCTGCTTTTGCGACTGCAGGGCTACCAAACCGAAAACCAGTGATATAAGTAAAAATGGTAATTTTTCCAGCAGGGTTTTCCAGGTGATTTTTCTGTTCATATAATAATCAAGAAGTATCAGCACCAATGGCAAAATCACAGCTGCCGACTTACTCATGCATGAAAAGATAAAGAACAGGCCTGCAAGGATGATGGCCGTGAGTTTTTTGGATTGCAGATAAGCTAAATAAAAGATGAGCGATAATAAAAAGAAAAAGGTGTACAGTACGTCTTTTCTTTCGGCTACCCAGGCAACAGATTCGATGTGCATCGGGTGAATGGCGAAAAACGCCGCCGTGATCAGGGCTACATAACTATTTTTTGGCGCCAGTTTTTTTGCAAGCACAAAAACCAAGACGGTATTGAACAAGTGCAGGAGTATGTTATTAAAGTGGTACAATTTCGGGCCCAGTCCAACCAGTTTATATTCAATGGTATACATAAGTATGGTCAGCGGCTGATAGTTGCCGGCATAGAAGCTGGTAAAAAACAGTTTTATGTTTTCCCAGCCCAGGCCCTTTATATGCTCGTTTTCATTGATGTAGAGGTTGTCATCCCAGATAAGCAGGTCGAAGCGGATGGCTTTGAAGTACACCACCAGCGTGGTAAGCAAAATAACGCCCAGGGCATACCACATGAGATTTTTGTCGTTTTTTTTGCCTTGTGGTTTTGCAGTTGATTTATTAATTGTGCCCTGCCTGGTTTTGCTCTTTATATTTTTATCCTTTGAACCCATACATTTTGTATTATATTACTTATATGTCAGTAAAAAGCCTGCAAGATATTATCTTTATTTTGTGTAATCAAAATTTTTCAACAAGCACCAAACTATTTTTTTAAACTTTCAATGACTTTCATAACCATATCCCTGTTGTTTACAGCATCGGTGTATTTGGGATTTAATGCAACTGCCTTGTTGTAATCTTCAAGAGCTCCGTTATAGTCCTTCAGCATATATTTAGCGGAACCCCTGTCGTTGTATGCTTTAAAATTTCCGGAATCCACTTGTATTGTCAGGTTAAAATCCTCAATGGCCCCTTTATAATCGCCCGTCTGGAATTTAGTAACCCCTCTGTTGCTGTAGCCTAAAGGATTTTCGGGGCTGATTTCAATCACCTTGTTAAAATCTTCTATCGAGCCACGGTAATCTTTCAGCTCACGCCGGGCGTTACCCCGGTTGATGTATGCATTCACATAGTTTTTATCAATAGCCAATACTTTGTCGTACTCGGTCTTTGCTCCCGAAAAATCGCCCAGGTAGCCTTTGGCTGTCCCGAGGTTATAATACGCTTTAACTTTATCAGCATCGTTAAACGCGTGTTTTAATGCATTTTCATACTCACTGATGGCCCGGTTTAAGAACTCAACGCTTTTATTCCTGTTTTCACTATTGGCTTTATATTGTGTGAGGCAATAGTCGCCGATAATAAAATATGGAACATCACAATATGGAAATTTGTATTTTGCATCAGTAAATAGAATCTCGTCGTTTTCCCATTTTCCAACGCGTGCATAGCTGATTGCGGAATAAGATACAAATCCTGCCACTAATAAAAATACCAGATAGTTTTTATAATTTCTGAGTCTTGCATCTTTATTATTAAAAAGGTAATCCATAAGTTTTCCGGCAATAAAAAACAAGCCGATATAGGGGACATAAGTATAGCGGTCGGCCATTGAGGCAGCGCCAACCGGCACTATCTGAAGCACAAGAACTATTGTGATGATAAAAAAAGTAAATCCGAAAATAATATCTTTTCCTAATTTATAGGAATAGCCAATTAAAAACAAGATTAGTCCTGCCAGAAAAACAGAAATATAGTAAATTACCGGGAGCGTACCTCCCAAACCGGCAGGGTATGGGTAAATGGCTGAAAGCTTAAATGGAACGACTGCTTTAACCAAATACATGATAAATGAATAAGATACAACCGAAATATGTTCAATAAACGACATGTCCGGCGCCATATTCTGAACGGCCTGCTTTTGTGACTGCATGGCAACAATGCCAAGTATAACCGAAATAATCAAAAATGGAAGCTTTTCAATGATCATTTTCCAACGCAATTTCCTGTGGAAGTAATAATCAATGAGCAGCATGACCAGCGGAAGGATTACTCCGGCTGACTTGCTCAGACACGACAACATAAAGAATACAAAACAGAGTATGATCGGCCTGAACTTTTCGGTTTTAAGGTAGCCGCAATAATAAATAATTGATATCAGGAAGAAAAAGGTATACAGCACATCCTTTCTTTCGGCTACCCAGGCCACGGATTCGACATGCATCGGATGGATGGCGAAAAATGCAGCGGTAATCAACGCCACGAGCTTGTTATCGGAAGAAATTTTTCTTATTAAAATAAATACCAGAACTGTATTCGCCAGGTGCAGCAGTATGTTGTCAAAATGGAACAGAGCGGCATGTCCGGCTCCGATTTTATATTCGAGGGCATAAAACAACATGCTAACCGGCTGGTAATTATTGACATAAAAACTACTGAAAATCAGTTTTATGTTTTCCCAGTTGAAATTATGGATATGGCTGTTTTCCGTGATATATACCTGGTCATCCCACACCTGCAGCAAGCCAAAACTTATTGCCTTAAAATATACAACGAATGTTGTAAGCATCACCACGGCCAGCGCAAGCCAAAACCATTTATCGCCCTGTGCCTGTTTTTTTCTTTGGGGCGATAATTCCTGTCTGGAATGGCTTTTATTCCCTTTTTTAATATTTGCCTTTGAATTCATGAATCAACACAAACTTTTTTACACTTTTATTTTTAAAACCGCAAAGCTACTGTTTTGAACTCACCATGCCCATGACAACATTACGGTTGTTGATGGCTTCCTGGTTTCCCGGATCTATCTGCAATGTTTTATTATAATCATCAAGGGCGCCGTTGAAGTCTTTCATCATAAACTTCGTTGATCCGCGGTTATTGATGGCTTTGATGTATTTATCGTCGATTTCGATGGCTTTATTGAAATCTTCGAGTGCTCCCGGGTAGTCCTGCATCAGGTATTTTGTGGTGCCCCGGTCACAATAAGCCATGGCGTTGGCGGGACTAATCCTGATAACATCGCTGAAGTCCTGTATCGCGCCGTTAAAGTCTTTGATTTCGCGACGGGTATAGCCCCTGTTCAGATGGGCATTGATATGGTTTTTATCAAATGAAATGGCCTGGTCAAAATCTTTGATTGCCCCGTTATAATCTTTATTCAGGCTTTTTGCGTAACCCCTGTTGGAGTATGCATCAGGGTAATTTTTATGGTATTCGATGGCTTTGTTGAAATCGGGTATGGATTTGGAAGCGTAAAGTTGCTTTTTCTCTTCATTATCGCTGTTGATCGTCAGTGCATGATATTTTAAAAAATAAGCGCCGCGTATGTAGTAAGAGAGATAACTGTCGGGGCATTTTTCAATGCCATCGGTGAAGAGGGTTTCAATATCCTGCCATTTTTTTACCCGCGAAAATGTTACAGCTGAAAAAGCTAAATAACCTGCTAAGAGCAATGCCAACAGGTAATTGGATGATTTTCGCAGGCTTAGCTTTTCGTTTTCAGAGAGATACTCATATAGTTTTCCGATCATGAAAAATATCCCGATATAGGGCACATAGCTGTAACGGTCGGCCATGCTGGCTGCGCCGACAGGCAAAAATTGAAGTACAAGAATTATGGTGATGATAAAAAACAGCACCCCGAAGATCACATCTTTGCCCCATTTGCGCGAATACCAGGTGAAAAACAGTATCAGGGTTACAAACACAATATAAAGATAATATTTAACGGGCAGCGTGCCGCCCAGTTCCGGCGGGAACGGGTAAACAACGGCAAGATTGGCTGGCACAAACGCTTTTAAGATATACCTGAGAAAAGAGAATGATACCACAGCAATACTTTCTATGGCGCTCATGTTTGGCGGCATCTCATGTATGGCAGCCTTCTGTGAATATATAGCCACCACGCCCAGTATGACCGAAACAACAAAAAATGGCGCCTTTTCCACAAACATTTTCAAGGTTCTTTTTCTACCGGTATAGTAATCCAGCAGCAGCATGACCAGTGGCAAAATGACTCCCGCCGACTTGCTCAGGCACGAAAGAACAAAGAAAACGCCCGTGACCAGCAGGTGCTTGGATGTGCCGGTATCCAGATATTTAAGGTAAAAGATCAGCGAAACCAGAAAGAAAAGGGTGTACAACACATCTTTGGTTTCGGCGACCCATGCCACCGATTCAACATGCATGGGGTGGATGGCAAAAAATCCGGCTGTGATCAGGGCTACCATGATGTTTTTGGGCGAAATTTTTTTCACCAGGAGAAATACCAGGCAAGTATTGATGATGTGTATCAGAATGTTGACAAAGTGGTAATACGATGCATTAAGCCCGAATAACTTATATTCGATGGCGTAAAACAGCAGGAGCAGGGGCTGGTAGTTTCCGACATAGAACTTTGAAAAAAACAGTTTGATGTTTGCAAAGCCCAGGTTCCTGATGTCGGCATTGTCGATGATGTAAGTATCATCATCCCAGTTAAACAGGAAACGGAACTTTATCGCATTGAAATAAATGATCAATGTGGTTACAACGACTATTGCCAGCGCTACCCAGGCCCATCTGGGCGTTGTGGCTTTTTCAGGTTTCTTCGGAGGTTTCTTTTGCTGATGCTTGTTTTT
This sequence comes from uncultured Bacteroidales bacterium, assembly GCA_964626855.1. Lineage (GTDB taxonomy): Bacteria > Bacteroidota > Bacteroidia > Bacteroidales > CAIWKO01 > CAIWKO01. Next base: position 23,384 of record CAZVKJ010000045.1, read on the forward strand.
ATTGTTTCTGGAAGGTTTATCTTTTGTACTCATGTATAGCAGGTTTCAGTCAAAAATAATTATGCATTAAAATCTTTATAGTTTTTGATATATGGTCAGCAGTTCTGTTATTTATCATAACAACATCAGCACACCACAGGTTTCTTTATCGATTTTTTTGACAAATATAACTTTAACAGTTAAATAACACAAGAAAGCATGAAATATTTGTTGTGACAAAATTGCGGTTCAGTCAACCGGCGCAACAGGCAAGTAAATTTTTATGTAAGTTTGTCAAAAAAATTGCAATGATCGCGGATAAATTGGTTCAAACTACTGTCGAAGCTGTTTCAGCGCTTTACAATCAAAATATTGAAAAAACTATAATAAATATTCAGAAGACAAACCTGCAATACCGTGGAACTGCCGATTTTACGCTTATGGTTTTTCCGCTGGTACGGTATTCAAAAAAGTCGCCTGAACAAACTGCCGGAGAACTGGGAGAATATTTAATGCAACATCTTGATTTTATTGAAAAATACAGCGTGGTAAAAGGATTTCTTAATATCCGCATCACCGGCAGTTATTGGATTGATTTTCTGAAAAGCTGTTTTTCTGAAACAGATTTCGGGATACAAGGTGAAGATACCACAAAGCCCCCGGTGATCGTGGAATATTCATCGCCCAATACCAACAAACCTTTGCACCTTGGCCATATCCGCAACAATCTTTTAGGCGATTCTGTTTCGCGGATATTAAAAGCTACGGGCAGGCGTGTGATACAGGTCAACCTGGTGAACGACCGCGGCATACACATCTGTAAGTCGATGCTGGCCTGGAAAAAGTGGGGCGGTGGCGAAACACCGGAATCATCGGGACTTAAAGGCGATAAGCTCGTTGGAAAATACTATGTTGAATTTGACAAACATTATAAAGCTGAGATTGAAGAACTTATTCAAAAAGGGGTTTCTGAGGATGATGCGGCAAAAACCGCCCCGCTGATCATGGAAGCCCAGGAGATGCTGGTGATGTGGGAGCAGGGCGATGCAGAAACCCGGGAACTCTGGAATAAAATGAATGCCTGGGTATACAGCGGCTTTGATGAAACCTATAAAAGCCTGGGAATATCCTTCGATAAAACTTATCACGAATCGCAAACCTACCTGCTGGGAAAAGATGTTGTAATGCAAGGAATGGAAAAACAGCTGTTCCGGAAAAAGGACGATGGCTCCGTATGGGTTGACCTCACGGCTGATGGCCTGGACGAAAAGCTGCTGCTGCGTTCCGACGGGACCTCGGTGTATATGACGCAGGACCTGGGGACGGCAAAGATGCGGCATGATGAATTCCTACCCGAAAAAATGATTTATGTGGTTGGCAATGAGCAGAATTATCACTTTGATGTTTTAAAACTGATATTAAAGAAGGCCGGCTATGACTGGGCTGATAACATCATCCATTATTCGTATGGCATGGTAGAGTTGCCCGAAGGAAAGATGAAATCCAGGGAAGGCACGGTGGTGGATGCCGATGACCTGATTGAAGAGCTGACGGAAACTGCCAGGCAAATAACAACGGAACTCGGTAAACTCGAGAATTTTGAAAATGATGAAGCACAGAAGCTTTTCAGGATGATCGGGTTAGGAGGTCTCAAGTATTTTATTCTCAAGGTCGATCCGGTTAAAAATATGATGTTTAATCCCAAAGAATCGATTGATTTTGATGGTAATACCGGGCCTTTTATTCAGTACACCTATGCACGTATTCAGTCATTGATAAGAAAATCAGGTAAAACACCTGCAGAGATTGTATTTTCCGGTATTGCTGACCTCCAGGAAGAAGAGCGTGAAGTTTTGTTTTTGTGTCATGATTTCCAGCGTGTGCTGGATGTGGCTTCCTGGGAGTTAAGTCCCGCACAGATAGCCAATTATGTTTATGAACTGGCAAAGCAGTATAACCAGTTTTACCAGAAGATACCCGTCTTAAAAGAACCCGATGAGAATCTGTTGAACTTCAGGTTAGCTCTGTCGTATTTTACCGGCAATGTGATAAAAAATTCAATGAATTTGCTGGGTATTGATGTTCCCGGTCGTATGTAATTATTTAAAGTAATTATGCCGATGAATTATATAAAAGTTTTATTATCAGTAACTTGTTTAACTTGTTTGTTTGGCTGCAAGGCAGTGGATACACCTCGTTCATTTACCATTGGAAAGGGCGGGGGCTTTACCGGAAAATATGATACATACCTCGTGAAAAGTGATGGCTTGGTATACAAAACCAATGAAGGCCAGGCTGACGAGTTGATCAAAAAAATTGATAAAAAGCAAATTGCCCTGATTTTTAAGCATTTTGATCAATTAAACATCATTGAAGATAAGTTTTCTCATCCCGGAAATATGACATCATTTATACGCTATACTGTTGATAGTAAATCCTATGAAATAAAATGGGGAAGCACAAATGCTGTACCTCCCCAAAAATATGCCGACTTCTTTGATGAAGTCTGGAAGCTGATCCGCGAAAAATGATCAGTTTTTAATGATCTTATTGTTATAGATTCCTGTACTGGTGGTCATTCTGATAAAGTAAATTCCTGATGATTTTTCTTTCAGGTCGAGGAGGAACAGATTCTGCCCGGCAACAGCCTGCTTATCATTACTTTCAATCAATTTGCCCTGCATATCCATAAGTTCGATTTTTACATTTTGCTGATCATTTGAAAAAAGGTTGACATAAAGCAGATCATTCACAGGGTTGGGATAGATTTCCAGGTAATCATCCAAATTCTCTGCGGGAATACCCACATCAGAATGTTCCATAAATTTTACATTGTCAACATAAGCATTGTCCATGACAAATATCAGCGTATCTTTAGTGATGTTCCTGGTCTCAAACGTAACAGTGAATTTTGATCCGGCATAAGAATCAAGATTAATAAAATGCGTAACAAAAGGATCGCTGCTGCCTGTTGTCGGATTGTAGGTTCCGCTAATTTGGGTGCCGTTTACCAAAACCCTGAAATTGCTGGCAACAGTATAATCATTCTGTCCCAAATACATTGAATATGCATCCTGCCCGCAGGTTTGTTTCAGATCGAAACGCATATTGGCAGTGGCCCATGCTGTGGCATCCACGCAGAAAGTAATTTTCGCCGATAAAAAGTCGTTGATTACCCATGTGTTATTTCCTTCAGGGAATTCCAGCATGGTATAATAAGCAAAAACATTTCCCCCGCTCATTTTAAAGCCTTTGGCGCCTGTACTGTGCGCTGACGGAGATATCAGCGCGCTGGCATAGGGTGCAAGCGTCACCATATACATGTCTGAAGCATTTGTCTGTTCAAAAGTTACGATGGTGTCGGATAACGACAGCGAGTTTTTGGCTTTATAACCGGTAAATTCATCATTGTTATTCAGGCTGTCAATATCAAAGAATGTTTTTGCTTTGATTGTATAGGTCATTCCTGAAGCCGAAAGGTCGGCAGGTGTGCTGAAGGTAAAATATATCACCGAGTCGGGATATACATCATAAGCTGTGTTAATGGTGTCGTAAACATATGGGCCGTTATTGATGCTGTATCCGACCGGAATTTTATTGCCGGCAGGCAGAAATTCGCAGCCAAAGAACCCAACCTTGATGGTGATATTTTCCATATTGCTCAGGTTGCAGTCAGTAACAGGCGAAATGATGTTGGTAACAGCCACGTCACTGTTCTGATACAACAGGTTTTCGAATGTATACGTAGCCAGGGTATCGTTAAATGCGACGGTATCATTGCCGTATTTTACCCAGCAATCAATGTGGTGGTTGCCCAGAACATGAACATCTGCGGGCATGGAGAACATAAAGTCCAGAGTATCCCCGCCTGTAATGTTTGCGCCAAGGACCAGGGTATCTTCTACAACGGCGCCGCCATCAGCTTTGTAGTAAAAAAAGATGCTGTCGCCGCTGTTTAAAGGCTGGACACATCCATTGTACTGCATCCTGACTTTGACAGGTACTGAAGTCAATCCGCAGGCTGTAACAGGTTCCACAACTTTTTTAATATATACATCATTATCCGAGATGGCCATGCCTACACCTACGGCATACCAGGCATTGGCTGTCTGTATCATTTCATTGGAGCAGGCTCCGTATAGGTCTGTGGCTGCTTGTATGGTTGCCAGACGTGTATCATTATAGTTTGATGTGGATGTCAAATAGACGGATAGCGCGCGGTAGGCTATTTGCGAAGCTTTGTCGATGCCGAGGCTGTCGACATTGAAAACATTGCCGATGTCGTTGGTGCCGCTGCCACCTTCAGAGAGCAGGTAAAACCAGTAGTTGGCAACACCGCTGTTGGTGTGCACACCGCCGTTGTCAATAATTCCAACGTACCAGTCTGTTCCCAGGTAGGTATCCGGCTGACTGTCTTCATTGGGGTTCGACATATTGCGGAATCCGTTGCCGCCCGTGAGGTCAAAATCTTCACCTACAAACCAGTCGGCCAGGGCAGGAGTGGCATAAAACTCTACAGCAGCGCTGAAGATGTCGCTGAATGCTTCATTAAGAGCGCCGGGTTCGTCCTGGTATACAAGGTTGGCCGTATATTCTGTAACCCCGTGGGTGAGCTCATGAGCGCATACATCCAGCGCCGTAAACGGGCCTTCCTGTGAACCGTTGCCATCGCCATAGGTCATGCACATGCCATTCCAGAAAGCATTGGCATAATCCACGTCATAATGTACATAGCTGATCAGGGGAGAGCCAAGCCCGTCATAGCTATCCCTGCCGAATTTATCCATATAAAAATCATAGGTCACCTCTGCACCAAAGTGGGCATCAAGGGCTATCTCGTCCATCTCGGCATTGGTCAGGTCCCAGTCGGTGTCGGGATGAGTAAAGTCCACAGCCGTATTGTAATCGGTTTCGGTATTCATATCATAGGTCTCGATACCGCAGCGGCCTGATTCTCTCAGACGATATGCGCCCACACCTGTGGAGTCGACGGTGATGGTCTGCACATCATTATATTTTGTATGTGCCGTAGCAGGGACATCCGTGTCGCGGAGCAGGTTGAGAGTATGATAAATTTCGCCGGTGTTAGCACTGATATAAATACTTTTGTATGAAAGGGGCTTTGCTGCATAAACATCTACTTTGTAGGCTAATATATATTTAGCAGCATCCTTCCCGAATTTTTTGTCGATCAGAACCAGCTTTGCCTTGGGATAATAAGTTGCCTGCGGGTCATGCTTCACTCTTTTATGCAAAGCTTCACCGGCAGGGTCTTCCCACATATATTTCTTTGCATTGGTATATGCAATGGCTTTCTGTACGGCATAATCAGCAGATATTGAAGGCGTGGCGGATAATTTCAATCCCGTGATGATCTTTCCGTTTCCTGTAACAGCTTTTCCTTCGGAACTATGGATAAGAAATACGGCTCCTTCCACAGGGATGCCATTATAAAATTGCTGGTAACGGTAATGGGTAAAACCTGATTTATCGGTTTCTTTCCGGTACACTTCCATCTGATCGGAGTTTCCCAAACCAAAATCATTTTTATTTGATATAAATACTTTTGACGGATCAAGGCTGAGGTCGTTTCTGAACTGAATCCAACCAGAGGCATCTTTGATGGAAGCAATTTTTGTAATGTTTTTACTTATTTGTCCGTAGGTAGCGCTTGTTAATAAAGCAAACAAGGGAATGAAAAAAAATAATGCGGTCTTTCTCATGGGAAAATGGATTTTAATAAAATATGCCATACAAATATATAAAGTTTTGAAACAGTTGAACATTTTTTAATAAAATATAAAAAATTGATTTTCAAAGTATATTAATGACCCAGGTTGTTAGTTTGATGAGGTGATCAGATGATGGAGTGATGGTGAGGTGATGAATGTTTTAATTCCCGAACGTACTATTAACCTGAAAAATTCACAAGATTTTTTCACCCTTCTGGTCGACAAAAGAAAATTGGTCATGTCTATAATTATATAGGGCACCTCTAAAAACTTCAAATTTCTTAGTTTATCTTCGTTCTTCAAATCCTCATAAACGTCCAGTGTAATGCGGTCTTCAGAACTTCGACCGCTTCGAACTTTTTGTTTTTAGAGCAGCCCGATCAAAATTATTAGAGGCGCCCGAATGGAAAACATTTTTTCAAATAGTGGAAGTGCCTGATAAATCAGCCGCGGCTCGTCTGGCAGTAAAAAATAATTCATAATATTATGCACAGAGCTATCATATTTAAAATTAAAGCCGTATCTTTATATGTCATAAAAAAGGAGGCATTATGAAAATATTTTACATTAGGGAAATATTGCGCAGGTGTGCAAACATAAAATGATAGCCAAATGCTTCTTTACTGCAATTTTAAAAACGATAATATGCCATAAAATATGGAGCCGTTGACCATTTGTTTAAACGGGGCGGATCCGAAAAGCCTTATGAGTAGGAAAACTAAAAAAAATGTTTTATGAGAAAAAATGTAGCAGAATTCTTAGGAACCTTTTGGTTAGTGTTCGGCGGCTGCGGCAGTGCCTTGCTGGCAGCGGCTTTTCCTAATGTCGGTATCGGATTTGCCGGAGTTGCTTTAGCTTTTGGCTTAACGGTACTAACAGCCGCCTATTCCCTGGGAAATATCTCGGGAGCGCATTTAAATCCTGCTGTTACCATTGGATTATGGATGGGTGGAAGAATTCCGGCAAAGGAAATCTTACCATATGTTGTCTCTCAGATTATGGGAGCAATTGCTGCCGCCTGTGTACTTTATATTATTGTAACAGGTAACGGAAGCGAAATAGGCAACTTCGCTGCTAACGGGTATGGTGAGCATTCACCGGGCGGTTATGACATGTTGGCTGCTATGGTAACTGAATTTGTAATGACATTTATGTTTTTGCTTATCATTCTTGGCGCCACTGATGAAAAGGCGCCTAAAGGATTTGCCGGGCTTGCCATCGGACTTGCATTGACGTTGATTCACCTGGTCAGCATCCCGGTGACCAATACCTCGGTAAATCCGGCCCGAAGCATCAGCCAGGCAATTTTTGTAGGCGGATGGGCATTATCCCAGTTATGGCTGTTCATTCTTTTGCCTGTTGCAGGCGCATTATTAGCCGGTATGGTGTATAAATACCTTAAAAAGGGTTTTTAATGTCTTAATATATTGATTCCCACATTCCTGCCTACAGTTTTGTTATATAGTGTTTGTAAGAAAACGCCAATTTTTTCGTTACGCTTGCGTCAAAAATGCTC
>CAZVKJ010000046.1:0-30506 GCA_964626855.1 uncultured Bacteroidales bacterium
GAACACACGAATACCGCGGTGTGATGGGAAGAGTTGATATCATCACCACCACATTCGGAAAAGCATTAGGTGGAGCTTCCGGTGGCTGTATTTCTTCAAGCAAAGAGATCGTTAGCTGGATGCGTAACAAAGCACGTCCTTATCTGTTCTCAAATACCGTTGCCCCATCAGTTGTTGGCGCTACAATTAAGGTTATTGACTTATTGACAAAATCTACAGAATTGCGCGATAAACTGGAACGGAATACAAAATACTTCCGTGAAAAGATGACAACTGCAGGTTTTGATATTATTCCTGGCGAACATCCCATTGTAGCTATCATGTTTGGGAAATATCCCGATTGTTCAAAACTGGCAGTTGATTTTGCAAACAGGATGCTTGAAGAAGGCATTTATGTTACAGCATTCTCATTCCCGGTAGTTGCTAAAGGTAAAGACCGTATCCGTGTTCAGCTTTCTGCCGGACATAGTATGGAACATATCGACAAGGCTATTGCTGCATTTACCAAAGTGGGCAAAGAATTAGGAATGATTAAATAAACGTTCCAGATAAAAGATAAAGGGTGGCGTTTGCTGCCCTTTTTTTTTGAAAAGGGTTTCGCCTAATGTAAATATATTTTTTTGAATGGTGTTTTCGGAACATATCGGCGAATTTGCCGCGTTATTTACTGCCTGCTGCTGGACGGTTACTGCGCTCGTTTTTGAATCGGCAAGCAATAAGGTTGGTTCGATAGCTGTAAACCTTCTTCGACTGCTACTGGCGCTGGTTTTCCTCAGCATATTCTCCTATTTTATCAGGGGCAGGTTTCTTCCCGTTGATGCCGGGGCTGACACATGGATGTGGCTTTCGTTGTCCGGTATAATTGGTTTTGTCATCGGCGATCTTTTTCTTTTTGAATCGTACACCATCATAGGTTCAAGGATTTCCATGCTGATCATGACACTGGTTCCACCGGTCACAGCTTTATTGAGCTGGCTCATGCTCGGAGAAACACTTACCCTTTTTAATTTGCTGGGTATGTGCCTCACGCTTGGAGGCATTGCTATGGTAGTGGTAAATAAAGGTTCAGGAAAAAAGATGTTCTCCTTTACACATTCACTAAAGGGGATTTTATTCGCATTCATCGGGGCTGTAGGCCAGGCAGTGGGTCTTGTTTTCAGCAAGGTCGGCATGGGAGATTACAGCGCTTTTGCTGCGACACAAATCCGCATTATCACAGGGATCATCGGGTTTTCGATTGTTATTACTTTCTGGAAAAAATGGCCGAATGTGGGCAATGCCTTTAAAAATGTGTCTGCCGTTAAACGCATCGGGGTGGGCTCTGTTTTCGGGCCTTTCCTGGGTGTTTCGTTTTCGTTGTTCGCCGTTCAGCATGCCAACGCAGGAATAGCCTCTACGATCATGTCTATTGTTCCCGTGCTGATCATTCCGGCATCCGTGATTTTTATGCACCAGAAAGTAAGCCTGAAAGATGTGATTGGCGCCATTATCAGCGTAAGCGGCGTGGCGTTGTTTTTCTTATAAATTTGTTATCAAAAACAAGCAAAGATTTTTATTTGATGATGATTTCAACAAACCGGGTTTATCTTCAGAATTGAATTATTCCTGCATCAATTCATTGATAACAGCCCAGGCCATAAAGCCCATGCCGGTTTCGAGGCTGCTCTCATCGATATCAAAACCTGAGGTATGCAGGTTGGAAATTTCCTCGCTGCCGGGATCTTTAACTCCAAGCCGGTAAAAACATGAAGGCAGGGTATGCGAAAAATAGGCAAAGTCTTCGGCTGTCATCCTGAGATCCATTTCCTGTATATTGTTTTCTCCAACGTATTCTTTAGCATATCGCATCAGCCGGTGTGTCAGCGTTTCATCATTGAAGAGAAACGGATAGCCTTTATCAATAAACACCTTGCATGTAGCGCCATAGGCTTCAGCAATTTTTTCGGATACCTGGACAATTTTTTCATGTGCCTTGTGGCGCCAATCCTCATCAACAGTGCGTATGGTGCCTTCAATGAATACTTCGTCGGGGATGATGTTGGTTTTTCCGTTGGCAAACACACGTCCGAAAGATAACACGGTGGGGATGGTCGGGATGGCCATACGGCTGACAATATCCTGGAGGCCTATTATAATATGCGATGCAATAACCACAGGGTCGGTGAGCAGTTCAGGAGTAGCTGCATGACCACCTTTCCCTTTTACGTTGATGTATATCTCATCGGTTGAGGCCATAGATTTACCATGTTTAAATCCCAGTTTACCTGCGTCAATAGAAGGATGCACATGTTGTCCTATCATGCAGCACACCTTTGGATTTTCGAGTACACCTTCATTGATCATCATAATGGCACCTCCAGGGTATTTTTCTTCAGAAGGCTGGAAAATTAATTTTACGCTCCCTTCAAAATGATCTTTCAGCTTGTTAAGAATCATAGCAGTTCCGATAAGTGATGCCATGTGTACATCGTGACCGCAGGCGTGCATCTTGCCATCATGTTTTGAGCTGTAATCTGCCGAACTTCTTTCCGTGATCTGCAGTGCATCCATATCGGCACGTATACCGATGGTTTTTTTTTCGGGATTCTTTCCTTTAATGATGGCTACTATTCCTGTTTTTGCCATGCCTCTTTCATAATGTATGCCTGCTCTTTCGAGTTCGGCTCCAATAATGACGCCGGTTTTGATTTCCTCAAAAGCCAGTTCGGGATAGGCATGCAGCTGGCGGCGCAGGTATGTGATTTCTTCCAAATGTTCTTTTGAAAGTTTTTTAATTTTTTCTTTGATGTCTTTCATAGAGTAATACTAAAAATCGGTACAGATAGATATGTAGAATACAGGTTTGTTTATGATGCCATTTTCGATGCCCCATGCGTAATCAGCACGGATGAAATATCCCAGCAACTTGGATCGCAGGCCTACACCAAAACCGCCAACAAGCGGATCACGCTTTTTAATGAGTGTCACCTGGATAGGGCCTTGTTCAACAACCTGCCTGGTTATGGTGTTTTCGTGTGAATAGGGGTTTAGCCCGGTCCATGCGGTGCCTAAATCGCCAAAACCGACGATCTGCAGGTTGGTGAAAAAATTATTTTTCAGGGGTTTTTTCGAGAAGTACCTCACGATAGGAAAACGAAGTTCGCTGTTGAGCACGGCAAAGGAAGGGCCATTGCGAACATTCTGGACAAATCCACGCATATTGGTTGCTAAAGTCTGGTACGCATAATTTTGTGTCTGCGATACCTGGTTGTCAGTATTAAATTTTGGAGTGATCCAGGTGTCGACACCACCCAGGTAATAAACCAGCTTGCTGTTACCGAACGATGTGCTTCCGGCCAGCCTGTTGGCCCAGATAAAGGTCCGGTGTATCTTTTGATAATGGCGGAAATCAAATCCGAAGACGATCAGGTCGTTGAATATTTTTGATACCATCTGATAATATTCACCAAAGATTTTCCATCGCCAGCCATAATAAATATTGAGGGCTTTAAACTGGGTGTTGTCGTATATAAGCTCTGCCTTGGCACCCGCCCAGTATTCATTAATGTTGGGCTGTCTCAAATTGTACATGTCGGTGGAAGCAAATATTTTTTTATCATACCTGCCTAAAAAAGTTCCTTTGATGGCAAAAACCCTCGAAAACGGCCACTTCAGCACATAGAACAATGAATTTGACCGCAGCTTTATAATGGAGTACTCATTTGATCCGACATTGGCCTGCCTGTAAAAGAAAATTCCTCTATCCAGCCTTTTTTTGAGATTTTCAAATCCAATAAAAAACTCATTATTGTCGAGGTTCAGCGAAATGTTTATACCGCCGGAGATTCGGTAATCTTCCAGAAGGTCTATTATTCCAAGCTGAAAGGTTACATTGAAACCAGAGTTAAGGAATACCGGAGAGTTTCCGCCCGTAAACTGCTGGTATGATGTATTCAGATAATTAAAATCAATCTGGCCCACCAGCTGGTTAATCGAGTATTCCACGTTATAGTTCTGCTGACGTGGCAGGGTAAATGTTTTCTTCTTACTCAGAATTGAATCCTGTTCGGCTTGGGTAAGCTGTTTTTGCTCGTAGCTGAATACATAGTTGTCGATATCGACCATACCCGTGTCAGATGCATTGCCCATTTCATCAAGCAGGACATTGGTTCCTTTTTTAGATTTGCTTTTGTTTACCCTGTTTTTTATTTTTTCCAATTCCTCGTTATCCATCATTGAGTTGTCCTGAGATGCTTTTTCCTGTTCATTTTTCAGATATATATCCCTGTTGAACGTGTTTGACGGTGTAATTCTTTTAATATCTTTTGCCGGAACCAGGTCGTTGATGTATATTTTATACAGCCCGTCGCTAAAAATGATTTCACCCATTTTTCCTGCTTTGAAAGCTGCGTTTTGTTCCAGAATATTACGGTTATAATCCGAAGCGCCAAAAGAGGTGGTATAATAGCGGTAGTGGGTTGTTGTGTCGATATAGCTGATCGTGCTGTCAATACGGGCAAGATACCGGTTGAAAATACCATTTTCATCCGAGAGGTATGTGAAAAACCGGTTGTCATACTGCTCCGGCATGATTTCATTGGTATATTCGGTATTTGTGATCCTTCGCAGAACTTTACTTTTGTTTTTATAATCATAAAGGAAAATATCGGTATGAGGAAACAAATGTGTAATTGTATCTTTATCGGTTTCCATAAATGTTTGCACATCATACCTTACCGTGTCGTCCGGCCGGTTTGAGCTGAAAATAATTTCAGAAGAATTATTTACAAAGTGTGGATTAAGGTCGTCGTATATATCCTTTGTGATGGGTTCGTAAGTATGGGCTGCAATATTATAAACATAAATATCGGTCTGCCCCTGGACTATGCCCGAAAAAACAATCATCTTTCCATTGTGTGAAAAAGAAAAATCAAGAATTTTTTCGAGGTTGAAAAGCTGTTGTTTCTCAAATTTTTCATCGTCGAGCATGTATGAATACATCATGTTTTTGCCTTTGGTCTCAAAAATAACGGCAAGCATTTTTCCCGATGGATGCCAGGCAAGCAAAGGATATGAATAGTCTATCTTTTCATCAATTTTACATTCACGTTTTAATATTTTTTTGACTTTGTTTTTCTCGAGGTCATAAAGCCACACACGATATTGTCCCATGATGTTTGTGGTATAGGCAGCATATTTCCCGTCGGGGCTGATTTTTATCTGCCCGTAAAAAGTGTTTTTTTTGAATCGTTTCAACAGTGGTTTATCAGCCGGTGACTGGCGGTTTTGAATGTCCTGTGTGTACAGCTGTTCATAATATGTAATCCATTCTTTCGACAGGTTTTTAAAAGAAACCCCCAATACATAGAGAAAACCGCTTTCCACGTTGCGGCTGACTTTTGTAAGATAAATGATGTTGGTGATGGCCGCCGGCCCATATTTATCGGCAACATATTTCCAGATGGAATGCCCCGCGTAAACGGCATCATCGCCCGAAAGGCTGTTGTATCTTTTATAAGCCCCTCTCAGGATGCCGTCTTTTACATGATTGTCAATTTCGGCATTCCAGTCCTCGGCAATATATGAAATCAGACCTTGTGAAAACCATGCAGGCAAAGACAACAAAGCAGAATTCTTGATCATAGCCGAAATTTTCCCACCATACATCATCTCATCAATAATGACCTGTGCTATGCCTGCCCTGATCTGCCGCTCAAAGTCAGCATGGCTGCCGTTGAAGTACAAAAAAACTTTTGTTCCGACAATATGTGTCATGCCGCCAATATTATAATTTGCGTCACTGATCAGGCCGATATTGCTTTCCTGCAACTCGGAAAATTTATTATAAATTATAAACTGGATTTTATCATCAAGATCATACTCAATCTTAGCTTCGATTTCTTTCAGATACTTATTGGCATATTTTGCAGTATATACAGCCAGTTCGTGACCGTTTAGATAAAAGTAAGTATCGAATTTGTCAAAGCGCATAAACGACCAGAAACGGTCGGTGTATTGAACACGGTTTTTACCGAAATCAAGCTGGGAGCCATTATAAAACTGGGCTTTGGCCGCAATACTAAATACCATCAGCAGTGAAATAAAAAATACTTTCATCGATGTTGCGTGCGCTTTCGACATAATCATCCGTCAATAATAGCGTAAAGTTACAATATTTTATAAAAGATGCTGATCAATGGCTGAAAAAGTATCAGACAGCCTGAGAAACGATACAGTATAGAAATTTATTGTAGTATTAAAATTTATCGCTGCATGTTAAAAAGCGCTAAACTACTATTGCCAAAGACGGTGCTTTAAATTCAAAACCCTTAAAAGAAGAAAAATGATTTTTGAATATACAATAAAGGCAGTTATATTTTTAAACTGAAATTCAAAATTTCAGGTGTCCGGTTAAAATTCTATAAATGTTTTTAAAGCCGGTTGTAAAGTTTGCGCCAAAGGTGCTCTTCGTTGGAGTACTTCGTAACTAAAGTGCAAATTCACACATAAAAAACACAATGTGTCCTTGGCGTACATCTAATTTAACACGATGCGACACAATTGCACGCAGAAGCATCTGCATTCAGCAGGAGCTTTGTCCCCCATAGCATAAATGAATCCCGAGATGCAACCTGAACAAGCCTGTTCAATGAAATGTTTCATTTATTAATTCGTAATATTTGGTCTATAAAAGCACATGATTACCAAATTGATATGTTGAAAAGTATTTGAAAAGTATTTGGATATCATATTATAAATGTGTTAACTTTACATTTCATTCGTAAACAATTGAACTAATTAAAAAATAAAATCATGAAAAGATTATTATTCGTTTCAGTACTATTGTTCTCCACCCTGATTTCATATGCACAAAATTGGGCTCCTATTGGCGCTAAATGGACTTTCGGATATGCCGTTGCCTTTTCACAAACTTTTGGATACACTGAATGGGTTTCGACAAAAGACACATTGGTCAACAGCCATAACTGCCGGCTGATTAAAAGGATCGGGGTATGTTCATCAACCGATACAACAGATCATCTGATAACCTATGAAGACAGTAACAGGGTTTATCTATATAATTCTTATTATAATCAGTTCACCGTGCTCTATGATTTCAACAAGCTTGCCGGTGAATCCTGGACGATGAAAATCGATACAAGTGATATCCTTATCACGGTAAACTCTACAGGTATGGAAACATATAACGGAACCCCGCATAAAGTTCTTAATATTACCTCGGAAGACTATGCTTTTGATGGGAAAATAATTCAGCATTTCGGGCATACCAGTGGGCCTCACCCGGATGTTTTTTATCATTGTCAACACATAGCGGTAGACGGATTGTATTACACAGGCCTGCGTTGTTACGAAGATTCCATCATAGGGTTTATCAACTTTGGATTAGTTCCGGATTGCTATGTTTCCTCAATAGATGAAATTCAGCAAAACCACAATCAGGTTCAAATCCTTCCCAACCCTTTTACTGCTGAGGCAACTATTAGCACAGGATACGCCTTTCAAAATGCAACATTAACGGTATATAATACGCTCGGACAGGCAATAAAGCAGATACCCAATATTTCGGGAACGACCATAGTTTTGCAACGTGACAATTTGCCAAGCGGGTTGTACTTACTGCAACTTTCCCAGGACAACAAAACATTAGTAAGCAGTAAGATTGTAATTACTAATAATTGAAACAACTATTCGCCAGTACGCGCGCGTGAAATGCAGATTTCGCCCAAATAATAAAAAACGCATCGAAGCCGATGCAAAAAAGACGCATAAAGATATTAACCAGACCTATTCATAAATAGTTTTTGTAAGAAAACGCCAATTTCTTCGTTACGCTTGCGTCAAAAATGCTCATTTACACCAGTAATTTCCGCTTTTTGCCACTTCGCAAGCCTCAAACTTGACGTTTTCTTTTTACAAACAGTAGTTTTCTTATTGACACTCAATAAATGAAATAAAATTAATGAATGAGCATTGGCAATGCAGGCTACAGGTAATAACGACACAGAAAATATTTGATTTTCTTTTGTCGGCCCGAAGGGTGAAAATTTCTTGTGAATTTTTCAGGTTGAACGAAAAATTCAAAACAATTTATAAGCAAATTATTACCTTTTAATTTAAAAATTTACTATCTTTATAATTGCGTAAAATAAAATCGGGATGAATAGCAACGAAAAAAATAGCAGATCAATTAAAGTTTTTATATCTATTCAACTATTAAAAACCATGTCAATGAAAAATGCATTAATCATGTTGTTTGGAATATTGTTTTATATTTCGGACATTGCCATGGCCCAGCAGCAGCCTGCGGTAAAATGGCAAAAATGTATTGGTGGCAGCAGCCTTGATTTTGGCAAGGGGATTTGCCTGGCAAAAGATTCCATGTCATATTATATTACAGGATATACAAATTCAACTAACGGCGATATGATCAATAATTCCGGCGGTATGGATATCTTTTTAAGCAAGCTGGACCTGTACGGCAACGTTTTATGGACCAGGTTGTACGGGAATGCCGCCAATGATTATGCCCAGGGAATTATTTGTACACATGATAACGGGCTTTTAATATGCGGGTTTACCAATGATTCTGTTACTTCTGGTACTCATGGCGGTTTTGATGTGGTTTTTCTAAAGACAGATTCTGCCGGGAACCCTCAATGGATGAAGTATTATGGCGGCAGTGGTGACGACGGCGACCACTTTGCCGAGGTAATTGAAACCGCTGATATGGGATTTGTTTGTATTACAGGTTCAGATTCACAAGACGGCAATGTAGATACTACTTACGGAAGCTCAGATTACTGGCTTTTTAAAACAGATTCGCTCGGTAATTTTGCCTGGGGTAAGAATTTTGGCGGGACTGATGATGAAGACGGGCACGCTATTCTTCCCATGCCTGACGGGGGCTTTATCATGGACGGCCATTCCGCTTCCAATGATGTTGATGTTTCAGGCCAGCATAACCCCAACAGCGGAATACACGACGGATGGGTATTACGTGTCGATTCTTCCCTGAACATAAAATGGCAGAAATGCGTCGGGGGAACAGGCTTTGAACTGATGAACCAGATGTGTTTTGATAATTCCGGGGGCCTCATTATTATGGGCTATACCACATCAAACGACGGTGATGTAACAGGCAATCATGGCCTGAATGACTATTGGATTGTTCGTATGGATACAGCTTCAGGGAATATATTATCTTCAAAAGTATATGGCGGAGCAGGCGATGACATAGGTTTATTTTTATTACGGGCCGACGATGGCAATTACGTAGCCGGAGGATATTCCAATTCAATAAATGGCGATGTTACAGGCAATCATGGCAATTATGATTATTGGATACTCAAAATTAACCCGCAGGGAAATATTGTCTGGGAAAAATCATTCGGAGGCAGCAATTCCGACAGGAACAACGGAATGTGTGCCGCGCAGGGGTACGGAATAATTATCAACGGGTTCAGCATGTCCGATAATGGCAACGTTTATGGGAACCATGGCTCTAACGATTGCTGGGTAGCCAAACTCGGATGCCAGAAAACCTCTGCTGTATTTTCATGGGCACCACAACCTGCATGTATAGGCGATACCGTGTTTTTTACCAATGCATCATCAGGTGCAATTACTTATGATTGGATCATAAGAGATACCTTATTCAGCCATGCACGGGATACCGCCGTTACTTTCATGAATGCCGGAAATGACACGGTACTTCTTGTGTCAAGGTTTGAGCAGTGTGCCGACTCCTTATGGCGTGTGGTCACCATCGATTCGAATCTTTCAGTATTCTTAGGGCATGATACCATGATATGCCAGGGATGCAGCATAGCGCTTGATGCAGGGTTCCCGGGATCGGATTATGTGTGGTCAACGGGCGCCACCACGCAGCAAATAACCATTTCACAGACGGATACCGTCTGGGTGCAGGTTACAGCTCATAATTGCGCAGGTACCGATACCATAATTATTGCTATTGATACGCTGACCTCAATAAGTAATATTACCAAAAGTGATTTTATTATTTATCCGAATCCGTCGTACGGGAATATAAAAATCAGCCCGGGAATTCAGGGAGATTATTATCTTGAAATCATGATGCCCGACGGACGTGCCATGATAAAAAACCGGATGTATAGGGGTGATGCCGTTATTGATACCGGCCAACTCGATGCGGGTTGTTATTTAATTGTAATAAAAAATAAAAGCGGTTTTTTTGCAGCAAAAAAACTATTGCTGTATTCTTTAAAATAGAATTTTAAATCTACGTATTTCAGATAATTTCAACGGTATTTCCTGAAATCCATCCATCGCTTCCGTTGGCAATACGGATTTCTATCCACGCACCCACTTTGTCGGTAACGGTAACTTTAGTGCCTTCATGTATTACAAAAATATCCTGGCTTTCTGCATCAGGAGAACTCTTTACATTGACCGTCGGCTCAAAAACAATAGCTTCCCTGGAATCTTTAAAATTCCGGTACCTGCTGTACGCGTTGATCCCTGAGAAAAATGTGATCAGTAAAAACAGCAATCCAAACCAGAAAAAAACCTTACGGATGGCTACGGTATTGCCCACAAGATAAACTGCCACAGAAACCAACAAAGCAAATAAAAACACCAGACTGATTACAGCCCATGTGTCAACGGTAAACCATTCCTGAAAAGCCGACCACCATCGCTTATAAAAAGGCAACGGTAATTCTTCGATTTTATCAATGATTTTTGTATTTGCCACATTGATGTTGAACTCAATTTTTTCATCCGACGGATCAAGCTTCCTGGCTTTTTCATAATACAAAAGTGCTGATGGAAAATCATTGGCCTTAAAATATGCATTACCCAGGTTGTAATACAGTTCTGATGATTCATAGCCCGCGGCAATTACCTTTTTGTACAGATCTATGGCAACATTGAATTTATTTTCGGTGTATGCTTTGTTCCCTGCTGCAATGTCTTCCTGAAATACCGAAGCAGATAACAGCATCCCCTGTAAAATAATAACGGCAAGTATGATCAGTTTTTTCATCAATTTGTATTTTATATTATGATGTGATGATTAACCCCAAAGTGGCTGAGGACACTAAGATTCAAGAAAGGAATAAATAAATCCCTGGTGTTACCTGATGTCCGCCGCGGAGGGTTTGTGTCATTGAAATAAAAATTAAAAAACAATTCAAAAAAAACATTCATAATAATGTTATTCAAAACGTATTATTTTAGCTCCCTTTCAGTTTTACTAATGATTTCAACAGCTTCGTTGTATACGTTTTCCATACTGCCTGTAATTTCGGCAGGAGCAAAACGTGCAAACTCACAGTTGTCAAGAATTTCAATAAATTTATTTCTGATGCTTTCATCAATATTCTTACCCGACAAGGTTTCGCGGGCCGTATCCAGCGACAATTCCGACATGGGTATCGAAAACTTGTCGCAAATATAGCCCCACAATGCCCGGGAAAGCTCCTGGTAAAAGCTTTCTCGCTGATTCGCCTTCATAAATGTATTTGCCTGTTTCAGCCTTTTTAGCGCCACTTTTGTTGCTCGTTTGTGCTTGAGCAGCGATGTGTTGCTTTGCAGTTTGATATACCTGCGCATTAAAATTACAAAAGCAATAAAAAGCGCTACAGGTAAAAAAAGCAGCGTAATATACAATCCGGAACCAAAGAAAAAATATCCTTTAGGATAAACCGCAAAATTTTTGTTTTCTATATACTTTATATCGCTGCCGATGTATTTAATATCCTCTTTGTTTGTACTACCTGAATAGGATCCGCCGCTTCCGTCGCCTTTACCCACCTTTAAATTCAGTTCGCCCGACGTCAGGGAAACATAGTTGCGTTTGCCCTTATCAAAATAACTCAGTGTAACCGGTTTCAGTTTGAAATTACCTGGTGTACGCGGAATGATAAGGTAGGTGAATGTTTTTGATCCCGAAATTTCATTTCCCGAAGAAATATTTTCGGTAACCTGCGGGTCATAAACTTCAAAATCAGGAGGAAAGTCAATATTGAGTTTATCGATGAGGTTCAGGTTTCCTTTACCGCTCAAAGTAATGGAAAGGTTAACCGCGTCATTTGCTTTTACCTCTGTTTTGTCAAGTTTGGCGCTCATGCTGAGGCTGCCCACCAGTCCGCAGAAATCATCAGGCCTGGCGCCCGGAAGGTCCGATACCGATATGCTGAGGGGATTGGATTTAAGTTTTTTCTTTACCTCCTGGTATCCACTTCCGAAAGCATTTTGAAAAAACGGATCATTGAAAAATGGATCATTAAAGAAGTTTCCGAAAGGATTGTTGGCTTTTTGCTTAACCAACACCTGCGCGATACATTCCACCTCCAGGGGATCAATACTTAGTGTCCCGGATTTCTGGGGAAAAAGAGCCACTTTGCGAATCTCCGCCACTACATATTTTTGCCCGTTCACCGTTTCATTATATTGAACAGCCTTGTCTTTGTCTTTCATCAGGTCGTATGACCAGAATCCGGAGAAAGAGGGAAGTTTTTGTATGACATACTGCGACACAGGTATGCGAGTGTATATTTTATAGGTTACCGTAAGCTGTTCGCCCTGCATGACTTTAGTTTTGTCGGCAAACACTTTTACAAAAAGGTCGGAAGCAGAAGCGTCGGTAGTCTGTGTTTGTGTCTGTTGGGCTTGTTTGTTTTGCTGAGGGTTGTTGGAAGCGGTACCGGTATT
This sequence comes from uncultured Bacteroidales bacterium, assembly GCA_964626855.1. GTDB lineage: Bacteria > Bacteroidota > Bacteroidia > Bacteroidales > CAIWKO01 > CAIWKO01. The sequence continues at coordinate 12,697 of CAZVKJ010000046.1, forward strand.
GGAAACATCAATGGTCAGCGAATTGGAGGAGATCCATTGTCCTTTGACTTTAACTTTGGCAGGTTCAATGGTAAATTTTCCTGCCTTTGCCGGAACGATAGTGTAAATCCAGTTTTCGCTGCCTCCGCCACTTTGCACAAGTTGCCCGTTAATATACATGGTCATCCCTCCGCCTGAAGTACGTGAGGAACTGATTACTGAAAAGTTGCTGAATGCAGGCGGCTGAAAACTTTCACTTTGCCCGCCGGTCAATGAATAGGTGACCTGTATGGAATTATTCAATCCCATGCTGGTGGAGCTTGCTTTTGCCGTAAGCTTCTGAGCAAATGAAAATACCGGAAACACAGCGAAAATCATCCAGAGGATGATTACAAAAACTTGCGAGTATTTTCTGAATCTGGTTTCCATATTTTTTACCGAATCACGCTGATTACCATTCATTAATTAATAAATCCTTACCAGTCTTTTTCAGTTTTATAATTTTGATTTTGTTGTTTTTCTTTATCTAGTTTTTCACGCAGATTTTTTTCCTTGTTTTGTAATGCATTCAACATTCGCTCTGCATCCTGCTTTGATATCTGTTGTTGTTTGTTTTGCTGGTTTTGCTGGTTTTGCTGGTTTTTATCCTGCTTCTGATCTTGTTTCTGGTCCTGCTTCTGATCCTGATTCTGTTTATTTTGTTGTTGCTGCTGCTGCTGCTGTTGTTGTTTCTGGATCATCCTTTTGGCATACTCAAGGTTGTATTTTGTGTCAGTATCACTGGGTTTTTGGCGAAGGGCATTTTTATAGGCATCGATGCTTTCCTGGTACTTTTTCTGCTGCAGCAAACAGTTGCCAAGGTTGTGATATGCTTGGGCGGCAATGTCTTTTGATATACCTGTTTCCGTAAGGTTTTGAAAAATTTTTCCTGCTTCTTCATACTTGCCCTGTTTGTACAAAGCATCGCCCAGGTTGAACATGGCTTTTTGGTAATCGGCCTTTTTTTCGAGGGATTTCCTGTATAAAATTTCAGCCGATTTATAATCTGTTTTATCGTATAATTTGTTGCCTGCACGTAAATCTTTAACAGCCTGTTGTGCCTGTAAAGTCCCGGAAAATACAAATAAAAACGGCAAAACGGCAAGGCAGCAAAGCCATCTTTTTGAACAATGTATTCTTTTTGTGCTGTTATTTTTCATATCCCAATCAGACTATGAAATTATATGTTTTTTTTGAAAAAGATGAATGTTTCGTGTCAGTCGTGTTTTTCTTTCGAGGATCAGTAAGTCAAGTATGAGTAAGATCAGCGCTGCAAAAACAAAGTAGATATAGGTATTGTGGTATTCGGAAAACACCTTTGCCTGGTATTCTTTTTTCTCAAGTTGGTTTATCTCATCAAAAATTTTATTTAAACCGGCATCATTGGTTGTTGCTCTTACATAGGTACCTTTTCCGGCAGCAGCAACCTGTTGCAGCATGGTTTCGTTCAGCTTGGTCACCACGGTGTTCCCCGAATTGTCTTTTTTATATTCAATACTAAATCCCGACATTCCAACAGGAATAGGCGCCCCACTGGCGGAACCTATACCTATGGTGTAAACCAATATGCCATTTTTTGCTGCCTCGCGGGCAGCTTCAATGGCGTCGTCTTCATGGTTTTCACCATCAGAAATCACAATGATAGCCTTTTTGTTTTTGCTGTTTTTATCGAATGAAACCGCAGCAAGGTTTATAGCTTCTCCTATGGCCGTGCCCTGGGCCGGGATAATGTCGGGGTTGGCTGACGAAGCCAGCATCTTTGCGGCAGCATAATCGGTGGTGATAGGAAGCAATACCTGTGCTTTACCGGCAAAAACAACAATTCCGATCTGGTCGTCCTCAAATTTATCGACCAGTTTTGAAATGGCCATTTGTGAGCGGACAATACGGCTTGGCTTGATATCCTCAGCCAGCATGCTGTTCGACACATCCAATGCAATAATAATATCGACACCTTTACGTTTTGATGTACCCAGCTTCGAGCCAATTTTCATATTCACTACAGCAAATACCAACATGACAAAGGCTGCCATGAGTACGATAAACTTGAACAACGGGCGTGCGGATGAATAATCGGTAATAAGCCTGAATACCACGGAATGATCGCCAAATTTCTGCATGGCATTTTTTTTCCAACGTTGTAACAGCAGGTATATCAGTACAAAGACCGGTATCAGTATTAATCCGGATAAAAATATCAGATGATCAAATTCAACCATAGCTTTATCAGGGTATTTTTTTAAACACGGTTAAACGCAGAATAATCTCAGCTGTCAGCAAGCAGAGGGCAGCTAAAATGAAACCAAAATATTCGTCTTTTTTATTCTGAAAACGGGTGACATCAATTTTTGATTTCTCAAGTTTATTGATCTCGTTATAAATATCTTCCAGTTTTTTCTTGTTTGTTGCCCTGAAATATTTGCCGCCTGTTGTTTCGGCAACATTTTTCAGCAGGGCTTCATCAATCTGCACATCGATGCTCTGGTATTGTATGCCGAATGGTGTCTGGAACGGGTATGGCGCTTTGCCCAAAGATCCCACACCGATGGTATATACCCTGACGCCGAACTTTTTCGCTATCTCGGCAGCAGTCATGGGGTCTAATGAGCCTGTATTGTTAATACCGTCAGTCAAAAGAATAATAACCTTGCTGACAGCTTTGCTTTTTTTAATGTGATAGATCGAAAGTCCAAGCCCGTCGCCAAGTGCAGTGCCGTCGGTGAGCATGCCGCTTTTTACCTGGCTGAAAAAAGATTTGAGTACGGTATGATCAACAGTGAGCGGGCATTGCATGAATGATTCCGCGCTGAAAATCACCAGGCCGATGCGGTCGTCAGGACGGCCGTCGATAAATTGCATGGCTACTTCCTTGGAAGCTTCCAGACGGTTGGGCTTAAAGTCTTCGGCAAGCATACTTCCCGAAATATCAAGTGAAATCAGTATGTCGATACCTTCCACCTTAATATCACTTTTATCCAGGCTGGTTTGAGGGCGCGCAATGATGAAGATCAGCAGGGCGATCAGCAGCATACGCATGATAAACGGCAGATGTATCAGCCGCTGACGTATGGTAGGAGAAATTTTCTCTATGCCTGAAGATGAAGAGTAGCCGATATCAGGCGTACTGTTTTTTTGCTTATAAATATAATGAACGGTTAAAACCGGTAAAATGAGCAACAACAGCAGGAACCAGGGCTGTGCAAGATAAATATTTACAATGCTCAGTATCATTTTTCTTCAGTTTTAATATCTCCGGTCTGGTCTCCGGTTTTGATTTCTTCTTCAGGAACTGGTGCAACTACAGCAGGTTTCGTATTTTCAACAAAGAGTACCCCGTTCTTCAGGCTATGATCGTGTTCATCGGGCAATGGCTGAAATTTCGCAAATTTCACCATGTCGGCCAGTGTCAGTATCTGGTACATTCTTTTTATTTCTTCATCAGGGAGCCCAGCTGCTTTTAACGATTCAATCACATCATAGGTAACCATCTCCATAGCCTCAATATTGAATTGTCCTTCAATATATTCACGGAGGATGTCAGTAAGCGAGGATTGAAATTCCTTTACCATCCCGCTTTGCCATAATTTCTGAATTCGCAGGTCTTCTAAATCGTTCAGCGCTTTTTGATAAGGAGGCACCTTGGGCTTTTGAGACAAGTTGAGAATAGGTTCTTTTCTTCGTATCTTCCTGATGATATATATGGTAATACCGGCAATCAACAGTACTCCCAATCCCAGCAGAGCCCAGGGAAGTATTTCCCTCCACGTCAGCGGTTCGCCCAGTGGAGCCTTGATGTCCCTGAACTCTTTGGTTGTATCGACGGCAACAGTATTTACATACAACATGATTGGCATGGTGCCCGCCTTGTAATTGGTGGTGTCGCCGGGCATTTTATATGAAAAAACCAATGGCGGAATAACAAATGTGCCGGAATCAAATGAAGCGATGTTCAGTGTTTGCGATAAGGTAGTGAATTTTTTATCTGCCGAAACCGTGGTGTCCATTTTTTGCCGTGACACAACTTCCACCTGTTTGGAAAGCGTATCGGCAATCAGCGGTAATGCCGGGACAGCCTTAGTGGGAAAAGTAAATTTATACGTGTATTTTACCTGGTCGCCGATGAGCACGTGATTTGAATCAATGGTGGCAATAGCTTCAGGTTTTTGAGCCTGAACACAAAACGGGATGCTTAGCAAAAATAAGATGGAAAGAATCGCTGTCAGTTTTATTGCCGCTTTCATACTTCTAAAATCTTGATTCGCGTTTTTTGAATAATTTAACCAGAGGCTTGATAAAATCTTCGTCGGTGCTAACGGTAGCCACATCAATACGGCTTTTTATAAAAATATTATAAAGATTATTTTCGTGCTGTTGCCATTGTGATTTCTGAATTTTTTGGAATTCACTACCGGAGGTGTCGACCCATAATGTTTTATTGCTTTCAAAATCCCTTATCTTTAACAGGCCGACGGGCGGTATCTCCATTTCCCTTTTGTCAACGATTCTTACCCCGACAAGATCGTGTTTCCGTGATGCAATTTTGATGGCATCGCTGAAATTGGTGTCCATGAAATCCGTGATCAGAAATGCCGTACAGCGCTTTTTTATAGCGTTGGTGAGAAAACGTAAGGGCTCGGATAGCTTTGTAAGATTACTTTGTGGCCTGAAATCAACCAGTTCGCGTATGATGCGCAATATATGAGACGTGCCTTTCTTAGGCGGAATAAACTTTTCGATGCGGTCGCTGAAAAAAACCACGCCCACCTTATCATTATTTTGTATAGCTGAAAAGGCAAGCACAGCGGCTATTTCCGTAATTTTTTCTGATTTCAGCATCTGCTGTGTCCCGAAATTATTTGAGCCGCTCACATCGATAAGAAGCATTACAGTTAGTTCGCGCTCTTCTTCAAATATCTTAACATATGGATGGTTGAAGCGAGCCGTAACATTCCAGTCAATAGACCTGATGTCATCTCCGTAGTTGTATTCGCGGACCTCGCTGAAAGCCATACCACGGCCTTTAAAAGCGCTATGGTACTGCCCCGAAAAGATCTGGTTGGTCAACCCACGCGATTTAATTTCAATCTTACGAACCCGTTTCAACAATTCCGATGTTTCCACTTTATATGTTATTGTGAAAATTTCCGATTATTAATTTTTTAAGTAACTCTATAGCCTTCTTACTCCCCGTATAGCTTGTAATACACCGATTAATCCTATGGCACTTCAACGCTATTAAGAATTTCATTTATGATTTCTTCGGTAGTAATGTTTTCGGCTTCGGCTTCATAAGTCAGCCCGATACGGTGGCGAAGCACATCATGGCACACGGCCCGGATGTCCTCGGGATATACATAGCCTTTACGTTTGATAAAGGCATAGGCTTTTGCGGCAAGGGCCAGGTAAATACTGGCACGTGGCGAAGCGCCATAGCTGATCAGGCCTTCAAATTTTTTCAGGTTATATTTTGCCGGGTAACGCGTTGCAAAAACAATATCGGTGATATAGTTTTCAATTTTTTCGTCGATGTAAATTTCACGAACTATTGCCCGGGCTTTGATGATATCATCTGTTTTTATGATCGGATTGATCGAAATGGTCTTGTTCCCAACATTCTGCCTCATGATGAGTTTTTCTTCATCTTTGCTCGGGTAGCCAATAATCACTTTCAGCATAAAACGGTCGACCTGGGCTTCAGGCAGCGGGTAGGTGCCTTCCTGTTCAATAGGGTTTTGAGTAGCAAGTACCAGGAATGGTTCCGGGAGCTGGAAGGTGGTGTCGCCGATAGTCACCTGGCGTTCCTGCATAGCTTCGAGCAGGGCGCTCTGTACTTTTGCCGGCGAACGGTTGATCTCATCAGCCAATATAAAATTTGAAAAAATTGGTCCCTTACGCACATTGAACTCCTCTTTTTTCTGGCTGTAAACCATCGTCCCTACAAGGTCGGCAGGAAGCAGGTCGGGCGTAAACTGTATGCGGTTAAACCTGGCGTCTATAGCACTCGATAGCGATTTGATGGCAAGCGTTTTGGCAAGGCCGGGCACACCTTCAAGTAAAATATGTCCGTTTGATAACAAGCCGATAAGCAAACGTTCAATCATTTGTTTCTGGCCAACGATCACCTTTGACATTTCCATGTTGACCATATCTATAAACGCACTCTCACGTTGAATACGGTCATTAAGCTCTCTGATATCAATTATTTCCTGCATAATACTTTTGTTTTTGGGGGCACAAATTTATAATAACCACATATCTTATTTCAAGTGATATTTTGTTAAAAAATGTTAATTAGCGTGTAAAAAAACACCTAATCTAAAACTTCAAATTTCTAAAAATATTATTTGAATAAAACTTTTTTAATTGATCAGGCTGAGATATTTTTGTTACGTATTTTTTATAGAATCACGGGTCAGGAATTAAACACATTATTAACATGGTAAAAAAATTATTATTTTTTATTTTGCTTGTTTCAATGGTCATGTCCGGCAGTGCCCAATGGATAAATAAATCATTTGTTTTTGATGCCACAACGAGGGAATACCGGATATATGTGCCACCGGCCTATAATCCTGCGGTGCCGGCCTCCCTGGTGATCACCCTGCACGGATTGGGCGATAATATGATGGGGTTCAGCACGCTGGGATTTAATTATATTGCAGATACCGCAAATATCATCATCATTTGCCCCCAGGCCATTGAAGACCCTTTGGCCGGAACAGCATGGAATTCCGGCGCCGGCTATGCAGGTGTTTATTATCCGAATGCTTCAGTAAATGATGTCGGTTTTATCAACGCCCTTGTTGACGCCGCAAAAGCAGATTATTCGATTGATCCGTCACGAGTTTACCTGTGCGGATTTTCAATGGGTGGGTTTATGACGGAACGCATGGCGCTGCAATCGAACCAGAATTTTGCCGCCTTTGCTTCCATGTCGGGAACTATAGGAAGTGCAATATCTGTATATAACCCCGGACGATCCGTCCCGATAGCACATTTTCACGGCACTTCAGACTCAACAGTGTATTATACAGGTAATGAATTCGGCATTGATGCCGATTCACTCGTAAAATTCTGGACATTAAATAATAATAGTACCAATGCCCCGGATTCGGTGCGCTTGCCCGATGCTGCAGCCGACAACATCACTATTGATAAATTTACTTATAACGGCTTAAACCCGGACCAGGAAGTTCTGTTTTACCGGATGAACGGCGCCGGCCATGATATTTTATACCAACCCGCCAACGATATGACCGAACTCATGGAGGTGTGGATGTTTTTCAGACGGCACCAGAATACCACTTTGGGTATGCAGAAGCGTTCCATTGACCAGAATATTATTATCTATCCAAACCCTGCCACTGATTTCATTGATGTCATTATTCCATCATCAGTGGAAAAAGCAAAAATAGAGCTATTTACAAACCTGGGCGAACTGATATATTCTGCTATTATAAAGGATTCATCTCATTATATAAATTTAAAAAATATAAAAAAATGCAATGGGGTATACCTGATCAGGGTATCAGGCGTTTCATTTAATCACACTGAAAAGATTATTATTGAAAATTAATTTATACTTTCACAGGCAACTTTGCGCTGTTAATGCGACGCGCAAATGTCATATTAAAAAAAACAGGATGAAAAATCGTATTCTTTTACCGGTTGTACTATTCATGATATGTACAAGTTTACATGCACAATGGACATACAAATCCTTTGAATTTGGTGGTATTACCAGAGAGTATAAAGTGTACCTGTCACCGAATTATGACCCTTCTGTTCCCGCATCGCTTTTGCTTACGCTCCATGGAGTAGTCAACGATATGGATTATTTCGGCTCCAGGTTCAGCAATATTGCCGATACAGCCAATATCATAGTGATCAGCCCGCAGGGGATTTCAGACCTGATTGTTGGCACTGCCTGGAACTCGGGTGCCGGAACACTTGGATACTATCCCAATGCTTCCATTGATGATGTTGGCTTTATGAATGCACTTGTTGATACGGCAGAAGCAAATTATTCCATAGATCCGACACGTATATATATTTGCGGATTTTCAATGGGGGGATTTATGACCGAGCGCATGGCGCTGCAATCGAACCAGAAATTTGCAGCTTTTGCTTCCATGTCGGGAACTATTGGTTCGGCCATTACAGAACTAAATCCGGGTTGCACCCTGCCCATAGCACATTTTCACGGCACACTGGACAATACCGTTTTTTATATACTGAATCCTTATGGTATTGATGCCGATTCACTGGTTCATTTCTGGGTGCTGAATAATGGTTGCAACCCGACTCCTGAGTATACAGCCTTGCCTGATATTGCAGCTGATAATATTACCATCGACAGGTTTGATTATACGAATGGCAGCCCCGAATCTGAAGTATTGTTTTACAGGATGAATGGCGCCGGGCATGGGCTTTTAGACCTGCCGGAAAATGATATCTCAGAAGCCATGGAGGTATGGATGTTTTTCAGACGACATCAGAAATCAACAGAACAAATTCAGAAATATGATTTATTAAATAATATTTTTATTTACCCCAATCCCGCGAAAGATTTTATTGATGTCTCTATGCCACAACTAAAGGAGCAGGTTAAGCTGGATATATATACTGTTCAGGGTTCTCATGTTTATAGCGCTGTGACAACAGGTTCGTTTCATTATATTAATTTACATGATGCAAACATTCCTTCCGGGTTATTATTGCTGCGTGTTTCATGTGGTTCTTTTAATTTTACCAAAAAGATCGTAGTTCAAAAATAAGCAACTTAGCCACAAGCCTTTTTTGACGGACCGGCTATGAGCCAGAAGGGGGGCCTGGTTAATGGCTGTTGTCCTCTATAACTACTCAATAGTTATCTCATAAAGGGTTCCTGGCAGGTCTTTCTCGGGAAAAGGAATAAAGCCCTGTTCAAACGGGCTTCCATGCCACCACATTGTATCGTGAAATTCCTGCGAAATTACCAGTATCATCTGGTTATTGGGAATGCAGGTTATTGATGAATTCATATAAGCAATAACTTTCAGCTTATCTTTTTCCGGGCCCATACGCCAGATAATATCTTCCGGATTCCATTCGATCTGAAAATAATAATAATCCCCTGCAAAAAGCACATCATCGGGCGCGGGAGACCGCTCGCTCAATGCTTTATACCAGTAATCCCAGCGATGAGCCAGAAACGTCTTATTGCCATAGTTGACCGGTTTGCAGCCCACATCATATTTATCAGGGTCAGGGCAAGCCATATCCCAGTTGGTGCAACAAACCATAACGTTGGCCGAATCGGGCTGCAACGCCGAAGGCATGGGAATATCCCAGCCCGAAATGTTGTACCGGCTGGCAAGCGGGTAATAATACGCAGGAGGAAACTGATAAAGCGGGCAATAATTAATCGTTTTAAGAATCTCAAAATCAATTTCAGAATACCCTGTAAATTCTGAGCGTTCGTTATTTTGGGCATGCCAGTATTTTGAAATATATCCCTCTTTCCGGCATTTCCGGCAATTATTCCAGGGCTCATCTTTCTGCGACACCAGCCACACCGAATTGGTGATCCCGTTCCATACACCTGACTTGTTAAGCAATTCCGTCAATTTAACCTTAACAGTATACTTTCCGTAAGTGAAACCGTGTCTTGTCATCAGGCCGGTGCTGAATTTCTTCCATTCGCCATAATGAGTTGCCTGATTCCGTACGGTAACAGAAGGTTTCAATGTATCAACCTCAAGTTGCGCACATGGGCAATCAGAACTGACAGGCTTCGTTGTTATCATTTCCTCTTTCTTGAAGTAGGCCCTGTTCCAGTTAAAATCCCTCAACGAATAATGATTATCCAGTACATCTGCAATCACAGGAATATTGGCAAACTGCGACGACCTGTCGATATAACTGACAAAGGGTTTCAACGCGGCATTTTTATATAAATCATCGCTGCTACCACAATACCGTGTAACCGCCGGAAGCAGTTTGTCCGGATTATAATCTTCAGGATTTACATAAACCCCCATATCTAATGACGGTTGCGCAATTACTTTGAGATTATTGCCGGATGATATACTGATTAAATTACTGATGCTTTTGCCTTCACCATACAGAAAATAGTAGTAAGGGTTTACAAATTCATTATTGTTCATGAGGCTGATGTCGGAGATATAATCCGGAACCACCTTTTTAGTGATATTTTCAGCAACCGTAACAACCAGCAGAAAACTGTACTCCCCTGTTCTGGGGTTCCTTTTCCACCGCTGATTAATATCTTTATCATAATATCTTTTTTCATTACGCGGGTTTCCGCTGATCCGCATCTTAAATTTAATTTTATGAAATTTGCCATCGTCAGGAATTTCAGGAGTAACCGCAAATCCAGAAGAATCAGCATTCCTGCAGCCATAAAAATTTTCAACAGATAGCGGATTCTCCCTGTTACTGTCCCTTTCACATTCCGGGAATTTATAACTTTCATTTTGGTAGTACAGGTTATAATAAAACCGTTGTGGAGTGCCGGCAAGATTTTTAAGTGAAAATTCAAAATCAAAATACCCGTCAGGCGTTTGATGAACCGAGGGAATGGTAAAACCCTCAGTCGCACCGGCATAATCAAGATAAATAAGCTTTTCCAAAGATTTACCTGTTGTTGATGTATGCCAGTTTGTGAGCGTATTAAAATCACGAACCTCAAAAGTATTCTTTGAAAACTTTGCACCCCTGTGGCATGAAACAAATATCAGTATGCAAAGTATGACGGCAGGAATATTTCTCAGGAATCGAATCATGATCAAAATTTATTTCATATAACTAAATACACCAATATATGGTCTCAACCCGCAGGAAGCCAGGATTGAACTATAACCAGGCTCGCAAATTGTCAGGAGCGAAATACTGTTTTTGCCAGCAAATTTTCCTGAAATCACTTTCAAATTATCAAAGTACTTAGGATTAAAATCCTTTGGATACCCTTTAAAATCGATGTTTGCCATAATCACATAACCATCCTTGTCCATCTTTACCAGTTTGGTATCATACCTCCAGCCGTTTGAATACGATATAATCTCGTCAACGTTGTCATGATCTATATCGCATGTAAAATAGCTGTTTTCCGGGCACAATGTATCACACTTAGCAGTAAAATCTCCCTGCATTTTTGTTTCGAACAAATGAGTATCATTATCCTCATTTAATATTTTAAAAAAACATTTTCCTGATTTCTTCTCCGAATAAAAAAGTAAGACATCATTACCTGATTTAGCATTAATAAAATTTCCCCGCACCATTTTGCATTTATAAATGTTCTCATCAGCTTCCGGAATATGCTGTGTATAAATTGTCTTTAATGTTTTGTTCTTATATCCAAGCATATGTATATTACCATGTACATCAAGTGCCATAAGGCTTACGCCCGATTTCCCCTTACCTGCAAACGGTTCAAGTTGTTTAACCCGACATAAAATATTCAGAGTCTGAAGATCGGCTTCATATAATTCTTCCAGGCCACGCTTATCATTCCGGATTTTGTAAATTCTCAACATCTGAGTTTTAGGCCCTGAGCAGACAATAAATTCATCCAGCCCATCACCGTCCAGGTCCATTGCCGAACAGACAAATGATTGGCCGGGATCTTCCAGGCAATTATCCTGTACTTTGTTGTAATAAAACTGCAATCTTTGATTGTCGAACCAAAGTAATGCCATTAATTTATTTTTTCGTAACATCAGCAATTGGTCTCCGCCGCCTGCAATACTGGCAAAATGCCCGCAAATAAAAGTATCCGTAGCCTTTAACACTAAGGAATCATTGACTCCGGATTTAAGAGCCGTTGAATTATTCGTAACAAAACTCTTTTCGAAATAAACCGTCGGGTAAGGCGGCTGATTCCTGATTCCGGTATATGTATAATCTTTTGAGGTATTGTCCACCAGCGGCTTCTCCCCTTTTACAGCCTGTTTTCCAAGCACAACAACAACATCGTCAATATATACCGTGTTTTTACAATTGTTCCAATAATATACTTTTACAATGTCATCATGATTTACTTCAACATCTTTCCACTCAGCCTTACCGCAAACAAATATCCACTTTCCACTGCCTTGCCTGGTTTCTGAAATATCCGATGCTGCTGAATATTTAAGCTCATTTGAAGCATCAACAATCTGAAACATCAGCTTGCCTTTAAAATCATTTGAGGTATCGCCGGCAAATATCCATGCCCCGAAACGGGCTTCGGCAACACTGTCGCCCGTATTCATTAATCCTACGCAGACAGCAGGGCTGTAACTATTTTTTCCTTCAACTTTAAGAGCATTGTTTCCTGACCGGGCGCGTTCTTTACAAATGATAAGGCTATCTGAAATATTATCAAAATTAAACCGGAATACATTTTTATAAGTTGTGCTGTCGTATGCAGGAATCAAAATATCAACAACAGGTGGCTTAGGATAAAATTCATTATATTTCTGATCATAAACCAGGTAGATATAAAAAGTAGCAAAAACCAGCGTCAGCCCTGATAAAAAAAACAGGCGGTGTTTAAGGTGCATGTATCGGAAATTTCAGCAAAGATACAAACGAATTTATGGAACAAAAATTCTGTTTTATAAAATAAATGGATATACATTGCTTAATATTAATAACTTTGTACAAATTCAATCTTTGTTATGACTGTATTGTCCGTTATAATTCCTGCTTACAATGAAGGAAAAACGATACATTTAATACTTGACAAGGTCAAGGCTGTTAATTTATTGTTCGGTATTCAAAAAGAAATTATAATAGTAAATGACTGCTCAAAAGATAATACCGAAGAAGCTATACAGGCATATATGGATGCCAATCCCGATCTGAATATCATTTATGTAAAGCATGAAATAAATATGGGGAAGGGGGCGGCATTACATACCGGTATTCAAAAAGCCACCGGCGATTATGTAATCATCCAGGACGCAGATCTTGAATACGATCCTGAGGAATATAATATTCTTCTTGAACCTATTATTACAGATTTTGCTGATGTTGTCTATGGCTCCAGGTTCGTCGGCGGCAGACCTCACCGTATATTATTTTTCTGGCACTCTATCGGAAACCGTTTTCTGACAAGGCTTTCAAACATCTTCACCAACCTGAACCTGACCGATATGGAAACCTGCTATAAGCTGTTTCGCAGAGAGATCATTCAATCGGTCAGATTATGTGAAAACCGTTTTGGGTTTGAACCGGAGATCACTGCAAAAATTGCCAGGATAAAAAAAATCCGCATCTACGAAGTAGGCATATCCTATTATGGCCGCACCTACGCTGAAGGAAAAAAAATAAACTGGAAGGACGGCTTCAGGGCAATTTTTTGCATTCTCAAATATGGCTTGTTCAAATTTTAATTACTATGCCGAAAAAAACAGGCAACAAGGATGTTGATTGATACACATACACACCTTTATGCTGAAGAGTTTTCAGAAGACATCGGCCATGTTATTCAAAATGCCATTGAAGCTGATGTAAACAGGCTTCTCCTGCCCGATATCGACAGCTCAAGCAGGCCCGGGATGCTTGAGTTGCATAAAAAATTTCCTGACGTTTGCCTGCCAATGGTTGGATTACATCCCACATCAGTAAAAAATGATTATCGTTCCGAATTAGAAAATATTAATAAGATAATATCTGAGTACAAATTTTATGGCATCGGGGAAACGGGGATAGATCTTTATTGGGATAAAACTTATTATCAGGAACAGGTTGATTCTTTCATTTTTCATATTGAGCTTGCCTTAAAATATGATCTCCCGTTGGTAATTCATTCGCGGAAATCGCTTAATGAGGTATTTTCAATATTAAAAAAATTCTCACATAAAAAATTAAAAGGCGTTTTTCATTGTTTCCCCGGCAATATAAGGGAAGCACACCAGGCGATAGAAATGGGATTTTATCTGGGCATTGGAGGTGTTGTTACCTATAAAAACGCTGCTATGGCTGAAGTAGTTAAATATTTCGACCTTCAACATATTGTGCTTGAAACTGACGCCCCCTACCTTACTCCGGTCCCTTTCCGGGGCAAAAGAAATGAAAGCAGTTATATCGCAATTATTGCCGGTGCTATTTCGCAATTAAAAAATTTAAGCATCCAGGCTGTGGCCGAACAGACAACGGCCAACGCAAAAGAACTTTTCAGACTGTAAGTATTTAACTCCGGTAAAAATTCAGCCTCCTTCTTAAGCTAATTCAACTGTTTTTGACAAAACATAAAACTGCTCAATATCCAATATGCTGACTTTATTACTCTAATAAAAACGTTTATTCCGTAAAAGTCAGCAAATACGGTTATAAAACCATATTAAGGTTTAAATTTCCAACATCGAGCCGGGGAATAATTGGCAAATAATTCAGAACATAATCTGGTATATCAGGACCACTTTTAAGGGTATGGCCTTTAAAATTGTTCCTACTGTTAACACAGATGCGATTTATACACCTAAAGCATTAAATATCAATACATATATGTTTTTTATCAATTTATCACATTTTTCTAAAAGAATGCAGACATTTTTTAAACTATAACTGCGTTTTGGGTCAATTTTTAAAATAAAGCACTGCTACTTGGCGGTCAGTTTTATTTTCAATTTTATACTGTTGACAAATAATCATTTGCATCACATCAAGCTCATTTTGAATATTTTTTATCAACAAATTGAAAATAGCTCTTTCAATTTAACATTTTATTTCATAAATTTGCTATTCATTCAAATAAATTAATATTTTTTAATTTTAACTCCTTTTTAGTTTTTAATTAACATTAATTTTTTTATTTACATAAATTATAAAACCCAAATTCAATCTCCATGAAAAAAAAACCAGTTACAATGAAAAAACAGTCCGGCGAACTTTTTTGCTTACGCATGGTACTTATGATGGGAATTCTTCTTTTGGCAATTTCCGTCGGTAAATCTCAAAACACAACCAACCTGCCTGATTCCCAACGTCCGGGGGATGCCAATAATGGAAAAATCCAGGTTGTGACCAATACCACCACCCTCACCTCTGTGCAAAATAATCAAGCAGTTAATTCAAATTCAAACACTTTTAGCGCTCCGGACATATTTGGAGAACATGCTCCCAATATCAATGATCCTGATTTCAGAAATAAAATGGAAGAATGGGCAAAAAACTATCCGGATGAATTCAATGCATGGATGATAAAATCAAATGAATCCAATCCTGGTTTAAAAACATCTGATTATCCTACCTATAATCAAAACTCTGCAAACATTCATCAAAAAATTGCTGAACATGCTCCTGAAATGGGTGATCCCAACTATGAAGCCAAAAAACAGGAATGGATGAAAAACTACCCCGAAGAATACAAGGAATGCATGTCAAAAGCTTCATCCAATAATGGACAGAACATCAAAACATCTCAGAAAACAAATCAACCATCAGCAAATGTTCAGCAAAAAGTTGCCGAACATGCACCGGATATCAATGATCCGGATTATGATGCCAAGAAACTTGAGTGGATGAAAAATTATCCCGAAGAGTATAATGCTTTGGTTGAAAAATCAGTAAAAACCAATACCGGCCTTAACACCGGCATAAACAATAGTATTCAAAAAACACCTGAATTAATTCTTGATAATAATACTGATGCCCGTACTACAGTACAAATTGAAAACAATACAATTCAAAATTCAAAAGCAGGTTCAGAAGCAAATGGAACAACGCGGGTTGAGAAAAAACCTCATATAAAAGTAGCTGAACATGCTCCATACATGGACGATGCCGACTACGCTGCAAAAAAAGCTGAGTGGATAAAAAACTATCCCGGGGAATATGAGCAATTTCTACAATCCTCAAGCGGTCAGCCAAACAAATAATCCATGATAATTCTAAATATTTAAAAAATATAAAACTTATCAATATGAAAACAAATACCATTATTCACAAAAAAACATGGGCATTAATGAAAAAGTTACTTGCTTTTATGGCCCTGATGGTTTTCGTCGCCAATACAGGAGTCTGGGGGCAAACGATCACGATTGGATCCGGCACCTCATATTCAGCATCGAACGCTGTTACTCCCTATTCCACATCATATATGGACGGCAGGCATCAAATGCTGATCCTTGCCAGTGAACTCACCGCTGCAGGAGCTCAGGCAGGCACCATCACATATTTCGGTTTGAATATATTCTCTATAGGAAGCCCTGCCATGAGCGGTTTTACTGTTTCCATGAAACAGACCGCTATCACGGAATTAACAACGACTTATGAAACAGGACTGACCACCGTATATTCAAATTCATCATACACTCCGGCCGGAACGGGATGGCAATGGTTGTTCCTCGATACTCCCTTTGCCTGGAACGGATCTTCAAACCTTTTAATCCAGGTTTGTTTTGACAATACAAGTTACACTTCAAGCTCTTCGGTTTATTATTCCACTACTACTGCTAATCTGCATCATTACGGATATACTGACAATGAAACAGGCTGTGCAATGACTTCTCCCACTTATAACGGAGTTAATACCAACCGCCCCAACATCGGGTTGTATTTTAGCTGCTCATCACCTATGGGATTGATTTATTCTACCTCATATTACCTTACCAATGTAACAACAACAGGTGGCGTTCAGAATATTGACAATACCACAACATTTGCTACCAATGGATACAGCAATTATTACAACACTTATTCCTGCATAGCCTCTGCAGGATCGGCTATTACGATTGCACTGACAACCAGCACAAGTACGCACCATTATTATATATGGGTTGACTGGAACAGTGACGGTGATTACCTCGATACAGGTGAGACTCTTCTCGCAACCACAGGGTATACCACTGGATATACTCTGAATTACACCATTCCTGCAGGAACAGCGCCCGGCCCATACAGGATGAGGGTTGCCAACAGTTATTCAGGTATTATAACGCCCTGCGGACCCGCATATTACGGTGAGTATGAGGATTACAAGCTTGTTGTATGCACGTGCCCATCGAACGAAGCCTGTGCGGGAGCAACAAATATATCTTCTACTACTTCTTCATACAGCACATCTGGTGTTCTCGGATGTCTCGACGACTGTGCAGGAGTAGCATATCATGATGTTTTCTACCGCTTCACACCAAATGTAACCGGAACATACACGGTGAATATGGGTGATAGCTATGGCGATACTTACATGAAAATATACTCCGGAACCTGCTGCACCGGCACCTTGGTTGCTTCGGGCGACGATGAATATGGTGGTGCTGATCCGCAAGTAACATTGACCTTAAATGCAGGTACCATGTACTATTTTGAATGCGGGAGCTATTATTCATCCGAAACTTATGCAAATGCCGCTTATAACTTCAACCTTTTCCGTGTCTGCGACAGCGTGCCTGTAAATGAAACCTGTGCAGGGGCTGTGACTATTTCTCCCACAACCAGTTCGTATCATACCAGCGGAATACTCGGATGCACCAACGATTGTTCAGGATTAGCCTATTTTGATGTTTTCTATTCCTTTGCTCCCGCTGCAAGCGGTTCATACACTATTGACATGGGCCTCAGCGACGGAGACACTTACCTGAAAATTTATTCCGGTAGCTGTTGTACCGGAACTGTCGTTGCTGTGGGTGACCAGGAATATGGAGGAAGTGACCCGATGGTTACCGTTTACATGGATGCCGGTACCACTTATTATATTGAATGTGGCAGCTGGTATTCAACCGGCTATGCCAATGCTGCTTTTAACTTAAACATCGTCAGAAACTGCGACAGCGTGCCGGCAAATGAAACTTGCGCAGGAG
>CAZVKJ010000047.1:0-29755 GCA_964626855.1 uncultured Bacteroidales bacterium
TATCTTTGCAGGCGGTAAATTTACAAGTATTGGAGGACAAAACAGAAACAGGATTGCGGAAATTGATAAAACCTCGGGATATGCAACTCTTTGGGATCCGGACGCCAATAACACTGTGAATGTCATATCATATTTTTATAATATATTATATGTTGGAGGATCATATACCATAATAAATGAAAGAACCCATAATTATTTTGTTAACTATGGGTTATGTTCATCCTTTACCCCTGTAATTACCTTAAACGGATTCACTTTACATTGCCCGGCTGCCGGTAGTTATCAATGGTATAATCAAAACGGGCTGATTGAGGATGGAACTAGTCAGGATTACTTACCTGCAGAAAATGGCGATTATTATGCTATTACGAATATAAACGGGTGCACTTCAGGCGCATCAAATGTAATAAGCATCCTGACAACAGGAGTGAGTGATAATAGCGGTAAAGCTTCTGTTATTATTTACCCCAACCCGGTACGCAATACCTTATACATTGACGGCGTTACAGATATTTCGCAGGTTATGATCTACAATGTGAGCGGCAAATTGTTGCTCGTAAAACAGCTCTCGGGAAATCAACTTGAAATCGGCAGCCTTGCAAAAGGAATGTATTTTATAAAGGTCAACACGCCCGAAGGCACCATAGTGAGGAAATTTGTAAAAGAATAGGATTGGAAAAACCAGATGTCTCGTTCTAAAATAAGTTTACTGATCGACAAAGTGTTTATATACAAACTACAAGTCCACAGTTCGGCACGTTCCGATAGAATCGGAACAGCACAGTTTGACTTGCTTATACAAGCTGAAACCTCAGCTATTTCTCTTTATTATACTTTTCAATCAACGTTTTAAATCCCTGCAAACTCCTGATGTTGTCCATATCGGTATCGGTGCTGATATGATCAAAATTATCGAAGCCCTTTTGCAAGGCCTTTTCAAGGTAATTGAGTGCATTGGCCGGATCACTGATGAGCGAATAGAAACAAGCCATATTATAATATACCCATGGTTCTTCAGGTTCTTTCTGGATTGAAGTCAGGAAATACTGCTCCGCTTTCTTGTTCTTATCCTGTCGCAGGTATACGTAGCCCAGCCCCTGGTAACCCAGGTAACGGTCAGGAGCATATGTTATATACTTATTATAATATTCAATTGCCTTATCGTATTCTTTCAAATAGTTACCATATATAACACCTATTGAATAATAGCAGTATTCATATTTTTTATCACACTGCATCGCTTTCAGATAATAAGGAATCGCCTGATCGTATTTTTGCCAGTCAGTATACAAATCTCCCAATCCTGAACAAGCCAAACCATAACAAGAATCCATTTCAAGGGTTTTCAGGAAATATTTTTCAGCGTTTTGATATTCCTTTTTTTTGTAATAGGTGTTTCCGATGTTAAACCAGGTCCCTTCATAAGTAGAATCAACCTGTAAAGACTTTAGATAATTTTCCAGGGCTTCATCATACTGTTGTTTGTAATAATAAGATGTACCCAGTCCTAAATACGCATCGCTGTTATTTGATTTTTTTTGGATATACCTGTTGTAAAAAATAATGGCCGTATCATATGATGCCATATCATACAGGTACATATCGGCAATTTTATAATAAGCCCTATATGCAGAGGTATCGATTTCAGCAGCTTTCAAATATAACTGCACGGCCTTGTTGTATTCTTTCTGAACCTTTTGTATTCTTGCAAGCTCGATGTAAGCATCTCCATAATGCGGATTAATCTTCAGGGTTTTATAGCAATAATCGGCGGCATCCGCATACTTTTTCATTTCGGTCAAACACTGTGCAGTATATAACAGGGGCTGCACATAAGCTGTATCCAGGGTAACAGCTTTATGGTAATAGTTCATGGCATCTGTATATTTATCCTGGTAATAATAAATATTGCCGATATTTACCTGTGTTGTGGCCGAATTAGGACGGAATTTCAGATACTTGTTATAGTAATCTTCCGCATTAACATAATCACTCAGGCTATAAAGGAAAATCCCGCCAATCTTGCTGTACGCAGTACAATACGAGGTATCTATCAGCGCTGACCGTTTATAATAATATATGGCTTTATCAAACACTTTTTTGGCTTCATAGGCCTGGCCCATATTATAGAGTGCGCGTGCATAGTTATCATTGTTTTTAAGTACGTCCTGCAGTATTTTAATTGCCTTGTCGGGATCGCTGAGTTTAATATAACACAGCGCTATACTTGTTTTATATTCTTTATTGCCGGGCTTTTTCTCTTCAGCATTTGCAAACATGTCAAGGGCCTTTTGATACATTTCACGATCATAATAGCACCAGCCCATACTTGAATAGGCACTTGCATAATTGGGTTTTATTGCCAGGCATTTTTGGTGATAGCTGATGGCTTTATCATATTCCATTTTATTATAATAGCTCAAACCCAGATTATAGTAAGGTTCCGGCATATCAATCTTGAACTCGATGGCTTTGTTGTAAAAATACATCGCAGAATCATCCATGTTTTCAGCTGTATATACGGTTCCCAGGTTGTTCCAGGCATAAGCCCAGCGTGGGGTTAATTCAAGTGTTTTATTATAATATTTTTTTGAAAGGTCATACTTCTTTAGATCACTGTATGAAGAGCCCATCAGGAAATATCCGAAAGCGGCATCGGGTTGCAGCGTAACAGCTTCATTGAGGATATCAATGATTTTGTTATCATCGGTCTCATACAGGCAGGCCTTTAAAAGCAGGTAACGCGCCTTGATGTCTTTGTACAGAATATAGCTTTCATCGATGAGGTTAAAAGCGTATTCCAGTTCATAATAAGCCTTGTTAAGATCGATACTGTCGGGTATTTCCTGTCCGGCCAGATAATTATTGATAACGATCTGTGCTTTGTCCTGCAATGCAGCCAGCAGGGTTCTTTTCATATTGCCGATAATAGCCGCGGCATCTTTGTTCTCTTTAAGTTTTTCATAAATGGTCCAGGCACTGGCATGGCTTTCAATTGAATCAATCAACAGGTTGCGGTTGATGCTAAACTCAAAGTTTCTATATTCCTTTCGAATATTTGAATCAAGTTGTTCAAGAATCTTGTCTTCAAAGCCTTTATATGCCAGCTGATTTTCTGTTGCCGTCTTACCCTGCTCATTCATAAGACTTGCTAATGTTGCCCTATCAACAACGGAAAGGACAGAATTCATATCTCCGTTGATACTGGGATTTTGAACAAATTTTGTTTCGCGCGGTATATTTTGAAGAAGATAAACCAGCAGCTCTGATGTGGTTACTTTTTTATCGTTATTCATATCTGCCAATCCTTCCATTCCTCGCAGCAAATAGTATGTGAACACACCGCCGCCATTTGCTCCCCATTTTTTATCTTCATAGGACAATTCTCCTGCCTGTGAAGAAAGCACTTTGGTGACATTCTGCCATTGCTCCTGCAAGGCTGCTGCCGTCATTTTTGCGCCTTCGACACCCCCGGCAAGTTTTCCCGAGCGGCAGGCATCCGTAATGAGTAATACTTTGCATTTGTTTTTTTCAACAAACGTTAACAGGTAATCCTGAAGATAATTGATTCCAATAGTTCCACCGGTCATATATGCCGCTATGGGTGCATCATAGCAAAGCAGGAAACCATTTTGCCTGATCGTTTTAGTTTCGAGGTCGCCATGGCCCGAAAAATAAAATATGACTTCATCGCCTTCTTTTGCCATTTCCAGCATTTCCTCAAGGGCGGCATAAATCTTACCTGCAGTGGCTTTATCATTAAGTAAAAGAATGATATTGTTTGAATCGACATTACCGCCGGCAGGAGAAATCAGGTACTTATAAAAACTGTATGCATCAGAATGGGCATATTGCAGTTTCTGGATATTCTTATAACTGGATACGCCGACAATGATCGCCCTGACATTTTTCCCCATCTGGGTTTGCCCCGATTGTATATTGCTGACGCCTTTAGTCTGTGCAAAAAGAGGAAAGGACAACGCAATGAATATTATGCCCAGTATGACTTTTATTGTTCTCATAATTTTATACGGTTTATCAATACCATAACAAGGATTTCCACAAATTTGAATTACTGCCGCCAAGTGAGATCCGCTTAACTTTTACATTATCATTGCCGGCTTCTTTAAGCGAAAGGTATAAGTCGAGGGTTCCGAGCGACGCCGTCAGCCTGATAGCGGCGCCAAGATCGCTCAGTGATTTTACCCTCCACATTGATTTGAATTTTTCCCCGTCATACCCGGCAGCCTGTATTCGCCACGTACCATAATTGATCTCCTCTCCCCTCATTTTTACACTTTTTAAATTGCCGGTATTTCTGCCGTCGGCACCTTCTGAATACCCGCCAAAAGTAATAAGAGCTGTATTATCGGGTGATGTAAGCTTAACATCGCTACCATTTTTTTCAATTGCAGATTTTGCAATATCTTCCAGGCGTTGCGGTGTCAATTCTTCGGTTGTAATATTGTAGCTAGTTACAGAAGAGCCGTATTTCAAGGTAAGGGTTACTACGGACAATGGGCTTGCCGACTCAAGTTCACCGAGGACTTCCTCAACATTACGGACATCAACGCCATTTACTTTAAGAATTTTATATCCGGCTTTATCGTTTATCACCTTTGAAGCAGGCGAGCCGGGGATGATGCCGGAAATCACAGGCAGGCTGTCAATAAGTTCCCAGCCATCCTTCGTTGTTGTTGAATACTGGTTATACTCATAATCCTGCTTTACTTCAATTCCCAGGTAAGCACGTTTCACGCGTCCGTTATCAGTTATGATATTATCAACAATACGCTTGCTGAGCGTGCCTTCGAGTGCAAAGTTGATCTGTGGCTGCCATATGGATTCGTCGCCCATTTCAGCAAAAGCTATTTGTGAATTTATACCTACTACCTGGCCTTTCTCATTGATCAGCGGCCCGCCGCTGTTGCCCCAAATCACAGTGGCTGTGCTTTGGAGAAACCCGAATTTGCCCGTAAGCCCATCGCGCACCCTGTTCTTAGCGCTGATGATACCGTCAGAAACTGAATACGGATACTCACCCAACGGGTTTCCCACCGCATAAACCTTTTCGCCGATACGTGGAGTTTTTAAAGCAAAGGTCAGTGATTTCACTTCGGTTCCCGGTGTCTTGATAAATTCCAAAACCGCGATATCATAAAAGGAATCGCCGCCCACCACTTTAGCTTCATATTTTGTCCGGTTAATGGTATATATGAATACGCTGCCCGAGATTTCGGAAGCATTTTCAATAACATGAGCGTTGGTGATCACATATTTTTTACCATTCCTGTCGATGACAAAACCCGAACCAGAGCCTTTGGAATTGCTCAGATCAAGAATTTTCTCATAGGCGGTTTCCGATTCATTGCCACGAAAACCCAGCAACTGCTTGGTGCCTTCGGTCTTTTCAACGGATACCGTAACAACGGATGCAAGGGCATTCTCAAGAATATCGGAAATTGTAGGCTGTGTCTGGGTAAACGCCGGAAAGGTTATACTTAGCAAAACACATAGTAAACAAAAGGTTTTTTTCATGGTGTCAACTCTTCAATTATTTATTTTTTCTCTTTACTTTTTATCAATAGCTTCTGAACCGACCAGTTTAAAGGAGTGGTATTCTGGCTGATCCCGCGTGATCCGCTGCCAACGGTGTTTAAAAGTTTATCCAGGTCGCTGCCGCCACGCGTATTATTCGGAGTAACCACACCTTCGTTATTAAAGGCCTGGAAATTATTTACAGCTTCATCGGAAGTAACCAGGAAATAGCTATCGACTCCAAAAGGAGCACTGATGGTGAACGAAATTTTCCCTAAAGGTATCTCCTCCTCATTTTCGTAGGAATTTCCCGGAAGTTTGTTGCCCTCATTCCCGGTATTTTGCGAAGGAAATATCTGTTGTGATTTTCCATTGATGTCGATAATAAAAACATATACATACCGGCTTTCCCCCGTCCATTGCTTCAGCAGTTCTTTGTTTGTAGTTAGAACCAAAGAGTATTGTTCACCGTTATAAACCGCTCCTGAAGTCTTGTAGCTACCGTCAGCAGTGTTTTTCAGCGCGAGGCTAAATGGAAATGATCCGTCATCGGGAGGCGAAGAAATATTAAGCCACGAATTAATTTTTCCAAGCCGCAGTGTAAAATCAGTAAGTTTATCAGCAGCCTTTTGAAAATCCCCGGCATTCTTAATTTCAACCCAGTCGGTCCTTATGGGTGTAGCCGCGAGAAAAGCAGTATCGGCTTCAGTTACATTGGGGCGCATCCATGCATAGTTTATGGTATTTCCGATAAATTTTCCAACAAGTATATAATGGGCTTCATGACTGTTTTTTGCAACACCGATGGCGTCGTTTACTGAACCTGTCCCTATCTGCAATTTGTCAGTCAGTTCCTTTGTCGGCGGCAACTGGAGGTATATTGAAGAATTTTTGGGTATCTTTTTTACGATCATTTCTGATGTCGGGCTGGTACCCATTTCTATTACTTTATTTTCCGGCCCGGAAGCAATCCATTTTCCATTGAAATACTGTATAACATAATCAGGTTGCGTTTTAGCCGGATCGCTAATCCATGTATAGCTTTTATTATCTGAAATCTTTGACACATCCTGAGCAATTTTCAGAATTTCGGGATAGGTATAGCTGTTTGGGGGAAACCATACTTTCAGGCTTGATGAATTAGCTGCCGACCATGTTGAAACTTCGAACAGGTCGCCCGGTTTAACTTCATCAGCGCTCCCTGATGTGAGTTTAGCAACAGATTTAGCCATTCCTGTTACTTTAGTAATAATCAAAGTGGCATTGCCATCTGATTTTTTCAGCTGGCAATTTTCATTAAGCCCTATGGCCCAGCCTCCCTGTATTTCTATGTTCTCTGTGCCGTTATTTTTCAAAATGGCAACAACAGTTTTTCCACTGATATTCGTCAGGTCATTGCCGAACAAACCCTGCCTGCGCCTTGATTTATCGGCGCCCATCACGGGTTCCTGGTTGCTTCCGTTAGCCTGCATAATGGCTTTAAGGCGCAGGAATAATACTTCAACCGGTTCGCCTGCTGATGAGGAATTCAATGCTTTGATCAATGCTACAGTAAAGGCGCCATGCGGGTTGCCGTTATCATCAACAGCTTCTTTGGCCAACTGCTCAGGCTGGGCAGCCGACAGCACCAGGGCTCCGCGGTCTTCAGGCTTGGGAGGCTCAGAGGGATCTCTGGCATCTATTGCACTACCATTTATATGACGTGTTTTAAATGCTTCGGGCAGATTATTGCCGCGTGCAATAGAACCGCTGTGACAGCTATCAAATATCAAGGTAAGAACTACACCTTTATCGATAAGTTTATTAAAAAGTGCAGCCAGTTCTTTATCGCGTATATCAAGCAGGTCGGCAGGTACGATGCTTTCATCTTTCATGTCACCTGATTCTTCCTTTGACATAGAATTATACACCTGCGAACCATGCCCGGCATAATAAATAAACACCACATCATTTTTTTGAGAAACCTCAATCAGCTTTCCCAGTTCTTCAATAATTCTTTTTCTTTTTGCTTCCTGGTCGTAAACGGTACTGATGTTTTTTTTATCAAAACCAAAGCGTGAAATAATAATTTCCTCAATGGCTTTGGCATCGTTGACACAACCGTCGAGGTTGCACCATCCACCGCGGGTTTCGGCCATTTGGACATCGGCTGGTTTATAAACGTCTATACCGACTAATAATGCCCTGCGTGTCTGAGAATATGAAATTGAAGCCATTAAAAATAATAGCAGAAAAAAAGCATATCTGCTCATGCCTTTTATAAAAACTCTTTTTAGCATAAATTTTCTGATTTGATTAAGCCGACAATCTACAAGCAATACTTTAATTACGTAACAAAGATAATATTTATAAAATGATAAGTCAATGGTACTTTTTTACCATCAAATAAAAAAAAAGACTGCCCTCGCAGGACAGTCCTTTATTACTCCTTTTGGAATATTATTCCCAAAGATTCCAGGTATACGAGTATTCGCAGTCAAATGTCTGCGGCCCCCAGTAGAATGTCCCGCCAATGGATTTACCATAAATTTTCGTGGTGCCCGGATATGTGGTTGTATATGCTTTGGTATAAGCAGAAATAGTACCTACCCAGTCACCGTCAACATAAATATCAACACCATATGGAGTGTAATTATTAACGGTTATGGTACAAAGGTCACCTCTTGATTTTTCAGGCTGCACCGCTTTGGTATCATTGGTTGGTTTATCCATTTTGATATTAGGATCAGCGCCACGGCTTTTTTCAAAAACTGATGCATTTGTTTTAACTTCTTTTTTTGCTTTCTGCTGAGCCTGAACCGGCGCAAATGCTGTAGCAACAAAGGCTACAAGGATAATAAGAACTAACTTTTTCATGTTTCTCAATTTTTTAATTAATACTTTAATTTATTTCAATAAAATTACGATTAATTACAAAATTAATCCTTTTCTGATAATTATTCATTAATATTTTTAACATTATGGAAATTTATAACTATCTTCCTTATTATCATATTAATAAATAAATACCTGCCGCATATTTACTAATCCTTTGTCTGTTCTGACTTCCCATTCTGTTTTTATGCATAATTTATTGACAAACCGGACATATCAAAAATAATAAATAATTAAAAATAAATGAAATTTAACTTTTTTATTGAAAATATAAAATTAATTTTGCACCTAAAATCATTTATTAACTTAAAAAAACAAATTATGAGAAGAGTAATTTTAGTAATTTTAGTTGCGGTATTAGTAATACCTGCATTCCAATCATGTAAAAAAGGCGAGAACGATCCGGCTATTTCATTTTTATCAAGAAAAGCCCGTTTGGTCGGTGAATGGAAATTAAAAGAGGGAACTTTAAGCAGAAATAATGCTGGAAACATTTACAATTATTCGTACAATGGCTCTACAGTCGTTGTTTCAGGTGGTGCTAATGACTCATGGTCTTATACCAATTCTATCAAAATAGAAAAAGATGGTACATTTACTGAAACCCTTCTTGAAGATGGCGATCAGACCGTTTTTGAAGGTAACTGGTTCTTCCTTAGCGGGAACAAGGATGGTGATTTAAAAAATAAAGAATGTGTTGATTTCGTATTCAAAACCGTGACTTATACTCCTGCAGGCGGTTCTCCTGAAATCACAAATATTGAAGGATTTGTCAATATGTTATTGTATCCCTATAATGGATTAGGTTATACCTGGCAACTTGATGAATTAAAAAACAAGGAAATCATTGTTAAAGTTGATGCAAAAATTTCTTCATCAACAGTTAAAACTATTGAAGGAACTTTAACTTTTGAACAATAATTTTCTAATTCCTATTTATTAAGCAGGATTAATAATATGCACAATTGATCCTGATTTTAAAGTGGATTAATAATATAAAACATCTTAAACTAACAATTTAAGATGTTTTTTTTAATTAATATTAAATTAAAAGCTATGAAAAGAGTATTATTGATTTTCGTTCTAACAACAATAATGTTGTCATTTTTATCATGTAAAAAAGGTGAAAATGATCCTGCATTCTCTTTAAAATCAAGAAAAGCAAGACTTGTCGGAGACTGGGTTCTAAAAGTAGGAACACGTACAGAAACATACTCCGGCGGAATTGTAACATATTCCTATAATGGTTCAACTGAAATTTTCACACCGTCAATTGGGCCTTCTACAACAAACATCTATACTCAAAAGATTTCTATTTATAAAGATGGCACATTCGTTCAGGAAATTAACGATGATGGCAAATTATTAACAATAAAAGGTTCATGGGAATTCGGACGAAAGAATAAAGATTTGGATTTGAAGGATAAAGAAACCGTCATCTTTATATGTTCAAGTTATACTGAGGTTGAGGATGGTGATATATCGTCATCAACTTACACGGGAACGGAAAGATTTGATGAACCATACATTGCCCAAATTGACAAGTTGAGTAGCAAAGAATTGGTAATTCTCATCGATGGTTCCTCCACTGATGTTTATAATGATGATACTCAAAGTCAAACTTATAAGGGCACAATGACATACGAAAAGAAATAGATGTATTTTGTTTGTAAGCTACTGCCTTCCTACATCTCTTTAATTTCTCATTAAATAAAACCCCGTAAGAATTATTTCTTCGGGGTTTTTTCATAGCTATTATAAACTGAATTTACTTCAAACCCTGAAAATCTCAAGGATGAAGTCTGCTATATATTTCTGAAAAATCAGATATCATTTACGTCAGGTCAAATGTATGGTTCAACCGGATTCTTTTCCCGTACTCGTAACCTCATATAATTATGATATGCCGGGTTACCAGGTAAATAGAGGTGAGCATTTATTGAAAGTACGTTTTTCTTTTTTCTATACTTTGGCCTGACTTATCGGACTTTTTAGCTTGTATGAGACACTGAACAAAAAGTCGTCACTGAATACACATGAGTTAGGTATGAATTTAAAAATTCAGAAGAATTTCACCCTTTGGGCTGACAAAAGAAAATAAGCCATGGCAGTATTAATGGTGTTTTCAAATATTTTCTTTGTCGGCTTGCCAGCGGCCTGCATTGCTCATGCTCATTCACAAATTGCATTTCATTTATTAGTGAATAGGCCAGGCTAAATAAGTTTACAGCAAAATCCTTCTGAAAATAATTGTACCAATTGTATTTATTTTTTTAGTCCAAAGACAAAAAATAAATTATCCGCCACCGCGGATTAATGCCGATACTACATGAAAATAGTCCAATAAGTTGAAATCGAAATTGGATTATCCGCCGGATTAATTTGTAATCGGTATTATCCGAATATTCCTGGATTAATTAATGAACTCAGGCAAAAAAAAGAGGCTGTTTCCAGCCTCTTCTTTTATATAGAAATTTTCAAATATTAGCGGGTAACCGTAATTTTTTCAGTTTTAATGGTGTTGATACTATTTGTTGCAATCTGATATTTTACAAAATAAACGCCGGCGCTTAAATCAGAAACATTGATTTCCTGCGTATATTCATTGTTTGCTGTAACAGTATTGGTCACTTTCTGAATTTCATCGCCTATCATATTGTAAATGCCAATGGTAATTCTTCCGCTTTCAGGAACAGAATATTTTACATTCACACTTGTTTTTGCTACTGTAGGATATATTTCAACTGCGGGATTTACACTATTTTCATCGACGCCAACACCAAGTCCACAAACTTGACCATTAACATAAGTAACACGATACTCACCATAATCAATTCCATTAGCAACTAATCTGGGCGTAGGAGAATCAGTAAAAGTTAAATCCGAACAATTCATGTTGCCAATGTATGTAAAATGAATTTTACATAATACGCCATTAATTGCAACAGGAGTATCGCCCCAAACAAAAGTAATTTTACCAGGTGTCGGTGATTGAATGCCAACTCCGGAAACATTGGCAAACCAATCTGTAATACCAGTTGCCGGATCAAAAGAAAGAACAGCAGGATCAAAACCTATTGACCATTGAAATGCAGTTACTAAGCTATCAGTATAATTTGACATACTTAAATCTACCACAACAGCACCAGGAGAAACATTCTGTATTGTTTGCAGTGTGCATGTGCGCTGGGAATAGGCACTAATTCCTATCAGCATGAAGATAACCAAGAGTAAATTTTTTCTTTTCATAAGTTTTAGTTTTTACGTTATTAATGATTTTTAATCTTTTATTTCAATTTCATTCAAAATTAAACAATTTTTTTTATCAACGCCCAAAAATATTAAAAAAAACGTTTAAAAATAATTTTTGTAAAAAATTTTATTTTTTCATAAAAAAATTTCAACATGAGCTATACTTTTATGTTGTAACAAAAATTTTATAATCTTGCTAAATCCTCATTTTCGTTGAAAATAACAACAAAATGCATTTGCCATTCAATCATACCTGTTCCGGATAAAAAAATGTGAGGCTGCCTCACCAGGCAGCCTCACATACGAATAATCCTTAAAGCCTGTTATAAACTTAGTGAATCATCTTTAGTACGCTGCAATTTGAAGAATTTAAGCCAATATGATTTATTGTAAATGTATACATTCCCTGTTTAAGTAATTTCCCGTCATAACTAACTTTATATTTGCCAGCGCTTTGGAATTTATGAACCGGTTCGGCCACCAGTTCCCCGATCGCATTGTATACTTTCAGCTGAACAATACCGTCTTCCGGAATAGTATAAATTAAAGTCACATCATTACTGAATGGATTAGGGTATCCTTCAAAATCAAATCCTGATATTGTGTTATTACCTTGTTTAAATATTTTTGGCATCAACAAATGAGCATTCTCATCCTCCTGCCCGTATATATTTCCAATAACACCGGTTCCATACATGTCAAAAGCAATTTCGCCTTTACCCAAATCACGAAGTGAACTGAATACAAGACTTACCAAAACATCATTAGCATCGGCATCAAATTGGTCAGTAGATGCATAAACAATCCTGATAACACCATTTTCGTCAGTAACAATTAAATCGCTGTTATCTGCAATAATTTCATCAAGTGTCGGGTTTATTTTCAGCGTCCCATTTTTATTGGCTGCTTTAGGAATATTCACATCAATCAACCTGAAATCCTTATCCTGATATTTCAGCTCAAGACCAAGGGCTGAAAAGTCTTTTACTTTACTGCTAAGCCTCAATGGAATTTCAATTTTTGAAAGATCACTGATCACAATATAATCATCGGAACTGAGTATAATGTTTTCCGGTAATGATTTAGCCATGCTCCAGTTCAGTGTTGAATCACGGTATTTGTTACTTGATGCATTGTAATCACCATAGCAAATAGTATTCAACATAACGCTCAAATCGGAGCCAGCAACAGTAACCAGGGTATCTAATGCAACCCAGTTTCCCTTCGGGAAATTTTTGCTTATCAAATAAGGTGAACCGATTTTTGCTTTTATCCGTGATATATCAATGGCATTTATCGAAGAATTATTATCTACATTAATCGCCTTTTTGTATTTGGAGGAGAAGTTCCGCGATGGATTTGCAATAGTATCAATACCCAAATTGTATTTCAGGATGGTAATGTCAATTGCATCAACACCATTACCCCATTGCATTGTATCAACTGTATACTTGTCATAAGAGAGCATGTAGTTGCCATTTGCAATATTCCCAAAATGAAAATTACCTGTTTCATCGCTTGTATCCCTCGCCAATTCAAGACCTGCAGGATAACTCTTTAAAATAACAATAACATTGTCAATATCATAAATTGCCGGGTTATATGTTGGTGGATTAGGTATTGGAATACCTGTATTTGCTTTTTTAGCATAACGAGTCTTCCCATTGATATTAAATGTAGTAACTACTCCCTTAAAAACAGTAACTGTATCCGTTGAAGAACAACCATTATTATTTATGGTTAATGTGTATTTCGTAGTCACCGAAGGTGATGCAAGAGGTTGTGCTATGGTGGCATTATTTAATCCTGTTGCTGGATTCCAACTGATGGTTCCGGGTCCGTTTCCTGCATGACCGATCATAATCGGCGTTCCGGTATAGGTAGTTGTTACACCTGCCTCAGCAAATGGATTTTGATTTACAACAACTGTACGGGTCACGGTTGGTGATGGAATACCACAACCATAAGCAAAAACCTGGATGTTCACTGTGCCATAAAATCCGTTAGCCCAGGTAACAATACCAGTAGTAGAATCTACGGTGCCAGCCAGGGGATTGCTCAACGCCCAGTGGAACCCGGTATTATTGGTAGCCGTGGTATGGTATGTAGTCGTTGTATTTCCATTCATTAGCTGACACACCGGTTCGGTTCCTCCATTTACCGTTATTGGAGTAGGTGTGCCAACTTGCGGAATAACTACCACATTAAACACTGCGGTACTGGTAGATCCACAGGGTACACTTGAAACGAGGCAATAGAATCCATTGCTCGAAGACATCATTCCCGGGCTATAAGTGCTGTTTGTAGCTCCGTTAATAATACCGGATGATGTCCTGTACCATTGATAGGAATATGTTCCTGTTCCTCCTCCAGCCGTGGCTGTGAAGATTCCCGGATTAGATTTTTCACATATCGGGCTATTTCCACCACTGATATTTGCCGTCAGCATCGGATAAACGATTATTGTAATAATGTTTGAAGTATCAAACCCACAAGGGTCGGTAATCCGACAGTAATACCCAACGCTGGCCGAAAGGATGCCGGGATTATAGGTACTGTTTGTAGCATTTGCAATCGGTGTTGACGGGGCTGTGTGCCACTGATAGGAATACATGCCATTTCCACCTGTTCCTGAAGCCGTAAAAGTTCCCGGATTTGTATTATAACAAAGAGGTGTTGTCCCGCCACTTATGCTTGCATTCAAGGTAGCACTAACAGTTACTAAAATTGTTGCGGTATTCACACAACTTCCTGCTGTGGACACAGTGTATGTAATCACGGAAGTTCCGGGCGATAAACCGCTTACCAGGCCAGTAACACTATCCACCACAGCTATTCCGGGGTTCCCGCTTTTCCAGGAACCACCTGGCGTTGTGCCTGCCAGGTTTGTTGTTGCACCAATGCAAAGCAGCGAATTACCGGAAATAGTCTGGCTGACCGGAGCTGATATGGTCACCATTTGTGATGCAGTATTAATACAACCATTGATAGTTACAGAATAAGCAATCATTGATGTACCGGAGGACACGCCTGTTACTAAGCCTGAAACGGCATCAATCGTTGCAATGGCCGGAGCACTACTTGTCCAGGTACCACCCGGACTGGTGCTGGCCCACGTTAATGCTGAACCTTCACAAAATTGTACTGCACCGGTAAAATGCTGTGTTACCAGGGATGTAATAGTTAATACTTTTGTCGCTATATTAATGCATCCCCCGGAAGATACTGAATAAGTGATCAGCGAGGAACCGCCTGAAATGCCCGTTATCATACCTGAAAGTACATCAACTGTGGCCACCATAGGATCGCTGCTTGTCCAGTTGCCGCCTGTTGTTGTGCATGTCCAAATTGCTGAGGAACCTGAGCAAATTGGTGTCGCCCCGGAAATTGTCTGAAACACAGTATCGGAAATGGAGATTGTTTGTGATGCAGTATTAATACACCCTCCTGCGGTTGTTACAGAATAGGAAATTATTGAGGTACCCGGAGAAACTCCGCTGACTAAACCCGTTGAAGCATCTATTGCAGCAACACCCGGCGCCCCACTTGACCAATTTCCCCCGGGTGTTGTGCTTGTCCATGTTGATGAAGCTCCAACACATAAGGAATTTGTACCTGTAATGGTCTGTGCTACCGGTGCTGCAATTGTTATGGTTTGTGAAGCTGTATTTACACATCCGCCTGTTGTAGTTACACTATAGGTAATCACAGAATTTCCGGCAGATAATGCATTTACTACACCGTCAGAGGATCCAACAAAAGCAATTGCCGGTGATGCACTCGACCAGGTTCCGCCCAGGGTTGTGCTTGTCCATGAAGTTGTTGAACCTTCGCATAATAAGGTTGATCCTGTTATAATCTGTGGTATACTTGAAGAAATCGTCACTGTTTTTGTGGCAGTATTAATACACCCCCCTGTTGTAATGGAATAAACAATTTGTGAAGTCCCAGGTGCAACACCTATTACGACACCAGTTACAGGGTCTATTGTTGCAATATCCGTAGAATTACTTGTCCAGTTACCGCCAGGCGTTGTGCTTGACCAGTTTACTGCGGACCCAATACATATGGAGGTCGATCCTGTAATTGTCTGAGCAACCGGAGATGAAACAGTTAAAATTCTTGATGCCGTGCTTAGGCATACGCCTGTGTTTACGGAATAGGTAATTACCGACGTTCCGGCTGTAACAGCTGTTATCAGGCCTGAATACTGATCAATGCTCGCTATCGCCGGCATTGAGCTCGTCCATGTACCTCCTGTTGTCGTACTTGTCCATGTTGCATAAGAACCCGTGCATAATGATGCTGTACCTAAAATATTCTGTGCTACAGGAGCTTCGATAGTAATACTTTTTGTTTCGGTTATCAGGCATCCTGCCTTGGTTACAGCATATGAAATTACTGCTGTTCCCGCCGCAACACCCGTCACCACCCCTGAAACAGCATTAACAGCGACTATTCCTGGATCTGAACTTGTCCAGGTACCCCCGCCGGTTGTGCTTGTCCATACGGCAGAAGCTCCTGCACATAGAAGCGATGCACCGGTTATCACTTCCGGAGCAGGCCCGCATACCATGCCATCAACATAGTCAACGGTGATTTCATTAAAATATTCATCTGCAAACAACCGGGGTGTGGGCATGTCGGACCAGACAACAGCATGACATCCGCTGGTGGGGGCTTTATAAGTGAAATTCAATCTACATAATAAGCCATTGACAGAAACTTCCGGTATATCAGCCCAGGCAAAGGTGAGAGCATCTATACTGCCATTATAATTGTGTAAAATCCCGACTCCTGCTATTCCTGTCGGCCAATCCGTAATACTATTGAAATGTAAATAATTGGTATCATAACGGATCGTAAACTGAAAAGCAGTCAGGGAAGCTATAAAATCGCTCAGAGTAATATCAACTATGGCCGGAGCGCCCGGACAGGCATTCATAACCGAACCTATTGTTGCGGTAGGTGTATTGGGAGAGGTAACGATAATTGTACCTGTTGCGGTGACGGGTCCGCAACCGCCTGTTGTTGTGACAGTATAAGTATAGGTTCCGTATGCTGTTGGTGTTCCACTTATAGTAACCATATTTGATGCCCAATTACCGGTTACACCCGGAGGCAACCCGGTTACCGCAACACCTGTTGCTCCGGTAGTAATAAACGTTGTTGTAGTAATAGGTGTATTAATATTCACCACCTGTAAACCACCAGAAGAGGGATTTATCGTATTCGTTGGCAGAACAGTGATAGTCTGTGTGGCAGTATTAACACAACCACCAGAACTTACTGCATAAGTAACCAGAGAAGTACCAGCCGAAACTCCGGTTACCATGCCGGTACCTGCATTAAAAATAGCCACGCCCGGATTACTGCTTGACCAGAGTCCCCCTGTCGTGGTACTGGCCCAGGTTACTGTATTCCCTACGCATAATGGGTTTGTACCGGTAATAGTCTGTGGAATTGTATTAACAACAATAACCTGTCGAGTTGCTGTATTGAGACATCCTCCCAGGGTCGTTACAGAATAATTGATAACAGAAGAACCTAATGACACACCTGATATCAATCCCGATGTCGCGCCAATCGTTGCAACACCTGGATTAGAACTTGTCCATGCCCCCCCCGGGGTCGTTCCGTACCATGTGGCAGAAGAACTGATACACAAAGGATTGGTTCCTGTTATAGACTGCGAAACAGGGGATGTTATGGTTATTATCCTGGTTGCTGTATTAACACATACGCCATTGGTAGTCACCGTATAGGTAATCAGGGATGTTCCGGCAGCAATTCCGTTTACAACACCTGTTGAAGACCCAATTACCGCAACCCCAGGATTAGAACTCGACCAAATACCGCCTGTCGTTGTACTGCCCCATGTTGCTGATAAGCCCACACATAATGGATTAGTCCCTGTGATGTTTTGAGTTACAGGAGCATAAACTGTTATTGTTTTTGTGGCTGTGTTTACACACGCACCCGTGACCACCGTATACGTAATTATAGCTGTTCCTGTTGAAACTGCAGTAACTAAACCTGTTGAAGAATTTATAGTTGCCACGCCGGGTGATGAACTTGTCCATGTCCCCCCCGTAGTAGTAGATGACCATGAGGCCGAAGATCCGGCACACAAAGGAGTTACGCCGGTAATGGTCTGATTTACAGGAGAACTAACCGTAACAGTGACGGAGCCACAACCTGTTGAAGGACAGGATACTGTGCTTGATGTCAAATATGCTCTTACATAAAAGGTCGTTGACGAGGATACAGAAACAACAATAGAATTTCCAACAGCAACAAAAGTACCCCCGCATGACCCCGTATACCAATATTTTGTCCCTGTCCCGGTAGCTGACAAGGTCACATTTCCAGAAACACAAACGGAGGAAGGTGTCGCAGATGCCACCGGAACAGGGGGGGGGGTAACAGACCCCGATTCGGTAACAACCCATTGATAAACCAGGTCTCCGGGACAGCAATCCCATGGAGTACAGGAACATTGATTGTATTCACCGCATGTATGAACACAGCATGGGTCCGTCATATACCCGGAAGTACAACCGGAAGCGCCAGGAACATTATTACAACACCAGGTACTTGTACCTCCACATGGTGTTGTAAGATTTGTATAACCTTTGTAGCGTGTTTCAACCCAATAACAACAATTATCACCATAAAACATTTGTGTTACACCAGTAGAGGTAAATCCAGACGGTGGTGTTCCAACAGGTGAACAACCGGCTTTATTTTGGGGCAGAAAGGTATAGTCAGGCGTTTCGCCTGTTGCCAATGCGCTTAGCTGGTCATTACCAATGCTACCGCTGCATTTTGAGTTATGACTATCTTCAGACTTATTGGTACATATCATTTGCGAAATATATGTATAACCTGAAAAGGTAATCATTTTTACCCGGTACCATTTTGGATACTTGTTCAAATCTCTTTTACCGGCAACATCGTTATACATATACCTAATATTGCTATGTTCCGTTGATTTTAGAATCGTGTTATTATAATTCATTTCTTTTGGATAACTGAGCAAATGAATGTCCGGTAATTTTGAAAGAACAACTGCTGCACATTTAGTAAAGTTATATTTATCATTACCTGATTCAAGTATGACTTCCTTAATATTGCTTTCATCATAATTTTCCCAGACAATATGTACGATTGAATCCTCAAGAATAATATTATTGAAAAACACATGAACATTACTCGTGCTCTTGTCATCAGATAATGCTATATCTCCGGAATTTGCTAAATTTTGAGCAAAACTCATCTGCCATATCATCGGCAGAAATAATAAACAAAGGAGTAATTTTTTTAAATATAACCTACTCATATATTTTTATTTGTTTTTATATTCAGTGAATTGAAAATACTAACCCCGTATTAACACAAATATAATATTTTTTTTATCAAAATGTAATTAAAATATAATATTTATCATGATTTTTTTTAATTGATCAATTTTTCATGTATGTATGTTGGCAAAGAGGCTTTAACCGAGAAAAAAAATGAATCCTTCTTTGACTTTATTAATATGCGATTTAAATCACTGACCGAAAAATCGCCCTGGAATAATACCGATTACGCATTAATAAATAGAATTATATGTTATTGAATATCAGGCGGTAATAATTGATTTATCCTAATGCTGGGCAATAGAAGTATTTAATGCGTAAATTGGGATAAATTATTACCAGGTAAAGTTTTTCAACGCCAATGATAATGGTATCGGCCATAAAGAAAAAGACACAAGAATTTCATTTTTGCCGGCAAAAAACAACCAGTCTAATTAGTGTGCCATTTTCACCACAAGAATTCTTGTAAACTCATTACCGGTAAATACTATTCGGAATGTATACATACCTGAAGGCATTTCGGCTGTGTTAACGTTCAGTTTATGCCTCCCTCCTGTCTGAGGTTCATCCATAAATAATCTCACCTGCTCTCCTAATGCATTATAGACTGTTATACGTACATTCCCGTCGCCAGGAATGTTATATGATAGCATGGCTTCACCTTTAAAAGGATTCGGATAGGCTTCAAAATCAAAACCTGGCTCAATAGCATTATTTTGAATAAAAATCTTAGGCATGATCAAATAAGCATCCTCATTTACTTCACCGTACTGATTGCCAACCACACCTGTTCCGGACAATGTAAAATCTATTTCACCCGGGTTCATAGCTGACAGGGGTTGAAATCCCAGCCTTATTAACTCATCTTTAGCATTCACATCAAAATAACTTGTTGTTGCATAGACCACCCGTATCGTACCGCTTTCATCCGTTACAAGTAAATCATTATTATCTTTAATGATCTCCTCGAATGACGGATTTATTTTTGTGGAGCTTATTTTATCATATGTACCAGTCATAGATACATTAACGAGTTTATATTTATCATCCGGATATTTCAGCTCCAGTCCCAGGGCGGAGAAATCATTCATTTTTGCACTGATCCGCAAAGGCACTTCAAAATAGAACGGATCACCGATCGCGATTAAATCATCGGAAACCGCAATAATATCCTTCGAAGTTGATTTTGTCGCACTCCATGTTTGTGCCGAATCACGGTAACAATTGCCGGATCCGTTATAATCACCATAACAAATCGTTTTAAGATCTGCATTTACATCAGCACCGGAAAGGGTCACCAAGGTGTCGAGTGTGACCCAGTTACCAAATGGAAAATTCCTTGCAGGATTATATGGAGCCCCCACTTTAGCTTTCAACCTTGCAATATCCATCGCATTTATATCATACATATTGTCAATATTGGCCGCTTGTTTATAAAGGCTGGAGAAACATCTTGACGGGTCTTCCAATGTATCGATACCAATGTAGTATTTCAGCAGGGTAACATCGATAACGTCTGTACCATTGCCGATCAGCATGGTATCCGGAGCATATTTGTAATGAGTTAACAAGTATTGTCCCTCAGGTAAGCTGGTAAAACAATAATTACCGGATGTATCGCTTGTATCTCTTGCCAGTTCGATGCCGGAAGGATAACTTTTTAACAGTACAATTACATTATCAATGGCATAAACAGCAGGATAATATACCGGTGGATTAGGTACCGGATTTCCTGCATTTACTTTTCCTGCATAACATGTTTTTCCATACAATAAATGGCCGATACTTCCAATATTTACAACAATTTCATCTGTTGCAATACATCCGTTATTATTTACAGTCAGGGTATATACAGTTGTAGCCGACGGTGAAGCAAGTGGCTTGCTTATGGTTGCATCGTTGAGCCCATTTTCGGGCAGCCAGCTTATATTCCCTGGACCATTTCCCGAATTGCCTATTAAAACCGGGGTCCCGGCATAGGTAACGTCAGGTCCTGCATTTGCATATGGAATATCATTAATTGTAATTTCTTTTGACGCAGAATTTAAACAGCCACCAATATTAACAGCATAGCTGATTAGGGAAGTTCCTGCAGCGACAGCCGTGATAAGTCCCGTACTTGCGGCGGCGGTGGCAACACTGGTATTGGAACTGGTCCAGGTACCGCCAGAAGAAGTACTCGTCCATATTGCTGCTGAACCAGCGCATAAAGGAGTAATCCCTGAAACAGTCTGAGGAACAGGAGTACTAACTGTAACGGATTTGGTCGCTGTATTGGAACAACCGCCTGTAGTTACTGAATAGGTAATAACGGATGACCCTGCCGAAATTCCTGTTACAACTCCTGTAGAAGTTCCTGCTGTTGCCACTCCAGTGTTTGAACTTGTCCATGTGCCGCCACTTGTAGTGCTTGTCCAGGTCGCTATTGAGGCAACACATAATGGTGTTGTGCCTGAAATAACTTGTGAAACCGGTGCTGAAACGGTAATTGTTTTTGTCGCTGTATTAGTGCATCCATTTACTGTTACTGAATACAAAATCGAAGAGGTGCCGGCAGTTACACCGGTTATTATTCCCGTGGAAGCCCCGGCAGTAGCCACACTCGAATTGGAGCTTGTCCATATTCCTCCGGAAGTCGTACTTGTCCATGTTGCAGTTGATCCGGTGCATAATGGTGAAGTACCTGTTATTGTCTGTGCAACCGGAGCCGTGACCATTACTGTTTTAATTGCTGTCTTTGTACATCCGCTAACTGTTATTGAATAAGTAATTAATGATGTGCCTGCTGCAACACCGTTAACCACACCTGTTGAGGAACCCACAAGTGCAACTGCCGGTACAGAGCTCGTCCATGTACCGCCACTGGTCGTTGAAGTCCATGTTGCAGTGCTACCGGCACATAATGGCGTTGTTCCGCTTATCGTTTGATCTGCAGGGCAGGGTGGCTTTATATTGATAACTGCGCCATTGCTTGAATTAAAATCATAGCTACCTGGATTTAAGCTGCCAATAGCAAAATAGCCATTATAATTACCGCTCCAGCCCCAGTTGAAATGAAAATTATCGGAATTATCGTATCCATCGCAAACAAAAGAATGCCCGCCATCAGGCCCGCTTCCCCTGTATTGGACAGGTCGCGATGCATTAAGTTCAGCTTTAAGCATGTTTATCCATCCGCTGGAGGTATAACTTGATTTATAAACATAGCTAGCAGTATTCTGATATTTAAAATAATTGATCAGTGCATAGGGAACATAATTAGTTGACGCTGCTGAGCCGGAAGGGCTATAGTCCATTTCGACGCTTACGCCGCAATGATACATCAATGTCGCAACAGATGAATTTGCTGAGGAAACATTATTTGGCATCAAGCTCCAGTTATAAGTTGTAGTACCAAAATTGGCACTCAGCGTCCCATAAGTGGAATGAGTATATGAGTGGCTGCCGGCACCTGTTTCCGGGTAATTCCAGTATTTCATTATTTGCGCCATCGCGGTGGCAACACATCCGGTATACACGTGACTGCAAGGACCTGATGCATCGGCAGGACATGATGTATTATAGTAACAACCCTGGTTCCAGGTAGTTGTAAGTAATGGAGCAACAGCGGCAAGAACCAACCCCTGACTTACGCTGTTTGAAACAAGCTGGTTCCATTCATTTGAAACAGAAATATCTGCCTGAAGGTTATGCTGTTTAACATACAATATACTTTCCTTATATGAATTCATCCAGTCAACAAAAGCAGGTGGCTGATCCGAACCGGAATAATTTCCTTCAGGAGAATAAGCCAGCACCGGAATTATTGCATCATCAGCAGATACAATTATCCATCCGCTATTATTGCTCAGATTATATATATAATACAAATCCGTATTATTTTCCGTTCTCTTATAGGCCAGGGTATATGTAATGCCGGATTTATCCGGAAGAGCAGAGAAAGCGGAATTTTTCAGGCAAAAATTACGGGCAACGATTTTGGCCAGGGTAGTATCAATAGGGGTGGCTGTAACAAATCCTGAACTTAAACACAATAAAAGTAAAAAGTATAATATCCTTCTCATTTGAGTAATTATTAGTAAAACCTGATCATTTCAACTGTTGAACGTAAACTATCACAAGCTATTATTCTCCAGGACCTTAATCTTTTATTAATATAGAAGTGATAAAATACGGCCCAACAAATTATGAATAAAACGCCAATAAATGCAAAATAAATTGCTTTTCTTTAAAATATTTAGAATTTGATTAAAACCCAATCCACAAAACCACAGGAATATTTTTAATAATTAAAACCCACAATGAATAATATTCAAAACAGCATGCTTAACTATATTCATTCTGGTATATTCCAATTTAAATGTATACATTCCGGCAGGCAGATTTTCTGAAGAAAACAAAATATTATAATCTCCACCTTGCTGAAAACCATCAACGATTTCGCTCAATTGCCGGCCTAAAGAATTATAAACAGTAACCTTTACATCACAATCATAGGGTAATTTATAATTTAAGGTAACATTCTTTCCAAAAGGATTCGGATAGGCTTCAAAATCAAAACCTGACTCAATAGCATTATTTTGAATAAAAATTTTAGGCATGATCAAATAAGCATCCTCATTTTCCTCACCGTACTGATTGCCAATCACACCGGTTCCTGACAATGTAAAATCTATTTCACCCGGGTTCATAGCTGACAAGGGTTGAAATCCCAGCCTTATTAACTCATCATCAGCGCCAACATCAAAGGAATTTGTGGTTGCATATACCACTCGTATTATGCCGTCCTCATCCGTTACAAGTAAATCATTATCGTTATTAATGATTTCATCCATTGACGGATTTATTCTTGTGGAGTTGATTTTTTCATAGGTGCCAGGCATAGATACATTAACGAGCTTATATTTGTCGCTCTGATATTTTAATTCAAGGCCAAGGGCTGCAAGATCATTTACTTTTGTGCTTATATTTAATGGGATCTCAAAATATGAAGGATCTGTTGTTGTTATATATTCGCCGGAAACCATAATGATTTCCCGTGGCAGTGACTTGGTCAATCCCCATGTAACCGTAGAATCACGGTATTTTGAACTTGATGCATTAAAATCTCCATAGCAAATAGTTTTTAATGTAATATTGGTAATATCAGCATTTGCCATGGTTATAGCCGTATCAAGCGCTACCCAGTTGCCCCGTGGAAAATTCCTCGAAGTATTATATGGTGAACCTACCTTGGCTTTAATTCTTGATACATCAATGGCATTAATAGCCGAATTGTTATCAACATCAGCTGCGCATTTATATTTTTTAGAAAAATTCCTTGATGGATCAAGTGTTGTATCAGCACCAACCAGGTATTTCAACATGGCAATATCAATAGCAGTGACATCATTGCTCCATTGCATGGTATCAACGGTATACTTATCATATGATAACGTGTAGTTACCATCGGGAACATTGGTAAACTGAAATACTCCGGATGCATTGCTTGTGTCTTTGGCCACTATTGTTCCGGAAGGATAATTCTTTAAAACAACAATAACATTGTCGATGTTATAAATCACAGGATTATATGTAGGAGCATTAGGAACGGGATTACCGGGATTTGCCTTGCCGGCATATCGCGTCTTTCCGCTGATCAAATGCCCGGGAATACAATTATATAATGTTACGAGCCTCGATATTTGCGGTGACGGCAATCCACAACCATGAGCATACACCTGAATGCTCACAGTGCCATAGAATCCGTTTGTCCATGTCATCACGCCCGTAAGAGAATCAATACTTCCTGCTGCCGGATTATTAATTGACCAATGAAATCCGAAATTATTGGCTGCTGTTGTATGGTATGTAGTAACGTTATTTGTCGCTACACAAACCGGTTCAACTCCCGCCGAAACTGTTATT
Organism: uncultured Bacteroidales bacterium; assembly: GCA_964626855.1. Taxonomy (GTDB): domain Bacteria; phylum Bacteroidota; class Bacteroidia; order Bacteroidales; family CAIWKO01; genus CAIWKO01. Next base: position 24,936 of record CAZVKJ010000047.1, read on the forward strand.
GGTGTCGGAGTGCTTACCTCCGGAATGATAACAACATTAAATGTTGATGTTGTAGCTGTGCCACAGGGATTACTTGACACCACGCAATAGAATCCGGCATTCGTGGTCATCATACCCGGGGCATAAGTACTGTTGGTGGCTCCGTTTATAATTCCGGTTGTTGTTTTATACCATTGATAAGTATATAAACCTGTACCGCCACCAGCTGTAGCAGTAAATGTGCCCGGATTATTTTTATCGCAAATAGGTGATGTCCCACCACTGAGTGTAGCGCTCAGAGGCTGATAGACCGTAATATTGGTAGTTTTTGATGTTTTTGCGCCACATGAGCCTGTCACAATACAGTAATATGTTACACTTGATGAAAGATTTCCTGGATTGAATGTGCTGTTTGTAGCATTAGATATTAATGAGGAAGGAAAAACATACCATTGATATGAATAAGTACCATTACCACCTGTAGCATTGGCTGTCAGAGTCCCGGGACTTGTATTGTAACAGACAGGAGATGCTCCTCCATTGATAACAGCGCCCGTACTATCATTGACAGTAACCGTTTGAGTGGCAGTATTTATACATCCTCCCGTAGTAGATACCGTATATGTGATGAGCGATGTGCCTGTTGTAATGCCTGTTACCAGGCCGATTGACGAATTTACCCCGGCAACGGACGGAACCGAGCTTGACCAGGTTCCTCCCGAAGATGTTCCTGACCATGTTGCCGATGTGCCTTTACACAAGGGTGTAGTACCTGTTATTGTTTGTGCAACGGGAGCATAAACCGAGACAGACATGGTGGCTGTTGAAGCACACTGGCCGGCAGTGGGGGTAAACGTTAATACAGTTGTTCCGGCAGAAGATGTTGAAATATCAGTTGGATTCCATGTTCCGGAAAAACCATTATTTGACGAGGAAGGCAAAGGACCGGCAACATCCCCGACACAATAAGGGCCTAATGCGGTAAAAGACGGCACAACGGGTATTGTTACTAATAAATGAGCTGATGCGCTGGTATCGCTTCCGCAGGCATTTGTACCAATACACCTGTAATATCCGGTATCGCTTACGGCAACAGAAGGGATGTTGTAGGTGCTGTTCGTGGCGCTGCCGATACTTGAGCCATTCCGCTGCCACAGGTAAGAAGTAGCATCGGTTGCGGTTACCGAAAAAGTAACACTTTGCCCTGCACAAACAGTTTGTGTTACAGGATCGGTAGTAACAACAGGGGCATCACACGTACCGACGGTTTGCACTACAGTATAAGAACTTTGCTTACCGCAATAAACATCACCTGTATTGGTTTCTTCATGGTATGATTGTGCAAGTATTTTCCAGTAATAGGTAACGCCGGGCGTCAGTCCGGTAACCGTATAAGAAACTGCCGTTGAAGGATTTGTACAGCCTGCTATTGCTGATGTTGCATCAGTGCAGGCGGTGATCAGTTTTGCAAAAGCTGGATTAAAACCCGGGAGTGGCGTTCCGGTGGTAAAATTCGGGTCGGTAGAGCAAAACATATAATGACGGATATCCATTGTACTCGGGCCATGTGGCGTACTGGAAGTGGTCCAGTGTGCTGTAAACTGTGTTCCTGTATAATTAGAAGTCGACACAGCCAAAGGTAACGCGACATAACTCGGGCCGTGAACAATATGTACCCAGGGTGTTACACTGCCTGAATAAACTGCACCTCCGGTACTTACCTGGGCGCAACGGTAATAATAATCGTATGAATATGTTGACATACTACCTGAACCACCGGACGACGAAGTAAACCAGTTTGATCCGTCAGCAGATGTCTGCCATTTCCTGTAATATGTTGTACTTCCAACCGTTACAGACGCTGTGACATCAGTATAAATTGTTACGGCTGAACCATTACAAATATAAATGGTTGAATTGGAGCCATAATTCAATGTTCCTGACCAACTGGCACCTCCGATACTTGTTATTCCATAAGCCCAGACTTTTGATTCAGCAAACAATACTAATACAAAAATAAAGGACACTGAAAAAAGTGCTTTCATAAAAGGTTTAAATTTTCTCATAAATCATTATTTATCGGATTATTTTCCTATTTTTTAGGACAAATATAATCATTTATCGACCATTCAACAAATATCACTTTATTGAATATGATTTCCGCCATCATGCAATTTTATTATTTTGTAAAAAAATCATCCTGTTAAGATTTCTGAATGAATACAAATACCAGACACCTATCGTTATCCCTACTATTTACAACACATACAGCCATCTGATGCCGCCGCCGGTTGAATTCACCTTTTCTGCGCTCTTCAGGTTAAATAAAAAAGACTACTTTTGCTCTCTAAATTTTATTTACAGATGCAAAAAATTTATTTCTTTTTAATAATTTTTCTTTCAGCCATTTTTATCACATCGGCACAACAAGCTACAATTAAAGGAAAAATTGTAAATGATAAAACCAGGGAAACTATTCCCGGTGTAAACATAAAACTCGACTCAGTTACAGGTGTAGTTTCGGATATTGACGGGAACTATTCGATAACTGTAAAATCAGGCAAGGTTAAGATTATGTATTCGTATATTGGCTTTACAACTGAAGAAAGGACAATATATGTCAGTGCCGGCCAAACCATTACAATGAATGTGGCCATGTCAGAACAATCGCTGATCATTGACGGCATTGTGGTAAGTGCAGGAAAATTTGAACAAAAAATTTCCGATGTCACCGTGTCTATGGACATAATCAAGCCCAAAATGATTGAGAATCAAAACACCAATCTGGTTACTGAAATATTAAATAAAGTCCCGGGGGTTGACATCACAGCAGGGCAGCCCAGCATACGGGGCGGTAGCGGATACAGCTATGGCACCGGCAACCGCGTTCTGGTTATGGTTGATGACATGCCAATACTTTCAGGCGATGCAGGAGATGCCAAATGGAATTTCATTCCTATCGAAAACATTTCGCAGATTGAAGTATTGAAAGGCGCCTCCTCTGCCCTGTTTGGCTCTTCAGCGTTGAATGGCGTGATCAATGTCCGGACAGCTTTTCCTACAGATAAGCCAAAAACAAAAATACTTGTCAATTCGGGTATTTATATGAATCCTAAGCGAAAAGAGCTGATCTGGTGGGGTGACAGAAAGCCCTGGTATATGTTTATGGTTGATGAACAGCCCTGGTTTGCAGGCCTTGACCTGTTACACTCGCGTAAAATAAAAGATCTGGACATTGTGCTGGGCGCGAATGGTTTTACAAACCAGGATTACAAACAGTTTACCAACGAGATTCATGGTCGTGTAAATCTGAATCTGCGATACAGGCCCAAAAAAGTCGAAGGGTTGTCATTTGGTGTTAACACAAATTACATGTATGTGAAATGCTCCGAGTTCTTTTTCTGGCAAAATCCCGATTCCGGAGCATTAAGGCCTAATCCGAACACATTGAATCCTACGCAGGGGTATCGTGTAAATACCGACCCATTCATCATGTACTTTGATAAAAAAGGGAACCGGTTTAGCTTACGGTCAAGGTATTTCAGATCGGTAAACACCTTTAATGAAGGATCTGATAAGGATAATATTTCCGACCTCGCTTTTGCAGATTTTCAATATCATAAAAATGTTAAAAATAAAGTAAATATTACAGCCGGCCTCTCAGGTTCCTATAATCACAGCTCAGCAGAATTACTCGGAACACATTATGGAATTAATGTTTCACTATACGGACAGTTTGATGCAAAATTCTGGAATAAGGTAGCTGTTTCATTAGGACTCAGGTGTGAGTATTTTCAACTTGACAAGAATGATGCTGTTTCCACTTTTAACATTATTACGTCTAAGGACACCGTTGTTTTGCCTGTCAGGCCCGTACTCCGTGCCGGTATAAACTACCAGGTAACCAAATATACATTTATCAGGGCCTCATACGGACAAGGATACAGGTTTCCTTCCATAGCCGAGCGTTTTGTGCATACCAGCATGGGTGGAATGAATATTTTTCCAAATCCGGAGTTAAAACCCGAAACCGGCTGGAATGCTGAGTTAGGTATAAAACAAGGCTTTAAATTAGGCTCATGGAATGGATTTACAGATGTAGCCGGATTCTGGACAGAATATCATAATATGGTTGAGTTTATATTCGGGATTTATAAACCTGACACAGCCCTTTACCCCACACTCAATGACCTTGGTTTTAAGTCAATCAACGTGGGACACGCCCGTATCACGGGTGTGGATCTTTCTGTCGGCTGCGAAGGCAAAATATGGGAGTTCCCTGCTTCGGTTACCCTGGGCTACACCTATACAAATCCTGTTGACCTAAATTATGATCCTACCACAGACACCAGCGGTACGTCAAACAGCCGTATTTTAAAGTACCGGTACTATCATTCATTAAAGGCAGATTTTGAAATGTCATTCTACGGGTTGACATTTGGTGCAAATTTCCAATATACAAGCAATATGGTCAATATAGACAAAATATTTGGTGAGGAACTCATAAAAGGTTTGAGAAACACTGTTATTATGCCTGGCATTAATGAATACCGCGAAAAGCATGATAAAGGCTACACCGTTTTGGACTTGCGCCTTTCCTATGATATAACAGAAAAAATGAAAGTCGGGCTTATTGTTAAAAATGTCCTGAATAATGAATATATGGCACGGCCGGGCCTCATCGAAGCGCCACGCAATATGGCTGTTCAGTATTCTTTGATCCTGTAATACATTTTATACCGATTGGAAAAATAATATAGGAGTGCAAACTTCGCTTCACTCGTTTGCACTTCCGCCATGGCGGATATTTTAACCATCGGCATAACCAAATGAGAAATATC
>CAZVKJ010000048.1:0-29352 GCA_964626855.1 uncultured Bacteroidales bacterium
TAACGATTTTAGATTTCAGATTTTAGCGTACTTCGTAAATCATCATTCGTTAATCGGCGTTCATTATTCAAAGAGATTTAAGGGCTTCGATTCATGATTAAATATTTTTGTCTTTGTGCAAATGTTCGATATAGAACTATGTAAAATATATGGTTATTTATTGCGGATTGTTCATGGTTTTTATACCCATGTTTGAAGCATAAAGTTGACCGTTTGTCCTATTTATTATTATAAAACTCATTTCTGTATAATTCGGTAATTAGGTACAAAATACCTGTGATACAGATGATTAGAATCATTGATAATATGACTAAACAGTCTAAACAGGAAGCTTATATGATAAGCCTCCTGGGTAGTATTTTATAAAATCCATATATACTTATGAATAAGTTAAGTTATTTATTGTTTTTGGGATAGTTATGGGTTAAATTTGTTAAGGCATTCGAATCTTGAGTTTTCTGTCTTGTTTAGTATTGTTTTTCTTGCTTTACTGAGTCCTTTTTCGCACTAATTTTTTGGAATGTTAAATAATTAATTGACTTTATATGAGAAAATTATATTGTATTCTTTTGCTCCTTTTTATTCCGGGTATTAATAAAGCTGGTACCATGGATTCATTAAAATTTAAAGTTGACACGACTTTGGTTATTAAAGCCCGTACTCTCGAAAGGAATAGTAATAAGGATAAATGGTATGCGGTATATGGCGATTTTATTGAAGTTAAAGTTGAGGGAATGCGTTATTTGATAGATAATGTTGCTAAAGGTAAAAAAGATTCAATTATTCTTTATATAAACAATATTCCGATGTGGGATATTCATCCTCACTCGATTTCGATTGATTCAAAAATTGATACGGGGTTAATTGTTTTTTGCCTTAGCAGAAAATCAAAAGCATTGGAAAATTTGAGACCTTATTACAAAACTTATATAAAGCCGCTTTACTCTGTCATAAGTGTGGGCGTTAAAGAAAATGGCCCTATGGAAACAAAAGCCTGGTTTTATTTATATTACATTAATATAGTTTTTTTGTCAATTACTTTTCTACTAATGGTACTAATTGTCTTTTTAATTTTGTTTCTGGCAAAGAAGTATCATTTTTTACAGATAGAAGATAAAGAAAAGGCACCTTATAGTCTTGCACATATTCAACTTATCTTCTGGACAATTTTAATTTCATTTTCTTATGTTTATTTATGGATTGTAAATAGAGAAATGCCTGATCTGCCTTCTTCTGTGTTAGTCCTTATTGGTATTAGTATTGGAACTAAAGGCGTTGCAGGCTACATGGATTATACAGCTAATATTAAAAATCCGGCAAGAGTTCCAAAAAAAAGGATGGGATTTTTGCATGATATATTATCAGACGAAAATGGTGTGATTAATATACAGCGTGGGCAGATGGTCATATGGACTCTCGTACTTGGGTTTATTTATATTCAGACCTTTATTAATGATCTTCATATTTGTGATTTTAATTCCAATATTCTTGCATTGATGGGTATCAGTTCAGGCGCTTATGCCTTGTTGAAACCCTTGGAAGCCGGTAATATTCAACAACAGGAATCGAAGGCTGGGGCGGGTAATATTTCCGGGAGTACACAAACTGAGAATGAAAATAAGAATAAATAATAAACAGCGGAAGCCGAAAAGCTGAGAGAGAGTAGGCGAAATTTAATTATTATATTTATGGCAAATTTAGTAAAAATTCTCAGAGGCCAGGGTTTTGATTACATTGATGGCCCAATTCGCAATCACCAAATCTTACAAGTATGGATTAAAAAAGACAATGAAGTTAGCACAATTTTTGATCCGCTGGACAAACTTTTTACCAGTCCTGTCAAATTAATTCCCTATGAAAATGCCGCATTGTTTGTTAACTATTCTTCAACTGTCGATTACAATATTAATGTCGGTATTACAGCGCTTGAGCAATTATTAAAATCTGCCAATTTGGGCGATTTAGGGTTAGGAGTAAAAATAAAAGGAGGTAAAAGCGTTTCTATAGCTTATGACAATGCAAAAACGATTGATTATGGTTATGGCAATGTGAGTAATTTCTTTTATGATAAAGGTGCAGATTTTAAATATGAAAATAAGGAATTATTGGCTCAAGCCAATAGAAACAACTTATTACTAATTACAGGCATTCTGTTTGCACAAAATCTGGAAGTACATATTAAAACCGATGTTGATATTGAGTCCAATTTAGGTACTGAATTGACAAAATTGGCAAATGGGAAAATAGATTTTTCTTTAACAAACTCCAAGGAGTTGGTTATGAAATCTGACCTGGGGACAACTTTTCCAATAGCTGTAAAAGCATTCAGATTAAATTTTGATAAGGGAAAATATATTTCTATGAAGCTTTTGACTGATCATAGAGGGGATTTGTTCTAATCCTGTTTTTATATCTTTGATTCCTTTTAAGAAATTTAAATATGCAGTAACATGGTTTTTTATTTCTTTTTAGGACAATTATTTTCCAATTAATTCATTCGTAAGAAGATAATATTTTTAGCATTAGTTAAAAGAAGAATTAAAATAAGTCAAAGGTACCACATTTTATTTTGAGATTAACCATCCCAAGCTACACTTTAAGAGGTCTATAATTATAGGTTTTTATATTCCAAATGTGGGCAAGCGGTTTATTGCTATATATTTAACTATTAAAAAATTAAAAATTGAATTAAGTAGTTTGGTAAGTAACATGATGGAGAGTATGTCATAAATAGGACTATGTAGTGAAAAATTGAAGAATCGTATATGGCGTTTACTCGAATTTATTAATTTTTACAAGATAATAATTCTATTGCCGTTATATTTGTGGAAATAATAATTCAAAAATTTCCACATGACACTTGCCGAAATTCTTCGCGATTCCAATTATAAATTAACTCAATTCAGCATACCTGAGCAGCAGAAGCTTGAACATCGTATCAGCGAACGTGCCGATACAAAAGGTAAGCCCGTACCCTACATCAAATGCCTCGTCCGCAATAAGGAAATAAAACTTACCCCCGAAGAGGTTATCCGGCAATTGTTTGTTCAGATGCTTATTGATGATTATGGTTATCCTGTAAGTCGCATGGAATTGGAATATTCTGTTTCGTTCGGACGTGAAAAAAAACGTGCAGATATTGTTATTTTTGATAAACAGCAAACCACTTCACCCTATATTTTAGTGGAGCTAAAAAAACCAAAACTCAAAGACGGCAAGGAACAATTAAAATCGTATTGCCACGCAACGGGCGCTCCTATTGGTGTATGGACCAATGGTGATTCTATTTCGCACTATTACCGTAAAGACCCGAACTATTTTGAAGATATTCCGGAAATACCAAAAGCAACAGAAAAGCTCTCCGACATTTTATCGGAACGATGGACTATTGACGATTTGATTCATAGAGATAAATTGGTCAACGAGCGCAAATCGCTGAAAGACCTGATACTTGAAATGGAAGATGAAGTATTGGCAAATGCAGGTGTTGACGTGTTTGAAGAATTGTTTAAACTGGTTTTTACCAAACTTTATGATGAAATGGAATCGGGCAGAAACCATGCACGTTTTCTTGAATTCAGAAATTATGGCGACACCGAAACAGAACTGAAAGATAAAATTCTGGCGCTGTTTAACAAAGCGAAAAAGAAATGGGCTGGTGTATTTTCAGATGATTCGAAACTTGAATTAACAGCCTCGCACCTTTCGGTTTGCGTATCGTCGTTGCAGGATGTGAAATTGTTTAACTCCAATTTAGATGTGGTAGACGATGCCTTTGAATACCTCATCAATAAAAGCAGCAAGGGCGAAAAAGGACAGTATTTTACGCCGCGTTATGTGATTGATATGTGCGTGAAAATGCTGAATCCCAAAGAGAGCGAAACCATGATTGACACGGCCGCCGGAAGCTGTGGTTTCCCGGTGCATACCATTTTTCATGTATGGGAACAGATTATGAAAGACGAAGGCCTTGACAAAAGCCATTTGTTTACTTTAGAAAAAAAACCAAGCCGCTGCGAAGATTACGTTCAGGAAAAAGTATTTGCTATTGATTTTGATGAAAAAACAGTACGCGTTGCCCGCACGCTAAACCTGATAGCAGGCGACGGACAATCGAATGTGCTGCATTTGAATACCCTCGACTGGGAACGCTGGGATGAAAAACTAAACGACGACGACTGGAAAGATACCTATTATGAAGGATGGAAAAAACTCAAACAACTTCGAACCGATAAAAACAGCAACCGCGATTTTAATTTTGATATTCTCATGGCGAATCCTCCCTTTGCTGGTGATATAAAAGAAAGCAGGATACTTGCAAAATATGAGCTGGCGCGTACTGTTTTTCTTGAAAAGTTAAAATCTGAGAATCATGTAAATATTCCTGATTATGATTGCTCCGACAGAGAACCGACATTCCCGGATTTTCTTGGCATATATAGTGAGAAGATTATAAAAATGTCTGATGGAACCATTCGGAAAGTCAAAGTTCAAAGCGCAAATAAAATGGGTCGCGATATTTTATTTATTGAACGTAACCTTAATTTTCTGAAGCCGGGCGGCCGTATGGCCATTGTGCTTCCACAGGGCAGGTTCAACAATTCAAGCGATAAGTATATCCGCGAATACATTGCACACCATTGCCGTATTTTAGCGGTTGTGGGTTTGCACGGCAATGTATTTAAACCGCATACCGGAACCAAAACCAGTGTATTATTAGTGCAAAAGTGGGATGATAACCTTTGCCCGAAGGTGGATGATTACCCCATCTTTTTTGCCACCATGCAGGAGCCGAGTAAAGACAACAGCGGCGATAAAATATACATACGTAAAAAAGACCGCCCTGATTTGTACAAAGTAAAGCCTGAGAAACCTCAAGTTGTTCAGGCAGAACTTGACATACAGGAGATTCCGGTGCATTATGTGAATACCCCAAAAGACCTTGACGAGTTTTTGCTTGATACGCACGAACACCTTATAGTAAAACACGATTTGTTTAACCACGACGGACTAACGCAGGATGGCATTGCAGAAGCCTTTGCCGAATTTGCCAAGAAGGAGAAACTCAGTTTTTTTTAAGTAGCCCTTTCAACGAGGCAAAATACAGGGCTTTGTTGGAAGGGTTGGAAATATCAGTAGTGAATTTGTCTTATGTTCGGTTAAATGATGTATTTCGAAATGATAGTATCTACTTTCTAAAACAATTTCTTCGAGAAGAAAGAATTATCAGAGATTTAAAGTTTAATACATTGAAAAACTTGAATGTAGAAATAAAAAGTTTCGGAGCTTATTCTTTAAATAATGATGTTGAATATGTTGAAAAAGGTATTCCATTTATTCGCGGTGTTAATATGAAGAATGGTCGAATACAGTTTGATGATATGATATTTATTACAGAAAAAGCAAATCAATTATTATGGAAATCAGAAGTGAAACCTGAAATGATTTTGCTTTCCATGTCTGGAACAATTGGTGAGGTTGCAATTGCTTCAAAGAATTGGAAATACCCAGTTAATTCTAACCAAGACATTGCTAAGATAGACACAAATGGATTTATTAATCCCTATTATCTTTATACTTTTCTTATGTCAAAATTTGGTCAGAATTATTTAAAACGTGAAGCTCGGGGAAGTGTTCAACAGCATGTTTTTTTATCACAGATGGAGAATTTTGCAATTCCAGTTATTAGTGATGAAATTGTAAAAACAATAGAAACTACAATTAAACTTTCTGAAGAAAAAATTATTTTTTCTGAGACGAAATATTCCCAAGCCGAAGCTCTCCTGCTCGAAACTCTCAATCTTAAAGATTTTAAACCCAGCACCGAAAAAGTAAACGTAAAAAGTTTTAAGGATTCGTTTTTGACAACGGGCAGGCTGGATGCGGAGTATTACCAGAAGAAATATGAAGATTATCTGAAATTAGTTCAAACTTACAAAAACAATTACGAACCATTAGAAAAAGCATGTTTGCTGAAAGATGCAAACCTCAATCCTGATGAAAAACAGGAGTACAAGTACATTGAACTTGCAGATATTGGCAAATCGGGTGATATAAATAGTTGCACTTTTGCTTACGGAAATGAATTGCCATCAAGAGCGCGGCGAAAAGTTAATACAGATGATGTGATTATTTCTTCTATTGAAGGCTCATTAGGTAGCTGTGCATTAGTCACAAAGGAATATGATGAAGCTTTATGCTCAACTGGCTTTTACATTATCAACTCGAAAAAGATTAATTCAGAGACGCTGTTAGTTCTATTCAAATCAGAGCTGATGCAAAATATCCTTAAACAAGGTTGCTCCGGAACAATATTAACTGCAATTAATAAAAACGAGTTTTTGAAAATTCCAATCCCGATTATTGAAACTAAAACTCAGCAACAAATCAGCGAACTTATTGAAGAAAGTTTCCGCCTTAAAAAAGAGTCGGAAGAACTATTAGAATTAGCCAAACGTATGGTGGAAGTGGCGATAGAGGAGGGGGAAGAGAAGGCGATGGGGATGATGAAAGGAAACAGAAAAATAGTTTAAATTTGCATTTTCGCAAAAAGAAAAAACATTATTATAAATGACCACAATAAATATTCCTGAATATATTTGCAGTAATTATGAAGGGTATAAGTTCTTTACAGAATTGTACAAAAACAATAAAGAGCTGGCGTTTATTAATATTCTTTATGATTTTTCGGGAAACAAATGGTTCGAAGCAAATTTATGTGCCGTTTTCGGCGCTATTTTGAATGAAAACCAGAGCCGTTATATCAATCCCGAATTTGTGAATATATCACCAAAGGTGGAGGATGTCTTATACAGGAATCATTTTTTTGCGTCTTTTCAAGGTAGTGTTTTATCGGATGATAAAGGCACCACAATCCGGTATAGGAAAAATAAACTTACTGAGGAAAAACTTATTAAGGAATTTTTATTTTCCGAACTCATTCAAAAGAATAGTTTTCCCAAACTCAGCCAGGCTGCACAAAAAGAAATTATCCGAAGCATTTTTGAAATATACAGCAATGCTATAATTCATGGTAAGTCAGAATTTGTTTATAGCTGTGGGCAATTTTATCCGACCAAAGTACCGCCTCGTATTGACTTTACCATTGTTGATTTGGGAAGAACCATAAAAAACAATGTTAATGATTTTTTAGGCAGAAAATACAATGGTATTGAAGCTATCGAATGGGCTGTTCAGGAACAGAACTCTACCAAACCAAAAGTAGACAATATACCTGGAGGCCTGGGCTTTAAGTTGATATGCGATTTTGTCAGGATGAACAAGGGTAAAGTTCAGATAGTTTCATCTGACGGATACTGGGAGCAGAAAAAGGAAATAGTAACAAAATATTCGTTACCGGATGAGTTTCCTGGTACCATAGTAAATTTGGAATTTAATATGGCAGATTCTTCCTTTTATTATTTATCTACTGAAAAAGCTGAAGATATAATTTTTTAATTAATTTTGCTTCATGGCAATAGACAATTATGTTATTCGCATCTACGATGAAGTAGGCGGTGATTCTGCTATCAGTGTTGATGATGGTGATGCTTTGTTTAAAAAAATCGATAGCGCTCTCAGTCAAGACTTAAATGTAGTTTTGGATTTTCAAAACATTAATCTGATTATTACAGCATTTTTAAATGCTGCTATCGGGCAGTTATATAGTAAATATACGAGTGAACAGCTTAATGAAAAACTAAAGCTTGAAAACATTAAACCCGAAGATGTTCATCTTTTTAAGAAAGTAATTGAAAGAGCAAAGGAATATTTTTCGGATGCTGAAGGGTTTGAGAACAATATAAGTGAGCCCTGACATGGCAGAGATTAAGAATATTTCAGGGCACACGCCTGCTTTTAACGAATCACTTTTCTTTGATAACAATGTTTGGGTATATCTTTTTTGTCCTTTCGCTAATTATCAGAAAGATAAGCAGCGGGCTTACTCAAATTTTTTAAAAACCGCTCAGCAAAAGCAATGTGCTATTTATATTAATTCATTAGTGTTATCCGAATTTTGCAATTACTGGTTGCAAACCGAGTTTAAAAACTGGAAACGAAATAATCCCGGCACTAAAGATTATAAAAAAGATTTTATTCCAACGCCTGAATTTCAAAGGGCAGTAGAGGATGTAAAAAATGCATTAAGCAGAATTCTTCAAATTGCAGTTAAAAATAATGACGATTTTAATGCCGTTGATTTTGAAAATGTAATGAATGAGTTGGGCAATTGTGATTTTAACGATAGTTACTATATTGAATTAGCCCGCATGAAAAACTGGAAAATTGTTACCGATGATGCAGATTTTTTTAAAGATAACCTCCTGGATGTTGAAATAATCACAGCTAATATTTGATTTAAATTCTTCATATAGTTCATTTCTCAATCGAACGAAGTTGCCATGCTTCACACCTGATAATTCGTAGTTTGCAACCACGCTGTGTTACACAGCAAACAAATCAGCATTGCTGAAAAAAAAGGCCCAGACTTGAAATCCGGGCCTTTTGTGTGAAATCAAAAATCAAAAAACACATGCTGAGATACATTAGCAACTATTGTGCCGGCCTTGGCTCCGGTTTGGCGCCATGGCCATGAAAATTGTTGGTGGTGCGGGCATTTTTATACAAGGCGTGAAAAACGTAATTCGTTCTCCTGATCCCGCATTCTAATGAACAATCAGCTTTTGGGTTATTATCCGGCTTGCCGACTTTATTTCAACAAAATATACTCCTTTGGCTAATCCCATTAGATCAACATTAAATGTTGCCTGTTGCCCGCAATCATTATTTTGAAACACGTTTTCTCCCAAAATGTTGAAAATGCGGAGGCCCGTTAATGCTTCCCTGCCAATACTTTTACAGACCGTGAATCTCCCCGTGCAGGGATTAGGATAAATACCGGCTTCATCGTCATTTTCATAATTGTTGATGCTTGTGGCTTCACAGTCAGGCGATACGCTGTCGGTGAGATATGCCGGTGAACAATTGCTGCAAAACAGGCTCTTGAAAAAGCAACAGGCCCTGCCGACCCTGAAAACATCCGATGCTGTGGTCTCATCATAGATACCATGGTCGCCGCCGGGTTTTACCGTCAACTCAGTGCAAATGCCCAGGGATTCCAATCTTTTGCATATGCTTCGCGAGCCAAACATCATGATGTAGTTCGGACAATTGCTGTATCTTCCGGAATCTACCGGCAGGCACTGGTCGGCGTCGCCGTGAAAGGCTATCACCGGGATTGCGTCTGATGCGGTGATAAAGCCGGTTTCAACGATGCTTCCCCAATTGTTAAAAATACCTTTCAGTGAAAAGTCATCGTCAAGGTTGTTGCCTGAATTGTTGATATTACCAAGTTCGGGCTGAAGAAAGGGCAATCGTCCGTTCATTTCATCCTGGCCGGTAAAAGCCAGGTTCAGGCTGTTAACGCCGCCGGCGCTTTCACCTCCTGCAAAAATCCAGGCGGTATCAATTTTATAGGTACCGGCATGAGCCACCAGGTAGCGGATAGCGGCGTGAGCATCCTGATAGCCCCGGTATACGGCCTTAGCATTTGATATGGTGTCACCACCGCAATTCAGGCTGCCGGAATTCCATCCCAGCCGGTAACCAGCCGTTACAGCGACAAAACCTCGTTTTGCAAACTCGATGCACATGGTATTCAGGTCGTTTCGGCTTCCGGTCAAAAAACCGCCTCCATGCATTAATACAATCAGCGGGCGCTTAGAAAAAGTATCGGCAGCGGATGCCGGATAACAGATATTTAAAAGTAAATCCTGGTTCTGACCTTGATAGTTAAGCGCATTGCCATAAACAACTGCGGTGTCGTAAGCTATCTGCGCCACGGTAAACACCGGTATTTGTGTAAACCTGTTATCAGGCGTACAATATTGTGCCCGGGCGTTAACATAAAAAAACACGCTTGCAACGACGAACAGGATATATTTCTTCATTTTACATGATGGTTGATGGACGAACATTGCCGGGTTTTCGTGAACGTGTTATTCCCGCCGGATTACTTTATGATCGGTGCAAATATAAGAATATATTGCCGGAGGGCCTTTTAGAATATAATTTGCCTGGCTCAGTATTTTCATGACCCCGGAATTCGCATCTTCAAGGCTCAATGTTTCGATTTTATAAACGGTTGAACCACACCCATCAGTGAATTTGTTAAGCCCCCGCATCCGCCAGATGGATTACTGATGATGTCAGCGGCCTTTCCGGATGCGCCGCCTGGTCCCCGGCAACCGAAATATGCTCCCATGTCCTGCCTAACAACCTAGTGTTATAATTACTTAATAAGTATACTATATTTTTAAGGGATTGCCAGTATAAGTCCATGCAAAAGGTTTTGCTCTTGTTTTGTTATATGTATTCACATAGTGCAAAAGTTGTTCAGATAGTTGTTTAGATGAACGCCATATCCCACCCTTAACAACATCTTTGGTTAAGATATTAAACCATATTTCAACTTGGTTTAACCAGGATGAATATGTTGGAGTATAATGAAGTTGCATTTTTCTTTTATGTTTAAGCCATTCTTTAACATCCTTATCTTTATGCACAGAAAGATTATCAGCAATGATGTGTAGCTTTTTGTTTCTATAAGTTCGATCTAATTTTTTCAAGAAGCATAAAAAGTTTGCTGCATTATTTGATTTCATGGTTGTTGCTGTTACTTCACCCGTATGAACAGCTAATGCAGCAATTAATGAAACAGTCCCATTTCGTTTATATGTTGCCGTTAGTCTTTTCGGATTACCAACCCTTAAAGGCAATTCTGGCTGGGTTCTGTCCAATGCCTGAATTTGCGTTTTTTCATCTACGCATAAAACCATGGCATTTTCAGGTGGGTTCATGTATAGGCCTACAATATTTATCATTTTTTCTTCAAATTCAGGATCGGGGCTTTTGCCACACCAGTACTCTATTTTGTGGGGCTTCAGGTCAGCTTCTTTTAAAATTTGAAAGACTTTGCTCTGGCTTATTCCTATTTCTTTGGCAATGCGATCTTGAGACCAATTTGTATAACCCCCATCAGGTTTTGAACATGCTTTCTGTATCACAAGTAACTTTTGTTCCTGTGTAATGAATGGTTTTTTACCAGGACGAGGAGCGTCTTTTAATCCATTTATGCCTGACACCTTAAATCGTTGACGCCACTTGTTAACAGCACGCCTGCTAAGTTTAGTCTGATGCATTATATAATCAATGGTTTTACCTTCATTACTAAGAAGAATTACAGTTGCCCTATCGACATATCTCTTCTCTAATTTCAATGAACGCCGCATCGTTACTAATTCTTCACGCTGCTCTTCGCTAATCTGGTATGTTATTGCTTTCCTTGCCATGAAGGCAAAGATAATAAATATTATTTAGTTTACTAATTTAATAATTATTACACTAGCAGCCTAGCAGTCTAGCAGTCTAACAGCCTAACAGTCTAACAGCCTAACTCTTCCAACTCAATATTCTCCATATCCTCAACAAATAAAAATCCCCGGAAATGTTTTCAAATCTTAATTTTTATATTTTTGTACAGAAACAACACCTACGAGATGAAAAAAGATAAATCAGAAAAAGAAGTCAACCTCGAAACAGCACAGTTACTCGGCCTGAATGCCGAAGAATTTGAACAGATAAAAAAGATCTTAGGCCGCACACCGAACTTCAATGAACTTAGTGTGTACTCTGTGATGTGGTCGGAGCACTGTTCCTATAAAAACTCCATATTCTGGTTGAAAAAGCTCCCCAAGGACGGCCCGCAGATGCTTGCCAAAGCCGGCGAAGAAAATGCCGGCATGGTCGATATTGGCGAAGGCGTGGCTTGTGTATTCAAGATTGAATCCCATAACCATCCTTCAGCTGTTGAACCATACCAGGGAGCGGCAACGGGTGTCGGCGGCATCAACCGCGACATTTTTACTATGGGCGCCAGGCCCATCGCGCAACTCAATTCGCTGCGCTTTGGAAATTTAACACTCGACCGCACCAAACACCTTGTGAAAGGTGTGGTAAAAGGCATCGGCGATTACGGCAATGCTTTCGGCGTGCCTGTGGTAGCCGGCGAAACCAATTTTGATGATTGTTATAACCAGAATATCCTCGTCAACGCCATGTCGGTGGGTGTGGTAAAAGCGGGCAATACAGTTTCTGCCACATCAAAAGGCGTGGGCAATCCCATTTTTATCGTAGGTTCATCAACGGGCAAAGACGGTATCCATGGAGCTACCTTTGCTTCGGAGGACATTACCGAGAATTCAGCCGAAGACCTTCCTTCGGTGCAGGTAGGCGACCCTTTCCAGGAAAAGTTGCTGCTGGAAGCTTCGCTGGAGCTGATCAAATCGCGCTGTGTGGTGGGTATGCAGGATATGGGCGCCGCGGGCATCGTTTGCTCCACATCGGAGATGTCGGCCAAAGGTGAACATGGCATGGATATTTACCTCGATAAAGTACCCTTGCGCCAGCAGAATATGAAACCTTTTGAAATTTTGCTTTCAGAATCGCAGGAGCGTATGCTGGTGGTGATAGAAAAGGGTAAAGAAAAAATTGCACAGGAAATATTTGAAAAGTGGGATCTGAATTGTGTGGAGATCGGAAAAGTGACGAAAGGCGGCATGCTGAGATATTATATGAAGGGTGAACTGGCGGCAGAGATGCCGGCAGAATCGCTGGTTTTGGGCGGAGGTGCGCCGGTATACAAACGCGAATACAACGAACCCGACTATTTTGCCAAAACAAAAAAATTCAATATCAACTCCGTTCCGGAACCTGCCGACCTGAGACCGGTTGCCAAACAACTGTTAGCCAACCCGAACATTTGTTCTAAAAGGTGGGTGTGGGAGCAATACGACAGCATGGTGGGAACCAAAAATATGACGACCAACAGCCCTGCTGACGCCGCCGTAGTTAATTTAAAAGGAAGCCGTAAGGCCCTGGTGATGACCGTCGACTGCAATGCCCGTTATGTTTATGCCGACCCCCGCATCGGAACAGAGATAGCTGTAGCTGAAGCTGCACGCAACATCGCCTGCACCGGCGGCAAACCACTGGCAATAACCAATTGCCTCAATTTTGGAAATCCATACAGCCCCGAAGTTTACTGGCAATTTGTGCATGCCATAAAAGGCATGACCAACGGTTGCAAAAAATTCGGAACACCGGTAACAGGAGGTAATGTGAGTTTTTATAACCAGTCCAACATCGACGGAAAAGTAATTCCCATCTTCCCCACGCCGGTGATCGGCATGCTGGGTATCCTTAACGACAAGGATAACATGATGACCATGGATTTCAAGAGAAAAGGCGACCTCATCTATATGTTGGGCGAATCGCGCAACGATATTAATTCTTCGCAATACCTCATCAATTACCATAAAGTGAAGTTATCGCCTCCGCCATATTTTAACCTCGACCGCGAGTTTTTGACCCAGCATGTGTTGTCAGAGCTGATCAACAGCAAGCTGATCAATTCCGCACACGATATTTCCGAAGGCGGGTTGTTTATTGCATTGTTCGAATCGTCGATGATTAATGAGCTTGGCTTTGATATCACCACGGATTGCGAGATACGTGAAGATGCTTTTCTTTTTGGTGAAGCTCAGGGGCGGATTATCGTTACCGTGAGCGAAGACAATGAAGGCGATTTTCTTGATTTTCTGATGGATTCAAAAGCAAACTTTACCTTGTTAGGCCATGTTACCAAAGGCGATATGCGGGTGGATGATGTTTCTTATTGCCATGTGAAAGATGCCAAACAGATTTACGATAGTGCTCTTGAAAACTATCTGAAATAGCCGTTTCAGAATCCGGTCACTTTCGGAACCCTTTGTAATAAGAAATTTTCTGAATATGTTAGAAAGACTTTTCAGCTTAAAAAGTAATCAGACAAATATTCGTACCGAGACTATTGCCGGTATTACCACCTTTATTGCCGCCATGTATATCATCATCGTCAACCCGACGATGGTTTCGGCTTCGGGTATGCCTTTCAGTGCCATACTCACAGGGACGGTTCTTTTAAGCGCCTTCTGCACCATTATGATGGGCTTCTATGCGAACAACCCGATATTGGTGGCTCCGAGCATGGGGCTGAATGCCTTTTTTACATATTTTGTTGTTATAGGCCTCAAGGTTCCTGTGGAGGTTGCATTGGGAGCTTTGTTCTGGGCGGGTGTATTCTTTTTTATCCTGTCGGTATTTAATATCCGCACAAAAATCGTTGAAGCCATACCATCGCAGATAAGGTTTTCTATTGCCGGTGGCATAGGCCTGTTCATTGCTTTACTGGGCTTTGTCAACGCGGGATTTATTGTGGTAAAAGCGCCGTTTATCGGGCTGGGGCAGATAAATACCCTGACACTGATTTTTGTATGCGGTATACTGTTGACAGCGATACTGATGGTAAAAGGTATCAAAGGAGCGATGATCATCAGTATTATTGTTATTACTATTGTTTGTATTCCTGTGGGACGATGGTTTGGTGATGCCTCGGCGGTTAATCAGGGCATACCCACGCTGATCAACTGGAAAGGTTTTTACCAGGCGCCTGATTTCAGCTTTTTCTTTAAGCTCGACCTGGTCAATTCGCTGAAGCTTGCTGTTTGGCCGGTAATCTTTGCCGTGGTGTTCACTGATATGTTCGACAGCCTGTCGACATTTGTTGGCGTGGCAGAAGCCGCCAATCTGAAAGATGCAAAAGGAGAGCCCCACAACATCAAACAATCGTTGATTGTCGATTCTGTAGCTACCGGCTTGGCGGGAATAATAGGGACCACATCAGGAACGGCTTATATTGAATCCGCCTCGGGAGTGGCCCAGGGCGGGCGTACAGGGCTTACGGCGGTGATAGCAGGATTGCTGTTTATACCGTTCATGTTCTTTTCGCCTTTGCTTTCCATGGTGCCTGCTGTAGCTACCGCCCCGGTGCTGGTGATCGTCGGGGTGTTTATGATGAAGCCCGTGATGAACATCAGCTGGGATAAGCTCGATGATGCCATACCCTGCTTTCTGGCCATGATCCTGATCCCGCTGACATATTCCATCACCCAGGGTATCATCTGGGGTTTGCTGACATATACCGTCATTAAGCTTGTTACCGGAAAATACAGGGAGGTCAGCCTTACATTGATCATCATCGATATTTTCTCGGTATTATTGCTGGTGTTTGAATAATAATTATGAAAAACCCTTTTGATGCATTATTGGTAGGGGCTGTTATTTCTGTTCTGTTGTTGGGAGCCTTATACCAATTGTATTTATTTTTTAGTCCAAAGACAAAAAATAAATTACAATGGTAAATGCCGATACTACATGAAAATAGTCCGATAAGATGAAATCGAAATTGGACAATATTGAATGTGTAATCGGTATTACTTCAAAGGCCGGGATCGATTGAGATCAAATAATTAAAGATAAAAAAAAGTTTCGCTATGAGAGGAATATTGAATTTGCGTAGTTAAAAAACATTTTAAAAGAATAAGTATGATAAAATCAATATATCAATTTTTATCACCAAGATTTCAGAATTTATTCATGGAGTACAAAGTTGATTTTAAACCAAGGTATGGACATGGGAAACCTCCTCATAACATGCTCAATGAAATAATTAGTACAAACAGAAATCTGTACAAAGATATATTGAACGAATCTTTGAAGTATAAAGAAATTTTTCATGGAATAAAAAAACAGGATAAAGAAACAGATTTAATTAACCCGACATATAACAATGGTTTTTTGCCGGGTTTGGATATTATCGGGATTTACACGCTAATAGCTAAATACAAACCCGGAAAATATATTGAAGTAGGCTCAGGTAATTCAACAAAGGTTGCATATAAGTCAATAAAAGAGAATAATCTAAAAACGGAGATTATTTCAATTGATCCCCGGCCGCGTGCTGAAATTGATAAGCTCGCTGATAAAGTTATTCGTGAGCCTTTTGAAAATATTGATTTTATTTATTCTCTGAATGAAAACGATATCCTCTTTATTGATAATTTACACAGAATTCTTCCTAATTCCGATTCAGTAGTGTTTTATCTTGAAGTTTTACCTAGACTAAAAAGAGGGGTTATTGTCCATATTCATGATATATATTTGCCTTATGATTATCCACAGTTTATGTGCGACAGATTTTACTCCGAGCAATATGGGTTAGCAATGTATTTACTTGCGAATCCTGAAAAATACAGAACGATTTTACCCAATTTTTATATTAGTGAAGATGAGGAATTAAGCAGGATATTAGAACCTGTCTGGAATCATACAAACATAGAAAATGTCGAAAGACATGGTGGCTCTTTTTGGTTTAGGATAGCATAATAAAAAGCTAATATATAAAAGAAGGGTGGTTCGTAGAAATATTTATTCCTGTGAGAGATGAGTTGGTCATTGATTTTAACAAGGCTTATAACCTGCTTTGTTGTTATGGAAATCCGAAGTTTTCCTGCCCGATACCGCCGGAAGAAAATCATCTGAAGGTGAAGATATTGGCGGGGGAGAAGAAGTATGAAAATATAAAGTATTTTTAGTTTCCTGATTTGATCACCCTGAAGCAATTCGAACTTTTATCAGATGATAAAACGATGATGTACATCCCATCAGGCTCAGAAGATAAATCAATTTGATGTTTCCCACTTTTGGTCACGGATAATTCTTTGAGCACCAACTCTCCCCAAATATTAAATACCATCAGCCTGCATTTTTCGTCTGAATTTTTCTCAACAAAATCTAAATAAAATGAACCTGATGAAATGTTTGGATATATTGTTTCACCTGTACCCGGTTCTTTTCCATAAAGTTCTTCAATATTAGTGGTATGCTCGGAAGTAAATGGATATGTACAATCATTTCCTGTTTTTATAAAATAAATATTGGTTATGCCTGGCCCCAGCTCATTTGAATAACCAATTATACAATAACCTTTATCTTGTGTTTGTAATACATCGAACCCTTCTTCATCCTGTGAGGTGCCTGCAGTCATGCTACAGTTGAAAATATGGTTTTCATTAAAAACCAGAAATGTTAATTCTCTGCCACCATTACCGGCTTCGGTTACATATCCCGTTAAAAGGTAGCGGGAAGAATCTGTTACCGTAATTTCATTAATTACATTTTCACCCGGTTTTATTTCCCAGAATTCGGGCATTTTCCACTTCAATACATTATTTTTATCGAACTTCTGAAGCCAGTACTCACTGTCGATGGCGCCATAGTTTTTTGTTGTTCCTGCAAAAACAAATCCCGAATCGGGTGTACAACTAATGCTGTTTAAAATGTCATCATCTGCTTCCCCGTATGTTTTCGTCCACAACGTATCTCCGGCTTTGTTCAGGTTTAAGACATAGCCGTCATATTTTCCATGCCCGAAACTGTTGGTTGTGGCGCCTATCAAATAAGTACTGTCAGATAAAATGTCGGCATCGGAGGCATAATCAACGCTGTCGCTGCCGAAAGTTCTTGTCCACAAAGTATCGCCTTCCAAATTTGTTTTAACCACATAGATATTTCCATTTGCAGGGCCATAGCTGTATGTCTGCCCCACCAGCAGGTAGGCATTGTCTTTGGTGGCTTTTACCGAATTGGCAATCTCCCAGCCGCTGCCGCCATAACATTGCTGCCATTCTATGTTGATGTTCGAGTCGGTTTTGATGAGAAACATATCATAACCATTTGCAGGGTGTTTATTGGTCATTCCGCAAAAGAGAAAGCCCTGGTCTGCAGTGCGTATGAAGTCGTTGGCCCAATATACGGGCCCGTCGCCGATGGTTTTCTCAAAAAGTATAATACCCAGCGAATCGGTACGTATGACATCAATTTGTGTGTTTCCCTCTTCGGCGCTGACATTTCCCATAATATAATAGCCCCTGTCGCCGGCTTCGATGATACGCCTGCCATAGTTAAACTGCATCGATCCGTAAGTGTGATTGAATTTCACCTGCTGGGCAACAGTAATGTTAACGGTGCAGGTCAGGAACAGCAGAAGCCATATTATATCAAAAAGTCTTTTCATCTAAAGCGTTTTAACTATTGAAATAAATCCTCCCACGCCGGCTGATTTTTTCGGGTTCAGGTAGGCGTTCAGGTAAGCGGTCTGAAGTTCAATGAAGAATTTGTCGCTGATGGCGGCTGAAATACCGAGCCCGCAGTTGTACTGCCCGTAACCACCGGTTTCAAAAGAAGGGGCAATACTGATCACAGCGTTTTTTAAAGGAATGTTCAGTGCAGGAATAATCCTGATCTGCGGCCTGTACAGGGTGAAAAAGTAATGGTTGAAGCTGCCTGCCAACGACAGCCAGTGATTAAAAAAGTATCTTTTATAATAAACATAAAATCTCAAAGGAATCATTTCTGTAAATCCCGCGCAGGTTTTTGAATAGGCAAAAGCATTGACAATGCTGTCGGCGCCTTTGCCCGAAATGGTTTCACCACTGATGTCAACCAGGTTATGAATATCTATACCATCAAAATATACTACCGTATCCTTTTTATAACATTGCGAATATTTTTTCCATCGTATAAATCCTATGTCTTCGAGCTGGCATTGAAAAACATTTTTATCATCGCGGTAAGTATAAGCGACGTCGCCACATAGGCCCCAGCCGTTTTCGGTGCCAAATTTTGAATTGGCGGTGTCGGAGCGTTTCATGTCCAGTTGCATCTGAATGTTGATGAACTCCGCGTCCTGCTGGGTATATATTGTCCCGTAAGGCAGGTTGTATTGCATGAGGCTCTGACCGTTGTTAAAGCCAATACCGGCAGTAAGCGTGTGGCGGGCGTTTTTCTTTTCCCAGGTCTTATTAATTCCCCCTTTGATCTGTTGAAAATTAAGGTAGTTCAGCGACAGGTTCCTGAGGATCAAAAATTTATTGGTGTAATCTTTATTGCCGAAAAAGAAAAGTTGAAAAAAATCCCTGTTGAATCTTAGTTCCATCAGGCTGTGTGTTTCGAACCCGGCGTAGTAGCTGATATTGCTTTTTTTGCCGGGTATGCCCAGGTACAGATCGGCATGAAACTGATAGCCCAATAAATTATATGTAGCGTTCAGGCGGTTCAGGGCTGTTGTTTTTTTTGAGTTGTCAAGATAACGGCCCGAATAAAAATCATAAGCAAAACTGTTGTTTACCTTGTTTGAGTTGAATTCCAGTTCTGCATTCAGTGATAAACAATATTTACTGTCGTTGATATTTTCTGTTGGATATAATTGTGCAAATCCCGAAGAAGCTATTGCTGTATTCAGGAGAATGATCAGTACGAGTTTTTTATATATGTATTTATTTTTTTCGGCCATCACTACATTTGTATCAGGTAATTAAAATCCCCGGTGAGTTTCAGGCTGAGTTTGTAATAGTCGTATATTTTCACGTAATGGCCGGCGCCGGCAGTGTTGAACCGTGCCACAAGGAGCATCTTTTTCATTTCATATAAACGGGGAATTTTTTCTTCGGGCAATGGTATTTGCAAAACCGAGCGTTTGGGGTGAACAACTTTGTAAAAGGCGTTTATGTCCGGTGCTGCAATCATATCCGGGAAAAGCAGGGAGTCGGTTATCTGCCTGTTTTCGTCAAGCATATATAGCTGAATCTTTGCGCTGAAAGGGAATCCATTGTCAGCCAGCAATGTCAGTGTGCCTGATTTTATGGTGTTCGGGTTGTCGCCGAGGTCAAAATCGACGGTATCTGTTAAGGTCAGGTCATTGGCGATCAGTGATAATGGAATTTCCATATCTAATGAGGCGTCGAGGTAATTACCGTAATAAATAAAATCATTACCGGATGAAATATTTCCAAGTGGGTTGCAGTCGACATGAACTTTATATGAGATCATATCGGGCACATTTTCAATCAGGTCGAGGATGTTTGAATTGCCGAGGTTAAAGCTATATTCCGAAGGCGTTACCGGGTTGGCGTGGTCTCCCGTTTCAACAGCGCGTGAGATGTTTATAGCCTGTCCGATGATGGGATCGTTCAGCGCGACATGGTGTCCTGTTGCAGTATTGATAGACGAAATCTGATCAAACATCACACGGGCATCCACACCGAAACCGTTTTTGACGTTCAGGTTCAGTTTAATACTTTCAAAGTCAAAGGCACCGGAAGTTATTTTGTTGAAGATATCTATGGGTGTAGTATCCGGCCCGAAAGCAAAGCTGTTGTTTCCAAAATACCCTTTTGCATATTGCAGCGAGATGTCTTTGAACCTGATATTAAAACGGAACACATCCGAGCTGTCGAGGGTATAGCCGTTTCCTGAAGGATCGAGCATGGCTTTGGTGGTGCTGGTGAGTATGTTTGAATTGAGGTGTGTCGGGCCGCGCATATCAAGGCTGTACCCGGAAATGTCGAAGAAGTTTTGATAATGTTGTATCGTCCCCGGCGTTGAGGCAGGAACAGTGACGGTGACCTTGAAAGGTATTCCGTCACGTGTTGCGTAGGGGAGTTCATAGGTTACCACGATCGGTTCGGTGATGGATGAAAACACCTCAAGCGTAATATATCCTGAGTGAAAATCTACTCCCGAAATCTGTGCGCCCTGGAATGAAAGGTGATTGTTTTCGGTCAAGTTATAAAACACCTGTCCCGGGTTTACTGTATAGCCGTTAACCGGCGGGAGATATCTGCTTGATAGGGTATCCGGCATATCGATCAGCGAATCGAACGAGAAGTTGTAAAAGGAGTAGGAGTAGACTAAGCTTAATGAATGGTCGTTATTGGTGTTGATCAGCGAATCGGGCAGAATGTTGTCAAGGTCCATGGTTGTTTTCAGCAAAGGAGCGTTGATGTTGACATCCCAGCTTGGATCAACCTTTCTGCAGGAAAAAAGGTTCAGGCAAAGCACCATGATGAACAGGATTTTTTTCGCTCTCATCGTTTAATACCTGTATTTGTTTTTCCACCTTGTTTTCAGAAAATTACGCATGTCTTTTTCGCGGGCATTTTGCTGGGGATCATACAATTGGGTTCCGGAAATTTTTTCGGGCAGGTATTCCATTTCGGTGAAGTTATTTTCAAAATCGTGGGCATACTTATACCCCTGGTGATAACCTATGTCCTTCATCAGTTTGGTGGGGGCATTTCGGATGTGCAAAGGGACGGGCAGGTCGCCTGATTCCTGAAACAAGGCATGTGCTCGTTGTATGGCTTTGTATGAGGCATTGCTTTTTGGCGAGCAGGCGAGGTAAATAGCTGTTTGTGAAAGTATCAATTCACATTCGGGGTATCCGATCATCTGGACAGCCTGGAAACAGTTTGTTGCCAGCAGCAAGGCATTGGGGTTGGCATTGCCGATATCTTCGGAGGCGAGTATGAGCATACGGCGTGCAATAAATTTGGGGTCTTCGCCGCCTTCCACCATGCGGGCAAGCCAGTACACGGCGGCATTGGGGTCGCTGCCACGCATTGATTTGATGAAAGCCGAAATGATGTCGAAATGTTGTTCGCCAAGTTTATCGTACAGGGCAATGTTTTGTTGTATCACTTTCAGCACCATGTCGTCGGTAATTATGATCTCCGCGGAATTTTTGCCGGCTGCTCCCGCAACCAGTTCCAGTGCGTTCAGCAGTTTGCGGGCATCGCCGCCGGAGATTCTCAGCAGGGCTTCTGTTTCTTTCAGAATGATGGTATTTCCGCTTTGTTCAGAAAGTATGTTTTTGCCTTTTTCCAGTATGTGCAGCAGTTCTTTTTTTTCAAGATTTTTGAGGATGTATACCTGGCATCTCGACAGCAGTGGGGAAATAACTTCAAATGAAGGGTTTTCGGTGGTGGCGCCGATGAGTGTGATGACGCCTTTTTCAACCGCACCGAGGAGTGAATCCTGCTGGGCTTTGTTGAACCGGTGAATTTCATCGATGAAAAGTACTGATTTTTCAACCGATTCCGTGGCCTTTTCAATGACGGCTCTTACATCTTTTACGCCGGAATGCACTGCGCTTAATGTGTAGAACGGCCGGTTCAGCTGACGGGAGATGATAAAGGCAAGGGTTGTTTTTCCTACTCCCGGCGGCCCCCACAGGATCATCGAAGGTATATTGCCCGATTCGATGGCTTTACGGAGTATGGCATCATCGCCCACCAGGTGTTGCTGGCCAATATATTCCCCTATGGTAGCGGGGCGCATTTGTTCTGCCAGTGGCGCTGATGTATGCATCTTTTTTTATGACGAAAATACAAAAAATCATTCATGTTGGGAGGATTTGGAAATTATTTAAGCAAGTGATAGGATGACTGCACGCTGATCCTGCGCTTCAGACAGTCATCCTATCACTAAATAAACTCCGCTTTTTTATCGTTTTACAAACCTCGACAACTTTTACTTTCCTTGGTTTTTCAGTAATCATTTATTTTCATTGTTTCTTTTTTCTCTTTATGATTATATAAATATTCAGTGGCCTTTGTTTGTTTATTGCACATGAGGTATTTATTACTGTTTGTTATAAACACATTGGCACATTAGGCGCATAGGGGCACATAGTTTATGTGGTTTGATGCGATAGCCCGCAGTAACTTATGCCTGATAAAACCAGGATATTCCCGGTATGCCTTATTTGTATAACCTCTACGAGGTATCACTTCAAGAAGGATGATTATTTTTTATTATTCTTGATCGCCTACGGCGAACCATAATTTTTATAACTATTTCCTTCCTGGTTTTTCAGTAATCATTTATTTTCATTGTTTAAAGATGGAAATTTATTGTATTTCCCGCTGTCCGTGGCGGATCGCTGATTGACGCAGATACTAAGAAGGAATTTATCATCTGCGCATATCTGCGGAATTTTCCCCAGAGGGGCATCAATGATGCGGGAATTCATTGAAATCTTAATTAGTGTTTGTAAGAAAACGCCAATTTTTTCGTTACGCTTGCGCCAAAAATGCTCATGTACACCAGTAAACTCCGCTTTTTGCCACTTCGCAAGCCTCAAACTTGACGTTTTCTTTTTACAAACAGTAGTTTTCTTATTTACACTAATTAAATTGCAGCAACTTCCATTTTGTTATACAGCAGGGACACAAAGATTCTTTAGTTTTTATGTTTTGATTTAGTGAGGGATAGTGCCTGAGCACCTTGGTGGCATTGTAATATCGCATTATTTTCCTGACAGTAATGAATAAAAATACCGCTAAAATATAAGGTCGTTGATAATCAATAATTTTAACATAATATTGTTAAATAATCTGGTAAAAAAGATATGCAGGATAAATTGTTTCAATAATTTTAATAATTTTGTACGAATTAATAATTTAAAATTTTAATTATGAAGAAATTTACAATTACTCTTTTAGCAATGTGTATTGCTATTTTTAGCTTTGGTCAGATTCTTTCAGGCAAAAAAGGACACAATCCGGAATTTACTTCGAAGGCACCTGTATTTACTGCAAGTCATGGTTTAAACCAACCTGCGGGTAAAGTTATTTGGACTGCTTCATCTCAAGCCAAGGTAAATTATTTGACCGAAAATTTTGACGGCACATGGTTACCTGCCAGCTGGACACAGGTTACTACATTGACTGCAAAATCCTGGCAGCAGGGAAATCCCAGTGGTTCACCCTTTTCCACTATCGACCCTACCAATGTCAGTTCTGCTATTTGTCCTTATTCTCTTCCGGGAGAAGTTCAGAATGAATGGGTTAAATCTCCATCTATTACAGGAACATCGGCAGCTGCTGTTTTAACATTGAAATTCTGGGCCGGTTTTAGTTATGATTATTTGCCTGCCGGCGGACAAGGCAACCCGGGAGCTACATTACAGTGCAAAATCTCTACCGACGGTGGTTCAAACTGGACCCTTTTGTGGGATGCCAACAACACACCTTCATTCAGTGGATGGGTATGGAGAGAAATCACCATTGACCTTACATCGTATAAATCAGCTCCTTTTATGCTGGCATGGCAGGTCAGCGGCGCCGATGGCGACTTAATGGGTCTTGATAACATTGTTGTTTCAGAACCTTCAGCTACCGATGTCAGTATATCAAAAATTTCTGCTCCTGTTTCTTCATGTTCAGGATTAACATCTTCGGAAGATGTGGTTGTTAAAATTAATAATTATGGTTCCGCCAGCGCTACCGGTTTCCCTGTTTCTTATTCCATCAATAATGGCACACCGGTTACCATCACTTACGCTTCTACTATTGCTGCCGGCGATTCAGCAACGTATACTTTTACAGGTGCTAATGCTGCCAATCTTTCAGCCGACGGAAATTATTTGATTACTGCTTATACCGCTGCATCAGGTGATGGCGATGTTTCTAACGATACAGCCATGACAGCAGTATTTTCAGGTGCAGATGCTGTACCTGTTAACATGGGCTTTGAAGCTTCAGACATCTTTTTAGGCTGGTCAGTGCTGGATGCTAATGCTGACGGTTCGAGCTGGTCAGTTTACAATTCTGCAAGTTATGCACATAGCGGAACAAATTTCGCCGCATATGATTATAGCTCAGCCAATGCAGCTGATGATTGGTTTTTTACAAAATGTATCAGCCTGAGTACCGGCAAGGATTATCGCCTCCAGTTTTATTACAGGGCAAGATCTGAAACATATCCCGAAGCATTGAATGTTAATATCGGAGCTTCAAATGATGCAGCATCCATGACAACACAACTTGTGGATAAACCTACAATTTCCGATACTACTTACCAGCTTTCATCAACTATCTTTACCGTTTCTTCAACTGGAAATTACTATATTGGTTTCCATGCAAAAAGCGATGCTGATATGTGGTCACTTTTACTTGATGATATTTCTATTGAAGATGTTACAGGAATTGCTCAAAATGCTGTTGTTTCACAATTCAATGTTTATCCGAATCCTGCTTCAGATATCTTAAATATTGAATCTAATTTCAATATCACTTCAGTAAGAATTATGAATTGTTTCGGGCAGATTGTTATTGATCAGGCCCTGGCGGTTAAAAAGGCTACTATAAACATTTCAGGCCTGAGCGAAGGGCTTTATTTTGTGGAAGTCAATGGTGTAAATGAAAAATTCACCAGTAAGATCGCTGTAAAATAAGTTTTAAAATTTTTAGATTTAAAAGAGGTTGACGGTTTCGTCAGCCTCTTTTTTTTAGCAAATAATGTACAGCGATTTGGGGACTACGCTTACTTCAATACATTTGCCAAGGTCGATCTGGTCGCCGTCGATATGCGAGATGTTGTTTTTACGTTGTATTATTTTTACGTGTTTGGTCTGAAAGATTTTAACCAGCGGTGTTTTATGCATGTAGCCCAGAAATAAAAACGGGACACAAAGCGCTGCATAGTATATGCGTGGTTTTCTAACGATGCAGAAGTCGATGAGTCCGTCATCAATAACAGCGGTTGACGCGATACGTGCATTAAATCCAAACTGGTCGGAATTGCCGAAAGTGAGCATAAATGCATTTTTCTTCATTATTTTACCATCTACATATATTTTAAAGCGTTTGGGGTTGTAGATAAGGTATTGGGTGACGATGACCTTTATATATGCCCAGAACCCGCGTTTTTTACTTTTCGAGAATAGTTCAGCCACATAGGCGTCGAAACCTATTCCGGCAATGCTTACAAAAACATGATTATTGATCAGTCCCGTATCAATAAGCTTTATGTTGAACCTGTTGATGAGTTTTAATGCTTTTGAAGGTTTTAACGGTATCTTCAGGAAGTGTGACAGGCCGTTGCCCGAACCTGCAGGAATGATGCCCAGCGCCGTTTGAGTATGCAATAATCCCCGTGCCGCTTCATTGATGGTGCCGTCGCCGCCCACCACCACCACGGCATCGTATTTCATCTCCGCGGCTTCGCGGCTTAATTCTACTGCATGTTGGGGAGCAAGTGTGTAGCAAATTTCATAATCAAACTTTTCAAGATCAAGACATTTGCCGATCATGGCTTCCACCTTTTTCTGCTTTCCTATTCCTGATTTAGGATTAATGATAAACCGTAATTTCTTTTTTTGATTATTCATGGATATCGGTCAATTTGTTTTTAACCATCCTGTGGTTATATGCTTGAATGTATGCTTCCAGAAAATCACCAAGCTGCTGCCGCTTCGCCGCGTTGGTATAAAGTACATTATGTTCCAAATTCCGGTCGTCAATATAGTTGTAGAGCGCCAAACTCCTGTCGCCGTTTGACTGTAATAAAAAGCTGTCTTTAAAAAGCCCGTAGGTGTTGCCGGCATAATTAACGGAGAAATGTGCCGCTGTTGTATCAAAAACACTGGTGCCAAAGGCGATATATGGTTCGTTAAAGTTCAGATAATCCAGCGCGGAAGACATGATGTCGGCCTGCTGGCAAATGTTATGGTTCATGCCCCCCAAGCGGCTGTTATGCATGTAGAAGATCAGAGGAATGGCATACGAGCCGGCATTATTGCAATAGTATGATGATCCGGCAATGGACGAGTGGTCGGCGGTGATAACAAACAGTGTACTGTCGAACCAGGGCATGTGCGAACAGGTATTAAAAAACTGTTTCAGGGAATAATCGGCATACATGATGCTTTCGTGTATCTCAAGCGAGCCTTTTTTAAATTTATTATGGTATTTTGCCGGTACCAGGTAGGGGTGGTGCGACGACAGGGTGAATATAGCTGAAATAAAGGGCTGTGCTGTTTTGTTCATCACTCCGGCGGCATATTTCAGAAATTCCTCGTCGTAAATTCCCCATTTGCCGTCGTAGTCGGCGTCGTTGTTGTATTCGTTTTTTCCGTAATACCTGTCAAATCCGGCCATTCGGGTGTATGCATCAAAGTTCAGTGTGCCGTTTTTTCCGCCATGGAAAAACATCGATTGGTACCCGTATTTTTTCAGCAGCAAGGGCAGTGAATTGATCTTGTTTCCCGAAAAGGAAGAGGTGAGGTAGGCGTCGTCCATCAAAGAAGGCAGCCCCGACAAGATTGACGGTATCCCTTCGATGGAGCGTTTTGAATTGGCGAACATATTGTCGAAACACAGGCTTTGTCCGATCAGCGAATCCAGGAATGGTGTGTAGCCCGTATATTTTTTAGCTTCAATATCAGGATTCAGTATTCCTATATATTCTTTAGAAAGGCTTTCGACGACGATGATCACCACGTTGAGCTTTCTGAATGGCCTGTTTTTATTGTTGCTGATGTTTTTCAAGGGGTTGAATACAGACAGCGCCGTTTTGTTGTCGAAATAATTTTTTTCTTTCAGGTCCAGTTTTTTGGAGGTGCTGTATATTGAAAACGGGGTGTTGATCACTAAGGGAACATTTTCGGCTGTGGTATATTCGCCGGCGGTAACCAGGCTGATGGGCCTCAGTTGTATTCCGCCCCTGAACAGCACAACCGACAGCGCTACGGTAAGCGCGAACCACAATAGCGAAAGGGCTTTTTGTGCCAGTGATTTGTTATGCAAGACGAGCTTGCGCGCGGTTTTCCTGTACAGAAATATCATGAGCGCTGCAAGCAATGCCCATACGAGGACTACATACCAGTAATCGGCTACATATTTCCAGAAAAGCGTGTTAAAATCATCGCCGATGAATGTTGACCTGAGTATGTCAAAGGTAGTGCGGCGGAATGTGAATTTAAAGAATATCAGGTCGATGCAATTAAAGAATAAAGCGCCGGCGTTGGTGATATAAAAAAACAGTTCCAGGATCAGTTGGTATATTTTGTTGCTTCTGAAGCTGAAAGGAATGGTCTGAAAAAAAATATAAGCCGCGTTTACCAGCACTATGGTTGATATGTCGAAGCGCAAACCATAAAACAGGATGGCCAAAAACTCTTTTGCATCCACCGAAAAATAGTGGGTATTGAAGAGGTAGAATATTACGCGTGTGAGTGTGAACAGAAACAGGAGCATGATTACCCTGAGCAGCAGGGCAAAATATATATCAGAGGTATTGAATTTTTTTTTCATGCGATGCAAATGTAATAATTTGGTATATTTTGGAGAAATTCTTTCAAAAAAGCACAGCTTTGATGTTTTTGCAGACCATCACATGGCTCCGCAGGTGCAATACATCGTTTTACATCCGGGAGATTTTTTTTTAAGGCACCGCGAAAATGTTTTGTCAATTTGTTAAAATTCTTTTTTATTGAAATTATTATATGTATATTTGGATAAGAATTTTGAAATGAAGGCCATTGTTTTAAAGCCGGTTGTTCATCGTGGCGCCAGGCGACTATTAGCCATATTTGATTATGATGCGGAGCTTATTCAGCTGATGAAGCAGGTAAGCGGCAGTGCGTGGAGCCAGACTCACCGGAGCTGGCATGTGCCGGACAATAAGAAAAGCATTGAGGAGATAATTAGTGTTTTCAGAGGAAAGGCTTTGGTGGATATGAAAGATGTTGAGGAAAGGGGAAAGTTGAAAGGGGAAAGTGAGGAGAGGGGAAAGGGACAAGTTAAAAGTGATGCATTAGCAGTGAATGTGAGCAATGATATTGAATATGAGGTGCAAAAGTTCAGGGATTGGATGCGTCAGAAGCGGTATAGCGAAAGCAGCATTGACAGCTATTCCGAAGCTATTTTAATTTTTTTCGGTTTTTTCAAAGATAAAACTCCTGAGCAGATTGTCAATAACGACATTGTTCAGTTTAATACCGGTTACATTATTAAAAATGGTTTGTCTTATTCGTACCAGAATCAGTTTGTTAATGCAATAAAATTATTTTATAGAAAGAATTATTCAAAGAATATTGAAATTGATTGTATTGAAAGGCCTCGCAGGGCGCGGCGCTTACCCAAAGTCATTTCTAAAAACGACGTTATGCGCATGCTGAAAAGCATCACCAATCAGAAGCACCGCATGGCGCTTACGATGATCTATGCCTGCGGTCTCAGGCGGTCGGAGTTGATCAATATGAAACTGAAGCACCTGGATTCGAAAAGGAAAAATGTAACCATTTTTAACGGGAAAGGGAAAAAAGACCGGGTGCTTCCACTGAGTGATAAATTGCTGGAACAAATAAAGAAATATTACTTTACCTACAGGCCAGAAGTTTACCTTATAGAAGGACAGTATAAAGGGCAGCCATATAGTGAAGCCAGCCTGGAAAAGATATTTCACAAATATCTGGGAGCCATAATAAAAAATCATAATTTTACATTGCATTGTCTGAGGCATAGTTATGCAACTCATTTGCTTGAAGCGGGGACGGATTTGCGATATATACAAACTTTGCTTGGTCATAAGAGCAGTAAAACCACGGAGATATACACATGGGTAAGTATGAAAAATTTGCAAAACATCAGGAATCCGGCAGACGATTTCGACCTGTAGACAGGTTTAACAAAGGTGTAGCTATCTACCTTGGAATAATAAATAACTAGTTACAAAGGTGAAGCGAGAAACAAGTTGGGCGCAATTAAA
This sequence comes from uncultured Bacteroidales bacterium, assembly GCA_964626855.1. Lineage (GTDB taxonomy): Bacteria > Bacteroidota > Bacteroidia > Bacteroidales > CAIWKO01 > CAIWKO01. Next base: position 29,332 of record CAZVKJ010000048.1, read on the forward strand.
TGGCGCGTTAAATAAATAGCC
>CAZVKJ010000049.1:0-29196 GCA_964626855.1 uncultured Bacteroidales bacterium
CAAATGAGAAATATCAATACGTCCTATTGGACTATTTGATATTTCAATTTGGTATAAAACCTTTAACAGTAAGGGGTGTATAATACGAAACGTAATACAAAAAGAAGCAACTTGACAATGATCCGTTTATTGGGGCTGACGTCATTGTAAGCAACGTGAGGAATCTCTTTTTAATTTGAGATTATCCCGACTTAGAAAATGTTTCCCGACGTGTCGAAATTAAAATTATGATCATAGTTTTTATAAGGCTCAAAGGGGATTTGTTGTTATTTGATATGAGTAACTACAGGTTAGCCATAACCACGACCTCAATGTAAAATTTTATGACATGCTTCCTCAGCAGTAACATAAATCTTATCACCATCATTCAGCGTGTATTTCCTTACGGTGGCTGTCTGAATTAACCCAACTACTGTTTCAACTCCGCCGACAATGGCAAAAATAAATGAAACAGCAATAATACTGATGTCCCTGTTGAAGTTACTATCGTCATCATGATAATCATTATCAGCGGGATAACCATATTGTACACATAACAGATTGGCAACACATGTAATGAATAAGGTAGCCCCGATAGTTGTGGCTTCAACACCTCTGAAGATCTTAATGCTCTTTATCCGGCTTATCGGAACCATGGTGCCGCCAACAGTTAGTGAAGAATCGCTTAAATAATTAATTTTACCTCTTATTTTTATGTTGTCAGTGTTAACAATAATTACCCGCTGGCCTTCCTTAAATTTTATAGGATCAAAAGGCACCTACCAGTCCTTTCTGCTTGTTTTTTCCACTACCAGTATTTTTCCTGATTTGCCAGACCGTTGAGCTTCACCAGCCTGGCAGAAGCCGGCCAGAAAAATGATAAGGATCACAAAGTTGAAAAGTGGTTTCACCGGTTTTTTTCACTGAAGTTATTGATCAGCGCTGCGGGATTACTTATAATAAAAAGTTTTTGGCTCCTGTCCTACATTTTGTATGGCGCCGGTCCCGGGATATATGTCGAAATGCCTGATCGTGGCGGGCATGAATGTAAGTACCCCGTACTGCGAAATCAGGAATTTACCATTGATGTTCCCTGTGCTGATGCTGTTGCCGTCGCTCAGGCTTACTTCGGCATAATCGGGTATGCGGTAATAAAAGCCATGCTGCCTGGTCTTCAGCGAATCTTTTCGTGTCTGGTAAACCTGCAAAGAATCCAGGTTACCGCACTTTTTAATGTTCAGATAAACGGCATCACCATATGCATCGGATGATCCGAGAATGCCGCGCAGCGATGAAAAGCGGAACAGGGGAACCGAATCGGATGGAACGCCTGTTGCAGGAAGGTAGATAAAACTATAGTTGATCTTTTTGGTAAAAATAATTCCCGTAAAAAGCTTGCGGTATTCATTTTCAAGTTTTTCAAGCTCTTCATTCATATATTTGAATGTCTCTTTGTCGTAGTTCACTTCCTGGAACCCGCTGATGAGGTTGAAGCGGTTATCCTTTACTTTGATGATGAAGTCGGCAGCATCTTTGGCCTTCTGTTCGGGGGTTTTGGCGACGAGTGAGCGCTTAAAGGTCATCTTTTCAATAGTGGCGGAATCGGTATTTACTTTTTCAATGATGGTATCCACTTTTTCGAAAAGGTTCAGATCGGTGTAGGATTTAAAAATATCGGGATAGACATTGCTTTCTTCTTCAAAGCTGTAAACGGGATTTTTTGATGTGAGGGTATCGGGGCACGACCTGGTGCTGATGATCATTCCGGATTCATCCAGGGAGAGTTTAAACCTGTTACAGGCTTCGGGGCAGGCGCCTTTTAATTCAATAAAGTAAAACTGCTGCGGGTCGGGTTCGGTAAATGTTGAAAGATTGTATTCGCTGATCTCATAGCTGGTGGAATTGTTTTTTATGACGTTGCTCATGCCCAGGTATTTTTCGGCAAACTCGGCATAGGGGCCTTTTATCTGTTCGGTTTTGTTTACAACCACGTCGACTTTGATGAAGGTACGCGGCAGGGCGTAATAGAACCCGTTTTTATCCGACGGCTCCTGCCGGTTGCTGACTTTAACCACATTGATTTTTGGCGAGCAGCCCTGTAACATCATTCCTGCTATTAATACAAGGCAAAAAATTCTGAATATTTTCATTTTAACATTTTTCTATTGCAAACTTACGAGTATTTTTTAATAATTCAAGTTTAGGATGATGTTATAATTAGGAATGGCCTTTTTAGCCACCAGCCATGAGTGGGGCAACGGGGAGCCGTCGTTATTGCCACAAGTCATAAGCCAGGCCATAAGGGAAGCAGGTATATGCTACGGACTTCTTTTCATAAGGGACGGGCTGCGGTGTAACAGGGTATGTTTGTTAACCGGTGCTTTTTGGAATTTTCTTTTGAAGAGAAAGAAGCGAAGTGCTTTTTCGGGAGTGCTGAATAAACCTGAAAAATTCACCGGAATTTTTCACCCTTCGGGCCGACAAAAGAAAATCAAGTGTTTTAGCAGTAATTGTCATTTTTAGAAATTTTCTTTGTCGGCTTGTCTGCTGCTTTAGATTTGCAAGCAGGGATTATACCGATTGGAAAAAATATCCGCCGGCGGATATTCCAAGCTTCGCTTCACTTGCCTATAGTTCGGCCACGGCGGATATTTTACCATCGGTATAACCAAATGAGAAATATCAAATAGCCCAATAGGGCGTAATGATATTTCAATTTGGTATTACCTGACCTGGTGTCCGCATTGCCAATGCTCATTCATAAACTGCATTTCATTTATTTATGAATAGGTCAGGTAAAAAAAGTTTTTATAAATTTTTATTTTAATACGTAATTTCGTTAAATTTGGTTTTTAATTACAAACGTTTATAAATGTTTGTTAACAATTTTTTGATAATTTATATGCAGAATTACAAATACTTACGATGTTGTGATAGTAACGCACGATGAAAACTAAAGTAGAAATAAAAAGTAATGGGACAATATTGAAGTTGGCGATAGTATTTCAAAAAAACACTTAACATATTCATTATTAAGCAAAAAAACAATTTGCCGTAAAAAAATTACAGCATTTATTAAATTTGCTATATTTGCAAAAAAATAATCGAAATGCTAAGAAAATTCAAAGTCTCTAATTTTAAAAGCTTTAAAAATGAGCTTATCCTTGACCTTTCCGAAACAAACAGTTATGAATTTAATACAAATTGCATAAAAAATGGAATCGTAAACTGTGCATTAATATATGGATATAATGGCTGTGGAAAATCAAATTTAGGATTAGCAATTTTTGATATCATAGAGCATCTAACTGATAAAAATCGCGAAGAAACAAGATATAAATATTTTCTAAATGCATATAATAGCAATTTGAATTTTGCGGAATTTTATTATGAATTTTTAATAAACAATAAGATTGTCAAATATGAATATAAAAAATCAGATTATAAAACACTTCTTTTCGAAAAGTTTTCAATAGATGATGTTGAATTAATAAAATTTGATAGACAAAAGGGAAATCAATTTTCTGTCAAGCTAAAAGGAGCTGAAACTTTAAACAAAATAATTAATGACAATCAACTTTCTGCGCTGAAGTATATTAAAAACAACACAGTGCTTGAAGATAATATTTACAATAAAACCTTTAAAGAATTCTATAGTTTTATTGAAAGAATGCTACTTTTTCGCTCTCTCGATGACCGAATGTATTTAGGGTTGGATGTTGGTGGCAGATTATTATATGATTATATTATTGAAAAAGGGTTTGTTGAGGATTTCGAGTCGTTTTTAAATGAAGCAAATATCAAATGTAAATTGTCAATAGTAGAAGAACTTGATAAAAAGACTTTGGCATTTAATTTCGATGGTAAGAATATTCCGATTCATGAAATTTTTTCGGCAGGTACAAGCTCTCTTATGCTTTTCTATTATTGGGCTCAGCGTATCAAAGAATCAAAAGTCTCATTTTTGTTTATTGATGAATTCGATGCTTTTTATCATCATGAATTATCTGCATTAATTGTTGAAAGATTGAAAAGTACAGGTGTCCAATTTATACTTTCGACGCATAATACCTCAATTATTACAAATGATTTATTAAGACCTGATTGTTACTTTTTAATGAATAAAGAAAGAATTCAATCATTATCAAAATGCACTACAAAAGAATTAAGAGAAGCACATAACATAGAAAAAATGTATAAAGCAGGAGCATTCAATGGCGACTAATATTCTATTTGTATTTGAAGGGGAAAATACTGAAAAATTAATTGTAAACAGTTTAGAAAATCATTTTTTAAAAAGAAATATGATTGGAAGTACAATTATAAAATGTGCTTTTGCAGCTGAAATATATCAACTTTATAGAAAAATCAAAGAAGACGCTGATTTCGATACTTTTAATCTAATAAAAGAAAGAAATTCTAATAACAGGGAATCATTAAAAGAATATGATAGATCAGATTTTGCTGAAATATATTTATTTTTTGACTATGATGCACATTCATCATTAGCAAGTTCCCAAGATCAATTGGGTAATCCAGTAAAATCCGGAGATGAAAAATTAGAAGACATGTTAACTTTATTTGATAACGAGACTGATAAAGGGAAACTATATATTAGCTATCCAATGGTTGAAGCTCTTAGACATATCAAAGATTATAATACTCTTTATGAATTAACTGTTAAATGTAAAGGAAAAAATTGTAAAAATATTGACGACTGTGAAGATAAAGAAGATTGTTTAGAGGAGCCACATTATCGGGAGAGAGTATCAAATGAAAGTATACCTCAATTGTGTAATATTAACGGTTATACAAATGAAACCTGGAAACAACTAATAAAAGCACATCTTTTAAAAATGAACTACATTGTAAATAACAACTTTGAATATCCTGAAGCGATTGAATCTCAGCTTAATATTTTTTTAAAGCAATTAGAAAAATACATTAATATGCCGTGCCCCAAGGTATCTATTTTAAGTGCATTCCCAGTTTTTATTCATGATTATTATGGGAATAATAAAACTAAGGAATTAATATATTAATAATACTATCGCGAACTCGTGTCTGCGTTAAAGCTACAGTACGGCAAGGTTTGAAAGCTTTGGACAGATTTTGAAGCCTTGTATATATTGATAGTGAAGGCTTATAAAATGCGGCTCAAAAGCAGCCACCAGGCGTTACCAGCAATTTAAATAACAATCAAATTGGAACATAATTACAGCATTCAACTCCTTGACATTTCATCTGACTGGACAGTTGTGCGCAATGTATTTTTCAACATTGATCCAAAGGATAATATACCCGAAGATGACAAATATGCCAACATTTATTGTCAAGAGGACTTGTTACATCTGACTAAAGATAACTACCACATAGACCTTGGATGGTATGGTTACGACAAATTGACAAATGACAAAGCAGGATATTGCATTCATTTATTCAGAGGTGAAAATTGGAACAATGCTGAACTTTTAGAAATATTTCGATCTAAGGACAAACAAGTAATTGTATATAAAATTGTTGAACTTACTAAAGTTATTGACTTAGGTAAATTTGACAAGGTGACTGGGTACAAAGTTGATGAAAACGACCCGACAAATCATAATGACTTTAGTGATTTTGATATTTACAATGCGAGACAAACGAAGTAAACTGCAACAGGGGCTTTGCATCAGGCGGAAAGTGGAAAAAACCTGAAACAAATGGAAAATTAATTAACTTTATGGACGGGTTGAAACGGTGGGAAGCATTGAATTTTGCTTGCTTTGCAGGCCCGGATTGTTACCAGCTATATTCCCATGTATGGCCCGGGAGTGAGCTATTGAAGGATGTCGTTATATGAAAATACAGACAAGATTAATAATAGGCATATTATTTTTAAGCATCCTTGGTTGCGACAAGAATGATGAAAATGTTACAGCAATGGATGGCGATTTTATTTTTATTTCCACTGATTTTGAAACTCAAAATATATTTCCTCCCTGGGAAAAACAATGTAATCCGGAATCATTTTCAATTGTGAGTAAAACACCAAGAAAAGGAACTTATTGTGCCAAATTCTCGATTGACTCTTCTGAATATTGGACTTCACCTTCTTCGGGGATTAAAAGTGCAAGAAGTGAGATTCAGATTTTTAAAGTTGCACCTGCCCAAAAAGAAATATATTATGGATGGAGTATGAAAATTCCTGAAGATTATATTGAAAGCTCTGATTGGCAGGTAATGGGCCAGTTTCATGACCAACCTGATTATGAAAATGGAGAAACGTGGGAAAATTATCCGGCAAATTCACCTCCTGTATCGTTGACATATAAAAATGGGAAAATTGGGGTAACCGTCAACATACCTTATGGAAATGGCTCAGAGGTTATCAGTGAACGTTCAATAACAAAAGGACAATGGACTGATATAATTTTACATATTTACTGGTCGGCAAATTCAAATGGGTATATCGAAGCTTGGATTAATGATGTTCCGATGACTGATAATTCAGGAACAATTACAAGATACAACTTTAGAAATCTGTATAATAATTCGGGGAACTATCTCAAAATAGGATTATACAGGTCAAATGAAATAAAAACGAAAAATGTTGTTTATTTTGACGAGATAAAATCAGGATTAACCTATAATGATGTTAAAATAAACTAAAGATCAACAGCTCGCAATAGTTAAGACTTCGCGTAGTCGAGGCACGAGACCCGACATGAAGCCGTGTTGCACGAAATCATACTCCGATTGGTGTTGGAAATGAACGTTATATAAGCGGATTCAATGAAACTGATGATTCAGGACAAAGCATGCCTGTGATTCCTGTTTAAAGTATGGGCTTTTATTCCCCCAATATAATAAAAATTTTGTAATGGAACAGGAAGCGCCATGTGAACCGGGAGGTTCGGGCATAATCATAATCGGCGCTGGTGAAGCATTCGGCGCGAGAGTCCCCAAACATCACACTTAACCATGAAAGAAACTTTTATATTTTTATTATATTATATCCGTCTTGTGTATATTTGCTGAAATTTATAGCGGTTCATTGATGCCTGCCTTAATCATTTTTCTGGTGATACTGTTGCTGGCGCTGATATTCCTTTTATCGGCGTTTGAGATAAACATATTCAGGATTATGAATTTAAGTATCATCGATCATAACCTGAAATATGATTATGTTTTAAGGAAGAAAACCCTGTTTTACAGATACCTTCCTTACCAGATCAGGAAAAAGTTCATACGCCGTGTAAAGAATTTTATTGACAACCATGATTTTGAAGGCCATGAAGGCCTGGCGGTCACCGATGAGATGAGGATACTGGTCTCGGCGGCTGCGGTTCATCTCACCCTCGGCCTGAGCGATTATGAGATGAGGGATTTCAGGAGGATTTTCATTTATCCCGATGTTTATTATTCGGGTTATTCCAAAACCATCAACAGGGGGGAGACAAACTCACACGGAATAATTACGCTTACCTGGCGCTTTGTTGAGGAAGGTTTTGACGACCAAAGCGATAAGAAGAACCTGGGCTACCATGAGTTTGCCCATGCTTTGCTTTTGCAACATTCCGGTGGCATGCTGAATGATCGTAATTTTGACCTTGGTTATGAGCAGTTTTGCTATATGATCAGGGAGGAGCACCTGGCGCACCGGGTAGAGGAGGCAGGGTTTATACGTGATTATGCATTTACCAACATCATGGAATTCTTTGCCGTAAGCGCCGAATGTTTCCTGGAATCACCTGAAGTTATGAAAGAAAAAAGCCCGGAGCTGTTCTCAGCCATGATGCATATGCTGAGGCAGGACCCGATAAAAAGGGAATACGGGCTATCGTTCATTGATTTTTCTTTTTGGGATCCCGAATAACCTGTTGTATCTCATGTGAAGGTCATAGCTGTATCATGTGAATGTCGCTGCATTAATACAATTGTCCTGTTAAAATTACCGGAACAACAGATATAAATGGGTGAACTGTTCTTTATAACCTATTTTTCGTATCTTTATACTCATGAATTGGAGTGTAAAAATACTGGGCAGCAGTTCTGCCACACCAACCGGCGACCGTAACCCGAGCGCGCAGGTGCTCAACTGCGACGATAAACTGTTCCTGATCGATTGTGGCGAAGGTACACAGATGCAGATGCGAAAATATAAGGTGAAGTTTCAGCGTATTGACCATATTTTTATTTCGCACCTTCACGGTGATCATTATCTTGGCCTGGCCGGACTTCTGTTTACATACCACCTGTTTGGCCGTACCAAAGAACTTCATGTATATGCCAATGCCGAGCTTCAGGAGATCATTGCCATGCAGCTTCATGCCTCTAACACTACACTGCTTTACCCGCTGAAGTTTCATGATCTGCCCGAAGGCAAACCCGCCAATATTTATGAAGACAAAAAAGTAAGTGTCAGTTGCTTCCCATTGCTGCACCGGGTGCCGACGCATGGGTTCCTGTTCCGGCAGAAATATCCCGAGAGAAACATCATACCTGAAAAAATAAAAGAGCTTGACATACCTGTTTCGCAGGTGGCTGGCATCAAAAAGGGAAATGATTTCGTCGATAAAAAGGGCTTGCTGCATCCCAATGCGGAGCTGACCTTTGAGCCGCCCCCGGCCAAAATGTATGCTTATTGTTCCGACACCGGTTTTTACCCGAAGATTGTCCCCTATATCAAAAATGCATCGTTACTTTATCACGAAGCGACTTTTATGCATGATATGCAGGCCAGTGCCGATGAAAAGCAGCATTCTACCACCCTTCAGGCAGCCGGTATTGCAAAAAAAGCACAGGTGAATAAATTGCTGATCGGGCATTTTTCGGCCCGCTACGAAGAATTGTCCGGCGTACTTGATGAAACCAGAAGCGTGTTCTCTGATTCAGAACTGGCCGTGGAAGGATGTTCTTATTTGATCTGACATTTTTTATGTCTTTCGGACAATTTCTTTATTTTATAATTATTTTTTTATTGCTATTAAAGCCCTTTGTGCTACCATGATTTTTTTAAAATCATCTAAAAAATAAATATAGTCAAATTATGCAATAGAAATTTCTAATATTCTGACTTTATGGTATCATTACCTGATTTAAAACTTTCTCAGTGTTTCTTAGTGTTCTAAGTGTCTAAGTGGTATTCTTGTAAGAATGATTGTTGTTTGCTTTCCACTCAAAGTAAAAAAACCACTTAGGCACTATGAATTCCCAAAGGAATATACAAAGACCGAATAGACATCTTTTAAATAGCTCATATCAGTCATTTGTTTTATAAACATGTGAATTCGGAGGATCATAGAAAGAAAATGAATTTTTCCCGGTTATTTGCGATGGTTACAGTTTATTATTTTGTGTTTCACCAGAAAGGAATCTTAAATTTTTGTAGCATATAGGAGCGTGAGGATGTCCTGGCGGCGGTCCATAGGACTCCTTATGGAGCGTGGGCTGGAAGTGAATGAAAAAAACTTAGAAAATGTTTAGAAGGTCCGAAGGACTCCTATGGAGCGCCAAAGGCGTTTCCCGACACGTCTGTGTCGGGACTACTTCTTTAAAATTTCTTGTTTTTTTCAGGGCGGGAGGAAGCATTCGCCAGGACTGTCCTTTTTGGTGCACCTTTTTGGACAGGCAAAAAGGTGTAATGAAATAAAAAAATAATAAGAATTAAATAAAAATCAGCGCACTTTATTCGAAAGTTCCGAATGATAAGGCGTACGATTTAATATGGAACGCCCCAGAGTTACTTCATCGGCATACTCCAGTTCGTCGCCGAAAGAAATGCCGCGGGCAATGGTCGTGATGCTGATATTGAATTCACTGAGTTTCCGGTACAGAAAGAAATTGGTGGTGTCGCCTTCCATGGTCGGGGGCAGGGCGAGGATGATCTCGCTGCACTCCGATCCGGACAAACGATCCAGCAATTGTTTTATATTCAAATCATTGGGGCCAACGCCATCCATGGGTGAAATGATGCCGCCGAGAATGTGGTAAACACCATTGTACTGATTGGTATTTTCAATGGCCAGCACATCCCGGATGTCTTCAACGACACAAATGACAGACTTGTCGCGCCTGGTGTTCGCACAGATATCGCATACTTCGTTTTCGGTAATGTTAAAGCAATGTTTGCAATAGCGGATCTCCTTGCGAAGCTTGATGATGGCATTGCCCAGTGCATCCACGGTGTCGGTGTTTTCGCGCAGCAGGTGGAGCACCATGCGTACAGCCGATTTTCTCCCGATACCCGGTAGTTTGGCGAATTCGTTCACCGTTTGTTCAAAAAGTTTTGAAGGATAATTGGCCACCTGAAATTGTTTTTGCAAAATTAGGAAAAATTCAGGATTTAAATGACCGAGGGCGGCGTTAAAGAATAGTTTTTACTAACAACGTCATGTGAAAATGCAAAACCTGATTTCTGCTGACAGAGAATACTTATGCATGATCGTACCTCATTATCACATGGTAAAAAAATCTCAATTAATAGTTTTAACAGATTACCTTTGCAAAAAAACTCAAAGTGACTCCATCGCTATTACTATTCTGTTTTCTGGGTTACACATTTTTGTTGTTTCTCATCACGTTCATCACGGCGCGCAAGGCGAACAACGAAGGCTTTTATATCGGTAACAAGCGTTCGCCCTGGTTTGTGGTGGCTTACGGCATGATAGGCGCTTCCATGTCGGGGGTTACGTTTATGTCGGTGCCGGGTTGGGTGGGTGCCAGCCAGTTCAGCTATTTTATGGTGGTCGTCGGCTATTTGTTCGGTTATATCATCATTGCCAATGTGCTGCTGCCTCTGTATTACAGGCTGAACCTCACCTCCATCTACACTTACCTCGAACAGCGTTTCGGCTTCTGGTCGTATAAGACGGGCGCCTTTTATTTCCTGCTGTCGCGTGTGCTGGGCGCATCGTTGCGCATGTTCCTGGTGATCTATGTGTTGCAGAAATTTGTGTTTGACGCATGGGGATTTCCGTTCTGGCTCACCGTGATCATCTTTATTGCACTCATCATCTTGTATACGTTCAAAGGAGGTATAAAAACCATTATCTGGACGGATACCCTGCAAACCACGTTTATGCTTCTGGCGCTAGTGGTATCTATTGTCCTGATATCCAAAAATCTTGATTTCAGCTTTTCGGAGCTGGTCAGTAAAATATTCAACAGCGATTATTCCAGGATCATCGTCACCGATTGGGCGCCGCGTAATAATTTTGTGAAACAGTTTTTCAGCGGGATGTTCATCACCATTGTGATGACCGGTCTTGACCAGGAGATGATGCAGAAAAACCTCAGCTGCCGTAACCTGCATGATGCCAAAAAAAACATGATCAGCTTCAGCTTCATCACCGTGCTGGTGAATTTTATTTTTTTGTTTCTGGGCGCGGCTTTATTGATGTATGCCAGCGCCAAAGGTATTGACGTCACCAAACTTGCCAGCTCCGACGATATCTTCCCCACCATCACCATTCATCACCTGGGCGCCTTTGCCGGACTGATATTTTTTATCGGTCTGATCTCTGCGGCCTATCCCAGCGCAGACGGAGCATTGACGGCGCTCACCACATCATTTTGCATCGATTTTCTGGGCATACAGAAAAAACCGGAACTTTCAGAGAAGAGGAAGACCCGTATCCGTTATGTTGTTCATATATGTTTTGCGCTCATCATGCTAAGTGTGGTGATCGTTTTCCGGTCATTTTATGATAAAGCGCTTATCGATAAGCTGTTTACCATTGCCGGATATACTTACGGCCCGCTGCTGGGGCTATACTCCTTTGGGTTGTTCACGAAGATGCAGGTAAAGGACAGGTGGGTTCCGCTGGTTGCCGTATTATCTCCTTTAATATGTTATTTCCTCAGTGATAATTCGTATGCCTGGTTCGGCTACAGGTTTGGTTTTGAATTATTGATATTAAATGGCCTGCTGACGTTTTTGGGATTGGTGCTCTTGCATAAAAGAAAAGCGTGATGCTGAAACCCTCGCATATTAAAAAGCTTATTGAACAAGGTGAGCATCAGACCCTTGACTTTAAGTTTGAGATTTCCGACTCAAAAAAGATTGCCAGGAGCATTTCTGCTTTTGCCAATACCGATGGGGGAATACTTCTGATCGGGGTGAAAGACAACGGAAAAATTGCCGGTGTGCGCAGCGAAGAAGAGGTATATATGGCCGAGGCCGCAGCACAGATGTATTGCAGGCCGCAGATGAACCTCAAAATAAACCAATGGGTGGAAGAGGGGAAGACCGTGCTGGAAATCATTATTCCTAAAATTACCGGCGACATCTGTTATGCACAGGATTATGACGGGAAATGGCTGGCATACGTCAGGGTAGACGATAAAAATTTTGTCGCTTCGCCCGTGCACCTGCGCGTGATGAAACGCAGATTAAAAGAATATCCGACATACATCACCTATACTGAAAAAGAAAAGCTGTTGCTTGATTACCTGACCGAAAACCCGCATATTTCAATGAGAGATTTTTGCAGGCTTGCCGGAATAAAAAAGAACAATGCCGAAACCATACTGGTGAACCTGATCATGCTTGATATCATAGAAATTTTATACACCGAACAGGCTGTCCTCTACCGTTTGCAATAGAACCTTTTGTATCTTTGCTTTATAGTTTATTTCGATCTGTAAATTACTTATGTACTTATCTATGCGAAAATTGTTTTTAATACTTGGTTTCATGTGTGCGCTTTTTGGGGCAACAGCACAACAGGTTGATCCTGAACCGACAGGCCTGGTAAAATGGCTTGATATTAAGACTGCGCAGGAATTAAATAAAACTCAGCCTAAGCCGATGATCATTGATGTGTACACCGACTGGTGCGGCTGGTGCAAGCATATGATGAAGACAACATTTTCAAATAAGGACTTAGCCAATTATATCAACACCTACTTTTATCCGGTGAGGCTAAATGCCGAAACAAAAGATACCATTGAATTTCTGGATAAAAAGTATATCAATAAAAGTGAAGGAACCCGCCCGCCGCATGATCTGGCTATATACCTGCTGGAAGGAAAAATGTCCTATCCGACGATCATCTTTTTTAATAATAATTTCAAGTTTAAATTGATTGTTCCCGGGTATTTGTCCGAAAAAGATATCGAACCGGTGCTGGTCTATGTTGTTGAATATATCTTCGGAACAACAAGTGTTGAAGATTACCGTAAATATTTTTTAAAGGCTTTTTATCCTGATTCAGCCGATATGAAAATGGATACGGTTACCTGGCTGAAATCTTTTAACGAAGCTGCCGAAAAAAATGATGTTAAAAAGAAAAAGACCTTGTTGTTTGTGAATGCCCCCTGGTGCAATGGTGGCAGAACCATGCTCAATAGTACATTCAACCACAGTATGATTACGAAATATATCAACGATCATTTTTACCCTGTGCTTATGGATGCACAATCAATGGATATTGTAAAGTATAACAACCAGATTTTTGTCAATACTGTTGATAATAATGGATTTCATCCTTTTTTACACAATCTGCTTGGCGACAGGATCGTGTTGCCGACCGTCCTTTTTTTTGATGAATATATGCAATATATCAATTTTACCGGTCAATACCTTACACCGGAAAATCTTTACCCGATACTTCAGTATTTTTCAGAAGATTATTATAAGAATACGCCCTGGAATGATTATTACAAGGCCTATCAGGAGAAGAACCCCAAATAATCATTCAGATATTTCAGTTTTATTTTCCGCTATTCAGACACCAGAATTTTAAAATATTTTCTGCTGTCAGAACTTTGCAACCTTAGCAAATAAACACCATCAGACAACGAAGAAACATCTATGGAGACTTTATGGTTAAAGTCTTCACAGGCCCTTGAAAATACCCTGTTTCCGGTGATGGAAAAAATGTCTATCTCAACAATGCCATCGGTGGTTTTTCCGGGCGTAAGGGTAATACTTTGTCTGGCGGGGTTAGGATAAATGGAAACAAATTCAAACATGCTGTTTTCGGGCATTCCGGGCGGTTCAATGATCACGTTTTGAGAAACTGTGTCAATGCAGTCGCCGTTATAAACCGTCAGTAATACGTGATAAGTGCCATATGAAGGATATGTATGGCTGGGATTCAGCAGGTTGCTGGTATCGCCGTCGCCGAAATTCCAGTGGCAGGAGGCGGTATTTGTTGACGTATTGGTGAATTCGGCATTCAGGCCATAGGTTGAATCGGTAAAGCTTGCCGCAGGTTCTGAATAAATGGCAGCAACAACAGGTACGCGACTGCTTTCGCAGGCATTGGCATCCTGTACCTCCCAGTCGTAAAAGAAATAATAACGTAATGATGTGGCATTGGTGCCTGTGATGGTGATTTTGCCGTTCAGGTCGTAAGGATAAGTTATGCCTCCCGAATTGCGGAAAAGATTGGGAGTTGTGGTGCAGCGCAGCGACAGGCCTGATCCTGTGGGTATGGTGAAATTTAAATTGATCCGGCTTTCTCCCTGGGGTATGTTGATTGTAGCCGATTGTGCCGGGGAAAGCGGATTGCCGTCAGCGCCCCTTACCTCTATGGTACGGTTACCGGCAGTACTTGCATAAACCTTTACGGATTTAAGAATTACAGGTGAAGTGCAGTCAAACTGAAGGTAATAAGCTATATTGGTATACATATCGCCGCCACCCGATGAGTCTGTTTTTCCGACATATTCCAGCGGTGGGGTAATGGAATTGGTTACATAATAGGTTGTCGTGTTTGCCAGAGAGGGTGTGGTATATGTATTTCCCGTATCAATAGGGTTTCCTCCGCTGGGAACATCATACCATTTGACGGTGCCCGACCCGCTGGCCGACAAGGCTAAGGTTCCCGGTCCGCATTTCGAAGCATCGGTAACCACAGGTTGTACCGGCATATCTATCGTTATATAATTGGTCATCACCAGTGAATCTTTTCCCTTGCAGTTGATTGCCCTTAGTTTAACAGTATAGATACCATTTTGTAAATATGTATGCACAGGGTTTGTTTGGGTAGAAGTATTGCCATCACCGAAAAACCAGACAAAATTGGTTGAACCGGAGGAAGTGTTTGTAAATTGTACCGTTCCCGTGCAGGAGTTGATCATATTAATGGTGAACTGCGCGTCGGGTATGCCGCTGGGAGCAAGGGTGACATTGATGGTGGTGGCATTTCCGTTTGTAAGCACCACATTATTTATTGTCTTTGATTTATAACCGGGAGCCGAATAGGTGATGCTGTATGTTCCGGCATTCATATATTTATGATAGTTTCCAACCGGTAATCCTGAATATACCTGCGAGCTGTCGTTGGCCTGGTCGTAGCTGTTCACCCACACCTTAGCCCTGATAGGCTGGCTGCTGCATGAATCGGTAATGATCCCGCGTACACCGTAAAGTGATTCCTGCATAAAATTCAGTAAAGAAGCATAATTTTCATTCCATTTAGTGTTCAGGTTTTCGGTGGGCGTGGTTTTATCCTGGTCAAGTTCTATTGTCACCTCCCGGCATTGTTTAAAATAGTTCATGTAATCCTGTCTGCCGCCGGTGATGGTGTACCAGTCGCCACCCTCCGTAACACCGTCTGAAACAACATCGGTCATATATGAGCTGTTTATAAGCCTTGCCGTAGTTATGTAATTCGTACATACCCGTTCCCACCAGGCAGCGTCGGCGTTGGGATTTTCAGAAGTGGCCCATGTATCCCAGGGGTAGTTAATAACTTCAGCGCCACCGTGAAAGTTAATGGCCATATTGAAATGATGCTTATCGGCAAAGTTCATAAAGGCATAGGTTTCGGGCTGTATCGGGTAGTTCAGGAAATCACCGCTGTTCGACGGGTCGCCGATCTGCGGGTCTATATAATTACGGTTAAGGTCTTTCAGGTTTTTGTTATACCTTCGGGAATTGGCCAATGTGCTGCCAACCGGGCTTGAATTGTAATAGGTGCCGTCAGGGTTTGCCAGGGGGCATATCCAGATTTCTGCTCCATTAACCAGGTTGGTAACCTGAGTGTCGGTCCCGTAATTCGTGAGCAGGTAATTGATCAACCGCAGCATCAGGTAGTAGCCGGTGGTTTCATCGCCATGAATGGATGATGAATACAGCAACTGGGGCTCGTTTTCGGCTGTAGTTACATTGTCGGAAATCTTTGCAACCAATATCTTATAATTGCCTGATGGCGTTGCAGACAAGATGGTATCGATATCGCATAGGTTCGGATAGGTGCTGGCAAAGTTTGCCATCATTTGTTCATAAACGCTATATATCGGATACCTGTCCCAGTTTGCCATTTCGGCAGTGGTGGTGGCCATGGTCAGCGCTTTGTCGTGTGATTTCGGGAGAATTACATAAGGTATTTGCCTGGTAAGAAATTCCTGAAAACCCTGTTGCCCCATATAAGCGCGAACTTCATATCCCTGGCCGCCCGGCAATTCTGTAACACGGTCGATGGACATAAATTTGCCGAAATCCCCATTGATCTGAGCTTTGGTCGCTGCATTGAATTTTATTACCAGTTCCCCGCGTTGCTGAAGGATCTGCAATGCCTGTTCGGTTTGTTCTGTTTCGTTGTTTTGAGCAGTAACAGTTGAAAAAACTAATGACAAAAGAAGAAGAATGATGTATTTATTCATACGAATGCTATTTATATTGTAAATTACGGATATTTTTAATTTTGTCACAAAGAAAAACGATAAAAAATCTAAAACACTTGTTTTCACCTGTTGATCATTTTCAGAAATAAACAGTTTGATTTTTGGCTTCCTGTATATTCCAGCCTGAAGGTATAAATACCCTGGGGTAATGTACCTGGGTGGAAGATAACATGATGTTCCCCTTTTTCCTGGTTTTCATTGAGCAACTCAGCCACCATTTCCCCGGGTGTATTAAATACGCATAGCCTTACATTCGCGCTTTCAGGAAGATTGTAGTTCAGTATGACCTTATCAGTAAATGGGTTTGGATATGCGTTAAAATCAGAATCCACCGTGCTGTTATTTTTCTCAACGATCATTTTGGGCATCATCAGGTAAAAATTCTCTTTTTCCTGCCCGTACTTATTCCCAATAACACCGGTACCTGAGAGTTCAAAATCAAGCTCACCGCTTTTTAAACTTTTCAAAGAACGGAATCCCAGGCGTATCAATTCATCATCAGCTGAAACATCGCGGTATGCTGTGGTGGCATAAACTACCCGTATGATACCATCCTCTTCGGTGACCAGCAGGTCATTATTATCGCTGATGATTTCGTCAAGTGAAGGATTAATTTTTACAGCATTGTTTTCACATGCCGTGCCTGGCATAAAAGCATAGACCAGCTTGAAATTATTTTCCGGATATTTTAATTCCAGCCCCAGTGCAGAAAAATCATCAATTTTTGAGTTGACCCGCAGGGGGATTTCAAAGTAATCATCAGCATCAGATACAGCCAGATAATCTTCAGATTGAAACAATATGTCCTGTGGATCGGATTTTTCCTGTCCCCAGGTTGTTAGCGAATCGCGGTACCTGCTGCTGGAGGCATTATAGTCGCCATAGCAAATGGTTTTCAGGTTGATGTTTAAATCGGAACCGGCAACGGTGACCAGTGTATCTAGAGCCACCCAATTGCCTTTGGGGAAATTCTTTGCGGCTGTTGCAGGCGATCCGATTTTTGCCTTGATCCTGGAGACATCAATCGCATTGACGGAAGTATTGTTATCAACGTTGGCAGCTTTTTTATACTTTGCAGAAAAATTTAACGAGGGATCGATCATTGTGTCGGTAGTGATGAGGTATTTGATTTGCGACAGGTCTATGGCATTGATATCGTTACCCCACTGCATGGTATCTGCAGTATATTTATCATACGACATGATGTAATTGCCGTTTGCTATATTGGTAAACTGGTAATATCCTGTGGCGTCGCTGGTATCTCTTGCCAGCTCATTTCCTGAAGGGTAATTTTTCAAAATAACAATTACGCTGCTGATATTGTATATAGATTGGTTATAAGCCGGGTTATTTGGGGCAGGGCTTCCTGCCAGCGCTTTTCCGGTATAGCGTGTTTTCCCGCTGATGGTGTATCCTGTTCCTGAAATAGTAACATTGTGGTACACCGTATCGGAACAACCATTGTTTGCTGCAATCAGCCTTACATTATACGTGCCGGTGGCCGGATAGGTATGCCCCGGATTTTGAAGTGTACTTGTCGCTCCGTCGCCAAAGTCCCAATTATAGCTTGCTGCTCCTGTTGAGGAGTTGGTAAAGGTGACCGAATTTGAAGCCACTGCAAATGAAAAGCCAGCCGTGGGTATACTGTTTACGCGGGCAACTGCCGGAACACGGGAACTTACGCAGCCGGTGGTTTGCACCTGCCAGTCATAGAAGTAATAGTAATAAGAATAACCGGCATCACAGCTTGTTATTGAAAGTATGCCGGGCGTGGTATAATTGTAGTTTACTCCTGAATTATTTCTGTAAAGATAAGTGCCATTGGAACAGGACAACCTCAGGTTTGACCCTTCCGGGACAGCAAAATTGAGCGTAACGGTATTCAATCCCGGGGCTAAGCTTACTGTAGCTGATTGCAAGGCCGCGCCCAAACTGTTTTTCAGAGAAATGGTCCGCGATATTGAACTGGTATAAGTGTTATAAACCTTTACCGAAATGAGGTTAAACGGAATATAGGAATCGAAGATCAGGTAATGTTCATTGGCGCTTGTTCCTGAACCTCCGCTCAGGACAAAAGTTTTTCCGCCGGCCACCGCCGGGCCATTACCGTTGTTTTCCACATAATAGGTGGTTGTTGTCGTCAGAACAGGTGTTGTGTATGTGGGGCCTGTACTGATGAGCGTTCCGCCGCTTGCGGCGTTGTACCATTTCATAAGCCCGGAACCGGAAGCTGCCAGGGCTACTGCGCCGGCCCCGCATGTTGCGCCGTTGGTAACATTTGGCGGGAAGGCTACATTGATGGTCACATAGTTTGTCCTGACCAGCGAATCGGTTCCTTTACAATTGGTGGCATAAAGTTTTACCGTATATGTCCCGTTTGCAGTATAGGTATGGGTGGGGTTTTCTTGTGTAGAAGCAGTTCCGTCACCAAAGGACCAAAGGTAAGTGTTTGAGGCAGTTGATGTATTTTTAAACCAGACAGTACCGGAGCAAATGTTTTCAGGCGTCGAGGTAAACTGCGCATCGGGGAGTCCGGTAGGGGCAAGGGTAACATTTACGTAGGTGGCACTACCGTTTGCCAGAACAACATTATTCACTGTCTTTGACTTGTATCCTGGCGCAGAATAGGTGATGCTGTATGTGCCGGCAATCATATATTTATGGTAATTTCCTATTGGTAAGCCGGAGTAAACCTGCGAGCTGTCGTTGGCCTGATCATAGCTGTTTACCCAGACTTTAGCCCTGACAGGCTGCCCGCTGCATGAATCAGTGATAATACCTCTTACACCATACATAGATTCCTGCATATAGTTGAGCAGTGAAGCGTAATTTTCATTCCATTTCAGGTTGAGGTTTTGTGTCTCTGTGGTATGGGTAACATCCAGTTCTATAGTTGATTCTCTGCAATGTTTGAAGAAATTCATGTAGTCCTGCAGGTTGCCTGCATCAATGTACCAGTCGCCACCTTCCACAACTCCGCTCGCATAAGGATAGGTCATGTATGAACTGTAAACAGTTCTTACCGTTGCCACATAATCGGAACCGACTTTTAGCCACCAGGCGACGTCAGCATTGGGGTTTTCCGAAGTCAGCCATGTGTCCCAGGGATAATCGAATACTTCAGCTCCGCAGTGGAAGTTTGCCCCCATATTGAAATGATGTTTATCCGCGAATGTCATAAAACCTTGCGTTTCGGCCTGGTAAGCATAAGTGTCGGGGTTGGGCCCGACACGCGGGTCAGGATAATTACGGTTTAAATCGAGCCCGGCAAGATTGTACCTTG
Source organism: uncultured Bacteroidales bacterium (assembly GCA_964626855.1). Lineage (GTDB taxonomy): Bacteria > Bacteroidota > Bacteroidia > Bacteroidales > CAIWKO01 > CAIWKO01. The sequence goes on from CAZVKJ010000049.1 coordinate 19,883, forward strand.
TAGCATATTCAACGGTGCTACCCGGAGGATCTGCGTCACGGTATGTTCCGTCAGGGTTGGCCATGGGGCAAATCCAGATTTCAATACCATTCACCAGGTTGGTAACCTGCTGATTTGATCCGTAATTGGTAAGCAGATAGTCTATCAAACGCAGCATCATAATGATCCCGGTAGTTTCATCACCATGCATGCTTGACGAATAAAAAAATTGTGGCTCATTTTCATCAGTATGTAAATTGTCGGAGATTTTTGCCACCAGGATTTTAAAATCTCCGGAAGGAGTCACAGACAGAATAGTGTCTATATCGCAAAGGTCCGGATAATTTGCAGCGAAATTTGCCATCATTTGTTCGTATACACTGTAAATCGGGTACCGGTCCCAGTTTGCCATTTCGGCAACGGTGGTCGCCATAGTCAGCGCTTTGTCATGGGCTTTGGGAACGATCTCGTAAGGTATATTCCGTGTGAGAAATTTCTGAAATTCAGCACTGTTGGCATAAGCCGTGACTTCATATCCCGAACCTCCCGGCAAGGGCACAACATGATCAATGGACATGATTTTTGTCAGGTCATTATTTATTTGGGATTTGCTGTAAACTGTAAATTTCAGGACAACTTCACCGCGATCCCCGAGAATTTGCAATGCTTGTTGTATTTTTTGGGTATCATTATTCTGTGCTGAAGTCAACAATGTGATAACCGAAAGTGCAAATAAAAGAAGATATTTATGCATTATGTAGTTGAAAATTTGCAGTAAATTATGTATTTATTTTTTTTTCATCATTGAAAAAATGACAGGCCTGATAAAGATTTAAGAAGAATTTGAGAAAGGGTTAAGACGAAATATTTACAGGGTTATTAATGTATCATTTTCAGCTTCATGCAATTTACAATGTTGAGGCCTGAAAAATCAAGTTTGAAGGTATAGATGCCCTGGGGTAAATGATCAGACGAAAAAGTGGCCTGATGCTTTCCTTTCTGTTGCTTTTCGCAGGTTATTACCGCCACAAGGTCTCCAATATCATTATATACCTTCAGGCTGACAAAACCATCTTCCGGTAAGGTATAAAGAATATTGGTCAAATCCCCGAAAGGATTGGGATAACCAGATATTGTAAAATCCTCATCTGCAATATTTCCCTGGATAAAGATTTTTGGCATCATCAGGAATATTCCTTCTATTTCATCACCGTATTTATTGCCGACGACGCCATTGCCGGAAAGGTAAAAACTCAGCTCTCCCTGATCAGGTTTATTCACCGATTGAAACATTAACCGCAATATTTCGTCACCGGTAGCGGCATCAGAATAATCTGCAGTAGCGTATACAACTCTTATTATACCGTTTTCATCCGTAACCAGCAGGTCGTCATCATTGCTGATTATTTCATCCAGCGTGGGATTAATCTTAACCGGCAGGTTTTTACCGGTCAAATGAGGCATGGAAGCGCCAACAAGCCTGAATCTGTTGTCAGGATAAGACAATTCCAATCCCAAAGCTGCAAAATCCTTTATTTTGGAACTTATCCGCAGGGGCACTTCAAAATATTCCGGATTACTGACTGTAATATATTCATCTGAGATGGAAATAATTTCGTTTGAAAATGATTTGGCCTGGCTCCAGCTTATTGTTGAGTCGCGGTATTTGGTGCTTGAAGCATTGTAGTCGCCGTAGCAAATGGTTTTCAGGTTGATATTCTGATTTGCCCCCGATACCGTTATCATCGTATCCAGGGCTACCCAGTTGCCTTTTGGGAAGTTTTTAGCAGCCGTTGCCGGAGAACCTATTTTTGCTTTGATCCTCGCTAAGTCAACGGCATTGATGGAAGTATTGTCATCAACATTGGCGGCCTTTTTATATTTAGCGGCAAAACTCAAGGTGGGATCAATGAGTGTGTCGGTATTGATCAGGTATTTGATTTGGGAGAGGTCTATGGCATTGATGTCGTTTCCCCATTGCATCGTATCCGCAGTGTATTTGTCGTATGACAAAATATAGGTACCATTGGCAACATTGGCGAACTGATAGTTGCCTGCTGCATCACTGGTGTCACGTCTGACTTCCGTTCCTGACGGGTAATTTTTTAGAATGACAATGACTTTGTTGATATCATATATTGTTGAATTGTAGGTGGGATAAGCCGGTGGAGGGCTTCCGGCGTTTGCTTTACCTGTGTAACGGGTTTTACCACTGATGGTATATCCTGAACCGGCCTGTATGGTAACATTTTGCGTGACCGTATCGGAGCATCCTGAATTTGATGCGATGAGCATGACCTGGTAGGTTCCACCAGATGAATAGGTGTGGGATGGATTCTGAAGCGTACTGGTGTTGCCGTCGCCAAAATTCCACAGATAAGTTGTTGATCCTGTTGAAGAATTTGTAAAATTTGCTGTGAATGATGTGATTGAGCTCGTAAAACCTGCAACAGGAACATTCAGAACACTTGCTGTAACCGGAACCCTCGGACTAACACACCCGGGAGCCTGGATAAGCCATTCATAGAAATAGTAATAGTAATTGCTTCCGGCGTCGCTGCCTTTTATAGAACACAAGCCTGTAGCTGTATAATTATAGCCTCCCCCGGTGTTATTCCTGTATAAGTTTGATCCGTCAGAACACGACAGGCACATATTGGTACCCGTTGGAACCGCGAAGTTCAACGTTACGGTGCTCAACCCTACAGGGATTGAAAGGGTGGCTGTTTGGTTATTGATAACCGTGCCGGAACTGTTTTTTAATGCAATGGTCCTGCTGACAGAACTTGTGGATGCATTATACATTTTTACAGAAATGAGTGTAAATGGCATATAAGCGTCAAAGATCAGGTAGTGTTCCCCGGTGCTTGAGCTACCTCCTCCGCTTAGTACAAAAGTTTTTCCTACAGTGACCGGTGTACCGGTTTGATTGTTTTCGGCATAATAAGTTGTTGTATTTGTAAGTACAGGGGTTAAATATGATGTTCCGGTATTTAGCAAATTGCCGTTTGTTGCAGCATCATACCATTTTATTGTTCCGGCAGCTGTGGCCGTCAGGGCTACCGTTCCTGACCCGCAGGTATATCCATTGGTTACCGCCGGTGGTGTAGCCATATTGACCGAAATATAGCTTGTTCTTACCAGCGAATCGGCACCCTTGCAGTTCGTAGCATGGAGTTTAACGGTATAAGTGCCGTTGGCTGTATAAGTATGTGTTGGATTTGCCAGGGTAGAGGTCGACCCGTCACCAAAGTCCCAGAGAAAACCGGTGGCTGCGGTTGATGTATTTGTAAACACGGCAGTGCCGGAGCAGTTATCACTGACGGATCCTGTAAACTGGGCATCGGGACTGGCGGCAGGAACAAGGGCGACATTCACTGTTGTGGCGGCTCCGTTAGCGAGAACAACGCTGGTAATGGTTTTTGAAGTATATCCCGGCGCCGAAAAGGTGATACTGTATGTTCCTGCAATCATGTATTTGTGGTAGTTGCCCACAGGCAGGGCCGAATAAACATGCGAACTGTCGTTTAACTGATCGTAATTGTTCACCCATACTTTAGCCCTGATAGGCTGCCCGCTGCATGAATCTGTAATAATTCCCCTGACACCGTAAAGAGATTCCTGCATATAGTTCAGCAATGATGCATAGTTTTCATTCCACTTGAGATTAAGATTTTCGGTGGCGGTGGTTTTGGTTCCATCCAGTTCAATGGTTACCTCCCGGCACTTTTTAAAATAATTCATATAATCCTGTCGTCCGCCCGTGATGGTATACCAGTCGCCGCCTTCGGTAACGCCATCAGAATAAGTATCGGTCATGTAGGTGCTATATACCTGCCTTGCTGTTGCGACATAGTTTGTGCATACTCTTTCCCACCAGGCAGCGTCGGCATTGGGGTTTTGAGGTGTTGTCCACGTGTCCCATGGATAATTGACCACTTCGGCTCCACCGTGGAAGTTGGCGCTTAAATTAAAATGATGATTGTCCGCAAAGTCCATGAATGCCTGTGTTTCAGCTCCGTAAGTGTTGCCGTCAGGATGGTCTCCGTCCAAAGGGTCAGGGTAATTTCTGTTAAGGTCCATACCGGCGAGGTTGTATCTGCGTGAATTGGCAATGGTGCTGCCGGCCGGGCTTGAATTATAATAGGTTCCGTCGGGATTAGCCAAAGGGCATATCCATATCTCTGCCCCGTTGACAAGGTTGCTGACCTGGGTAACTGAGCCGTAATTGGTCAGTAAATAGTTGATCAGCCGCAGCATCAGGTAATAACCTGTCGTTTCATCACCATGTATTGATGAGGAGAGAAGGATCTGGGGTTCATTCTCTGCCGTATGAACATTGTCGGAAATTTTTGCGACGAGTATCCGGTAATTGCCTGATGGTGTTTGTGATAATATGGTGTCAATATCGCACAAATCAGGATAATTGCTGGCAAAATTGGCCATCATCTGTTCGTAGACATTGTAGACAGGGTATCTGTCCCAGTTGGACATTTGTGCCACTGTGATTGCCATGTTCAATGATTTATCAGGGCTCTCCGGAATTATTTCAAAAGGAATGTTTTTCAGCAGGAAACGCTGATATTCCATGGGGCTTGCATAGGCAATCACCTCAAAACCCTTACCACCGGGCAGTTCTTTGACATTGTCGATGGAGATTATTTTTGTCAGGTCATGATTGATTTGTTCCCGTGTTGCTACGTTAAAGAGCAATTTTACCTGGCCTTTTTGTGCAAAAGCCTGGTATGCCTGATTTTCCTGAATCGTCCGGGTATTTTGAGCTGCAAGGCTGAAGCACAAAATAATTGAAACCAGAAATAGTAAAAATCTTTTCATACGTATATGAAATTTTTGCGAAAGGTACAAAATTTTACACTTTCGTCTACAGTTAATTAGGTTTTTTTTATTAAAAAAGTATCATATATTTTGAAAAACGCATGATCATGATCATAAACTTTTATCGGCAAACATGGCAATGTTTGTCATCATTTGTTCAATGAGCTCAGGAATATCAGGTGTTTCTTCCAGTGAGATCATCAGATCATAATAAGGTTGGTTGCTCTCAGAATATATACCTACTTTCAGACGGGCTGCCGAAAGCGCTGCCGCATAAGTAAGCGAAGGGTTCCCGGTGGTATCAATATTTAACAGGATATCGAAATCTTTATTGATAAAGTCGCTGATTTTTTCGCCGGATGGTTTATAAAACCAGTTGATATTGCGTTTGGTAATATAATCAAACATCAGGCGGGGATAGCAGTAGTGCGGGGGATCTTTAAGATTGGTCCAGCCCAGAATGCGTACTTCTTTTTTTTCGTTTTGCAAACGTCCAACAAAATCAGTAACGATCAGGTAATCTTTTTCTTCACCCACATTGTAAAGGATTCCGATGCTTTTGGCATTGGCAGGGTGAATCATTTTTTTCTCCCTGGCCAGTTTAGGGAGCCTTTTTTGTATTTCAGCATTCCAGAAATATTTCCGGACAGATTCAAACATGACGGTTTGATTTTATGGTTACCTTCCTAAACGTAATTTTTCTTTTTAAACATTTCAAAACCGGCATCCATCAGTTTCCGGATGTCATTAAATATTTCCCCGTCATACTTTTTTATATGAAAGCATGATTTCCCTGTCTGCAGCTTTTTTAAAGTTTCGGGAATATCATTCAGCAATTCAGGAAAAATATAAACCGGCATGAAATAAAAACCTGTGTATTTTGAATTTAGTATGACACTGCCAAAATAAATTTCTTTGTATTTTTTTCCGTTCAACTCCACATCCTTTTCAGAATAAAGGTCATATCTTTCAGGCGTGTCCATCATCACACTCAGGGGAGGGATGTATTTTTGGAACATCTTTTTAATTTTATCAAAGTTATCCTGTTGTTCCATATACCATTGCTATTTTTTGGAATAGGCATTTAATATTTCACAAACATACATCCTGTGGTAGTCTTTGATGGGGTAATTCTTATCAATGGATTGGTCAACGAACCCTGACGGTTCCAGATCATCAAAATAGATTTTTCTGCAATCCAGTATAAGGCGTGCTTCTTTAAACGACACCGCTCCCGAATCCATTTCTATCGGAGTCAATCCATCGATATTCATTTTATCAATATCCCTCCCGGATTTGGAGCCACATAAATTCAGAATGTGGCGCTGGTCTTCTCCGAAGAAACTGATTGTCAGGTTGGGGTATTTTTCTGCAAACTCATAGGTATAACGTTGCGGCCTGATAAAAATATAAGCTACAGGTTTACGCCATAAAATGCCCAAACCGCCCCAGGCTGCGGTCATCATATTATACTTGCCCGCTATGCCTGCTGTCAGAAGCATCCAGTCGCTTTCGAGCAGGTGGAAAACGTTTTCTTTCAGATTTAAAACATCGGTGAGTTTAAAAGAAGGATCCATGGTGCGATGAATAAGAATAAATTTTTGTAAAAGTAAAAAAATTATATTTGTGTTTTCTTAAATTCAGCACAAAATATAAACCTCTTAGCTTCGGATGCAAATAACATTTTTAGGATCAGGAACGTCACAGGGTGTTCCGGTCATTACCTGTACCTGCGAAACATGCCTTTCGGACGACAGCCGCGATAAGAGGCTTCGTTCATCAATATTGGTTGAGATATCAGACTTTGTATTTGTTATTGACACAGGGCCGGATTTCCGTCAGCAGATGCTGCGTGAGAATGTAAAAAGACTTGATGCCGTGATATTTACTCATGAGCATAAGGATCATATCGCCGGCCTCGACGATATCAGGGCCTATAATTTTATGCAGCATTGTGCCATGGATGTTTATGCGAGGGCATCTGTAAACCGGATCATCAAAAAGGAATTTAACTATGCATTTTGCAAAGAGAAATATCCAGGCATTCCCCAGATCGTTCAGCATGATATTACCAATCATGCATTTAAAATTAAGGATGTTGAAATATTGCCTATTGAGGCAAGGCACTATATGTTGAAAATTTTTGGTTACCGTATCGGCAATTTTGCCTACCTAACCGATGCAAGCGATATCACACCGAAAGAAAAGAAAAAGCTTAAAGGGCTTGAGGTTTTAGTGGTTAATGCCTTGCGGTGTAAAGCACATTATTCGCATTACAATCTTGAACAGGCATTAAATCTGATCAGTGAGGTGAAGCCCGAAAAAGCATACCTGACACATATCAGCCATTTAATGGGAAAACATAAAGACATTGAGAAATTATTACCCGATCATGTTCATTTTGCTTACGACGGCTTAAAAATAAACGTATAATTTCTTAATTTTGTGAAATAAATATTACATCCTCTTTGATGAAAAAGGCGCCGGCAATACTTTTTATTCTGATTTTTTTATCAGCGCTTACGTTTGGCCAGTTTAACCCTAATGCTATCATTGATTCCAATTTACATAATATTCCCGGAAGCAGGCCATTACCGCCCAACCTTATACTCGAGAAGCTCGATTCAACCATAAACAGAAACTTATCGGGCATGGCTCCCAAATCCACAATCCAGTCAAATCCTTTTATGGCCCGTATGGATTCTGTGAACGTGTTTGATTCATTACACGGCAAGCTTACCATCTTTGTGAAAAACATTAATAAGGTGATTGGAACCATTAATGTTGCCATCTTTAACAACTATACCAGTTTCGTTAATAATGGCCCGGTTTTTAAAGGAGCCATACTTCCTGTTAATGCAAGCAGCATGGTTGTTCCGTTTGATTCTATTCCTAAGGGAATTTATTCGGTGGCAATTTTTCATGATGAAGATAAAAACGGTGTCTTAAATAAAAACCAGTTGAATATGCCCATCGAAGGATACGGCTTTTCAAACAATGCGGCGGGGACATTGGGCCCGCCCAGTTTTGCCCAGACCAAATTTGTTTATTCAGGAAAAAATAAATCCATAACCATCTTCCTGACCTATTTCAAATTCCCGAAATAGGGGCAATGGTGCAAAAAATCTGAATAATAATTCTAAAATAAACCAATAAAAAATGACTGAAGAAAAAATCTTTTATGTTGACTTTGCAACCATGGAACGTTTCATGGCGGAAGTGCTTGTTAAAGCCGGTGTTCCTGAGGATGATGCAAAAATTATTGCTGATGTCCTGATCACAGCCGATAAGCTGGGTATTGATTCGCATGGCTTTAACCGCCTGAAACCGATATATATCGACCGTATCAATGACGGAATATTAAACCCGGTGACCAATGTTGAAATTGTGCGCGAAGGCCCGACCACGGCAGTTATCGACGGACACAACGGTATGGGGCATGTAACCTCAAAACGTTCGATGCAGATGGCCATTGACAAGGCAAAGAAATACGGCATGGGCATGGTGGCCGTGCGCAACTCCACCCATTACGGTATCGCCGGCTATTATGCGCTGATGGCTGCAAAAGAAAACATGATCGGCATCACCGGTACGAATGCCCGCCCGTCTATAGCGCCTACGTTCGGCGTTGAAAATATGCTGGGAACCAACCCACTTACTTTTGCCATGCCTACCGATGAAGAATTTCCGTTTATGCTCGATTGCGCCACTTCGGTAAGCCAGCGCGGAAAAATTGAACTGTATGCCCGTAAAAACAAAGAGCTGCCCCAGGGCTGGGTTATTGATGAAAACGGCGAATCAAAGACCAATGCGCAGGAAGTACTTAAAGACCTGATCGCTGAAAAAGCTGCACTGGCACCGCTGGGAGGCATAGGTGAAGAAACCGCAGGATTTAAAGGTTATGGCTACGCCACGGTGGTGGAGATACTATCGGCGGCTTTGCAGAGCGGTAGCTACATGAAAATGCTGCTGGGCATAAAAGATGGGAAAAAGATTCCCTATCCGCTCGGACATTTTTTCATTGCAATTGACATTAATGCATTTACCGACCCTGAAGATTTCAAAAAAATAACGGGCGACATCTTGCGCGAACTGCGTGCATCAAGGAAGATGCCCGGCCAGCAGCGCATATTTACGGCAGGGGAGAAGGAATACTATATCTGGCTCGACCGTAAAGATAAAGGTGTACCCATAAACGAATCACTTCAGAAGGACATGAAGAAGCTGATGGAGATGTATGATATCAGCGGATACAATTTTCCTTTTTAAATTTAGAATATAGATAATAACGGTTTCCGGCATCATTTAAGAAAATGCTGGATTTGCGCCTTTGCGCCTTTGCGAGAAAGATATAGCCGGTAATTTTACCACATAGGCACATTAGGCACATAGGGACACATAGGTAGTCGATTATCTGCCGTACTCTTCAATAGACGATTGAGCTAATTATACCATTAGCCATTATAATTTAGTCTGAAATTAACAACGTAATGTGAAGA
>CAZVKJ010000050.1:0-27951 GCA_964626855.1 uncultured Bacteroidales bacterium
TTAAAGATGTCGGAAACGTGGATATGAAGAGTGAAAAAGGAAATAACGTCATTGTAAATCCGAAACCTGCCAATAAAAAAGTTCCGGATATCAATGAAAAAAAAAAGTAATTTCTGATCCACCTGACACCATAATCCAACAAAAGATCAACATCATTGAACCCCGGAAAAATGAGGTTAAGGAAACAAAAGTAAAAGAACCTGAGACAACAGAAACAGAAAAAACAGAAACTTCATTTGAAGATAATGACGAACTTATTTTCCGGGTACAGATCATGGCTGGCCGGAAAGTTTCTGTTGACGATCCGGTTTTTAAAGGATTAAAATCGGTGGAATACTATTACGATAAGGGCCTTTATAAATATACCTGGGGAAAAACCAAAGACCTGGCCAGGGCGTCGGATCTTCTGGAAGTGGCCAGAAAAGCAGGATTCCCAAATGCTTTCATAGTCCCCTTTTATAAAAATCAAAGAATTACCCTTGAGGAAGCAAAAAGTATAGGACAAAATTAACAGGATATCCTGTTTTGGTAGTAACCCGAAACTATAATACGTAATTACTCCAGTCAACGCTGCAAAATGTGCTGGTTTGAATATCATCCGGGTATAATTTCCCTGTTTTAGATATATCATTCAGGAAAATTACTATATTGCCACAAACACTATATTTTAACAATGATGCAAATGAAGAAAATTTATCCTGTTATCATTTTTATCGTCATAAATGCAGTTTCCTATGCACAAAACTGGCCTGCCAGCCTTGTCGGGCGCTGGACCTTTGATAATCCGTCCGACCTGCTTCACGCAATGCTTGGAAATAATCTTGTACTTACAGGCACACAAACTGCCGTAGCAGGCCCCGTGCCGGGTGATGGCGCCGTGGCCATCGATGCGGGCAGTTATTACTCCTGCACACATGGCATTTCCGGCAATGGCGGCGGTTCACTGGTTAACGAGTATTCTATTTTATTTGATGTGATGATCGACAATCCCAAGGAATATCATTGCCTGTACCAGACCAATATGAGCAACAGCAACGACGGGGAAGTTTTTATCAATCCCTACAGTGAACTCGGGATTACAGGAACAGGATATACGGGCTTTTCGCTGAAAGCAAACACATGGTACAGAATTGTGGTTACAGTGGACCTTGGCAGCAGCCTGAGATACTACATCGACGGCAAACTCGTCCTTGACGGTATCAGCCAGATCCTCGACGGCAGGTACTCACTCGACCCCAAAGTTCTGTTTTTCGCTGATGAAAACGGTGAAGATAATATGATATTTGCAGCACAGGTTGCATTGTTCAACACCTCATTATCGGCCTCTGAAGTACGAGGCCTGGGCGGATTCCGTGTCTCGGACATCACACCCTACCTGCAGTCGCCAACATCCAGCACCATGTATGTAAGCTGGAACTCCTATTATAACAGCGCTCCCATGGTTGAGTACGGCACTACCCCTGCATTGGGATATGCTTCAACAGGTACATACGAAGATATCGGCACTTTCCCCTATGTGAACAGGTGGCATACCGTTCAACTCTCAGGATTGACAGCCGATACCCGCTATTATTACCGTTGCATCTGCGGCAATGACACATCATCAGTATATCATTTCCGCACCCCTCCCAACCCGGGCATGCCAGGCCGTCACATACGTTTTGCAAAACTTGGCGACACTCAGACCAACACCCTCACCAGCACCTCCATCATCGACACCATCGCTTATGTATACAAGCAGTTGTATGGCCCGGAATGGTACGATTCCGTTACATTTATCATGCATTCCGGAGATATCTGCGAAAACGGCTATGATCTGGGACGCTTTATGAATGAGCATTTCAACCCCTTATCCGCCATATCGCCCTATATCCCCACCATGATATCCATAGGGAATCATGAAGGAGAAAGCAATTATTTTTACCAGTTTATGAAATATGAGGATTATACGGGATATTCAGAAAAGTATTATTGTTTTAACCTTGGCAACTGCCGGTTTATTGCCCTGAATGCCAATGGGACTTATAATACGTTGATACAGACCAGCTGGCTGCAGAACAGGATCAATGAAGCTGAAGGTGATGAAAATACGGATTTCATCTTTGTTTTTGACCATGAGCCCGGCCACAGCGAAGTATGGCCTGATGGCAATTCCGCTTATGTAGAAGATGATCTATATCCTGTCGAAGCCGCCAGTACTAAAATGGTTATGACCACACACGGCCACTCTCATAATTATGAACGCGGCGCCATACGCGGCACACACAGCGGCAACTGGGACTTCTGGGAAGTGCTGACAGGTGGCGGCGGCGGAGCCCTCGACCGCTGGGGGATATATAATAACCAAACCGATTATCCCGAAATACAAAAGTCGCTCGACCATTACTGTTTTATACTTACAGATATCAACATGAGCGCAAAAAGCGTTTTTACCACCATGTACAGCCTGGGCAATATAGATAAACCCCGCAACCTGGAACGCCTTGACAAATGGCACCGCATCCTCAACCGGCCTGCGCCCGATAAACCTCACGGTATCATTCCAGAATTTTATTCCGACCCTCAGCCTGTACTGACCGCCACACCTTTCTCGGGACAGGATACACTGATGTCTTCGGAATTTCAACTGATACAGGCATCCGGAAGTTTCAGCAGCCCCCTGATAGATGTATCCGTCGATGTTGAAGACTATTTTGGCGATTCCGGGGCCCCATTTTATCACCCGGTCAACCTCAGTGCCGGCCTCGACCTGACCACATATACGTTACAGCCGGGCGTGCTGTCTGTTGGCCAAACTTATAAGTGGCGCATGCGCTACCGCGACAAAAACCTGCGCTGGAGCGACTGGTCCGACACCCTGCAATTTATGGTGACGCCGGTTGGAATGGCCGATATTGCCACCGCCGTAACATTTGAGGTATACCCGAACCCCAATAACGGGAATTTCACAGTTATGCTGCCGCAAAATACTACGTGCATAAGCATTTTCGATGCAACAGGGCAGCTGATCGAAAAAACAGAAAGCAACATCCCGCTGCTATTAAATATTTCACTAAACAACAACGGGATGTACTATATCGTTGCAAATACCGGCAGCTCAACCTTCACAAGAAAGGTGATTGTAACCCGGTAGCCTGCCGCCAGCGGAAAGATTTACTTTTTCGTGGCTTTTGCCTTAACGGCCTGCTTTTTTTCAAACAGTTTGGACCATTCGTATTTCTTACGTTTGCGCCAATCGCCTTTATGATAGAGGTAGCTGGCAATCATCGGAATTACGGTAGTGGCTTCGGCATAGACCATCTGTTCGTAAACCGTGTCCACCTTGCCCCATGATGAAGCTTCCTTCAGCGTGGAACTGGAGCAGGCGCCATCGCGTACATCAGCCACGGTAACCTGAACGGCATACTTATGCATCGGCACATCAAAACCAAGTACTTCGGCACATACAACGGTGTCCTGCGTAAAATTCTTGGGAACGCCGCCGCCAACCATGAACAGGCCGCTGGTCTTGGCTGCCATCTTTATTTTGGTAAGTTCAAGGAAATCTTTCACCGCATCGATGCTCACATGGCTTTCGGGATTTTCCCACTGGTGCCTCACCAGGCCGAAACCCGCGCTGCTGTCGCTGAAGGCCGGGCAGAATATGGGGACATTATGTTCATAACATGCCTGAACCAGCGAATCTTTTTTCTTAGAATTCTTGCTCAGGTATTTTCCCATTTCCCAGATAAACTCGCGTGAGGAATATGGCCGGTGTTCCAGTGTGCTGGCAATTTTATATATGGTGCTGTCGCATGCCTGCAGCTCTTCTTCATCAATAAATGTATCGTAGATACGGTCGATGTACAGGCTGCGTAACATGCTGTCGTCGATCCACGGAGTGCCTTTATAATGTTTGAATCCCAGTGCTTCAAAGAAGTCCATATCGACGATGGAAGCCCCGGTGGCCACCACTACATCGATCATATTGTTTTTTACCATGTCGACATATACCTGCATGCATCCGCCGGCGCTGGTGCTGCCTGCTAAGGTGAGCATAATGGTGCAGTCTTTATCTTTGATCATGCGGTCATAAATATCAGCGGCAACAGCCGTGTCACGCGAGGTAAACGACATATCGCGCATGGCCTTGATCATAGGTGTGGTATCAACTTTTTTTATGTCAAAATGCTTGACAGTTTCTTTTAACAGGTCTTTCTTTTTTAATTTCATGATGATGATATTATTTGATTTATTAAATATTTCTTATTTCTATATTTTCCAAAATGCTGATCCCGGGCCGGCACCTACAGATAAGAAGAAAAGATCATTTCAATGACAACACTTTGCGCCTTGGCGCCCTGGCGTGAAACGATCGTCTTCGGTTTATGGAACAGGTTCACTGATAGATTCATTTATTTCCGTCGGTTTTTCCTGCTGCAAAAATACCAAAATTCCGGCAGTTTATTTATTACAAATTTTAATACTCAAAATATTATCAATGTGTTTTGCAATTCAAACTTTTGCAACTTTGCAACTTTGCATCTTTGCGTCTTTGCGTGAAATAAATTATGCTGCTTTTTTCACCACATAGGCACATAGGGCACATAGGATATGAAGCCAGTTAAAAAATCTTTGCGTCTTTGCGCCTTGGCGAGAAATAAAAACTTTTGACCTTTCGGACAGTCCGGTTATCAACTATCTTGATTTACTGCAAAACTTATAGCTCAGAATTTTGTAAATAAGTTTCGAAGCGATAAAGTCAGAAGCCTTATCGGCTTTGTTCGGGCAGAGTTCCACCACATCCAGCCCGACGATATTTCTTTTAGCATTTACCATGCGCATCAGTTCCAGCACCTCATACCAGAACAGCCCCCCGGGTTCGGGAGTACCTGTTGACGGCAATACCGATGGGTCGAACACATCGAGGTCGATGGTAATGTAAACATTGTCTGACAACAGTTTCACCACCTTGTCCTTCCACGCGGGATCGCTCATGCGCTCTTCGGCAAAGAACACGCGACTGCGGGTGATGTATTTTTTTTCATCCACATCCATGCTGCGAATACCCACCTGCACCACCGGGCAAAACTCCACCGCGCGCGACATGGCGCAGGCATGGTTGTATCGGCTGCCCTCGTATTCAGGGCGCATGTCGGAGTGGGCGTCTAGCTGCAACACGGTAAGGTTCTCATAGGTTTCGGCATATGCCTGTATCGCGCCGACGCTGATAGAATGCTCGCCGCCCAGGGTCACCAGGAACTTGTCGTCTGCCACATATTTCAATGCGCTTTTGTATACGGCCGCCGTCATCTTTTCGGGGCTCGACTTTTCTGTGACCGCATTAGCCGTGTGTATGCCTTTTTTATATACTTCGCTGTCGGTTTCTATGTCGTACAGCTCCATGTTGGCCGAGGCTTCGAGTATGGCGGCAGGACCTTTGTCTGCGCCTTTGATCCAGGTGCTGGTGCCGTCGTATGGAACCGGTAATACTACAATTTCCGACTTTTGCAGTTCGGTGTATTTCTTTGGGATGCCCCCGTAATTATTCTCTGTCATAATTTTGCGTTTTGTATTTTGCCTGAATGCCATGCCGTGCTGACCTCCCGGTAATAAATCCTAATTGTTTTATGTCTCAATGATGCTGAAAACATTGAGCAAAATTACAAATTCGGGACAATTTTAAAAGGAAATTGTTGGAAGTAAATAAAACGGTATTTCCCCAATTAATCATCATATGGAATGCCTTGCCCTAAAATCCTGCAGTACTGAACAAATATTGTTGATAAATAAAACTATAATAATATTTATTTTTTGATGGGATATGCTCATCTTTGAATGAGTTTTATTTAATTTTACATTATGTAGTAAAATAACGGGAATACAGCAATACAATCTTTATGCATAATTTATGAAAGATATTAACGAAATCGGTATCGATTAAATAAAAAAATGTATTATAGTGTAAATTATGAATTAGCAACGGGTTTGACTTTTAGGCTAAAATAAAAAAACACCACCAGACTTTATACCGGCAGGCAACATCGTGTGCCGCACATTTGGATTTAACAGTTCTTTTTATTAACTTTACATTTGATGGGACAGGAAACGGCAATTATCCCTATAAGCCTTGCTATCGGGATAATAGCCGCCGTCCATCATGCTTGATTGTTATGTCCAATAAAACCAAAAAATTAAA
The DNA here is from genome assembly GCA_964626855.1 of uncultured Bacteroidales bacterium. GTDB lineage: Bacteria > Bacteroidota > Bacteroidia > Bacteroidales > CAIWKO01 > CAIWKO01. The sequence goes on from CAZVKJ010000050.1 coordinate 6,179, forward strand.
ACCAGACAATTATGAAAACAACCATTCTCCTTTTCGCGGTACTTGTATCTTTTGCATTAAGGATTCAAAGCCAGACCGTCATTGATTATGATGGTAATGTATATGACACGGTTGTAATAGACAATCAGGTTTGGTTAAAGCAAAATCTGAAAACAACGCATGATAATACAGGAACTCTGATACCCAATGTCACTGACAGTGCAGCATGGGCGAACCTGACAACATGGGGACGTTGTTATTACAACAACGATTCGGCAGCATACGATTCGGTTTATGGGCCTTTGTACAATTGGTATGTTGCTAATGCAAATGTCTGTCCGCTTGGTTGGCATGTCGCATCAAATGCTGAATGGCAGGCTGCTGAAACCTTTCTTGGAGGCGCAACTGTTGCAGGAGGCAAAATGAAAGAAGCGGATACTATTCATTGGGCTGATCCCAACACCGCAGCAACAAACAGCAGCGGGTTTACAGGGCTTCCCGCCGGGGGACGCACGAATACCGGCATTTTTAAATTTATCCGTGAAAATGGCCTCTGGTGGACATCCACTTCATACAATTCGTCTAATGCCTGGGGATTATATATGTGGTATTTAAGCCCGGGAGTTGAGCATGATCCTATTTCTAAGAAATATGGAGTAAGCATTCGTTGTATCAAAAATACAAACAACGGAATGGAAGATATTAAGGATGCTGGAAAATGCAGGATAAGCCCCAACCCTGCAAAAGATTTTATTACAGTTGATTTTGAGAATAATCAAAGATTTATCATACAGGTCTATAATAGTATCGGGAATTGCGTAATGCAAAGAGAGTTTAATAATGCTAAAAATACAATAGATATTAGTTCGCTGCCCGGCGGCACTTATTTGATTAAGTTAGTCGGTGACACGTTTAATGTTAAAAATATACTTATAAAAGAATGATTTGCCGGGCATACCGGTTGCGCAAAGTCTTTAAACTCACACCGCGTAACATATTGTATGCAACTACAGTCTGTTACACCCTTTCGTCCGGATTGAATCAGCCGGAAAAGCCAAGAGGTATTAGGTATAAATGCTTGATAACTCAATCTGAAAAATTCACAAGAATTTTTCACCTTTCAGGCCGACAAAAGAAAATCAAGTATTTTAGCAGCAATTGTCATTTTCAAAAATTTTTTGTGTCGGGATTACCTGACCTGCTGCCCACATTGCCCATGCTCATTCATAAATTGCATTTCATTTATTTATGAATAGGTCAGGTAAGTCAAGACTTTTGCTTACTTTTATAACTGAATTGATTTTATTCATGAAGGCAGCAATTTATTATTTTTCGGGTACGGGTAATTCGCTGGTCATTGCCAGGGATATTGCAGCCAGATTGAACGCAGAACTGATACCTATTCCTTTGGTTGTTGAAAATGAAAGAATAACCTGCGATGCAGATGTTATCGGAATTGTTTTCCCGGTATACAATGCGGTATACCAGGGTATGCCGGCCATGGTCAGGCTTTTCGCAAACAAATTGGCAAAACTTGATGCAAAGTATATATTCACCATATGCACCTGCCTGGGATGGTCGCATATAACCATAAAAAATCTGGGCGAAATCATTAAAGCCCGCGGTGGAGAACTTGCTGCAGGTTTTACTGTGAACATGCCCGATAACTCTTCACCTGTCAGCACGGAAAAGCAGCAACGGCTATTCAACAAGTGGAAAAAGAAACTCGAAAGTATTTATCAGTATATAGCATCAGGAAAAAAAGGAAGGTATGAAAATCCGGATTTCTTTAACCTTATTATGATCCCCTTTCTGAAAGGCGGAAAGAAAAAGACCCTGCAACTATACAGCAAACTGGCAGAGTCGACCGGGTTGACCTATGAAGAACTTGTCCATTTGTCGGACAGAAGCTTTGTGGTTGATCATACATGTACCGGCTGTGGAATTTGTGCAAGGGTTTGCCCTGCAAATGATATTGTAATGGCCGGCAACAGGCCTGTATGGCAGCACTGTTGTGAATCATGCCTGGCCTGCGTAAACTGGTGCCCCGAAAAAGCCATTACCGGAAGCATACTCATAGGAAATAAAACGCCTGTGGGCTATCACCATCCACTTGTGAAACTTTCCGATATGTCATTAAGGAATCAATGAAAAAAACAGGTATCATTATCTGACATCGCCCGAACAGCAAGAATAGTCATCAATTGTTAAAAATAATAAATGAGTTTGGATAACTGGAAATCTTTATTGGCAATTGATCCCGTAAAAGTGCTCCTCACAGCAAAAGATCCTATATTAACAGCCCTGGTCAGGCGTGACCTTTTGGATGAAAATATTCAACTGGTACCGGATAATAATGAGATTAAACAGATAATCAAACGTCAGCAGCCCGATGGTTCGTGGAAATTCAAAAGCAAAAGTGTTGCATTGTACCCATCGATAAACCATGATCTGGTTGAGACCTTCAAATCATTCAGAATACTGGTCGGAAAATATGAAATGGACAGGTCGGACAGCGCCGTGGCAAAATGTGCCGCTTATGTTTTCAGTTGCCAGACTGCTGAGGGCGACATCAGGGGCATACTGGGCAGGCAGTATATGCCCTATTATTGCGGGCTTCTGCTGGAGCTGCTTATCAGGGCAGGGTATGCGAATGATGATCGGGTTGAAACGGCCATGAACTGGCTGGCTGGCCAGCGGCAAAAAGATGGCGGATGGGTTGTTCCCCTTCAAACTGTAAAAGTTAACAAGCTGGATAACGCAACCTACGCCGCTGATCCGGTGCGGGCCGACGAAAATCTGTCCTCGTCGCACCAGGCCACAGGAATGGCATTGAGGGCTTTTGCAGTACATCCTGTGTACAAAAACTCCGGGGTGGCAAAAAAAGCCGGAGAACTTCTCAAAAGCAGGATTTTAAAACCCGATAAGTACAACGACCGTAAAACCCCGGAATATTGGATCAAGTTTCAGTACCCCTATTGGTGGAATACCTTGCTGTCATCGCTCGACACCTTGTATAGTATCGGTTTTACCCTGAAGGATAAGGATATTGAAAAAGGTATTGAATGGTTTCTCACACACCAGGATAATTCAGGCCTGTGGCCGACAAAATTTGATAAGGGCGAAAAAGAAAAAGTGGCGTTGAACAAAATGTGGATTGCTTACGACATTTGCAGAATTCTGAAATTATATTTTTCGTGATAGTGGCATACCAGCACAGATCTGAGTTTAAAAAGGTTTTAAATCAATTGCTCATCACCAATTAATGGAAAATAACATGGAAATATAAACCAACTGTATTATGAATTTTTGAATACAAGAAAAATACCCGATCTGTTTTCATAGCAAATGGAAATGTAATTTTGCATTCAATCCGGAATAATAAAATAAAACATTAAACTTATGGAAAATTCATTACTGATCACAACAAGCACACACCTTGAAGGATATAAAATCGTTAAACACCTCGGCATCGTCAGAGGAATAACCGTACGGTCAAGGAATATTTTCGGCAATATTGCCGGGAGTTTTATGACGATTGTCGGCGGGAAAAACCAAATTTATACTGAACTCTGCGAAAAAACCCGTGAAGAAGCCCTCAACCTTATGATTGAACACGCAAAAGAAATGGGCTGCAATGCCATCATAAACATGAGATACGATGCCAATGATGTGATGAGCGGTGTTACAGAAGTGCTGGCATATGGCACAGCGGTAATCGTTGAAAAAATATAAATACGCCTGAAACGCTTCCTGTTTTTGTCTTGATTTATAAAGATGATACTTCTTCAACACAAGGTGTCATCATGAAAAGAATCATTTTACCAAAATACTGTTTCAACTATTATGATCAGAACATCTAAAAAATATGACAGTTAAAGAACATTATGAACAGCACTTAGGGAATTTTTATTCCTGGTTTTCAGGCAGCTTTGAAAAAAACAGCGAAGCATTCAAAGCATTTTGTATTGACAATAAAATTATGCCGGCAAGCACGAAAACTGCAATAGATTTAGGAGCCGGCAACGGTGCACAGTCCTATGCCCTGGCCGGCCTGGGTTTTCAGGTAAAAGCCATAGACTTCAACAAGCAGTTACTGGCTGAGATGGGCACCCGGAATAACAGCAACCTGATTGAAATTATTAATGATGATATCAGGTCCGTTGGCAAGTTTTCGTCATTTCATCCTGAATTAATCATCTGTTGCGGCGACACCCTGCCCCACCTGGATTCTTTTTCTGAAGTCCGGGCATTGATCAGGGATGCGGCAGATATACTGGTCACAAAAGGAAAAATCATCCTTACATTCAGGGATTATTCAACAGAATTGCAGGATACAAACAGGTTCATTCCCGTTAAAAGCGATTCGGGCCGGATTCTGACCTGCTTTCTGGAATATTTTCCTGATAAGGTGCGGGTGACGGACCTCCTGCACGAAATGGAAAACGGCACATGGGTACAGAAAGTCAGTTCATATTACAAAACAAGGATTACAAATAATTTGGTTGTAAACTGCCTTATAGATTCCGGCTTTGATGTGATTCTGGATAAAACGGAAAACCGTATAATAAGCCTGATCGGACAAAAGAACCGTTAAACAAAAGCATGTTTGTAGAATAAATAAATAAGAAATCAGACTGTTGTGACGTATGTGATAAAAATAATTTCCGGAGGCCAGGCCGGCGTTGACCAGGCAGCGCTGGACGCAGCCATTACACTTAATATTGATTATGGCGGCTGGTGCCCGCCCGGCCGTATTTGCGAGGCAGGAAAAATCCCAATACATTATCAACTGAAGGAAACACCAAAGGAACGAAGTGACCGCGCCCCCGATATTCCCCGTTCGTTGCGCACCGAATGGAATGTGAGGGATGCCGATGCCATCCTTGTCCTGAAACCTGCACATGGCCATCCTGACAACGGCACCGCATGGACTATTCAATGTGCTGAGCATTATGGCAAGCCATATCTGATCATGGATCCATATAAAGATGATGCAGCAAAAATCACTGATTGGCTTATTGCAAACAAAATTAAAACACTTAACGTTGCCGGCCCCGGAGAAAAGGCCTGCCCGGGCATAGGCATACAATCATATAAGTTTTTGATTCGGGCATTTGATAATTTATAAATGCGGCTATTCCCCGATTTCCAAAAATGGCTTTATATTATATGTCTTTATATGTGAACACTACACGATAATTTCCTAATTTTGAACATAACAATTTAAAATTACTATCATATTGAAGCTGATGAAACTTATAACATCAGGCCAGACACCCGAAAACGGTAAGGCAACGAAGCTATAAAAACATCCAACAGGAAAAGAATGAAACATCCTTTCAGCTATCAGCATATTCCCCGGTCAAGAATTGCGACCTTCGACATTATGTCCGTCGGCGCATCGAAACATCATGTCAGCGCGCTGCTTGAGTTTGATGTTACTACCAGCCGCCAAAAGATCAGGGAAGCAAAAAGAAATGGCGCTGACATATCGTTCAATGCCTGGATGATCAAAGTAATCAGCAACGTACTATGTAAACATAAAGAAGCTGCTGCTTTTTTATTCAATAAAAAAAAGCTGATCATTTTCAATGATATCAACATTTCGGTGATGGTTGAAAAAATGGCCGGCGGCCATAAAGTGCCGGTTCCGATGGTCATAGAAAAAACCAACGAAAAAAGCCTTGCAGCAATCATGCAGGAAATTGAAAATGCTAAAAGTTGTAAAATTTCCGGTGAAGATATTGTGATTAATAAAAAAGCATCACTTACTGAAAGCCTTTATTATCATCTGCCGGGATTCATCAGGAGATGGATATGGAGGATGATGCTGAAAAGCCCGAAGTTTGTTTACCGGAAAATGGGTAATGCAATAATAACTTCCGTGGGTATGATGGGCAGGATCAACGGATGGTTCATACATAAATCAGTACATCCTGTTTCATTTGGCATCGGCTCGGTGCTGAAAAAGCCGGTTGTGATAAATGATGAAATAAAGATCAGGGAAATCCTGAATATGACCATCCTTGTTGACCACGATGTTATTGACGGCGCCCCGATGGTAAGATTTCTCAATGATCTGACAAGGGCTATAGAGAATGGTGAAGGAATTAATTGAATAAATGCATAATTCTTATGCTCCTGAAAAAATTAAGCAAACATGATGGAAAATCGCTCCTGGCATTGATGATTGCTCTTGATAACGAAACATCCTTTATGTTGTATGAAAAAGGAGAACGTCAAAGCACGGCTGAAGATCAGTCAAACTATATAGAATTGACAATTGACCGGGGCGGGATGATCTGGGGAGCTTTTATAAACAGCGGGGCCGTGGGCTTTTTATCACTTGAGCGGGGATTAACCCGGCGTGTGCATCATTGCGCCTATCTGGTAGTTGGAGTTCTACAAAATGAATCCGGTAAAGGTATTGGGACAAAACTATTGGAAACCGCAGAACTGTGGGCAATGGAAAATGAAATCACCAAACTCGAACTGACGGTCATGACACATAACCACAAAGCATTCGGCCTGTATAAAAAAATGGGGTACGAAGTTGAAGGAATAAAAAGAAATTCCGTAAAAATCGACGGGGTACTTTACGATGAATACTATATGGGGAAAATAGTAAATAATGATCACTAAACAAAGAATATATGACAGAGCCACGGATAGAAGAACTTAATGAAAAGAAACTCATTGGAAAAAGGATACAGATGTCATTTGCCAACAACAAAACCGTTGAATTGTGGCGCAGTTTCATGCCTGAGCGAAAAAAAATTTCAAATGCAATAAACGCTGATTTATTCTCAGTTGAAGTCTATGAAGATATTTCATTTTTCAATGGCTTTCATCCGGATAAGCTTTTTGAGAAATGGGCTGCTGTCGAAGTCGTTGATTTCAGCGACATACCTGCAGGGATGGACACATTATTATTGCCGGCAGGTTTATACGCCGTTTTCACGTATAAAGGCGCATCTGGAAATGCACCTGCATTTTACCGCTATATTTTTAATGACTGGCTGCCCGCCTCCGCATACATGCTGGATAACCGACCACACTTTGCTGTAATGGGTGAAAAATATAAAAATGATGATCCTGCTTCAGAAGAAGAAATCTGGATACCTGTTAAAAGGAAATAATGTTATACCAATTGCCAATAGTTTAAAAATTAGAAAAGTGGATATAACTTCCATAAGATCAAAAGCCATTATTATTCTCTTTTACTTTTTTGCGTGTCCAAAAAAGTAAAGCAAAAAATGACATTCCTGTCGAAAGCTTCTCCGCGCTCTGAAAAAAATAAGAACATCTAAAAAAGTTGTCCCGACACTTGCGCGTCGGGAAACGCCGATGGCGCCTTTTTTGATTTTCTAATTTTTTTCATTCACAACCTGCGCACGCTCCGTAAGGAGTCCTATGGACCGCCGACAGGAATTGCCAACGCTCCAAAATCACAGCAAAATCTTAAATTTTAATTGACTGGTTTTCAGCATCCTTCTTTCGAGTTGTATAGATTGTATTTATTTTTTAGTCCAAAGACAAAAAATAAATTACAATGGTAAATGCCGATACTACATGAAAATAGTCCAATAAGATGAAATCGAAATTGGACTATATTGAATGTGTAATCGGTAAAACACATCCATTCTGATAGCCTGTCGCACTTTTCTATCATATGGAAGCTTCCTGTTTTCTGGTGATACAAATCGTTGCACGATACAATTGCAAAAGAACCGGAATTTTTAATTACTGTTTTGTATCCCTGCCTATAAATGACCTGTTTTAAATAATAATCATAATTTTCTTTCAAATATTTTGAACTAATAAAATTTTGATTATATTTGCAGACCGACCGGTCGGTCTTTAAAATAAAATTATGCATACCACACGCGAAATAATACTTCAAAAAGCCTTTCTGCTGTTCATCCAGCATGGTTATAACGCTATTTCCATGTCAACGCTTCAGAAGGAAACAGGCCTATCCAGGGGGGCATTGTATCATCATTTTAAAAGTAAGGATGAGCTTTTTAAAGAAGTGATCGAAACGTTTTACATCTCCGCTCCTACTACAACAAAAAATGCATTGGATACAAGCTCACTTTACAATTTTTATCACGGCTATTGGGAACATTCAGTGCAGGTTTTCAGCGTTTTGCGCGAAACCCTTAAAGGTGCCGGCCACGATAATGATTTTAATTTTTTTATGCTTGGCCTTGATGCCATGAAAAGATATCCCGGATTCAGGGAAAAAATAAGTTTTATCAATGCCGAGGTAAAAAAAATCTGGACCGGTGTTGTTGCAAATGCCCGCAACAAGGGTGAAATACATACAAAAATGACCGATGAACAGGTTGCCGAAGTATTTATTTTTTTAAGTGAGGGCATCGGGACTCATTATACCAACCTTGGTAAAGGAGCAGAAGCCGGGGAAGTACTCATTAAACTGTGGGATAGTTTTTATAATGAAATTACGCTCAAATAAAAATAATAAAACCAAACAACCAATACTTATGAAATTTGCAATTGTTGTCAACGGAACGCGGGGCGATGTGCAGCCAATGGTAGCACTGGCAAGCCGGCTCATGCAAAAAGGTCACGAAATAATTTTTTGTGCACCGCCTGAAAATGAGGAAATCATTAAACGGCATAATTGTCCGTACGTGCCGTTTGGCCCCAATTACAGAGAAATCTTCAAAAACAAACCCGACATGAAAGGCGGCGCCACAGTAGGTCCATCTCCAAAAAAAGGCAAGGAAGAAACACTTAAACAAATAGATCTGCTTCCGGAAATAATAAAAGGTTCCGACATGGTACTCGGTGTTGGCTTTGTTCTGGGTGTCCCGACTGTTGCTGAATTATTAAAAATCCCTTATCGTTTTTTCATCTATTATCCCGTAATGCTTGGGACATCAAAAAGCGACCCTCTTTTTAATAAAATGATGTTTGGTTTTGGCAAACGGGTCATAAACATAATCATGAATGGTTTTCTCAATAAAAAACGGGCCACACTGGGTCTGCCACCTATCAGGGATTTATGGGCTCACTGGCTCGGCGATCGTGTAATAGTAGCTTGTGATAAGGAAATAAATGAGGTGAAGGAAGGCGTATCCTATAATTACACACAGACGGGGTTTATGCTGCCGCCGCCGCAGACTACCTTACCTGAAAATATAAAGAGTTTTATTGATAGCGGAAATCCGCCGGTATTTATTGGATTTGGAAGCAACCCCGTTGCAGAGCCGGAAAAAATCAGTAAAATTTTTGTTGAGGTTGCAAAAGCCACCGGTCAACGGCTGATCATATCAAAAGGCTGGGCCAGCCTTCCGGAAAACAATAGCATGGACATATTATTTGTTGATGAAATTCCCTACGAACTTTTATTTCCAAGGCTTGCAGCCATTGTTTACCATGGAGGCACAGGCACCATGGCCATTGCAGCCAGAGCAGGAATTCCGCAGGCTGCCTTTCCGTTTATGGCTGATCAGTTTGAAAACAGAAAACGCATCGTTGCCTTAGGCCTGGGCCCCCATACATGTGATTTTAAAAAATTGTCGGCAACAGCAGTAATTAAGGCTATTACAGCTTGCACCACAAATATGCCGTATAAAATAAATGCACAGCAGATCGCACAAAAGCTGCAACAGACTGATGGAACGAAGGAAACAATAACCCTGATCGAAAAAGAATTCCTGGCCTGATAACTGCTTTTTCGTCATCATAACAGTTCGCACAGGTAGCTTTTTAAAACCGGAAAAACGGATAATAAAAATATTGCTACCTTTGTATCAACTCACACTGTAATGTTACACAAAAGCTTCGACGTTTGCTTCTCTCCTGCCCTGGTTGATTATTATGATATCGCACAAAAAAACGTGGTACTCATTGATATTTTGCGGGCTACCTCCACTATTTGTACTGCTTTTGAATGGGGCGCCAAAGAAATAATTCCCGTTGCTTCTGAAGATGAGGCCAGAACCTATAAACAAAACGGATATATCGTTGCCGGGGAGCGCGATGGAAAAATACTGGATTTTGCCGATTTCGGAAATTCACCTTTCAATTTCATGAATGAAAGAATCAAAGGGCAAAGCATCGCATATTGTACCACCAACGGTACCAAGGCCATATTCTCCGCCGCCCGGGCCACAAACATTGTTATTGGTTCATACCTGAACTTTTCGGCGCTGACTGGTTTTTTAATAAAGGATAAGAGAGATATATTGTTTTTATGCTCAGGATGGAAAAACAGGTTTAATATTGAAGACTCGCTATTTGCCGGCGCTGTTTGTGCAAAACTCTTATCCGACGGGTCTTTTGCCCCTGCAAGCGATGCAGCCATCGTTGCTGCAGACCTATGGAATAATGTCAACGGGCATCTTATGGATTACATTGAAAAAAGCGATCATTATAAGCGTCTGAAAAAGCTGGAGCTTGATGATGTAATTGAATATTGTCATACCTTTGACAAAACAGATAAACTTCCATTTTTTACCGGTAACTCAATAATTGATACATATGAGGTTTTATAAAAAATCAGCAATACTGCTTATGGTATTGTTTTCATTTGCTCTGGGCAACAAAGCTTATTCTTTTGGTTTCTATGCCCATAAAAAAATAAACCGTATGGCGGTTTTTGCGCTGCCACCGCAAATGATCAGTTTTTTCAAGAAACATATCGATTACATTTCCGAACATGCCATTGACCCTGATAAACGCTCCAGGGCCGTGATAGGAGAAGATGTAAAACATTATATCGACCTCGAATTATACGGTGATAATCCTTTGGTAAACGTCCCAAAACTATGGAAACCTGCTGTGGAAAAATTTACGGAAGATACTTTGCAAAAATATGGAATAAATCCCTGGTCGGCAGCCAAAATGGTATATACGCTGACCCAGGCCTTCAAAGATGAAGATTTTGATAAAATACTCTATGCCGTTGCAAACCTTGGCCATTATATTGCTGATGCCTGTACACCTTTGCACACTACGCACTTTTACGATGGACAAATCTCCGATCAGAAAGGCATACATTCTTTTTGGGAAACGCGTATTCCGGAACTTTACGGCGACAACTTCAATTACCTGGTAGGAAGAGCCGATTATATAGACAAACCGTATATCTTCATCTGGCAGCTTATTGCTGAAAGCCACCAGGAAGTCGATTCCATTTTTGCCATTGAAACTTTCCTGAGAAAAAACTTTCCCCAGGACGCACAATTTGTTTATGACGAAAAAGGCACGGTGATCAAGAAACAATTCTCAAAAAAATACTGCGACGAGTTTAACAAGATGTCGAATAATATGGTGGAGCGCCGCATGCGCCGGGCGGTTTATGCAGTATCGAGCTTATGGTATACAGCATGGATCAATGCCGGACAACCCGACCTGAGCCGCCTCGAAAATAAAGAAATCTCAAAGGAACACCAGAAGGAACTGAATGAAATTGACGAAATGTGGAAAACCGGGAAACCGGTTGGCAGGCCAAATCCCGATTAAGAAATTTTATCATTCTATTCTGTAAATTAATTGTTAATCATTTTGTTTCCGTTTGAAATGCCTAAAATAAATATCAGAATACAGGGAAATCAATCCTTAAATTCTGTAGGATATCAGCACTTATAAAGATGATCAGTGATTTGCTCATTTTTTATCCTTTTAATATATGTCACAGTCAATTTAGTAGTTATAGCTAATCCGTAACCAAACTAATGTCAATTGAGCCAAGCCGATTCACATATATAATAAATCCTTATTCATTTTTAATTTATATGCTTTTATCATCAATATATGTCTGCCTGTAAAAATTATGCCCGTTAAAATTTATAAAACCCGACCATATAGTCAATGATAATATTATGTTAAAAGCTTTAAAGGTCTTGTCAGAAAAAAAAATTCTTTATAGGTTTGCTAATGAATCTAAAATTTCTCTTATGAAAAAAATCAACTTTATTCTTATGGCCATCATTGCAATATCAATTATTTCCTGTAACAATACGGGCAGGGAAGTTCGGAACGGTGAAATAAAAGATACTTTTAAATATAAAACAGAACAATTTGCCGATGTAAAAATATTACGCTACCAGATACCCGGTTTTGAAAAACTTTCGTTGCAACAGAAAAAACTTTTGTATTACCTCAGCCAGGCAGCCTTGTGCGGCCGCGATATCATTTACGACCAGAATTTCAAATACAACCTGATCATTCGCCGTACGCTTGAAGGTATAATTGACAAGTATAATGGCGATCGCAAATCTGCAGATTGGGAAAATTTCATGATTTATACTAAAAGGGTCTGGTTTTGCAATGGCATTCACCACCATTATTCCAGCGATAAATTTGTACCCGGATTCACGAAAGATTATTTTAAAGAACTCATAAAAAATTCTCCCGGTGCGACCTTCCCTGTGGAAAAAAACCAGACTCTCGATAAATTTATGGAATGGATCATCCCTGTAATTTTTGATCCCAATCTATATGCAAAGCGTATTTCTCTTGATCCCACCAAAGATCTTATCACAAATTCGGCATGCAACTTCTATGAAAATATCACCCAGGCTGAAGCTGAAAAGTATTACGAAAGTCTTACAGATAAAAATTCTGAAAATCCTATTTCTTATGGCCTTAATTCAAAGCTGGTAAAAGAAAACGGCAAAATAGTTGAAAAGGTTTACAAAATTGACGGAATGTACACTGCAGCCATTGAAAAAATAGTTTTCTGGCTTGAAAAAGCCAAAGGCGTAGCAGAAAATGACAATCAAAAAGCAGGATTTGAGAAATTGATCAGTTATTATAAAACCGGCGACCTGAAAACATGGGATGATTATAATGTTTTATGGGTAAAAGATTTAGCCTCCTCTGTAGATTATGTGAACGGGTTTATTGAAGTTTATGGTGACCCGCTTGCCATGAAAGCTACATGGGAATCTGTTGTTAATTTTAAAGATGTTGAAGGAACAAAACGTGCCGAAATCATCAGTAAAAACGCCCAGTGGTTTGAGAACAGCTCTCCGGTTGACCCCAAATTTAAAAAGAAAGAAGTAAAAGGGGTTTCGGCAAAGGTAATCACCGTTGTTCAGCTTGGCGGCGAATGTGACCCCAGCACACCAATCGGCATCAACCTGCCCAATGCCAACTGGATCAGAAAACAACACGGTTCCAAATCAGTTACCATGGACAATATCATGTATTCATACGACCAATCCTCACAGGGAAGCGGCCTGCTTGAGGAATTCTGCTATTCAAAAGATGAAATTGAAAGAGCCAAAAAGCATGGGTACTTAGCAGGAAATCTTCATACCGACCTGCATGAATGCCTTGGACATGGCTCGGGACAGTTGCTGCCCGGAGTAAGTTCTGAAGCTTTGAAAAATTATCATTCCGCTCTTGAAGAAGCACGTGCCGACCTTTTTGCACTATACTTTATCATGGATCAAAAAATGGTTGACCTTGGCCTAATGCCCGTCCTCGATGTTGCAAAAGCCGAATATGATAACTATATCCGTAATGGCCTGATGACACAATTAACAAGAATTGAACTGGGTAAGAACATTGAACAGGCTCATATGCGCAACAGGCAGCTCATCGCAAAATGGGTCTATGAAAAAGGTGAAAACAGCAAGGTGATAGAGAAGAAAATAAAAGATAATAAAACATTTTTCGTGATTAACGATTATAATAAATTACGTTCACTTTTCGGTGATTTGCTGAAAGAAATTCAAAGAATTAAGTCTGAGGGCGATTTTATTGCAGGTAAAGAACTTGTTGAAAAATATGCTATCAAAATTGATCCGACTCTGCACAAAGAAGTTAAAGAACGGTATGAAAAACTCAAACTGGCGCCTTATGCCGGATTCATCAATCCTGTATTGGTACCAGTTATGAAAAACAATAATATCGTTGATATCAAACTCGAGTATCCGACCAGCTTCAGCGATCAAATGTTGTACTATTCAAAAAACTACTCTTACCTGCCTGACCAGAATTAATTGATGTTATTATATGATTTGTCCCATTTAATGACAATTTTTTTTCATTTGTTTGGAAAATTTAACTTAAATTTGTGAACGAATATCAACTTTTAATCAATAATTAATTATTAACAAAAAAAAAGAATTATGAAAAAAATTCTATTCTTAGGCCTGGCTGCATTGATTACATTTTCAGCCACTGCCCAAAAAAGCCAGCCGGCTCCATTATTAAAAGAGCGGGCTAAAACATACCTGGATCAGGATGTTCAGGTGCAACAGACCGGACCTGTTAAACAATTAACGTTAACTGATGCAAAATCAATCACCAGAATTCCATTCGGATCATCATTTAACTTGCTGACCCTGTTAGCATCAGAAGAAAATAACTGTGATTATAATGCTGATTTGGACCTCATTATGTTTTCACATCGTGCCGGTGGAACTTATGGTGGAAGTAGTGGCGATATCCGTTGCCATTATACACCTTTTAATGGAGCCACGGCTATTGATTCAGTCGAATTCATTCATCAGGGAACTGATCTGATGAGATATCCCGGTGGTGTTATTTACAACCCTGCAGGTAATACCAATCCTGCCAATGCTATGGCAATTATTACCGGACCCTGCACCGGTGGTAGCGGATGGACAAAGAACTATTTCTGTTCACAAAAGCTCGACGGCAGCTCAATAAAGTACCATATGGAGGCTGTAAATGGTGTTTACAAGCCATTTTATGTAAATTTAACAGCTTGTGACGGTGGACAAATCAAAGTATGCGGAATTAATACAGACGAGGCCGGCACTTTCTATTTCAGAAAAGGACAGGTAGAAGCTGATTCTGTTAACTGGTTATCTCCCGTTTACGAATTTACAAATTCATATGAAGTAAGACATTTTTCAAACGACACCACACCATGGGCTTTTGCACCAAATATGGCTTTTTCACAGGACGGACAAACCGGATATTTCTACGTAATGGGATGGGAAGCTGCAGATGACGGTATTAACAGCGGCCCAAAACCTATCGTTTGGAAAACCGTTGATGGTGGCACCTCATGGAATAAACTGCCGGTTCTTGATTTAAGCACATTAAATACTAAATTAAGTAGTTTTATTTGGCCCACCCGCGCAACTATGTACGGTGATCCTGCACTTTATGTATATCGCCCGGGTATTATGTGCGGTGCTACAGTTGAAGAAACAAATTTCCCCGGCGTGGTTGATATGAATGGAAACCTGCATATCGGCGTTAATATTGAAGGTATGTATTCAAATGACATCGACAGCCTCACATATACATATGCATATCATCCATGGAGTATCGCAGATCTGCACACTACCAGCACAGGTTGGGATGTTGACCTGATTGACACTATCAATGCCGGTATCGACAAAGGCGTTATCTTGTCAGACCAGAATCTGGATCATTGTTTCCATGCTGCCACAACAGAAGATGCTTCTAAAATACTCTTCATGTGGACCGATACCGAATTAGACACCTCTAACTATATGCCTGACATACATGCCAACATGTTCTATGCTTCAAACAACCAGGTTGGTACTGCTCAAACATTAACAAGCCAGCAGGATTATTATTTCTTTAATGCAGCACATAGAATTGTTGATAATGGTAATGATACATATTGTATCCCAGCAACATTTGCTGCTATTAACGGCAACACCACGGATGCTGAAGCTATTCATAACTTTATTAAAGGTTTATGCTATAGTCCCGTCGGAATAAAAGAAAATGAAAATATTGTTTCCATCAACAATGTTTCCGTAACCCCGAATCCTGCCAACGACTTTGTGAATGTTGATTTTAAACTCGACAAACCGGTCAATGTTAAAGTATCTGTTTATAACTTATTAGGTAAAGAAGTTATGAATAAAGACTGCGGAAAACAAACATCTGGCGAAAGCAGGGTAACATTAAACACAAGCAACTTCAGCTCAGGTATATATTTTATGACCTTACAGGCTGAAAATGAAAAAGTTACTAAAAAAGTTGTTATTAAATAACAATACATATCATTTTAATAAAAAACCCGGTACGTTTTGTATCGGGTTTTTTTATTTTCTAAATTTGCTAAAAAATAATAATATGAAGATAGCATTCTATGGCGCTGCAAAAGAAGTAACAGGCAGTAAACACTTGATAACAACCAATGACGGAAAAAAAATCCTGCTCGACTGCGGGATGTTCCAGGGTAAAGGCGATCAGACCGATAAAATGAACCGCAACCTGGGTTTTGAGCCAAAAGACATTGATTACCTTATACTTTCTCATGCACACATCGATCACTCAGGACTTATACCCTATATAGTAAAAAATGGTTTCGATGGTATGATCATCTGCACCCATGCTACCCGCGATCTTTGCGCTATCATGCTTCAGGATTCCGGGCGAATTCAGGAACATGATACCAAGACCTATAATAAAAAACTTCAAAAAAGGGGATTGCCTCCCGTTGAACCAATATATACTGCCGAAGACGCCCTTAAAAGCATGCAGCATTTTGTAAGTATTGCCTATGAACAAAAATTCAGGGTTACCGATACTGTTACATTGTCCTTTACCGATACTGGGCATATCCTGGGCAGCGCCGCTGTTAACCTGAAAATTAAAGAAGGGGAAAAAATCATAAATTTTTGCTTTACCGGCGACATCGGAAGACAAACCAACAGCATTTTACGTACACCACAACCATTCCCGCAGGCCGACATCATCGTAACAGAATCAACCTATGGCAACCGCCTTCATGAAATTCGCAAGGAGGCCAGCAACAAACTTCTTAAGGTAGTATTGGATACTTGTGTGCGAAAAAAGGGAAAGCTTATCATTCCTTCGTTTAGTGTAGGAAGAACCCAGGAAGTAGTCTATGCCCTCAACCAGCTCGAAAATGAAGGACGGATGCCCAAAATAAAAACATTCGTAGACAGTCCGCTGTCCGTCAATGCTACAAATATCTACCGCATGCACCCCGAATGTTTTAACGAAGACATTCTGCATAGCATGGAAAAAGACCCTGATCCCTTCGGATTCAACAACCTGATATATATTCAGGCGATAGAAGATTCCAAAAAACTTAATGACCTGAAAGAACCATGTATCATTATCAGCTCGTCGGGAATGATGGAAGCCGGGCGTGTAAAGCATCACCTGGCAAACAGCATATCTAACGAAAAAAATACGGTTTTGATTGTCGGCTACTGCGAGCCATCAACTTTAGGCGCAAAAATAAAACGCGGCGACAAACAGGTTTCTATCCACGGAAATATATATGAGGTAAAAGCAGATATAGTTTCACTCGAAGAATTCAGTGCCCACGGCGATTATGCCGAAATGATCGTTTACCTAAGCTGCCAGGATAAAAATCAAATACAGAAAATGATTTTGGTGCATGGTGAAGAACAGGTTATGAACGACTATAAAAAAATCCTGGAGGAAAATCGTTTCAGGAATATTCAGTTAGCTGAAAAAGGAATAGAATACGAATTATAGTTGGTTATAAAACCGGATTTTTAGTAAAAAACTTTTAGCTAAAGGCACAGCCAGATATTACCCACGGATTTTACGCACCCTTTTCAATGTCAGCAGATTCATAGGATTGCTGCCAAGCCCTGAAATATTTTTTTGCGTAAAACGTAAAACCATGTCGTAGTATAACACCACATATGGGGCTTCTTCAATAAGAATGCTATCCATCTTTGAATAATATACATTACGTATACTATCATTGGTTATTTGCCGGGCGGTTTCAAAAAGCTGATCATATGTATTATTAGAAAAATGGGTATAATTGGGCCCCCTGGGGCAAAAATTCTTTGAATAAAACAATGCCAGGTAGTTTTCCATATCGGGATAATCAGCTATCCACGAAGCTCTGAAAAAAGTCAGCTTTGACTTTGCGATCATCTCGCGCAGGGTGGCGGGAGGGTTCACGTCAACCTTTATCTTAATGCCGATCTCGCCCAACTGGTGCTGGATATATTCGCATAAATCAAGGTATGACGATGTTGTAGACAGCGTAATCTCCGGCAATCCCTTTCCGTTGGGGTATCCGGCCCCGGCCAGCAGCGACCTGGCTTTATCAGGATTATATGAATATCCTTTAACCATGCTTGTATCATGATATGGCATGCCTGGCGGGACTATACCATATATGCCCGGTGTCCCGATACTGTTTCGCAGGTATTTTATCATCTTCCCGCGGTCGAACCCGTAATTAATTGCCTGCCTTACCTGTTTTTTTAACAATGGATTGGTTTTGTTGCCGGGCAGCGATTCATCAACTAAAAATCCCAGGTATTCCGTATTCAGGTAGGGCTGAACATTAAGGTTAATCTTATCTTTATATTTATCATTCAATTCGCCCGTTTTTGCAATAAGCTCATCGATATAACTCGGCGCTATTCCCGACATAAAATCGAGGTTACCCCTTATAAACTCAAGAAAAGCCGACTGTTTATCGGCAACAAATGAAACCGAGACGGCATCAAGATATGGAAGCCTCTGGCCCTGCTCAGTTTCAAAATAATTCCTGTTTTTAACAAGTATGAGCCGTTGGTTTTCTTTCCACATCTTCAGCCTGAAGGGGCCGGTACCCACAGGGTGTGAACGAAAATCCCTTCCGTAAAAATCTACTGCCTCATGAGGAATCACAGAACAGTACTGCATTTCGAGCAGACTCAGAAAAGGTGGAAAAACCTGTTTAAGCTTTATAATAAATGTAGTATCATCCGGCGCCAGAAAACAAGCCTTTCCTGATGAATCTCTTGCCACATCATTAAAAATCCATGCTCCGGGAGAAGCAATTTTGTCGTCCAGTATCCTGTTGAAACTAAAAACGAAGTCTCCGGCTACAACCCTGCGCCCTTTACCCTCAGGAAAAACACCGTCATCATGAAAGAAAACATCATCGCGTAATTTAAAAACATACGAAAGCCCATCCTCTGACATCACCCATGACTTGGCAATACATGGCCTGATACGCATTGAATCATCAGGCTGAACAAGCCCGTTATATATTTGATTGCAAACCCAGATATGAGCCTGGTCTTTGGCATAGGCCGGATCAAGTGTTGCAATACCCGATGACTCATTATACCGGAAAACCGTGCGGTCATCAGATGTCCTGTCTGTTCTGAAACATGACATGGCGCCACAAATAAAAAGTGACAAAATAACCGCTAGATGAAATGTCTTCATTGATTAAATAATGCACAAAATTATCAATATTGTGCTATGAAAATCGAAAACTGATTTATAAAACTATCCGAGCAGGGGGGTGAATAAATTCTCAAGTTGCGACATCAATGATTCAGAATCATCCTTTATAATTCTCCAGTCGTCTTCCACAATAAGATATACACTGTTTTCATAAAGTATCCTGAATATTACCGAACCACCCAATTCATTCATTGTAATGTAGCGTGTCAGATAACTGGATATATGCAAAGGTTTAAATATGGATTCAAACCGGTATTTTACCATATCGATATCTTCAACAGTTATCCTTTTTTCGGGACTTGAAAAACGAATTGTTATTTCATAGGTTTTGAGATTTTCTTTACCGAAGTTTTTTCCGAGGGATATATTCTTTTCCATAATAAAACTATTTCTTTTAATGATCAGTTAAACAATTATTTGTATAGCACCACCAAATAATCTCCGGATGCTTCCTGATGAATTATTTTATGCTGCCAACCTAGTGCTGATACTTGATTTTTCAACGTTTCCGGATCGAGATGCAGCCAGCTGAATGGTTTGCCGGCAATACCCTTGTACTCAAACTGCATATGTATTTCGCCTATGTACCTGTTCTGCCTGATATTTTGCTCCTGATACTTTAGATTTTCAGGATCGTTTGTACATTTCACATCAAGTGAATCAAAAATGATGACTCCGCCCGGATTGATTATGGTTCCGGCATGGGCCAGAAACCTTTCAAATCCTTCAAGCGTTCCAACCATGCCGATGCCGTGTAAAAGAAGCAGTATGGTATCAAAACCGCCATCATTAAAATCAAATATGCTTTTACAATAGACCTCTTTCAATCCGCGCTTTTTCATTATCTCAACGGCTTCACCTGAAATATCGATTGAAGTTGTTTCAAATCCTCTACCGGTCAAATACAAACTGTGTCTTCCTGATCCGGCTCCCGCATCCAGCACCCTCCCTCTGCACGACTCAAGAGCTTTGCGCTCAATAACAGAAAAGTTTGCTTCCTCATTAAAAAATATCCAAACAGGAAGCTCTGCTGATACATTATCATCACGGCGGATGGTAATCATGGCCTCTTTATTCCCATTATAATAATCATATAAGGCCTGTCCATAAGGCGTCATAGCATTCATGTCCATATGCATTCCACCAATTATTTTGTGAAATCAAACAATGAATTAATCTTTCACAAATTTCTTAAAAACTCTGGATTTGCCTAAATTTATTTCAACAAGATATAACCCTTTGGCCAGGTCATCAATGCTTATTTCAGTTTTATCACCTGAAAAGTGATAATTTTTTATAACCTTCCCATTAACATCAGAAATGTTGACATTAATATAAGGTTCCTGTTGGGGAATCATTATTGAAATCACATCCTTAGCGGGATTGGGAGATAAAGCAACCTGATCATTAAGATCTTTATCTGAACAACCGACACCTGCACTTACATCCCATACATAAATTCCGTGCGAAGTTCCGGCATATAAACGTGTTGTATCCGAAGTGCCCTGGGCCAGGCAGAAGACCACGCTGTCGCCCAGATTGGAATTGATCTTTTTCCAGCTCAAACCGTTGTTGTTCGTCATTTTTACGCCAGAGCCGGAATCTGCGGCATAAATGGTATTTCCGTTCGCAGGATTCATCAGGATATCGGTAATATAGGGCCAATACTCCGAAACGCTCCATGTAACACCAAAATCAATAGAATGGTACATACCGTCCGACCAGCTCCCGCCGCCCATGGCCGCCCATACTTCATTACCGCCGTTTGAAGTTACTGCAGGAATAATAGAATTTACAGCGGTGTTGGTACTATGCCAGTAATCGGAAGGCGGATTAACAAGAAGGTAATCGGAATAATAATATATTCCGCCTTTGGTGCCGGCCACGTATAAAACCATTGGAGCAGGTGGTACGATAGGAAGATAGGCAAGTGTTAATGAAAGTACATTGTTATTATCGAGGCTGTCATTTATCTGCACCCAGTTTGCGCCATTATTTACACTTCGGTAAACTCCCCCGCCCTTTGTCCCGGCAATAAGGATTCCCAAATAAGGTACTTTTATTATACAGGTTGGTCCATAAAACCAATTAAGGTTTTGCCAGGTTGAACCTTCATCGGTTGAATAGTATATACCGTCATCAAAGCACCCTATGCCAAATGAAGCAAAAACAGTATCGGGATTTTCCAAATCAAACCAAAATGAATTGTAGGGGTCATAAGTCACGGTATCCCATGTAAGACCGGCATTGGAAGATTTATACACATGGCCTGTCATGCCTTTATCCGCAGCTAAAATGATATTCGGATTAACAGGATGTACTTCAATAACACCGATATTTTTATTTGGTAGCCCCAAAAAGCTCCATTGCTGAGAATAACCGGTCAATGTGGCAAAAAACAAACAAAGCAAAATAATGACTTTTTTCATAATCAGTAATATTTATTGTTATGTAATTATTTTGGAGAAAACTGACAATAAGACAATTAAATAATATTTATGGTTGCACACCATAAATATTATTTTCTAATAAAATGTTAACCTGAAAAATTCACAAGAATTTTTCACCCTTCGGGCCGACAAAAGAAAATC
>CAZVKJ010000051.1:0-27506 GCA_964626855.1 uncultured Bacteroidales bacterium
GCACAACATCCTTTCGCGAATGTGCAACATTCAATTTCCATCGCACAACATCCTTTCGCCAATGTGCAACATTCAATTTCCATCGCACAACATCCTTTCTCCAATGTGCAACATTCGATTTCTATCGCACAACATCCTTTCGCCAATGTGCAACATTCAATTTCCATCACTTAACATCCTTTCGCCAACGTGCAACATTCGATTTCTCTGGCACAACATCCTTTCGCCAATTTACAACATTCAATTTCTCTTGCAATTGACCATTGGCTACCAATGACAACATTGTCATAATTGTTTGTTTAACAGTATTTGCGGTCAGACAGAGCCGTTGTTCTGTATAAAAATGTATTTGTTGAAAAAACTTATTGAACAACGAGTCGAAGGCGACCGAAATAAAGATTCGATGAATCTATCCAAAAATCAGGTCCCATTTCGACACGTCCCTAAATGCTCTATGCCTTTGGCCACAAAGATTTACATTACCGGGACGGCTCAACGTGACCTAAGATTTTGTCATTATATGTTAGTTTTATGCAAAGCATAATTATCTCTCTGAGCCACGAGCCACAAGGAAAAGACATTTCCGGCATCACATAGGATCCACGTCGACGGATATTCTTACAGAGGAAAATTTGGCAGCAAATTCTCCGATGATTTTCAGAATATCATCTTTATGTTGCTGTAAATGGCTGCCTCGTTCAAGCTTAATAAGGATGTTTTTCAGGTAGAGATTCCGGATTCTTGAAACAACAGGGTATTCCGGCCCGAAAACTTTTTTAGAGAACAAACGCCGCAGGTCATGGGCCAGAAATGCTGCCGCATCATTCAGTTTGTTTGCATCCTGATGCTTCAATGTTATTAATATCAGCCTGCTGTATGGCGGATAGTTGAATTTTTGTCGCTGCAGAAGCTGGATGTTGCACATTTCAATATAGTTGTGCTGCAAAACAAGTTTTATCACCGGATGGTCCGGGTTGTATGTCTGGATAACTACTTTTCCTCTTTTGTTGCGGCGTCCGGCTCTGCCGCTCACCTGCGCCATGAGCTGAAAACTGCGTTCATGTGAACGGAAATCCGGATAGTTCAGCATATTGTCGGCATTTAATATGCCCACCACATTGACGTTGTCAAAGTCCAAACCCTTGGTGATCATCTGTGTGCCTACGAGGATATCTGTTTTTCGGTCTTCAAAATCATTGAGAATCTGATAATATGCATTTTTCGACCGGGTTGAATCCAGGTCCATACGTGCTATCCGGGCATTGCCGAAAATGAGTTCCGACTCTTCCTCAATGCGTTCGGTGCCCAGACCCTTGGTATGTATATTCGTACTGTTACACGCGGGGCAGGCTTCCGGTATTTGTGTTGTATAACCACAGTAGTGGCATTTGAGCAGGTTTACCTGTTTGTGGTAGATCAGGGTGACATCGCAATTTTTACAACTGGGAATCCAGTTACAATCGTGGCATTCGATACGGGTGGAATATCCGCGCCGGTTCTGAAACAGTATCACCTGTTCCTTATTTTTCAGAGCATCATTGATGAGGTTATACAAAGCTTCAGAAAAATGCGATTTCATTTTTTTCTGCCTGGTTTCTTCCCTGATGTTGGCGATGATGATCTCGGGCAATTGTATGTCGCCGTACCTTTTGTTGAGTTCAACCATGCCGTATTTTCCGCCCAGTGCATTAAAATAAGTTTCTATGGCAGGCGTGGCCGATCCGAGGAGCGTTTTGGCGTGGTGCAGCTGAGCCAGAATAATAGCAGCATCGCGGGCATTATACCGTGGTGGCGGGTCGGACTGTTTGTATGAAGTATCGTGTTCTTCGTCGACAATGATTAATCCAAGCTTGTTGTAAGGCAAAAACAGGGCAGAACGGGCACCCAAAATAATATGGTATGGCTTATTAACCGGATTGTCAATGGAGTCATCAGCAAGAACACGGTTCCAGACCTCTACGCGTTCATCGTTGCTGTATTTTGAATGGTATACACCTACCTCTTTCCCGAAAAATTTACGCAGGCGGTTAATGATCTGAGTGGTGAGCGCTATTTCGGGTAAGAGAAAAAGTACCTGTTTCCCGCTGGAAATAGTTTCGCTGATAAGCTTTATATAAATTTCCGTTTTGCCGCTCGATGTAATACCATGTAATAACACCACATCCTTACTGTCGAAATGAGTCTTTATTTCCTGAAGCGCCTGTTCCTGTTCAGCAGTAAGTATGATGGAATCAACAGGGTCGGTATGATCAAAGTCTTTAAGCCGGGTTTGCGTGATGGTATATAACTCAAGGATGCCTTTTTTTAGCAGTGACTGCAGTTGAGCGGCTGAAGCATTTGCTTTTTCGAGTAACACCGGCCTGCTGACATGGGGCAGGGGCGGAACAGCATGATGGGTAAAATGGATTAGCGCCATGAGTATCTCCAGCTGTTTGAAAGCACGGCGGTTCAGGTTGTCCATAGCTTTGTGAAGCAGGTTTTCGTCCTGGTACTTTTCAGCCAGCCTGACACAGGTTTCCGTTCTGGGTTTATATTTTTCGTGCAGTTCCTCTTCAAGCAGCAAAATCTTTTTCTCCATCATGTTTTTCAGGAGCGGGATAATCTTGCGCTGATCAATGATGTCTGAGATTTCTGTCAGGGTGAGCTTTTGCCTTATTTCAAGGGCTTCGGCGATCAGGTGCTCCTTTTCGTTAAGTTGTTGAAAGTTTCCGTCAAAAGCCGGATGCAATACCACGCAGCTTTCGCTCTCGAGCTTCAGGGATGAAGGCAGGGCAATATTCATTACCTCGCCGGGGCGGCACAAATAATATTTAACAATCCAGTCCCAGAATTTATACTGGATTTCGTTGACCACGGGAAATTCGTCAAGCACCGAGAGGATGTATTTTGGAGTATATCCTATGGGTATGTTTTCATGAATCCGGTAAACCAGCGCGGTATATATCTTTTTTTTACCGAACTGGACTACCACACGCATGCCGGTTTTCACCGTATCATTCAATTCATAAGGTACCCGGTATGTGTAAAAACCGGGTAGCGGCAGGGGAAGAATGACATCGACAAAAAGCGTGATACGTTCCATGGCTATGTTGACAGGATCCTTGCCATTTTCAGCATGTTGCGGTTGATATCATTATGATGTTTCGTGGCCAGTTTAAATGGTGTGTATGATACGGCGTTGTTGATTTGCCCGATCATGATTCCCTTGTCTCCCTTTAGGAGAGCCAGCACCGCTTCATGTCCCAGCGTGCTTGCCAGCACACGGTCCATGCATGATGGCGAGCCGCCACGCTGTATATGCCCGATGATAGAGACACGGGTTTCATAGAAATCAAATCTTTCTTTTACTTTACGGGCTACTTCAAATGCTCCGCCCTGATCGTCGCCTTCGGCAACAATGATGATGCCTGAGGTTTTGTTTTGCCTGCGGTCGTTTTCAAGTTGCCTGATCAGCTCTTCGATGTGTGTTTTTGTTTCAGGTACGAGAATATCCTCGGCGCCGCAGGCAATTCCGCTGCGCAGGGCAATAAATCCGGCGTCACGGCCCATGACTTCTACAAAGAATAAACGATTGTGTGAAGCCGCTGTGTCACGGATCTTATCGACCACTTCAACCACTGTGTTAATTGCCGTATCATAACCAATTGTGAAATCTGTTCCGAAGAGGTCGTTGTCGATGGTGCCCGGTACGCCTACAATAGGGAAATCGTATTTGTCACCCAGCGCCATGGCGCCTCTGAAGGTGCCGTCGCCGCCTATAGCCACAAGGGCATCTATGCCATTTTTCTTCAGGATCCGGTAGGCGGTCTCGAGGCCTTCATCTGTTTTAAAGCGTTCGCTCCGGGCTGTTTTTAATATGGTACCTCCGCGTTGAATAATATTGCCGACAGAATAATTGAACATAGGGATGATATCGTCGTTGATCAGGCCTTCATAGCCGCGGTTTATCCCGCAAACTTCAAGTTTATGATATATGGCCGTGCGGACAACGGCGCGAATGGCTGCGTTCATCCCCGGGGAATCACCGCCGGAAGTAAATACACCTATTTTTTTTATTGTTGTCATGTTTTATTAATTTATAGAAAAACAAAGGTAGGTTTTTAGCCCGACCTGTTCAAAAATAAATGAAGTGAAATTTATGAATGAGCGTGGGCAATAAAGAGAGTATGGACGGTTATAGAGATAAAGGGCGCCTCTGGGAACTTCAAATTCCTTTGTTTGTCTTCGTTCTTCAAATTCTAATATACGCATAGTATACTGAGGTTTTCAGAACTTCGACCGCCCCGAACTTTTTTGTTTCTAGAGCTGCCCTGAAGAAAATATTTAATGTGTCAAATTGTTACTGAAACATCATATTTTCTTTAACCGTTCCGGAGGATGGAAAAATATTCAGGTTGGAAATAAAAAAGAATACGAAGTGTAAATTGATATTCAGATGAAAACTGATGGATAAATTTTCAAACTCATATTAATGTTCAATGAGGCCATGATTATTATTGGCAAACATAATAAAACATGCTCTGAGAGAAGAAAATGATAAGAGATATCATTCTGTTTTATTTTGGAATTAATGTAATTATGTTTATGGTTTCTACCATTTATGTTTTAACTTTGGACATTATTTCATAAAATTGAAAATATCTGTTATGCCTGAAACAAAAACATTAATAAAAGATTACGTGGGGGCACATGGTAATGCCAGGAGCAACCTTTTACCACTGCTTCAGGAAATAGTAAGCCTTGAAAATTTTCTGAGCGAGGAATCGCTGCTTGAGGTGGCGCAGGTGATGCAGCTTTCACCTGCCGAAGTATACGGCACAGCCTCATTTTATAATTATCTCGATACCGTTCCGAGGGGGAAATACGTCATTCGTCTATGCCGGAATATATCGTGTATGATGCGTTCGCAGGCAGAAATACTGAGTTCATTAAGCGCCCTGCTGAAGATAAGAGTCGGCGAAACCACCAGCGACGGGCAATTTTCGTTATTGCAGGCGAATTGCCTGGGCTGGTGCCATAAAGCTCCTGCGATGATGATCAATAACGAGGTGTTCACTGACCTGACCCCGCAGAAAGCCGAACAAATCATAAAAGAGTTCAAGCAAAAATAAACTGTTATGGAAACACCCAATCCCAAACGTATTGACCTTATTTTCAGTAATTATACCACTTCAAAATATAAGGTTCTCGAACGCACACTTCAGCGGCATCCTGATGATATTATTACCGAATTGATGGACTCTGGCCTGAAAGGGCGCGGTAATGTCGGATTTCCTACCGGGATGAAGTGGAAATTTGCCCGCAGGGAAGAGGCGGATGCCAAATATGTGATATGCAATGCTAATGAAAGTGAAACGGGGACCTTTAAAGACAGGGAAATTCTTGAACGCGTCCCCCGAAAGGTGTTGTCGGGCATGGCTGTTTGTGGTTATTGTACCGGTGCAAAAAAAGGAATTATATATCTGCGCCATGAGTACATGTATATGAAAGACCATCTGCAGAATGAACTCAACATTTTTCATGAATATGCCGGGCAATACAATCTTGATTTCCGGGTTGAATTGTTTTT
Organism: uncultured Bacteroidales bacterium; assembly: GCA_964626855.1. Taxonomy (GTDB): domain Bacteria; phylum Bacteroidota; class Bacteroidia; order Bacteroidales; family CAIWKO01; genus CAIWKO01. The sequence goes on from CAZVKJ010000051.1 coordinate 5,570, forward strand.
AGGCAGCGGTTCATATGCCAGCGGCGAAGAAAGCGCGCTTATAGAATCAATAGAAGGATATCGTGCCGAGCCCCGCAACAAACCTCCATTTCCTGTTACAAAAGGGTTGTATGGCTGCCCTACTGTTGTGAACAATGTAGAAACTTTTGCCACCGCCCAGGTTATTTTCAGGATAGGGGCGGAAGAGTTTATTAAGCTGGGGACAGCGTATTCATCCGGATCTAAACTTTTTTCAATATCGGGCGATACGAATAATGCCGGTATCCATGAGCTTGAATTAGGAACCACCGTGGAAGATGTGGTTAAAGAATTCGGTGATAAAAACATCAAAGCCGTTCAGGTTGGTGGCGCTTCCGGATATTGCATTCCGCAACGGCTATTTGCCGATACGGTAATCGGATTTGAAGGCCTGACCACCGGAGGCTCCATGATATTTTTCAATAATTCCCGATCCATGTACAAAGTGTTGGGAATACCTTCGCTTTTTTGTCGAGGAATCATGCGGGCTTTGTACGCCATGCCGCGTGGGCACACAACAATTGCTGAAAGGTATTGAAGCTGTGAAAAAAGGAGAAAAACCCGAATCATATATTGAGGTGCTTAAAAAGCTCGCGCTAAGCATGCAAACATCAGCTAAATGCGGCCTTGGCCAGTCGGTGGCACATCCGTTCATTTCGATCCTGGAAAATTTTAAAGAAGAAATACTGTATTAAATTTTTACTCATGGAAAAGCCATTAATAAATCTTACCATAAACGATATCCCGGTAGCTGTAAAGGAAGGTTCCACCATATTGGATGCAGCACATAAAATAAATATGCACATACCTACTTTATGCTACCATCCCGATTTGCGCGTGGCGGGAAATTGCCGTGTTTGCGTAGTAGAGCTGGCTGGGCAGAAGGAACTTGTTGCCGCCTGCTCTACAACGGTTGTCGAGGGAATGGTGATTTCTACCAGCAGCCCCAAAGTGCGAACGGCACGGAAAACTATAGTTGAGTTGCTGCTTTCGGAGCATAATGCCGATTGCACCAAGTGTTACCGCAATGGTAACTGTGAATTGCAATGGCTTGCCAGTGAATACCGTATCGGCGATCATATGTACCATGATCTGGTGAAGGAGGAAGAAAAAACTGTCGATGATACTTCCTCTTGTATTATTAAGGACGACAGCCGTTGCGTTCGTTGTCAGCGTTGTGTACGCACCTGCAATGACCTGCAGGATACAGGCACATTCTCGGTAGTGAAAAAAGGTAAAAATCAAAAGGTTACTACATTTTTCGGGAAACCATTAAAGGATGTTTTTTGCATTGATTGCGGGCAGTGCACCAATCGTTGCCCCACCGCTGCGCTTATCGAGAAGCCATTCTACGAAGATGTTTGGGATGCTCTTGCTCAGCCGGAAAAACATATCGTAATCACCACCACCCCGTCAGTCCGTGTGGCCCTGGGCGAAGAACTGGGTTTTGATTATAATAAACATACAGATGCACGTGTCATAGCCGCGTTAAAACTGTTGGGTTTTGAATCCGTTGTTGATTACGGGTATTATAGCGACATATATATAGTGGAACTTTGCACAGAGTTTTTGATGAGGCTGAAACAATCCTATGAGGCTGAAGCAAATTTTACTTTGCCATATATTACTTCCTGTTCACCAGGATGGAAACTTTTTGTTAAGACGAAATTACCTGAAATTGATAAATTGCTTTCAACATGCAAATCGACGAGAATGATTTTTGGCTCGGTGATCAAAACATATTATGCGGAAAAGAAGGCATTGGATCCTAAGGATATCATTACTGTTGCAGTTACGCCCTGCACAGCTTCAAAAAGTGAAACGGGAACGATAAAATCAAAGCAGGGCATCAATGATTTTGACTTTTCAATTACTACGCGTGAGCTCGTCCGTATGATCCGGCAGTCGGGTATTGATATTGAAAGGCTTGATGCTGCCCAATATGAGCCATTGATGGCGGAACATTCAGGATCATCAATAATTACGGAAGTTTCGGGCGGAACTACTGAAGCCGTTATCAGAACCCTGTCGGAACTGGTTACCGGTGAAGAAATTGCGCCGGATATGCTTAAAATAATGAACCTGCGGGGAGAAAAAGGAATTAAAGAGACGTCAGTTACTTTTTCTGAAGTGAAATCGGGCTGGGAATTTTTAAAGGATAAAGAGATAAAATTTGCCGTCATAAATGGTAGCGTAAATGCAAGGCCGTTTTTTGATGCATTGAAGAACAATAATGAAGGCTGCCATTTTGTTGAAGTAAATGTTTGCCATGGCGGATGTATTGGCGGCGGAGGGCAGCCCATCCCTGTATCAAATGAACTTGTTAATGCCCGCTCGGCTGTTTTATATTCACTTGATGAGATTTCAGGCCAAAAAAAGGCACATGAAAATTTCTCGCTGAATGTAATTTACCGTGAATTTTTATCCAAGCAAGAAAATGTATAAAACCGGAAGGTTCTTCATTATTAAAATCAGAAATTCTTAAAATATCAGGTTTATACGGGAAATCAAAAGAAAAAATGGTAATTTTACAGGCTTTTAAGATATAAAACCTGTAAAATGGCATTAATCCATTCTTTTGAAAAGTCAGGCAACCAGTTATTCAGGTATAGGGGACAGATACCTTTATTTATTTTTATCACGGCTATTCCGGTCATTTTTCTGACCGATTATAAAATTTTTAATGACCTGTTTTATTTGATTTTAACCCTGATTTCGGTATTTGTTGGATTTACCGGCTTTTTTATCAGGGCATATACCATTGGCACTACGCCAAAAGGAACTTCAGGGCGGAACACCAAAGAACAGGTTGCCGAATCTATAAATACAAAAGGCATTTATTCCGTGGTACGGCATCCATTGTATGTTGGAAACTACCTGATGTGGCTCGGTTTGCTCATTTTTACCTTTAACGTATATTATGTTCTGATCATTTCATTGTTTTTCTGGATCTATTACGAGAGGATCATGTTTGCCGAGGAGCGGTTTCTTCAGAAAAAATATGGTGATGTATTTATGTGCTGGTCCGAGAAAGTGCCGGCTTTTATTCCCGCTCTTGGAAAGTTTGAAAAGAGCGACATCCGGGTTTCGGTAAAAAGCGTTTTACGCCGCGAATATTCAGGAATACTGGCAATGGCCGTGGGTTATTTTTTTATTGATCATTTAAGAAATTACGTTACATATCATCAATTTGAACCATTCAGAATCTCGACATGGGTTTTGTCAGCCGCAATCATCCTGGTGCTGGTTTTACGCACACTCAAGCACCGCGGCATCCTTGATGAATCAGGCCGTTCGTGATATCATGGATGAATGGTGCATATTATTGAAAGATTAATTATATTTGTAAAAAAACACGTGTTATGAAGCGTTTAATTTTACTTGTTTTATTCTTTATCCAGGCAGGCGGCTTTGTGGTATTTGGCCAGGACAAACAAACCAATACAGCGGGGTCTGATATTGCTGCCGATGCCCCGTACCGTATGAAGAAACTCAATATTTACAACCAGGTCAACAGCATTCCGCTTCATATTTATGTGCATTGGTCAAGCTGCCTGAATTGCAGCAACGAACTGATGGATATCAAAGTTTATCTGAAAAATGCAAGTGATGCCAGTTTTAGTAATGTTTTGGAATTTGACAGCTATACGGTATCAGCATTTAATTCATTAATTACAAGCAGGTCGTTGGAAGATAATACATGGGGCGTTCAGGGTTTTGATGCAAGCGGCTATCTAAAGGATGATGAATCCACCATCAGGTTTACTGCCGATGGATCATTGTTTGGTAATGAATATGTTTCTATAGATCAGGATTATTGGTATTTTACCCTGAATATTCCGGCAGAGAAACTGGCGTCTTATGGTGATATTATTGACATAAAAGTTTATTTTTCACTTGATTGGGCTACCGATCAGGAGCAATATTTCAGGGTATTCAGGTATAATGACGATTTGCCTAAAGCCCCCGGATGGTATCGTGGCGATACACATTACCATACAATGTTTACGCAAAATGATGTCGAATTCGGGCTGCCTCTCGAAGGAACAAAAGAAGCCGCTAAAAAAATCGGCCTCGATTGGATAACGGTTACAGATCATAGCTGCGACTATGATGAGTTTGGATCGGACATGTCGGACAACTGGGGCCGTTTAGGCTCGTTTATTCTCGACCTGAATTACAGCGATTCTACCTTGTTATTTATAAGAGCACTGGAAGCCAGTATAAAAAATTCAGCAGGAGAAGTTGTTCATGCATTATTATATCCTTCAGAAACCTCTCCTTTTAGTTGTCCGTTTTTTCTTGATGGCGGAGGCGATGTAGGTGCAACATCCAATACTGTTCCCCAGACTCTGGCCGATCTTGTTTCATATAACGGGTTTGCATATTGTGCTCATCCTTTTGCTGAAGTTGATGCGCTTCCATTCGTAATCAATGGCGGAATATGGAATCTGGGTGATGGCGGATTTCCTGAAAATGACGATCCTCATCCTTCAGCCGGTACTGTAATATGTAATGATTTGGCTGAGTCAACCGACCTTTATAGCCAGAATGGCCAGTATTTGTTTGAAAATGGCCTTGTTGGTGGTGAAATATGGAATAACCGTAAAAACTTGACTACCACAGACCAGGAAAACGATCCGTGGAATGTGACCTATTCCGGCTCTATCACCTCTTTTGCCCCAATGGGCGCCAGTAATTCCGCCCTGCATTTTTACCGTTTCCGGCAAAACCTCGACGTGGTTGATTTCCTTCAAAAAAGATCACTTAGTATGAAAAACATTTACCCCTCAATAAAAAACTGGAAATTCTTTATGTCTGCCGGCAGTGATGCACATGGCTCATTTAATTATTCAAATACTGAGCTGACCTTTGGTATTACCGGTGCAATCAATGATAATGCATTAGGAAAATTGTCAACACTTACTTATTGCCCAAACGGTATGGGATACAATGGCCGGAAAGTGCTTAAAGCATTAAAATATGGAAACACGATACTATCAGACGGGCCAATAATTACCATGGGGATAAGTACTGACGGCAATAGCTCAACGAGTGAGATTTATATTGGGCAGGATACGGTTCTTACCTACCAGCAACTGACCAATGCAAAGTTGGTGTTTGACACCTATATCACCCCTGAATTTGGAAATATAAGCCTGATTACGCTTACAGGTATAACCAAGGACAGCATTTATTACTATGATTTGCCCGTTCAAACTCACCAGGAATACAATCTTCAAAGTATACTGACGAATTTATTTGGCTTTATTCCCAATAATCAATACTTTTCAATAAGGGCGTCCATGAATTCAATTAAATATTACGGAACGCTCAGTACTATATACAGGCAAACCTATGATACCTTTTTTAGTATTACGAATCCTATCTGGATAAAAACATCACTGGTTACTTCAGATAACGGGATTTCACAACCCCTGGATATTGTTTTGCGTCCTAATCCTGTTCGCGACAGGTTTTATATAAATGTAGCAGCTTATGATAACTTTGTTGTGAAAATTTATGATATTAATAATAAGCTTGTGCTGGATGAAAAATATACGGATCGTGGAATAAATGTTAAAAATTTACCTTCAGGTTTTTATTTGGCAACATTTTTGAGTGAGCATGGCGTTTTTAATAAAAAAATTATCATTAATCATTAATAAAACCCTTTTATGAAGACAAAATTTTTTTCGCCGGTAAGCCTTATAATTGCGGCTTTCGTTTTTTTCACATTATTTATCTCCTCATGTGAAAAGGAGGAGGATGAAACCCCGACAAAGACGCGTATGGAAGGTGTATGGAAAGTATCACATGTTTATGATGCTGACGGAACCGACCATGCCGGTAAGTTAAACTTTCCAATTACGGCTTTTCATCTTAGCAGCGATAATACGATAATATCAACATCAGGTCCGCTGACCATGTTTATTGTATATGGCGACAATAAATATACTCAGATAGCCGGGGATATCGATCAGGTATTTAATTATACAAGCCTTGATTTTAATGGCGGGGAATTCTTTGTTGATGGCGGAGTGGTCGATCGCTTCACTCTTGAAATGAAACTTGAAGGTTTGCCCGGACAAAAAACATTAACCACCTTGCTGGATATGCTGGGTATAACCCAGGATTACCTCGACCTGGTGATCTATCATAAATTTATGGATGTGGGTATAGCTTTTGAAGATGATAACAATACCATGGTATGGACTATTGATGATAATACTTCTGCTATATATAACACGAAAGATAATTATGGCAACTATGTTTTATGGGGCGGTTGGCCGGTTGCTAATTTTACGAAATGCACCATCATTCTTGAAAGACAGGTGAAAGATCTGAATCAGGTGGTGACCGATGCTATATAATTTTCGGTGTGTTATTTGGGAGCGGCAGGTAATTAATTATCTGCCGCTTTTTTAATCTGACCTATTCATAAATAAATGAAATGCAATTTATGAATGAGCATGGGCAATGTGGGCAGCAGGTCAGTTAATCCCGACACAGAAAATATTTGATAATGACCATTACTGCATAAACACTTAATTTTCTTTTGTCGGCCCGAAGGGTGAAAAATTCTTGTGAATTTTTTAGGTTAATATTATCAAACGAAAATACCCGCTGAATTTTGTAACAATGCCACATTGGGGTTGTCTTTAATTTGACTTTTTAAAGAAGAAAGCCAAGATATTTAACCTGAACGTGGCCAGATTCTGATTTAACAAATTCTTACCATCGTAATTTATAATGAAAACATATCTTTGCATATTAAATTATTTCAAAACAGAAAATCAAGGAAATTATGAAAAGCAAATTAAGTAAAATTAGTTTCATTATGCTGGCCTGTTTGATTATTTCGGGCATAATGTTCAGCTGTAAAAATAAAGTTATGAAGCAAGAAGACCCTGCAATAAAGATTGCAAACATGGACACTACCGTAAAACCCGGTGATGATTTTTTCAGGTATGCCAATGGAAACTGGTTAAAAAATAATCCGGTTCCCGCCGAGTACAGCATTTATGGAACGTTTGAAGAGCTAAGGGAAAATAATAACAAGCAACTTCGTCAGATTATGGAAGAAGCTGCTGCAGATAAAAATGCAACAGCAGGCTCAATTAAACAGAAAATAGCTGACTTTTATTCGTCGGGTATGGATTCTGCCGCTATTGAAAAAACGGGTATAAAAGCCATACAGGCCGATCTGGATAAAATTGATGCCATTAAAAGTGTTCCTGACCTGGTCAAAACGATCGCTTATCTGCATACTTTGGGCATAAACCAGATGTTTTACTTTTTCTCAGGACAGGATGATAAAAACAGCGAAAAAGTGATTGCACAGTTGTACCAGGGTGGATTGGGGCTGCCTGATCGCGATTATTATTTATCAAAAGACCCTCGTTCACAGGAAATTCGTACAGAATATGTCAAGCACCTGGGCAAAACATTCGAGCTTTCGGGAGTTCAAAAAGAGCAGGCCGATAAGGACTCTAAGATTGTTATGGATATTGAAACAAAAATGGCTGATGTTTCTTCCACGCGTCTTGATCTCCGTGACCCGGTAAAAAATTACAATAAAATGGATCTGGCCGGATTACAAAAATTAGCGCCACAATTCGATTGGAGCACCTATTTTTCAACATTGGGATTGAAAGCCACTGACGAAATCAATGTCGGCCAGCCCAAATTTTTTAGCGGTATTGCCAAATTAGTCACCACAGTGCCTGTTGATCAATGGAAAACATACCTGAAATGGCATTTGCTGAGAGAAGCATCTCCCTTCCTTTCATCAGCATTTGAAAAAGAACATTTTTCATTTTACAGCGTGGTTCTTTCAGGCATTAAAGAAATGAAACCACGATGGAAAAGAGTCTTGTCAATCACCAGTGCTTCATTAGGCGAAGCTGTCGGGCAGTTATATGTTGAAAAATATTTTCCGGCAGAAGCTAAAAAACGTATGCTCGAACTGGTAACCAACCTTAAAGATGCGCTGAAAGACAGAATTGAAAAATTGTCGTGGATGTGTGACGCAACAAAAAAGGAGGCCGAAGCAAAACTCGCAAAAATGAATCTAAAGGTTGGATATCCTGATAAATGGAGAGATTATTCGTCATTGAAAATTACTAAAGATTCTTATTTTCAGAATATAATGGCTGCATCGCAGTTTGAATTCCAGCGCGATTTAAATAAAATAGGTAAACCTGTTGACCGCACTGAATGGGGTATGACTCCTCAAACCGTAAATGCATATTATAGCCCGAATATGAATGAAATTGTTTTTCCGGCTGCTATTTTACAACCCCCGTTTTTCTTTATGAATGCTGATGATGCCGTAAACTATGGCGCAATAGGTGTTGTTATCGGGCATGAAATGACTCATGGTTTTGACGATCAGGGCAGACAGTTTGATAAAGACGGTAACCTTCGCGATTGGTGGACCCCGGAAGATGCTACAAACTTTGAAAAACAAACACAGGTTCTTGTTGACCAGTTTGATAATTATAAAATGCTTGATTCTTTGCATGTTGACGGCAAGTTAACCCTGGGCGAAAATATTGCAGATATGGGAGGCCTGACCGTTGCTTATGCCGCCTTGCAAAAAGCTATGAATGGAAAAGATCAAAATGCAAAAATTGACGGATTTACATCGGATCAGCGCTTTTTCCTTGCTTATGCGCAGGTTTGGAGGGGTAATACGCGCGATAAAGAATTGATGCGCCGGCTCAAAGAAGATGTGCATTCGCCAAAAGAAGCACGGGTCAATGGACAGGTTTATAATATTCCTGAATTCTATAAAGCATTTAATATTAAACCTACGGATAAAAACTACAAACCGGAGAACCTAAGGCCGGTAATCTGGTAAGGATATGATTATTCATAAAAAAGCAGTCTCAAAAGGGCTGCTTTTTTATTTTTGGTGATAGGCATAAAATGATGCCGGTGAAGTTTTAAGCCGGAAAACATCAGGCTGAGAACAACATAAGATACCAGGAGCATTAGTTATTTGCGGGAAGCGTAATCCGGTGATTGTTTTTAAATAAAATAAGTTTATTTCTTTCGTTAATTAATTTGTAGATGATAAGGTCATTGTCATAAAATAACAGATCGTCAATGTAAATAGTTTTTTCAGCCAGATCGCTACCCTTGAATACAAGTTCGTAGGAAGCGTTGTTATCGATATTTTCGAAAGGAATTTCAACCAATGACCAGTTGCCATTGATTTCCTGGCTGTTCCCCGCACTGATGATAGGATCAAGCCATTCAAGTTTATCTCCTGTGTTTTTCTGGAAAAAATTCATTCCTCCCAGGCAATCCTGCCCGAAATTTTCACCATCATTGTACATCCAGAAACGGGCAGTATATTTCTTATTCAATGGTAAATAGCCTTTTTCAATGGTAAATAATATGTGGAAATCTTTCTGAGCTCCAAAATAGCATCCATTTCTTTCGGAAATAGAAATGTCCGTTTTGTCACTTTTAAAATCAATAAACTTAAAGTACAGTGAGGTGTCATTAACAAGGAAACCATCTTTTTTAAACAACCTGTCTTTTAGTTCATTAAATTTTGTCAGTTCCTGTCCAGCGGTGTTTTCAAAAAACACATCGGGATCAATTTCATAAAGACTGTACAGATCGCGTTTTACAAGTAAGATTGCCTTTTCCTGGTAAGCTTTTTCGACATTGTTGAGGCGATCATTCAGGCAAAGCAGTAAAAAAGGTTTATTATTGGGCAAATCCTTCCGGATTTCTTTGTTGTAAAAATTACTTGCAAGCAACTGCATAATGTTTTTGCTCTCATAAATCGAGGTACGGGTGAGGTAGCTTCCAATTATGGGTAGCCCCAAATGGTATGAGAACAGAAAAGATAAATGATAAATTTTATCATCGGCGGTTTTTCCATAATTTTCAGAACCGATATAAAAAAAAGGGAAAGGAAGTATTGCCTGATAGTGATGGATGTTAACGGATCTGATATCCTGTTTTAAATTATCCGGGGCATGCTGTAAATCAAAGATATTAGGAGATTTAACAATTTCTGCGGCGGTGATTTTATGATAGTTCCAACCTTCGGCAATTAAAATTGACGGAATTAAAATGGCTAAAATGAATGCGCCTATTTTCTTTTTGTGTGCCGAAAGTTTTTCAAAAGCCTTGTTTACCATGCAAATTAGCATGATGGTCGAGATAAAATAAAATACCCATGCGAAGCGCCCGATAGCCCTGAATTGTTTGATGATATCAAAATAGTTGATCAGCCTTTCCAGATGATACCAACGGAAAGGCGCAAACATTGAAAAGGCCAGAACAATCAGCGATGTAACAAATAATTGCCTTAAGGGGAGGCTGTCAATCCAATTTTCGTCAAAACGTATTTTCCTGGATTTAAAAGAGAATATTACTGATGCAATAATAAATGCAATTAATGCAATAATGGTTGTAAGCCCGATGTACGACCATCCTTCCCAAGGTTGAAGGGCATTGGGAAATAAAAAGTGTCTTATTGTGTCCAGCGGCGAATTTACCGGTAGAAACACACTTCCCATTTCTGCATGGTTTTCAAGTATTCCCCAGGGATTCGTCGTCCTACCCGTGTGTGTATCTGTTATTTTTACAAACAGGTAATATGTTGCCACAGGAATAATGGCAGATAACAAAAGCAGTATTTGTTTTTTAATATTTAGCCGTTTCTTTGCCAATAGTTGATTTGCCATGCTTATTAAACCATAAACAATCACTGTCATAGCGGAAATCATACCGAGGTATGCATGTAATGTAAAGAAGAATAGTATTGACAGTGCAATAAAAAACAGGATTCGTTTCTGATGGAATCCTTTCTCAAAACGTAATATTAAAATGATGGTCAACGGTATGAAAAAACCATACGATAATCCGTAATGCCCTGTCATTCTGAATATTTGCGGGCATAATATGGAAATACCTAATGCCCCTGCCACAGAAAGAAAATGAGCTACTTTTAATTCTCTGAATAAAAAATACAGAATAATGGCTGTTAATCCCAGCGAAATCAGCATAAATAAATTTAAAATGCCAATGCTGTAATTAGAAATGCCCGGAAATATCATGTGAATGACCCTGATAAAAAATGCAAGAACCGGATGGCAGTCGGTATATGTAAAATTTTCGCCATAAGGGTAATTCATTCCTTCAAAGTTGGTAAAGCTTTTATTATGCTCAATATAATAGGCGTATGTATAGTAATTTTTTATTCCATCGCCGCTGCTGCTGAACATGAATGAGTTGGGATGCAAAATGGTTTTACCGTAAAATCCGAATAAAAAAGCCATGATCAGGATAATCAGAATCATGAAGTATATTAAAGTCTTTTTGCTTTTTTTCATGGGCCCATTTATATGCAAGTTTCAAAATTACGCTATTTATTAATTTCTGACCTGATAAAAAAACACGCTGCGTCAGATAGCTTTTAAAGGAATCAATAAATTCACAAGAATTCAGGTATATAACAAATAATGAATAAACGGATTTATCTTTTTACTTTTGCATGATAAAAATCAGCGATGTTCCGATTTGCAAAACCCGGGCTTGATACAATTGAGAAACGGACATTCTTTATTCACTTTGTTTATTCCATTATTGAAGGAGTCATACTTGGCGTTCTGGCAATAAATGAGTTTGTGTTCCTGAAAAGCCTTGGGGGCGGTAGTGTCGGGGTCAGTGTGTTGTTCCAGTTCAGTGTTTTTGTGCTTACCTTTTCGGTTTTACTTAACGAATGGGCCAGGAGAAGAAGAAATGCCAAGCGGTTTCTGATACTTCTTGGTGTTTTTACGCGTTTACCAATGTTCTTACTGATGTTTTTTCCCGATAATATATGCAACCTGGCCAATAACCGTATCTATCACTACATTTTTTTAATTGTCTTTTTGATATATTATTTTGCCAACCCCATTATTTACCCGGTGATCAACCAGGTACTTAAGAAAAATTATTATCACCGGAATTTCAGTGTTTTGTACAGTTGGTCAACAACGGCCAATAAAATCGTAATGTTATTGGTGACTTTTATATACGGTTTACTCCTCGATAAAAACCAGGATATTTATCAATATGTGTTTCCCGTAATTTCGTGTCTTGGAATTTTTTCGGTATGCCTGCTGGCTCAGCTATGCACTGAAAATGTAATAATTGAAAGGCCTCAGGCCACACTGGTAAATTCTATCAGGAAGACCCTGACCGATATGAAGCAAAAACTAAAAACCAACAGGCCGTTTCGCGATTTCCAGGCAGGTTTTATGTTCTATGGTTTTGCTTTTATGGGAACGGTGTCGGTAATTGCCATTTTTTTTCAGAAAGAGCTTCAAATGAATTATTCAACAATAGCATTTTATAAAAACTCCTATAACATACTTGCAATACTTTTGTTGCCGATGTTTGGCAAATTAATGGGCAGGATTGATCCGCGGCGTTTTGCCGCCATAACATTTGCGTCGCTACTGTTTTACCTGTTGTTTATCGCCTTAACCTCATATGCTCCGTGGTTTATCTGGATCAAGGGAATTAAAATCTATTATACCCTATTGCTTGCCATGGTGTTCAATGGGGTTTTTGCTGCAACAATGGGTTTATTGTGGAGTATTGGATCTGCCTATTTTTGTCAGGAGGCGGATGTTGCGGAATATCAGGCAATTCACCTTACGTTGACGGGGTTCAGGTCGTTTTTTGCGCCTATGTTAGGCCTGGGCATATATTTATTGATCGGCTTCACGGCCACATTTGTAGCAGGGATGGTTTTATTGCTGATCGCAGTCATCATTTCATTAAAATCATTTAAAAAATATGATCTTGGTGATATTCAAAAGAAAAATAGTGATATGAGCGCGCAACCACCTGACATCCAATAAGGGATGCAGTTATGAGAGGTTGAAATCTTTCGGGAATTTAGCAACTCTGCCTTTATAAAATTTTTGAATTTGTTTGAAATCTTCTTCGTAGTTGCCTGTCGGATATATTTTGACATCTGATACACAACATACCTTTTCTTTGTAATCAACGTAGCAGAGAACTATCGGTACTTTTGCCGCCATAGCAATAAAATAATAGCCTTTTTTCCAGTGTTCTGTATATTTTCTGGTGCCTTCAGGGGTAATGATCAACACGAATTCTTCCGCGGTTTTAAAAATTTCAACACCCCGTTTTGCAGTATTTCCGCCTTTTTTCCGGTCAACCGGAAGTCCCCCGATCCATAAAAATAAATGTTTGAACGGGAACCGGAAATATTCTTTTTTAATGAAAAAATTACCATTTAGTTTTAACGAGGATAATGAAAGCCTGCCAATAATAAAGTCCCAGAAACTTGTGTGTGGTGCAACCAGTAAAATGCAGTTTCCTAAAGGTTTCTCCAGCATTAGAACCGGTTTCCAACCGAAAAGGCCTAAAAGAAACTTTGAAAATTTGCTCATGGATTAAGTTTGATATGGCGTTTTTATCAGTGTTTATTTAAGGATATCGTTTAAAGTCGGTGGGCGAAGTTAATAAAAAATCAAAAAATTACTACTTTTGCACCAATGAAAAATATCAGGAATTTTTGTATTATAGCGCATATTGACCACGGCAAAAGCACGTTAGCCGATCGTCTTCTTGAAGTTACAGGAACAGTATCACAACGTGATTTTCAGAACCAGGTACTGGATGATATGGATCTGGAACGGGAGCGCGGGATCACGATTAAAAGCCATGCCATACAAATGGAGTACGACTTTGAGGGTCAGCATTATTTTATGAACCTGATTGATACTCCCGGGCATGTAGATTTTTCGTACGAGGTTTCACGCTCCATTGCTGCCTGTGAAGGCGCATTGCTTGTGATTGATGCTACCCAGGGAATACAGGCACAGACAATTTCAAACTTATACCAGGCGCTTGAACACGAACTGGAAATTATTCCCGTTTTGAACAAGATGGATATGGAAAGCGCCATGCCTGAAGAAGTTAAGGACCAGATTGTTGATCTTATCGGGTGCCGGCGCGAGGAAATCATAGAGTCCAGCGCCAGGACGGGATTGGGGATTAACGAAATACTGGAAGCCATTGTAAAAAGAATACCCTGTCCCAAAGGTGACCCCGATAAGCCTCTGCAAGCACTGATCTTTGATTCCGTCTTTAATTCATACCGGGGAATTATTGCGTATTTCAGGATTTTTAACGGTGAACTGCGCCGGAATGATTTTGTGAAATTTTTTGCCACCAACCATGAATACCATGCTGATGAGATTGGCATCCTGAAGCTTGATTTTCAGCCACGGGAAGTAATGAAGGCCGGAGAAGTGGGGTACATCATTTCCGGAATAAAATCCGCCAGGGAAGTTAAAGTCGGTGATACCATCACGCATGTTGATAATCCGTGCGGGTCTGTCATTTCCGGATTTCAGGATGTTAAACCTATGGTATTTGCCGGTGTTTATCCAGTAGATGCCGATGAATACGAAGAATTAAGAACTTCGCTCGAAAAACTTCAGCTGAACGATGCTTCACTGCATTTTGAACCGGAATCTTCCGCGGCATTGGGTTTCGGATTCCGTTGCGGGTTTCTTGGCTTATTGCATATGGAAATTGTGCAGGAGCGCCTCTATCGCGAGTTTGATATGGACGTAATTACCACGGTGCCGAATGTTTCATTTGTGGTATATACTACTAAGGACGAAGTGGTTGATGTTCACAATCCATCAGGGCTGCCTCCGGTAACAAATATTGAGCACATTGAGGAACCTTATATTCTTGCCCAGGTGATTTCCAAGTCCGAATATACCGGGCAGATTATGACATTATGTATCGAAAAGCGCGGCATAATAAAAAACCAGGTATACCTAACCAGCGACAGGGTTGAGCTGACCTTCGAAATGCCGCTCAGCGAAATAGTATTTGATTTTTACGATAAACTGAAAAGCATTTCACGCGGTTATGCCTCTTTCGACTACCATATTATCGGGAACAAACCGGCAACACTGGTGAGGCTTGATATACTGTTAAACGGCGAAATGGTAGATGCTTTATCAACACTCATCCACCGTGATTATGCCTATGAGTTCGGGCGCAAAATGTGCGAAAAACTCCAGGAATTGATACCGAGACAGCAATATGAAGTGGCTATTCAGGCCGCGATAGGAGCGAAGATCATCGCCCGTGAAACCATCAGGCCATTGAGAAAAGATGTTACAGCAAAATGTTATGGTGGCGATATTACGCGTAAGCGCAAGCTTCTTGAAAAGCAGAAAAAAGGGAAAAAGCGCATGCGCCAGATTGGAAATATAGAGGTGCCCCAGTCGGCATTCCTTGCAGTATTAAAGTTGGGATAATATTATTTTTTCATGTCGTTCAGAATTAATAATTTTGTAGTATTAAACTGAAAATAAATTAAAACGTTAAAATATGTCAGGACATAATAAGTGGTCGACCATAAAACGTAAAAAAGGAGCCCTTGACTCCAAAAGGTCGAAAATATTTTCAAGGATAATCAAAGAAATTAACATTGCAGTAAAAGAAGGTGGCCCCGATGCCGACGGCAACCCCAAGTTGCGTCTGGCAATTGCCAATGCCAAAGGCGCCAACATGCCGAAGGATAATGTTCAGAGAGCAATCAGCAAGGCATCCGACAAAGATGCATCGAGCTATTCAGAAGTTACCTATGAAGGGTATGCGCCTAATGGTATAGCAATTTATATTGAATGCGCCACCGATAATGTTCAGCGTACAGTTTCTAACATCCGTTCGTATTTCAACAAGTATGGCGGAAACCTGGGAACCAACGGTTCATTAAGTTTTATTTTCGACCGCAAGGGAATTTTCAGGCTGCCCAAAGGAAATATCAATCCTGATGAATTTGAAATGGAAGTTATTGATGCCGGCGCAGAAGATATAGATTATGAGGACGAAACGATTGTTGTTACCACATCATTTGAGAACTTCGGGTCTATGATGAAAAAACTCGAAGAAATGAAAATTGATTTAGAGAGCGCAGAGTTGCAGCGTATTCCAAAAACCACCACGGCGCTGGATAAAGAATCTGCACAAAAAGTATTAAGGCTTGTCGAGATTTTTGAAGATGATGACGATGTCCAGAGTGTTTATCATAATCTTGAACTCACGGATGAACTGATGGAAGAACTTTAATTCATAAAGTCTGATAGATTTTTTGAAAAACCTCTGTATATTTACAGGGGTTTTTTATTTGAATTTTATGACGAAAATTGTTAATTCATTGTTTATGCTATTTGCCGTTATTTTTAATTTATCGGCACAGGAGCAATGCCAGCGTATATTTGATGAAAAAAGCCAGACGGATATTCTTGTCGGCACCTGCAACCGTGATGGCCTTTTGACTTGTGTCTTTGCAGAGGATTATAATATTGAATACCCTTCATACCAACCCAACGACACTGTTGTTGAACAAATAAGAGGTCTTATTGGTGATGTCAGATGTGTAATCGTTTTGGGAACATGGTGTGGCGACAGCAAGGAACAGGTTCCGCGCTTTTTGAAAATCCTCGATCAGGCCAAAGTGAATTTTAAAGAACTTGAGATCCTTTGTGTCGACAGGAAAAAAGAGGCACCGGGAATGGATATTAATACCAAGTATAATATTGAAAAGGTACCGACTTTCATCTTTTACCGGAATGATACGGAATTAGGCAGAATCATTGAAACTCCCCAGGTGACACTTGAAAAAGACCTATTAAAGATCGTTTCTATGAAATGATTTTCTTTAGTATATCTTCTCTTTGTTTTTCATACCCGGCTTTTCCCAACAGTGCAAACATGTTGTTTTTATATGCCTCCACACCCGGCTGGTCAAAAGGATTGACATCAAGCATATAGCCGCTGATGCCACAGGCAAATTCAAAGAAATAGATCAGTTCTCCAAGTGAAAACTCGTTTAATTCAGCCAGACTAATACTGATTATGGGTACACCGCCATCATAATGCGCAATGGCTGTTCCCATCGCTGCCATCCCGTTTACTTCATGGATGCGTTTTCCGGCCAGATAATTCAATCCGTCCGAATCATCCTGCTCAAAAGGAACTGGAAGGTTTTTTTCGGTTTTTTCAACTAAAAGCATGGTCTCAAAGAGAATACGCAATCCATCCTGTATGTATTGCCCCATCGAGTGCAGATCAGTGCTGAAATTAGCTCCGGCAGGAAAAATCCCTTTATGTTCTTTGCCTTCACTTTCACCGTAGAGTTGTTTCCACCATTCGGTTATGTAAAAGAGATTGGGCTGGAAATTCACAAGCATTTCAACGGGCTTGCCGCTTCTGTACAATGCATTGCGCACAGCGGCATAGAGGCATGCGGGGTTTTCGGCGATCAATGATGTCCGGTACAACTCCCGGCGCATTGAAACAGCCCCCTCTAAGAGTTTTACGATATTATACCCGGCAACAGCTACCGGAAGCAGTCCGACGGGCGTCAGAACAGAGAACCTGCCGCCAACATCATCAGGTATGGTAAATGTTTCGTACCCCTCCTGAAGGGCAAGTTTTTTTAGAGCCCCCCTACTTTTATCTGTGATGGCAACAATCCGTTTTTTTGCATTTTCTTTTCCATATTTTTTTTCAATATGATTTTTCAGGAGGCGGAATGCAATAGCAGGTTCTGTGGTAGTTCCCGATTTTGAAATGACAATGATGCTGTAATCCTTTTTATCAAGCAACTGAAGTAAGTCAAATAAATAATTCTCGCTGATATTCTGCCCGGCATAAATTACTTCAGGGTTTCCTTTTTGATATTGCTGAAAAGCATTGTTAAGGGATTCAATAATTGCCCGGGCGCCCAGGTAGGAGCCCCCGATTCCGATAACAACAATAACTTCGGATTGAGAACGCAGATATGAGGCCTTATTGGTAATGTCTTTTATAATAGAAGAATTCAGCGTTTCGTCAGCTATGTTCAGCCATCCCACGAAGTCATTGCCTTTTCCGGTCTTTTCAATCAGTTCATTATAATGCAGGGTGATCTCGGGTTGGAGCGCATTGATTTTTTCACGATCAACAAATCTGTAAACCTTGTCAATATTTATTTTAATGTTTGCCATAATTTTTATAATTTTGGTGTGAAATTAAAAAATATAAATAAAAAAGAGCGGGATTAACCGCTCTTTTTTAGAAATCAATAACCAATTATAAAAAATCCAAAACTTATTATATTAACCAAAAAGAAATGAAGAATTTTAAATTTTTTAGTGATGTAAAATTACAACACAACTGTGTGATAGGCTGTTAATATAGGTTAATAATAGTTAATATTTGTTAAACTTATCGTATTACCGTGGCATGAATAAAAAAGCTATATATATGATTATCATTTTGATGACTGTTACGGTAATCGTACTTTTTGGGATTCAGTTTTATTGGATACGCAATGCTATTTCTTTGCGTGAGGCAAATTTTTCAAGGAGTGTGAAGGATGCTATGTCAAACGTGATCTATAAACTCGAAAAACTTGAAGTTGCCGACAGGGTCAGATCAAAAATGTACAGGAATCAGCAGGGCAAAAAGTTATTGCATACCATTGATTCAATAAACAGTGTTTATAAAAAAGAGATTGATGCATCCCGTCCTGATTCCGGCAGGTCGGATTCCAATGCAGTTTCTAAAAATATTTTCAATGTTACAAGCGAAAAAATAAATGTTACCGTTTTGCAGGAGCATACCGGGGAGATTATTAAAACTTATGATACTACTATTGTAAGCATTCAAAAGCGGGTGAATTCTTCTAACCCTGATGCCTCTGTGCTTTCTGATATGCCGGCTCTGTCATATGGCATCGATAGCGTTTTGTCTAATGATCTTGAAAATGTGAAATCCAATATTAATAATTACCTCGACAAGTCGGCGCTGGTGAATGATGTGTTTAATGACCTTTTTAACTTTAAGCACTACGATGCCATAGAAAACCGACTGAATTTTATCATGCTTGATTCAATGATCCGTTATGAACTTCGTAACAGCGGGATATTCACCGAGTATGAATTTGGTGTCTACAGCCCCTTGCGCAATGTCATGGTTATTGAAAAAACAGGACATTACCACAGAAAATTACTTGAAGAGGGTTATGCATTTAATATTTTTCCACGCGACCTGTTCATGACTCCGGAATATATCATGATTTATTTTCCCTATAAGAACCTGTATTTGTATATGCAAAACTGGGAGTTGATCGCCATTTCCATTATTTTGATTTTTGTAATAGCCTTTTCATTTATTTATACGATCACCACTATTTTCAGGCAGAAAAAATTGTCAGAGATGAAAAGCGACTTCATCAACAATATGACACATGAATTCAAAACGCCCATTTCCACAATTTCATTGACCTGTGAGGCCTTGAGCGATAAAGATGTCGAAAAGTCTGAAGTGAACGTTGACAACTATATCAATATTATTAGTGAGGAAAACAAGCGGCTGGGCGCCATGGCTGAAAAAATTCTTCAAACAGCAGTTATTGATAAAGGACAGCTTCGCCTGCATAAGGAACTTATAGATATTCATACTATTATCGAAGATGTGGTTAAAAGTGTTCAGATACAGGTGGCTGTTAAAAACGGGGCCGTTTCAAGTAGCTTTAAAGCCCGGAATCATTATATAACTGCCGACAGGACACATATTACAAACGTAATTTATAATCTGTTCGATAACGCTATAAAGTATACTCCCGAAATCCCAAACATTACCATCTCAACATTGAACATCCACAAAGGGATCAGTATTATCATTGCTGATAATGGTATAGGTATATCAAAAGCCAACCAAAAAAAGATTTTTGAAAAATTATACCGTGTGCCGACCGGAAATGTTCACGACGTAAAAGGATTTGGATTGGGATTGCATTATGTCAAAACCATCGTAGAAGCTCATGGCGGTAATGTTGATGTGGAAAGCGAGCTGAAAAAAGGAACAAAAATTAAGATATACCTGCCCTTTTAATCAATGAAAACATAAAACCATGATTGCAAAAAACATAAAAGTCCTTTTAGCTGAAGATGACAAGAATTTTGGCGAAATGCTGAGAACGTACCTTACTGCCAAAGGATATATCACAAAATTGTGTGTAAATGGTGAAGAAGCACTGAATGAGTTTAATACAGGTGTATATAACTTTTGTATTTTCGATGTAATGATGCCGGTTAAGGATGGCTTTACCCTGGCAAGAGAGATTCGTAAAAAAGATAAAAAGATACCGATTTTATTTCTGACGGCTCGTTCATTATCAGAAGACATATTGAAAGGTTTTCAAATCGGAGCTGATGATTATATAACCAAGCCTTTTAACATGGAAGTACTGCTCATGCGAATGAATGCCATTATGCGCAGGACATCAGGGGGGGCAAAACTCGGGAGTAGCGGCAAAACATACCAGGTCGGAAATTATATATTTGACCACAACAGGCAAGTGTTAACCATCAATGACACAGAACTTAAACTGACTTCAAAGGAGTCGGAATTACTGAACCTGCTTTGCGAAAACGCCAACGACCTTCTCGACAGAAGCATGGCTCTCAGAGAAATATGGCATGACGACAGCTATTTCAATGCCCGTAGCATGGATGTTTATATTACCAAGCTGAGAAAGTATTTGAAGGAGGATAACAGTATAGAACTCATTAATGTTCATGGCACCGGTTTTAAGCTTGTGGGCAATATTGAAAACATAGGATAGTTTACATTATTTTTTCAGTTTCAGGCAAAATGATTAATTTTGCAACTTTAAATTTATAAAATGGAAACAATGATCAAAACAGCAATCCCATATAAAGTAGCCGATATTAAACTGGCTGACTGGGGAAGAAAAGAAATAGAAATTGCAGAGAAAGAAATGCCGGGGTTGATGGCATTGTGTGAGAAGTACGGAAAAGAAAAACCCTTAAAAGGTGTTAGGATATCTGGTTCGCTGCATATGACGATCCAGACGGCCGTTTTAATTGAAACGCTTGTTGAACTTGGCGCTAATGTCCGTTGGGCCAGCTGTAATATATTTTCAACCCAGGATCACGCCGCTGCCGCTATTGCTGAAGCCGGCGTGCCTGTTTTTGCATGGAAAGGCGAATCGCTTGAGGACTATTGGTGGTGCACATTACAGGCATTATCATTCCCCGATGGTAAAGGCCCGCAGTTGATTGTTGACGATGGCGGCGATGCCACACTTTTTATCCATAAAGGATATCAGGCGGAAAATAATGCTGCTGTACTGGATAAAAAAGCCCAAAGCCACGAAGAACAGGTTATTCTGAACCTCTTGAAAAAAGTTCTTGCTGAAGAGCCCGGGAAATGGCATAATGTTGTTAAAGAATGGAAAGGCGTTTCGGAAGAAACCACCACAGGTGTTCATCGTTTGTACCAGATGATGGAAAAAGGTGAATTGCTTGTCCCCGCTATTAATGTTAATGATTCGGTTACCAAATCAAAATTTGACAACCTTTATGGTTGCCGCGAATCATTGGCTGATGGTATCAAACGTGCCACCGACGTAATGATTGCCGGAAAGGTTGTTGTTGTACTCGGATACGGCGATGTGGGAAAAGGTTGTGCAAAATCAATGAGGTCTTATGGCGCAAGAGTGATCGTGACCGAGATCGATCCGATATGTGCATTGCAGGCTGCTATGGAGGGTTTTGAAGTAGCCCCTGTTGAAGAAACACTGCATGAAGGAAATATTTTTGTTACTACTACCGGAAACCGTGATGTGATTACTATTGAACACATGGCCGGCATGAAAGACCAGACCATCGTTTGCAACATCGGACATTTTGATAATGAAATCCAGGTCGATAAACTTGAAAAATTTGCGGGCATAACCAAAATCAATGTTAAGCCCCAAGTCGATAAATATGTATTTCCCGACGGGCATGCCATCTTTTTGCTGGCAGAAGGCCGTCTGGTTAATTTA
>CAZVKJ010000052.1:0-26747 GCA_964626855.1 uncultured Bacteroidales bacterium
TTGATGCACCCCAGCCATATAATTTGGCCATGAAATTTTTGTAACCCTTACTTCTCACTAAATTATAAAGTCCCATAATTCTTTTTTGTTTTTTTTTAAGTGATTAATATTAATGTTAACTTTAATTAATTAATTTCTACCGGTAAACATTTGAAGAACTGCCGCCATCATCAATATGGCGTCCGAGATAGGTCTGAACACACCTGAATCCGATATAACATTTTGCTGTGTCTTGGAATTCATAGGTTCTTGTACCATTTTGCATATAGTAACCAATATCCTTCCATGAGCCCCCACGTATGACTTTACGCTTTAAAACTTCAGGATCGGTTTTCTTTGCTTCATAAGAATAATTCATATTCAGGTCGTGCGCAAAATTATAAGCAGATTCATCATATGCATCCATGCACCACTCAGCCACATTACCCGCCATATCGTATAATCCAAAATCATTTGGAGCATAATGCCCAACTATTAAAGTCTGAATACCACCATCATCAATATAGTTACCTCTTAACGGTTTATAGTTTCCGAGAAAACAACCATTGCTGTTACGAATATAGGGACCGCCCCATGGAAAAGGGCTTTCATCAAGACCTCCACGTGATGCCCATTCCCATTCTGATTCTGTTGGTAATCGGAAATCATTAACTCTGTAATCACCACTGGCTTCCAGAAAATCATTCATCATATTGGATCTCCAGATGCAAAATGCCCTTGCCTGTTTCCAGCTTACTCCAACAACGGGATAGTTGTCATATGCAGGATGTACAAAATAATTCAGCATGGGTTCATTATAAGAATATGTATAATCATGAACCCAACACAATGTATCAGGGTATACATTTATTATATCTTTCTTAATGAACACCGATCTGTCTTTTACGCCCTGTGGTCTGTTAGCTAAACTTGACAGGTCGTGATCTGCTGCATCCTGCGTGGCAATCGCTTCTGATGAAAAATCCTTACGGGCTGCTGCTTTATAATCAACCCAATAATATATGTAATTCAGTTTTCGGGTATCAATCTCTTTTCTTCTGAAATAACGCTCATGCTCCGGCATATACATAGGTTGTAATGCTTCTATTTCTTCCTGTTCCAGATCATCCCACTTCAAACGGGAATCCCAGTTCAGGTGGTGTGGTTCCAGTGGATTACCATACTCATCTTCTTCAATCCACCAGTCTTCAGGGGCAAGCGTACCCAGCAATTCTCTTGCAAGTGAATCCCTTACATAATAAACAAACTGGCGGTATTCATTATTTGTTATTTCAGTTTCATCCATATAAAATGCCTGAAGTGTAACAGTTTTTTGTTGTGATGTCAAAGAATATGGAACATCCTGATCACTGGGGCCCATCTGATAGCTTCCGGGAGGAATGAAAAGCATGTCATATGGAGTTGGCTGAAAGAAACCTTCCCTACCGGGAACTCCAATGAGTTCGCCGTTACCATTGTTTTTGCAACCTACTATTGCCAGTGATGCAAAAAGAGCGATGATTATCAGGAATTTTTTCATATATTTTAAATTTGCTTACTATTTAATCGTTATTTGTAGGGCTTAATTTTGCGTTGATAACATTAAAACGTAAAAACATTTCTTTTTGTTACACACACATTGTTTTTTTTACAGATACCTTGTATTAAGATATTTCGTGTAATTCTTCTTGATCTCAATCTTGAAGCAGTATCCAAGCATAACTTCGTGAGTTCCGTTGCTCCTTTTATTGCTTCCAAGGGCTGAGGTTGTAATGTCATATGAATAACCAATTCTCAGGTTTTGTAAGGCGGGATTCATGGATGGCTGATTAAACGGATAAGCACCGATAATAATTCCAACAGCATCCTGAACACGATAAGAAACGCCTGCCCATATCATATTTTTCCATTTACACATTGCTGTAATATCATATTGCGCAGAGGCAAAATCTGTTTTTATTAAAACGTACGGACTTAACTCCCAATCAGGGTTGGACAACGTCCAGTGGTAACCGCCGGTAAGGTAATAATGCCTTTTTAATTTGGATTCATAGCCTGTGCCAAGTTTAATTTTGCTTTGCAGCAGCTGATTTGATGATATGCCAACATATGCTTTTCCCGGAATATTATAAAACGCACCAAATGCGATATCCGTCATAAAAGTATTTTTCTTGCTTTTTTGAACCAGTAATGGATCATTAACATCAAGAGGATTAAACTTTGAAAAATCAATAGTCTTATTTAAAAAGCCCGCCTGCAAACCAATCCCTAATGTTCCCACAGCCAGGTTCACATGAAACGAATAGGCCAGCTTTACTCCAATATTGTTTTCAAACCCAAGTTTATCGCTATAAACCGAAAGGCCCAGTCCGCCACGTAACGCCCTGATCGGAGCATCTACAGTGAGCAAAATTGTTTGCGGTGCGCCTTTATGAGTTTTTGCTTCCCCATTATCCATGTAAGTATCCGTAAAACCTGTCCATTGCTGACGGTACAAAGTTGTTAGGCAAATTTGCTTATTTATACCTGCATAGCCCGGGTTTATAGCCATGTTCGTAAACATATTCTGGGTAAACTGAGCATCCTGCTGAGCAAAAATTGCCGTAGAAAACAAGGTTGCAATAATAAAAAAGTAAAGTTTTTTCATATGATTTATATTGATAAAGTTCAAAATAAGGGCATAAAGTAACATATTTTTTTTAATATTAACAAACAAATGTTAACAATTTTTTCGTAATAATTAATTTAATATCTACAAAAACCTGTGAAACAATACATTAAAATTCAAAATAAAAATTACAAAATTTGCCTTTTATACTAATAAATTATCTCAAAGGTTACAGGTGCAAAGATAATTTTTTTCTTATTTGAAACTGATGAAATCAAAAAAATTACAGACGAAAATAAAAAGTTTTCAACTATTATATGATAGCTGGTATAAAATGAGCATATAAAACAGCATAAGTATCTATTAATTAGATCATTAAACATCAAATAAATTGCAATTTATGCCAGTGAAAAGTTTGATTTACCAACCCAATAAAATAACGTCGTCAATGAATATCAATAAAAACAACGATAAAATCACATAAAGTGCTTACATAATTTTCTGATATGCCTGCCACCAGCGATCGGGGATTTCTTCTTTCATGGCGGTTTTATAGTCATTATAGGAGCAGGGAACTAAATAATGACGTTCGTATTTGGATTTAAGACGAGTGGGACAGGGAACCTCCATCCACCAACGATTTGTTTTTTTGCTTTTATAAAAAACGATTTCGTTTTGAAGTTCCTTAATCACGACTCTGTATTTCAGGTAAAACTTTTTGTCCTTTATAGGAAAATCATGTTTTCTGTTATAAAAGCCGTCAATAAAATACCATAATGCCTGAGCTGCAAGGCCTGCTGTTTGGCCATTCCTGTCGAATTCCGGGTTAATTTCATATAAACCTGCCGAAGTAAGTTTATCGCTCATCCCGGCATAACGCATAATACGGCAAAGTTCTTCACCATAAAAACCATTGGGCCGCGCATTTTTATTGCCGGGGGCATCGGAGTTTCTGACTGAAGAAATATCTATTGATAACATATCCGCATTACGAACCATTGGTTCCACTTCTTCAATATCTGTTTGAACAAGGCCCAGTCTGTAAACATCAAAGTATAGCTTACCCATTAACTCAACCGCTTCCCTGTCAACGAAATATGTTTGATATCCGATATTGGAATAATTAAATAAATAGCTGGGCTGATGGGTAATAATCTTACTCAGGTATGTTTTAGAACTCATCGGGCTTTCATGAGTGCCAAGATCAAAGTCCATATCAACACAAACCATGTTTATTATACGACCAATAGATTCATACGCCAGATAATTGGCGTAAGTAATATCCTGGCTGCCGCCGATAATAAACGGTATAATATCTTTCTTAAGAAGATTTGCCACAATATCTCTTGCGGCAAAGTAAGTATCATTTATGGTGTGGCCCGGTTTAACATTCCCAAGGTCTGCTATCCTGATATTATTGTGATGTTTAAAAAGTGGATAGAAATATTTTCTTACCTGGTCTGGGGCATTCTCGCAACCTGAATTACCGATGGCCAACCTGCTTTCATTGATGCCAATAATAGCAATATCAATATTTTCCAGGGAAGGAAAAATACCACCTTTACGGTTGACAAGTACAGTGTTCAGCAAATGATTCGGATGGGATTGCTCCACGTCCAGAATTTTATCAACATCAACCGGCTCTAAGTATAAAGAAATATCCATCTTTACTTTGTACTTTTCTTTTTGGCTTTTGTTGCAACTTTTTTAACGGTGGTCTTTTTTGTCACCTTTTTTTTAGCAGCCGGCTTTTTTACATCAGATTTTTTAGCAGCGACTTTTTTTACTGATGGCTTTTTCTGAGAAAGATTTGCTATTTCAAGACAATCATCAACTGTCAATTCTTCCGGATTGACCCCTTTGGGTATTTTTATGTTTGTCTTCATGTAAGAAATATAAGGGCCATAACGGCCTTTTAATACACGGATATCAGGGTTATCCGGAAATTCCCTGATCGTACTGTTTTCAACTTTTTGTATTCTTTCTTCAATGATTTCTATTGCCCTGTCAAGCATTAAAGTTAAGGGATTATCTGCTTTTTTTATAGAGTAGAATTTTCCAGCATGCCTGATAAACGGACCGAAACGACCGAGACCGGCGACGATTTCCTCTCCTTTATATTTGCCGATAAGCTTAGGAAATTTCAACAACGACAATGCTTCCTCCAGTGTAATAGTATCGATGCTTTGGCCTTTTAACAGCCCAACAAAGCGAGGTTTTTCATCACTGGTATTTTCGCCTAACTGAAGCATACCTCCGAATTTTCCCAGCTTTACGTAAATATTTTTCTTTGACTCGGGATCAATGCCCAACAAACGAGCACCGCTTACTTTTTTTGAGCTTTTTTCGGTATTCACCACCTGAACATGAAATGTGTGGTAAAATTCCTTGATCATTTCATTCCATACTCTTTTCCCCTCAGCAATTTCATCAAATTCTTTTTCGACACTTGCCGTGAAATTATAATCAAGAATATTTTCAAAATTCTGCAGTAAAAAATTATTTACTAATGTACCGATATCTGTTGGAAAAAGTTTTGCTTTTTCAAATCCGACACTTTCAATTTTCTGTGTCTCAGTAATCTTACTGTTAATTAATGAATAGAAGCTGTATTTTCTGCTTGCCCCTTCTTTATTTCCAGTGGTTACATATTCTCTTTTCTGTATGGTTGAAATAATGGGAGCATAAGTAGAAGGCCTTCCTATACCAAGCTCTTCAAGCTTTTTCACCAGGCTGGCTTCGGTATACCGTGGTGGTTGCTGTGTAAAGCGCTCAACCACATTAATTTCGTCGGGATTCATTTTTTGATCTCTGGCGATCGGGGGTAAAATTCCTTTTTGCTCTTCTTCCTCATCATCTGTTGACTCGAGGTATACCTTTAAAAATCCGTCAAATTTTATTACTTCACCTGTTGCGATAAAATAATCACTTATGGAAGGGCTGATAATCGTCACATTGGTTTTTTCCAAAATGGCATCTTCCATTTGTGAAGCAATAGTTCTTTTCCAGATCAGGTCGTAAAGTTTTTTCTGATCACTTGTGCCGTCAACAACGTGATTATTAATATATGTAGGACGGATGGCTTCATGCGCCTCCTGTGCGCCTTTGCTTTTTGTCACATAATTGCGGATTTTCACATATTCGGGGCCATAGAAAGACTCAATTTCATTTTTCGCCATGCCTAATGCCATCTTCGACAGGTTTACCGAGTCGGTACGCATATATGTGATTTTACCGGATTCATATAACTGCTGAGCTATCATCATGGTTTTGGAAACCGAGAAACTCAGTTTGCGGCTCGCTTCCTGCTGCAGTGTAGACGTAGTGAAAGGCGGAGCCGGTGTTTTTTTGGCCGGTTTTGTTTCAATATCTTTAACTTTGAATTCTGCGCCGATACACTGTTTCAAAAAATCCAGCGCATCCCCGCTTTTATTGAATCTTCTTGAAAGTTCAGCTTTGATTTTATACTCTCTTTGATCTTTAATGAAAGAAAAAATTGCAGAAGCCCTATAAAATGAAGCAGATTTAAAGTTATTAATTTCATTTTCGCGTTCAGCGATAAGCCTAACGGCAACGGATTGCACGCGCCCTGCCGATAATGATGGCCTGATTTTTTTCCATAATAATGGAGACAGCTCATAACCCACCAACCTGTCGAGCACCCTGCGGGCCTGCTGAGCATCAACCAGGTCGGCATTGATTTGCCGTGGGCTGGAAATCGCTTCCTGTATAGCAGTCTTCGTGATTTCGTGAAAGGCTATTCTTTTTATTTTAACTTTTTCAAGATTAAGTGCTTCGCAAAGATGCCATGATATAGCTTCTCCTTCGCGGTCCTCATCAGATGCCAACCAAACCACCTGGGCGTCTTTCGCTATTTTTTTCAGCTCATTGACGATTTTAATTTTATCGGCTGGTATTTCATACTTTGGCAAAAAACCATTTTCAGTATCGATGCTCAGATCTTTCTTTGCCAGGTCGCGGATATGGCCGAAACACGACCTAACCGTAAAGTCATTACCAAGAAATTTCTCAATGGTTTTGGCCTTTGCGGGGGACTCAACTATAACTAAATTTTTAATCATGAAAGAATTTTTGGGGGAGAAAAAGTTGTGCAAAGTAAAACAAAAATTATTTTTCAAATGCAAAATATTTTTTTTCAAGTGCTTGATTCATTAATTTTGCCCGCTATTATGGGCATGATGAAAAAATATTTTTACATAGAAACATACGGGTGCCAGATGAATTTTTCGGATAGCGAAATTATTGCATCCGTTCTGACAGATGAAAATTTTGTACAAACCCTGGATCCCGAAAATGCCAGTGTGATTTTGTTAAACACTTGTTCTATAAGAGATAATGCTGAACAAAAAATATATAACAGGCTAAAACACCTGAAAAGCCTCAAGAAAAAAAACAAGGGCTTACTGATTGGTGTTCTTGGTTGTATGGCAGAACGCGTGAAAGAAAGATTTTTTGATGAAGACGTGGTTGACATCGTTGCAGGACCTGATTCATACAGGGAGCTTCCCAGGCTTATTGCCGCTGCTGAAGACACCGGGAAGGCTTTTAATATCATACTTTCCAATGAGGAAACATATGCAGACATCAACCCGGTAAGGATTGACAGTAACGGAGTTTCGGCATTCATTTCAATAATGCGCGGATGCCAGAACTATTGCGCGTACTGCGTGGTTCCTTATACAAGAGGAAATGAACGAAGCCGCCCCGCCGATACTATTATAAATGAAGCAAAAGGCTTATTTGACAAAGGCTACCGGGAGATAACACTGCTCGGGCAAAACGTAAACTCGTACCTGATCAGCGATGTCAATTTTCCGAAATTACTCAACAAGGTTGCACAAATAGATAAATCATTACGAATACGCTTTGCCACATCGCACCCCAAAGACCTGTCCGATGAACTTATTGATACCATTGCCTCATGTGACAACATTTGCAAAGCAGTGCACCTTCCCCTTCAATCGGGCAGCAACCGTATCCTTAAACTGATGAAACGGAATTATACCCGGGAATCATACCTTAATATTATTAGTAAAATATATGACAAAATGCCGGGATGCAGCATTTCTACAGACATCATCAGCGGATTTTGCAGCGAAAAAGAGCAAGACCACGAGGACACACTGGAAGTAATGAAGCTGGCTGCCTTCGACAGCGCTTTTATGTTCAAGTATTCAGAGCGCCCGGGCACATTTGCGGCAGATAAATACAATGACGATATTCCCGGGGAGATCAAGACCCGAAGACTGAATGAAATTATCAGCCTTCAAAATAAACTGTCACTCGAAAAGAACAAAAAGGACATTGGAAAAACATTTGAAGTACTTGTTGAAGGGTATTCAAAAAAAACCAACACGCAATTAAGCGGCAGAAATTCCCAGAATAAGGTCGTAGTTTTTACTGACGATAAACATAAGGCAGGAGACTATGTAATGGTGAAGATTACAGGATGTACTTCGGCGACGCTGAAAGGAGAGATTTAGAAATTCAGAAATCAGAAGTTAGTCTGCCACCTTTCAGATTACCGGTAAAATTCCAGCCCTTGATGTCATCAATAGACCTATTATTACCATTATCAATGCTTTTCCGTTGATTTCATGTGCATTGGGGCATATATTTTAAGAAGATTCTCATGGTTTTACCTATCTCCGCCATCATTAACAGCTAAAAGTACCGGATGGGATAATTTGTCGTTCAGCAATTCGTTGAATAACTATTCACTGCTTACACCAAACATTTTATCCGATTTCAGCTCTATGTTTTAGAGTTGACCTGTTTTTTTGCCGTGTATAAAAACAATCGAAAAAATAAAACCAATAGTGCTAAAGTGAGTATCTTATTCATATCCACATGTTTTATAAACAAAAGTAATATCTAACCTTTTATCAATATCTGACTCTAAAACCTAATGGAATAAAATACAGTGTTGGGGATTCATCCACTTCAAAACATGTCGGTTCAGGAACAACCTGCAGTAGAAATTTTAGTGAATCATTTTCATGATCAAACACTTATTATTCTCATTTCCCTTAAAATCAAATCTGAAAGTATATATACCTGACGGCAAATTCACCGGTGAAAACACAACGGCATGTTTTCCGCTCATTTGCGATTCGCTAATTATTTCCTGCACCAATTCACCGGTTGCATTATAAACTTTCAAATACACTGTTCCGTTTTCGGGAGTATGATAGGTCAGAGTTACATCCTTTGTAAACGGATTTGGATATCCGGTAAACTCAAATCCCGGGTCAGTGTTGTTTCCCTGCACAAAAACTTTTGGCATGATCAGACAAGGATCACTTGTTTCTTCTCCATACCGGTTTCCAATCACGCCAGTTCCTGAAAGGGCAAAGTCGATTACACCCTGATCAAGACTCCGTAACGAACGAAATCCCAACCTGATGATTTCATCACTGGCAGCAACATCAAAATGTTTTGTTGTAGCATAAACCACCCGGATGACACCTTTTTCATCCGTCACCATTAGGTCATTGTCTGTGGTTAATATTTCTTCTAACGTCGGATTTATTCTGATGTTTTGATCCTTATTGCCGGCACTGGGCATAGAAACACTTACCAGTTGGTATGCATTTGCGGGATAATTCAGTTCCAAACCGAGCGCCGAAAACTCATCTACTTTTGTATTGATACGTAAAGGCACTTCGAAATAGTTCCGGTCGCTGGTTCCCAGATAATCATCACCAACAACAATGATATTTTCCGGAACAGATTTAAGCATACTCCAGCTTACTGCAGAATCGAGGTATTTTGTGCCCGAACCATTAAAATCGCCATAACAGATTGTTTTCAGGTTTACTGATAAGTCGGCCCCTGCTATAGTAACAACGGTGTCAAGCGCTACCCAATTCCCTTTGGGAAAGTTTTTAAGGCTGTTATGTGGTGAACCTATCTTTGCTTTTATTCTTGAAACGTCAATAGCATTGATTGATGCATTATTATCTACATTACCTGCTTTTTTATACTTCGCAGAAAAGTTTCTTGATGGATCGGCAAGCGTATCTATACCCATATAATATTTCAATAAGGTTACATCAATAGCATCAACGCCATTACCCGACTGCATAGTGTCTGAAGTATATTTATCATATGATAACAGATAGGAACCATCGGGTATGCCGCAAAAACGGTAATTTCCATATGCATCACTGGTATCCCTTGCCAGTTCTGTTCCGGCAGGAAAACTTTTCAGTATAACAATTACCTCATCAATATTGTATTTGACAGCATTATACGTAGGAGGATTGGGGGCCGGTATGCCGCTGTTTGCTTTGCTGGCATACTTTGTTTTACCACTGATGGAATGAAGCAAATCATCCAGGGCAACAAGCACGGTATCCGAAGTCAGGCAGCCATTATTGTCAACAAGTAATACATAGTTCGTGTTTGCTGTAGGTGAAGCCAGTGGCTGGGCAATAGTTGTATTGTTCAATCCTGATGCGGGCGACCATGAGATGGTTCCCGGGCCGTTCGCCGGATCACCGATCAGTACAGGAGTACAGGAATAGACCACATCCGCGCCGGCATTGGCAAAAGGAAGCTGATTAATAGTGATTGAATGGGTGACCTCCGGCGTTGCCAAACCACACTCATAAGCAAATACCCGGATATTAAGTGAACCATAAAAACCATCAGCCCAGGTCATCACACCCGTGAGCGAATCAATACTACCGGCAGCAGGATCACTAACCGACCAATGAAAACCCGAATAGTTGCCACCTGATGTAAAATATGTGGTGGTAAGACTGTCACCAGACACCTGGCAAACAGGCTCAAAGCCCGCAGAAACAGTGATGGGGGCTGGCGTGCTTACCACAATATTTACGGCAACATTAAAACTGACTTCGTCAAAATTACCGGCTTTGTCTTCCACTTTTAACGTAACCATATTGGATGCCCCGGAAATTAAGAAGCCTGCCACAGGGGCCTGTGTAATGACAAAATCTCCTGAACAATTATCAGTAGCAACAACCAATGATGTATAATCGGGCAGCACCGCGTCACAGCCCTGGCCGGCATTTATAGTGGTGTCCTGAAAAGATGTAACAATATTCGGAGGCACAATATCCAACCCTATTCCTGTAATGGAAAAATTATAAGGATTTTCATCTGTATCATTATTTGCAATGCTTACGGAACCGGAAATGGTATCACAGGTACCCGGTGAAAATATCAGCTGAAACAATGTGGAATCGCCCGCTCCGACAGTAGCATCAGCATCCGTGAGCAGCAGAAAACCACTGCCGGAAACAGAAACTACAGAATGGCCGGTCAATTCCAGCTCAATATTACCAATGTTTTCTATGGTAAAGGTCACGGTATCACTGGTATCCCCAACATTAACAGAACCAAAATCAAATGAACCTCCATCAGGAATATCTATTATCTGGCGTACATTTATTTCTTTGTCCTGTGAAACAGGCAAAAAATCCTGATTCGGAATGTCATTGGTTACATTGGTGTAATCACGGCTTAATGGTGTAAATAAATAGTTCTGAAGAACCGGTGTAACCGTGCCGCTCCAACCCAGGGGAATAATGATCGAATAATCACCGTTTACGGCCGAAGTAACTGTTTTAGCTATGGAATCAAAATAATGTAATGTGACGCCAGTAATGCCAGCATTTCCCGAAATCGTATAATACAAATTTGTGCTGTGTGCCTTTGTGTAACCTGTTTTTTCGTACAATCTGATGCTGTCGCATATTTTATAAGCAAATATTTTTACATAGTATTCAGAATTGACAGTAAGCCCGGTAACAGTAATATTCAGCATGGTTGACGAGCCTTCGTAAATACATTGTTGCCCACCGGCATATACCGTATTGGCGGAGGGGACAAGGCCGTCGTCAGGCGCCACAAAATAATTGGTATCATTAATATATATCACATACCCATCAGCGCCTGTTGCAGAACCCGTAAACGAGCTGACAGTGAAGTTGGTGGCAGTGGTAGTTCCAAACAACAATTTGGATGCAGGCACCGAAGGCGGCCCGCATTTATAGAAAAAATAGGCTGCTCCGGCATTGGTTTTTTCATCTCCGCCATTTCCGTCAAAATCCTGAAGATATGCGCCGGAAATAATATAATTGTTTCTTGCGGTAATGGATGACCCGAAACAGTCTCCCTGCACACGATCAGCAGCCACCACTTTCTGGACCTGCTGCCAGGAAGTTGAATCCTTTTTAAAGATATACATAGCACCGGCATCAATTCTCTGATTAGCCCCATTGGCATCAAAATTCTGCAAAGCAGCTCCTGCATAAATATAATCCCCGAAAATACTGACAGCTCCTCCGAATTTATCGCTGCCCATCCTGTCGGCAGCAACAATCTTCTGCTGAAAAGTCCAGACGTTTGAGATGTTCTTATAAATGTAGGCAGATCCGGCGCTGGCCAGTGTATTACCTCCCCCGGCATCTTCATCTTCTTCGGGCGCTCCAATCACTGCATAATCACCGTACATGGAAACGCTATATCCAAATGCGTCATTTGCAGCAATATCTGGTGACGTAATTTTCTGCAACTGCGCCCACATACCACCAAGATTATAAAATATATAAACAGCTCCGGCATGTAATGCACCAGGAACAAAAGCGCCCACAATCAGCCAGTTACCATACATGCTTAAAGATCCACCGAAGTATTCAGCCTGTACCCTGTTGATGGCGGTAACCTGCTCAACAAAAGTCCATACGCCGTTAATATTTTTATAACTATAAAAAGATCCGGTAGATATTTTGTAATTGGCGCCATTTCTATCATGTGACTGATAAGGACAGCCAATAAGTAAATAATCACCGTATGTTGAAAGCGACCATCCAAAGCGGTCTCCCTGCTGTTTGTCTGGCGCTGTAATTTTCTGTACAAAGGCCCAGGAGCCATTCTGATTTTCAAAAACATAAACAGCGCCAGCATTCAAAACACCGGACACAGATTCCATGTTAGCGCTCACAAAGGCATAATGGTCTGTAAGAGCAACACAAAACCCGAATGTATAGCCGTATCCCCTGTCAGGAGAAACAATTTTCTGAACCTGTTGCCAGTTTCCGTTATTGTTTTTCAATATATAAGCTGCCCCTGCATCAGTAACCGGTGAACCGCCGTTAGCATCCACATCATTGCCAACAGCGCCCACAATGGCATATCCATCGGACATAGCCATGGTATAGCGACTATAACAATCTGTGGCTGTCCTGTCGGAGGCACAAACCTTTACAATCTGATTCCAGTCTTGCGCCATTGAATCAGTTATACTCATTATTATAACTGCAAGCACAACCCATAATATTTTACATTTTTTCATATCTATATTTTTAATTTTATAACATATCTTAATCATACCAGTAGCTTATAACATTATGATTGGTAAAGTAAAAACATTTTAATTTTTATTATTTAAATTGCCACCTACGAATTATTCTTAAAAACCTTGTTCAAAGCATCTGTTCTTGAATTCACCTGCAGTTTTTCGTAAATATTGCGAATGTGGGTTCTTACTGTTTCAACACTGATAAATAACTTATCAGCAATTTCTTTGTAACGGAAACCTTTTGCGAGCAAATCAAGAATTTCACGCTCGCGCTGCGAAAGCATAAAAATTTCTTTAGCAGGTTTCTTATTTATACTGAATTGTTCGATAACCCTTCGGGCTACCTGTGGCGACATAGGCGATCCGCCGACATGGATTTCAACAATGCCGGAAATGATTCTTTCGGGAAGTGAATTCTTAAGCAGGTATCCGGTTGCCCCGGAACACAGCGATTGAAACACGGATTCATCATCATCAAAAATGGTAAACATTACAAACTGAATTGCCGGATATTTTTCCTTGGCAACTTTAACACAGGAAATGCCGTTCATTCCGGGCAATTCAATATCCATTACCACTACATCGGGATGAATATTGTTCAAATTCTGCAGAAAATCTTCGGCATTTGAAAACCCTTTTAACAAGCTGCAATCAGCCGATTTTTCTATGATGCCCTCAATCGATTTTCGTAGTTCGTTATCATCTTCAACTATACAAACAGTTATCATGGTGCATTTTTTTACAAATGTATTTGAACCTGCAATGGAATGCAATACCACATTAGTAGTAATTTGCACAAATACTAAAGAGGAATGTCTAATAACACGGTAGTTCCATTTTCCGGAACTGATTTAATTTCAAATTTTCCCTGACAGGCATTGGCACGTTTATTCATATTACTAAGTCCGTTACTGAATGTTCCTGTTTGCGTCTTGTCGAAACCTTTTCCATTGTCCCCAACTTTCAGTGAAACATTATTTGGTGAAACCTTAATTTCAACGTCGCACCGTGTTGCAGCCGAATGTTTAATCACATTGTGAACAGCTTCTTTTAAAATCAGGAAAAAGCTTTGCCTTTTCAATGGAGATATATAAATATCGTTGCCATTATCCGAAAAATCAAGGCAACATTCAATACCTGAATTCTCAAACAAGTCATTGCAATAATTACGCGAATAGGCCATCAGGGCGGCCATATTGTCGTACCTAGGATTGGTTGACCAGATAATTTCCCTGAAGTCGTCAATAACTCTGCGGGATAAACCGGAAATCTGATTTAGTTTTTTCAATGAATTTGCACTTCCATTGATTTCAGCTTTCAGAGACTCGCTCAGGAGTGCAATTTTCGACAGCGATGCTCCAGCACCATCATGAATATCTTTTGACAATGTGGTCCGGATTTTTTCAATTTCCTGCAACCTGGCCAATTCATTGATTTTTTTTCGATATTTCCGGTACATTATTAACCTGATTATTGCCGCAAGTATTCCAGTAATTATGATCAATGCCAGTGTTATAAACCACCATGTTCTCCAGAAAGGTGGGTTTATGATAAAATGAAATTCTGCGGGTTTGTCATTCCATATTCCATCATTGTTGCATGATTTCACCATAAAGGTGTATTTACCCGGCGATAGGTTCGAATATTCGGCCTTTGTTTCTTCTGTTATCGGTGACCAATCATTTTCAAGACCTTCAAGTTTCCACTGATACCATACAGCATCAGGATTGCTGAAACAAATACCCTCAAACCCGAATGTGAGGTGATTCTGATTATAAGGCAGACATAAATTGACAGGCATTTGAAACCAGGAGCTTACCGAGTCACAAAATGGTTTGTATATCTCACTTTCCCAATTCACTTCTTTGTAAAACAACCTTATCCCTGTAATATAGGTTGCGAGAGGTTTAAGTGTTGATCTGACTTCATTCTGATTAAACCGGATTAATCCTTGCATGGTTCCAAACCATAAGTTGCCAACACTATCGATATTTATGTTTTGTGAGCCAAGCATGGAAGCAGAAAATCCGTCCTCCTGGTTGAATAATTTTACCGATGCAATGGTTCCGTCGCTTTTAAAAGAAATTATATCAAAACCACTGCTGAAACCGGCAAAGATTTTTCCATCCGGGGCAACCGATAGTGCAAGGTAATAATCAGATGAAAGCCCTTGCTTTGATGAATAAAGGTGAGGCCCTGTTTCATCAATTTTAATCAATCCTCCATAGACAGCAATCCACACCCTGTTCCTTTTATCAACTACGATATCATCCGGACTGATGCAGTTTTCGGGATATTTTGTATAAACAAAGTGTTCTCCATCATACTTCATGTAACCGGCATTAGTTGCAAACCAAATGATATTATTAGTATCGCGCACAATGTGGTCAATGGTACCAGTTTCTTTGCCAAAGTCGTCCGTGTCGTATATTGTTATTCCGTTTCCATCATACTTTATCAGGGTGCTATTATCTATAACAAACCATATATTGGTTCCATCATTGTATGCAAGTCGGGGTGTGAGGTCTTTTTTTATGCCAAATTCTGAATTCAACTGTGGCCCATCAGGATGTAAGGCACTAAACATTCCTTTAGTTGTAAGTACGACAACCTTGCCATCATTGGTCTCAAAATATCCTAATGTTTCAATTCCTTCAGGGACACTAAATATTTTTATTACCGAGCCATCATAGCGGCATACCTGATCGACAGAAGTCGAAAACCAGATATTTCCATGTGAATCTTTAAAGTTAAAATATATTCTGGAAGAATGTAACCCATCCTTTTCGTTGATGGTGATGAACTGTTCGCCCATGAATTGAACAGCCCCCAGTCCACGTGCCGACAGCCAGATGTTGTTTTCATTGTCAAGGGCAACTGAAAATACAACATCAATCGGCAAGCCGTTGTTTTCGTTGAATAAAAAGCTCCTGCCTTCTTTATTTACCCTCCAAACGCCCATAAGACTGGGTATCCACAAATTATGTTTATTGTCCTCGCAAATTCCCGAAAAGAACCAATAGTATATATTACCAGGAACATCCAGCAACGTAGTCCTTCCCTTTTTGTAGGAAAAAATCACCTTTTCCTGAGATGCTTTATCAAAAGTTACGAAATACTCCGTGCTGTCAGCAGATGTATAAATCAGGTTCAGCCATTTTCCAACAAGCCCCGGCTTTGCATTCAAAGTTGACTCATGTAATATTGTATCTTTAATTTCATATAACTTACATTTTGTGTTCACCACAATATTGCCATTGTAATTACGGGAAACTGAGAGCAGCATTGTTTCAGGAACATTCAAAAACGGATATGAAGGAGTAACATCATGAAAGCGGTTATTATCGAAATAAAGCAACTGACGCGTTTCGTCGGCATTCCATAAAGCTATCCATAACCTGCCCTTATTGTCAATCGCTGTTGATGCCCATTGGCCGGGAAGCTCAAGGCCATCTTTTGATGTAAAATTTGTGAATCTTTTTCCGTCATAGATACTAATGCAGTTCAGGCAGAGTATCATCAACCGGCCATCGGACAATTCAACAATACTGCCCACATTATTATCGCCCAATCCGTCCTTTTCTGTATAATTTTTAAAATTTCTTCCATTGAAGCGATATATCCCGCCACCCATAGTTGCAAACCACAAATGCCCGCGTTTGTCCTGTATGATTTTCACAACGTCATTCGAGGTAAGTCCCTGCTCATAATTAAATATCTGGAAATTGTATTGCTGGGCCAATAAGCCATTCACAAACAAAAGTAAGGATACAAAAACAGAACATTTAAATAATTTCCCTATCACGATCAATTAAAATCTATTCGAAATTAAGACATTTACATACACTTTA
Source organism: uncultured Bacteroidales bacterium (assembly GCA_964626855.1). Taxonomy (GTDB): domain Bacteria; phylum Bacteroidota; class Bacteroidia; order Bacteroidales; family CAIWKO01; genus CAIWKO01. Next base: position 16,793 of record CAZVKJ010000052.1, read on the forward strand.
TTATTATTTTCAAAACTATTCTAAAATGATTCCTCATTTCTCTTCCCTTTAATGCCCCGTTCGGTGAAGGTTCTACCCTTGTCAAAACAATTTTGAAATCCTCTGCCTGTATAAATGTATTAACTCTGTTTTGTCTTCAAAAAAAACGAACGGGAAAACTGAGCCGGTATGTACCAGTTAAATCGTTTATGGTTTATGTTTTGTAATGGTTTTGACCATTTTCTAATCCATACAATTTTAAAAAATCATGATACTCCTGCTGAAAGGTTTTTTTGGCATGATGTATCTTTTGATTTTTGATGTATTCAAAAACCTTTTCAACTATAGATTCACTAACCGAAAAAGAGGCATAACCCGTTTGCCATGAGAATTTTTCTTCAATAAGACTTTGTTCATTGATAAAATGAGAGGTGGCTCCCTTTATTTGTTTAATTATTTCAGTAATCGGTTTTTGGGGGTTCAATAAAAACAAGCAATGTACATGATCGGGCATTCCGTTAATAATTCTCACAGGGCAGCCGGATTCAATAAATTGTTCCCGCATGTATTGATGAACCAGGGATTCAATTTCTGGCACAATTAATTGATGCCAGTCCTTGGTTGACCAGATGGCATGTATCCAAATTTTGCTATATGAATGCGGCATTGTATAATTTGTTTTTTAAACCGTTGAAACGGTTTTAATAAACATGGGTTTTGTTTCATAGCCAACGGTTTAAACCGTTGGCTATGGTAGAATTATTATCTTTTGTAATGGTTTTAACCATTTATTAATTGTTTTAATTTTCGGTGATGGCAATTTCTTTTGGATGTTAATTTGCAGATTTTTAGAAGGCAAGTTCTTTAGGTTTCATTAGACATTATAATATTGTAATTTATAATTTTTTTTCAATTTTTTCCAAACAATAAGCTAAGCGGCCAATATAAGTTTCTGGTGGAGTCAAGGTACCGCTACCATATATGTCGCGCAATTTAAGTTGAAATAATTCCTCATAATTCTTGCCTAATGAATCATTAAAAAAAACCTTAAATTCAATGTAATCTTTAATTTTTCTTGAAGTATCCGAATCAACATTTATTAAAAAATATTTAAATTCATGCTTACTTGGAAAATGTTTTATACCATATTTAAAGAGTGGGATTTCTTCTAGCTTATTTTGTCCCTTATAGTCCAAATCTTTTAATATTTCAAACCTAACATTATAAGCGGTACCATTGCCAATATTTAAAATTCTAATAAACCAGGTTGTAGCAGAGGTTTCGGTTGTATCTAAATAAAATGTTAAACATGGTTCTAATTGCTGAATCCGAGATATTCTAGTTTCCTTTACTAGTTTAACAGTGAATACAACATATATTGTTGTAGCTACAGCTAAAATTATAGAAGTTAATAAATTAATTGAAGCACTGTTTTCATTAAGCCAATTAAATAAATTGAATATTATCATAATAATAGGTCTTATTTTTTGTCAAATATATACTGAAAATATAAATGTTGAAAGAATATTTTAACAAAAAAAAAAGCGTCTTAGGGCTGCCTGATGTCCTATTTTATTTTTTTCCCCAGCTAAAAGGCAAGAACCTGAAAACCTTTCTTTGGTATTCTTTATAACCCGGATATTTGCCTGAACTGATCTCTTCACTGAAGCTGGAACTGCCCATGAAAAGGACGATCAGCAGGAGCGCCCCGGCGATACTCCAGTTGAGCCAAAATCCACCTGATGACACACTGAAAAAATAAAAACAAACCCATATGGCCTGTTCTGCAAAATAATTGGGATGGCGGCTCAACGCCCACAAGCCTTTGTCCAAAAATCCCTTTTTATATTCCACAGACAACTCCGCCCCTGCTTTTATCGCAGCCCGTTTTCTGCTTTGGAAATTCCATTGCTGAATGTCGGCAATGGTTTCAAAAACAATAAAAAACAGCATGAAGCCGGCAGCAAGGTAATCGAACCAACCGAGGGGCATGTGGTTGTTTTGAAGCGCCACGATGGCTGGAAGGGTAATGAGCAGGATGATGATGTTCTGGTAGCCTGAAATAAAAAACAGGTTAAAAAGCGTCCATTTCCAGCGCGGGGAAAATTCAGGCTTTTTGCGCAGCACCTGCCAACGATAATCTTCTTCTCCGGCCCAGAAACGCCACTGATAGGCACCCTTGAGTGCAAAATTTGTGGTCAGCCTGATTCCCCAAAGCGAAACAAGTGTGCTCATCAATACCAGGCGCGGTGAGTAATCACCGTAGGCGGCTACAACCCAGGCATAAGCAACAGGAACAACACTCCAGAGCTTATCCACCTGGCTGTTATTGCCCGTGAGCTCGCCAACAATAAATGTATATGCAGCTACAACGGCAGCAATAATTATATGTGTTTTCAAGGCCTCCTGCTCAACAGTACCAAGTGTAACGCCAAAAAAATAGCTGAACAACGGAACCGTAAGCAACGTAATTATCAGCAGTATTGAAGTAGTAACAATTTTCATAATTTCGATCCTGATGGGTTGATTTTGTCTGGAATTATCTTTACTGGTGTTTTATTAAAATATAATCTATGGGGATAAGAAAAGAATAAAAGCCGCTCATTTCTGAACGGCTTTTAGTTTAATAGCCAAAAACATCTTTTAGTTTAAGCGTTTTCACCTTGCCATATTGCTTCAGCATTTTAAAGTCAATCGACTTTTTGGGCCCTAACACCAGGATTACCTGGGGTTTCCCTTTTATATATTTATCCTGAAACGCTTTTACATCAGTGAATTTCAAGTCAGGCAATTGCTTGAAAATATCGCGGCGGATATCATAATCCACGCCTAATCTTTTGGCTGATTCATAATTGAAGAGAATATCAGATTTTGTAATACGCTCGGTGCGCATAGCCTGAATGATAGAACTCTTTGCCAAATCAAACGATTTTTGTGCATCAGGCATATCATTTAACAGTTCGAAGAATGCTTTGAGTGCGTCGCCAAGTTTATCGGTCTGTGTCATGATGAATGAAATATTATAATAATGGCTTTCCTTTTTCTGCAACAGGTTTTGATAAAACGACATGGCGGCATAGGCCAGGGCCCTTGATTCGCGCAATTCCTGAAAAACAATGGCATTCATCGACCCACCAAAATATTCGTTATATAATCTGATAACCGGTTCATTGGTTTTATTAAAGGTTTCGCTCTGCGAAAGCATTAACAGGATAGCTTGTTTCATATCATATTCAACATGATAAACAACAGTTTTGTCCGTTGAAATCTCGGGGAATTTTACAGGTTCGGGCACGGGAATGAATGAAGAAGGAACATTATGGTATTTATCAATAAATTGTTTGAGCTCAGACTGGGTGTTGCTTCCGTAATACAAAATATGGTGTGAATAGTTATGCAGGCTTTTTATTTTATCAACCAATTGCTGAGCTGTAAGCTTATTCAGTTCATCTTCGCTCAGAACATTGGTAACAGGCGACTTAGATCCAAAGATGCCATACATCACCATGTATGAAAATATGGTTTGCTGATTTTTCTTATCGTCGGCACGTTTTTTCAATTCATCTTTTACAAGGTTTGTTAATGCTTCCTGGTTGGGCTGTGCATCCGATAAGAGTTTTTCAAAAAGGGCCATGCCCTTTTCAATGTTTTCGGTTAATCCGTTTAATGACACATAAACCTTTTCGGCTGAATTAAAAACATCGAACTTACAACCTAATTTAAAAAATTCCTGTTTTATCCGGGCTGGCGTATAATCAGAAGTTCCTAAGTATTGGAGATAATCAACAGCTTCGCCAAGAATTTTATCGTTGTTGGTACCCATTTCAAAAACATAGTACAATTTAAAAGTTTTATTTTCATCGTTTTTCAGGTAATAAACGTCCATTCCTTTATCGGTAAAATGTACGATGTCTTTCTGGTAATCCAAAAAAACAGGTTCAATATCATCCACTTTACGGGATTCTATATCCTGAAGGAATTGTGATTTGTCGTCCCTGTTGATTTTTATTTTGGTGATCTTTGGTTTTTTAATTTTCTGATCGCCCACTTCATCCTTTCCGGTCTTTTTATATATCAGCACATAATTGTTATTGAAATTCTTTTTAGCAAAATCGATAATATCCTGTTTAGTTATTTTTGAATACCTGTCGAATTTCTGAACATAATTTTCCCAGGATTCCCCCAGAGTAAAAGCTTCAACGAAAGCAGAAGCCCTTGATTCATTTTTCTCAAAATCTTCCGTTTGTTTCAATTTAAGATCAGTAATAATGGCGCTGATGAGCCAATCATCAAATTCGCCTTTTTTAATTTTTTCAATTTGTTCAAGTAACAAATCTTTCACCTGATCAAGCGTTTGGCCTTCCTTTGATTTACCCTGAAGCATTTCATAAGAATAATCCATTAAAATTTCGGCACTTGATGTTGCCGAAAGAACTTTCTGCTGCTGGACAAGGTTAAGATCGATAAGGCCTGCTGCAGAGTTTGCGAGTATCATATCAAAAATACGCAGAAGGTCGGCATCTTTTGATGATGCGCCCCCCAAACGGAATCCGATATTTACACTTTCTGCATCCGGCCCGGTAACAGTAATAACCCGTGGCTCAGTAATAGGATCTTCAGCTTCAAAAGTATAAGGAGTGACTTCTTTTCTGGGATAAGTACCAAAATACTTATCAATCATTGCAATTGTTTTATCCGGGTCAAAATCACCGGAAATGCATATAGCCATATTGTTGGGAACATAATACTTTGCATAATACTCACGCACTCTTTTCATCGACGGGCTTTTTAAATGTCCCACCGTACCAATGGTAGTCTGGGTTCCGTAAGTATGTTTTTTAAACAGACCTGCCAACATGGCTATATACGTTTTCATATCGTCGTTGGTCAGGTGCATGTTATACTCTTCGTAAATAGTTTCCAATTCGGTATGAAATAAACGTAATACCGGTTGCCTGAAGCGTTCCGACTCGATGATCATCCAGTTCTCAAGTTGATTGGAGGGTATGGTATTCACATAAACGGTTTGTTCAAGAGAGGTATATGCATTGGTTCCTGTTGCGCCAATGTAAGCCAGAAGTTTATCATATTCGTTAGGTATTGCATATTTTGAGGCTTCAGTTGAAATGCTGTCAATCATATGATAAACTTTATCGCGGTTAGCTTTATCATCAGCCTTTATTTGCCGGTAAACTTCAAACAAGCTGTCGACACGGGCTATCAGCGGCGCTTCTTTTGAATAATCCGTAGTGCCGATTTTGCCTGTTCCCTTAAACATCATATGCTCGAAATAATGTGCAAGCCCTGTGGCATCAGTAGGATCGTTTTTACTCCCCGCTTTGGTTGCAATGTATGTTTGTATCCGGGGTTCATCTTTATACACGGTCATATACACAGTAAGACCGTTACCAAGCGTATAAATTCTGGCATTCAGGGGATCGCTGGGAACGGTAACATATTTATACTCCTGTGCAGAAACATTTTGTGCAATAAGCACACTCAGCAAAACCCATAATAAAATATGCAGTGATGCTAACTTTTTTAATTTGATCATGATACTATTTTTATTTAATGATTTGGTGAATTTAATTTTCCGGCTGCAAAAATATAATTTTTTCTCTCCGCATCCTTATTAACAAGCAAATATAAACCTGGCAATTTCGGCATAATCAAAAAAACTATGGAGAAACATCAATTATTCAAAGCTTCACCTAACCTGCTGCCCATATTGCCAACGCTTATACATAAATTGCATTTCATTTATTTAGTGTTTGTAAGAAAACGCCAATTTTTTCGTTACGCTTGCGACAAAAATGCTCATTTACACCAGTAAACTCCGCTTTTTGTCGCTTCGCAAGCCTCAAACTTGACGTTTTCTTTGTACAAACACGAGTTTTCTTATTGACACTATTTATTAATAGGTCAGGCTAAAACAAAGACTGACAGAATATGATCAGATTCTCAAATTTGTGCGTTTTATTATTGAGCACTCGCTTTACAAAAAACAGATAATCTTGTGGACTGCAGAACACTGGAATAATTGAAAACAGCACAGATATCAATAATCAATATCAAGATCTAATTGCTCTTTAAGTTTTTTAAGGTCCGGATTTTTCTCAATCATCCTGTTGTACTTGGCTTCCGGGGTGTATGGTTTTACTGAAGAATCTTCCTTATCAGCAACTATACCAGTAATATCAAAAGAATTATTTTTAAGGGCAGCTCTGTAAAACTGCAGAATTTCCTGTTTTCTGGATATAAATTCTTTTAAAGAGATATTGTTCTCAAATTCAAATTCTACAATACCCTCCGCATTCATTGCGGGCAGGCGTTTTGAAAGAGCCGAATAAAAACTGTGTGACTTGCTGAATAACTGTACCATTTCGGGCCATAAACCATTTATTTTTTCAATATCATAAGGCTCATTGCCGTAATTGATTTGCTGTTCTTCAACAACAGCCTCGGCTTCCCGGCTTTCTTCCTTTATTGAAACTATAGCATTGGGTAAAACCACTTTTTTCTGAACAGGCTTTTCAGCCGTCATCTTCGTAGAAATATTTTTTTGCTGAGGTTCTGCAGTTTTTTGCGCTGAAGGTTCTGCTAAATCAGCTTTTTTTTTTATTTCAGTTTCAATACCGCTATAATCATTTCCGGACAGCCTTGATATATTGCACATCTGTATGAAAGCCATTTCGAGATGTAAACGCTTGTGGTTGCTGTTTTTATATTCAAAGTCAAAACGATTGGCAATTTCAAGGTTTCTGACCAGGAAAGCCTCGGGGCATTGCCTTGATAACTGGGCATACCTTGTTTTTATATTCTCGCTGGCTTCAAGAAGTTTTAAGGTAACCGGATCTTTGCACACTAATAAATCGCGCAGATGTGCTGCGAATCCAGCTAGAAATATCTGTCCTTCAAAACCGTTTTCCAATACGGCATCAATGAGGTTGAGCGCTTCAAAAACTTTGTTTTCCAGGATGAGCTCTGTCATCTTGAAATAGTACTCATAATCAAGTATATTAAGATTTTCGAGTACCGATTTATACGTTATGCTGTTATCAGATGAAATGGCAATCTGATCAAAAATAGATAATGCATCGCGCATGGCCCCGTCGGCTTTTTGGGCAATCAGGTGCAGGGCATCATCTTCAGCGGTGATATGCTCACAGTTTGCCACATAAGCAAGATACTTTGCCATATCATCAACCGTGATACGTTTAAAATCAAAAATCTGGCAACGGGAGAGTATGGTCGGTAAAATTTTATGCTTTTCCGTAGTAGCCAAAATAAATTTCACATATGAAGGCGGCTCTTCGAGTGTCTTGAGAAATGCATTAAAAGCGGCAGCTGACAACATGTGAACTTCGTCGATGATATACACTTTATATTTTCCTGCCTGCGGCGGTATGCGAACCTGATCGACCAAAGTACGTATGTCTTCAACGGAATTGTTAGATGCAGCATCGAGTTCATGAATATTAAAGGAGGTAAGTTCATTAAATGACTTACAGGATTCACAGGTGTTACATGGCTCGTAACTGGCGGTAAGATTCTGACAGTTTATTGTTTTTGCCAAAATACGTGCGCATGTTGTTTTACCGACGCCACGCGGCCCGCAAAACAAAAAGGCCTGCGCAAGCTGCTGCGATTTAATGGCATTCTTTAATGTGGAGGTAATGGCCAATTGTCCGACAACCATATCAAAGGTTGATGGGCGGTATTTACGGGCTGAAACAATAAAATTTTCCATGAAAAAAAATTAACCCATAGAATTGGGTAAGCAAAAATATAAAATTTATTTTACATAAAAATGTATCCGGAACAAGTATGCGCCGTCAATTTTATAATGCCAATTTTTCCGATAACTTTTCGTCATTCAATCAATCCGGCTTTCAAATGATTCACATCAAATCTTATATGATTCAAACATTATTTTTTGGAGCTTTCCAAAATTGCTCTTACTATTTCCCTGTTTTTTACCGTAATTGTATTTCCGGGATCCAACTCAATAGCTTTATTGCAATCATCAAAGGCTCCCTGGTAATCTTTTATTTGATATCTGGCATCACTTCTTTTTACATAAGCGTCGGCATTTTTCGGGTCAAGATCAATTAATTTATCATAGAATCTGATGGCTCCGTTATAATCACCCAGCTGAACTTTTGCAACTCCCAGATTTTTGTATAAAACAATCTTTTCATCCCTTGAAGAAGATAATGCTAATGAACTTTCAAAATCGCTGACCGCCTTGTTAATATAAAACTCTCTTTTTGCTTTATCATTGATATATACGTTATTGGCGTAATAGTTTAAATAATGCACGCCCCTGCTTAAAAACCCATACCTGTTATCAGCATTCAGCTCAATTGATTTGTTGAAATCTTCTACAGCACCGGCAATATCACCGGCATTACCATGCGCCAGGCCAAGATTAAAATATGCTCTCCAGTTATTCTTTGGAATCAACTCGTATTTTATGGCATTTTCAAAATCTTTAATTGCTAAATTAATATATTTGATTTCATTTTCAGTATTACCTTTATACACCTGATTCGCCAGGTATCCATTATAATAATTACCCCTGTTCACATATGCTATGCTGCAATTTGGATATTTGTTAATTGCGTCAGAAAAAAGAGTTTCATCGTTTTTCCAAACACTTACCCTTACAAATGATACCGCAGAAAAGATAAAAAATAAAAACAGAAGGAAAGCCAGTGAATACTTACGAAATGCCTGCCTGTTTTTAGCTTTTGAGTAAAAATAATCAAAAACTTTTCCAACAATAATAAAGAGCCCGATGTAAGGAATGTAAGTGTAACGGTCGGCCATAATTGCAGATCCTACAGGCAGAAACTGCAACACAAGGATGATTGTAATTATAAAAAACAAAAAACCAAAAAGGATATCCTTTCCCCATCTGTATGAAAACCCCACAAAAAACAAGATAATTATAACAAATAACAACGACAGGTAATATAACACGGGAAGTGTATGCCCTATTTCCATGGGATAGGGATAAATAGCAGATAAATTAATAGGAATGAATGCTTTAAAAATATAACTGCAAAACGAAAATGCTATCACGGACATATGCTCAATGAATGACATTTTCGGCGCCCAGTCTTCCAAAACACCGGAACTTTTTTGGGAATAAAGCGCAACAAAACCAAATACCAATGAAACAAGAAAAAATGGAATTTTTTCAAAGATCATTTTCCGGTCAATTTTTCTTGATAAATAATAATCAATCAGCAGCATAACCATCGGAAAAACAACCGCTGCCGACTTGCTGAGGCATGATAAAACAAAAAAGATCAAAGTAATGATCAGTCTTTTGTACGTTTTCTGATCCAGATATTTTACATAGGAAACAAGCCCCAGTAAAAAGAAAAAGGAATACATTACATCCTTGCGCTCTGAAACCCAGGCGACGGATTCAACATGCATGGGGTGGACAGCAAAAAAAGCAGCAGTAATTAAAGCAACAAATACATTTTTAGGAGCGATTTTTTTTACAAGTACAAAAACAAGGTATGTATTGAGTAGATGAAACAAAATATTGATGAAATGAAAAATCTGCGCTTGCCCGCTCCCCAATTTGTATTCAACTGCATAAAACAACATTACCAGAGGTTGATAATTACTTGCATAAAAATTTGAAAAAATCAATTTTACCGTCGTCCAGTTCAAGTCTTTTATATGATCATTAGCGGTAATATAAAAGTTATCGTCCCAATACAACAGTAAATTATAGCCGATCGCTTTCAGATAAATGATAAACGTGGTAATGAAAATACCGGCCAAAAAAAACCATACCCATTTGCTAAAATTTTGATTTTCAGACTTTTTAGCGGTTTTTTGGGAGTTCAGTTTACTTTGCGGCTTTTTTGGTTTATTTTCTTTTACTTTCATGTTTTTTATTAAGAAACTGTTTTGATTTTATGTTAAATAAGATTTATGATGGATTTTTTAG
>CAZVKJ010000053.1:0-26242 GCA_964626855.1 uncultured Bacteroidales bacterium
TTGATTTTCTTTTGTCGGCCCAAAGGGTGAAAAATTCTTGTGAATTTTTCAGGTTTAAAAAAGTTTTAAATAAATTTTTATTTTCATACATTATTTCGTTAATTTTGGTCTATAATTACAAATGATTACAATTATTTGTAAATGTTTGTGAATACTTGTAAACGAAAAATTGTAGATATGATGCTGAAATCCTGAAATTTATAATATAAGGATGGAATGTAAAGGCATTAAAGGGTAAAGTAGGAATAACGGTAATATGCTGACACAATCGTTAGCTGTAAGGCTTAAAAAATAAAAGAAACAATAATGCCAAAATTGATAAAAGAACATACAATAACGAATGTCATAGATTATATCAAAATAATTTGTGAGACTAAAAGAAGTAATGAATCATTAGGTAACAACGCTGAACTAGTTTTCAGAGGACAATGCGTTGACCAGCCTTTATTACCTAGAATTGCACGTCTTGAATTAAGAATAAATAATAATATAGGACTCAGAAAGACTGAGGAATTAATCTTGGCAGAATTTAAACGTGGAATTTTACCTCTTACAGAATTTAAGCCAGAAGGTATATGGGACATATTAGCTTTAGCTCAACATCATGGATTACCGACAAGATTGCTAGACTGGACATATAGTGCTCTTGCTGCATTATGGTTTGCAGTCGAAAACTCCCCTGTAAAAAAAGATGATGGTGAATATGAAAATGGTGTCGTATGGATATTAGCTGCTGAAGTTCCCGATTTTAATATAAATTTTGAAACAGATGACCCTAGAAAAAATGATATTACAAAGATATTTCGACCTAATGTAATTTCTCGTAGAATTTCAGCACAATCAGGAATATTTACAGTACATCATTTCAGACGAGACAATACAGTAATAGAATTTGAAAAACATAGCAGATTTAAAAACAAATTACGCAAAATTCTTATTCCATATAAATCATTTGCTAGCATCAGGAAAGACCTTAATATGCTAGGCATTAATCATGCAATTTTCTTTCCTGATTTAGATGGTTGGTCAAAACATTTGGAGTGGAGGTTTGCAAAGTTAAAAGATGAAAAACGAACATTTAAATAATATAATACAGCAGTTAAATTTGTGTCGGCAATCAACGTCGTTCTTATCTTCGTGGACACATACACAGTTAAAGGAAGGGATTACTTATACGGACAAGTAAATCGGCTAAAATACGCCGTTGACTTGTAGCACTGAGTAGTCGCTGCAAATTTAAAAGAAAGGATATACAATATGGTAGATAAAAAGTCACCATTTTACGCTTATAGATATTTGGTTACACCTGCTGGTGGACAAATTTCTTTGATACAACAATTAAATAAAAGTAAAGAAGAACTAATAACGGACATAATAAGTGACCTTGCTGTAAATACAAAGACAGAATGGGTAAGAGGCAGTAAACGATTTTTATTTTATGGTTTTCAAAATAAAGATGATGTTTATATAATTAAATTTGCTCGTGAATCAAATGAGAAAATATATCTAGAAGGGGATGAAGACATAGAAATTCGTGGAATTAAAGAAGCCAAGTATGTTTATTTAATCATTGACACAAAGCATCAAATAATTCTATTAGAAAGAAATGTTTCAGTTTTCCAGCAAATTGAGATTTCTGTAAATATATTATCTGACTTTTTAAGAAGTAAAATGAGAGAATTTGATTATGTTGTTAATATATACCCGCTAGTTTCAAAAAAGAAATTTTGGAATTATGTTGATACAGCAGAAGAAATTTATGAACTATCATTAGAAATGAATGCTCCAAATTTAATCTTTTTTGGCCATGAGGATACAAGAGATGTTTTACAACAAATTAAACAAGCAACTAACAACGAAGTTTTGGATATTTCAATTAAAAATAAAGAAGGTCGGTTAAAAATAATAAGAGAAGCTATAGGAAGTTATATAGATTATATTATGGAGGTTGGTGGTAAATATTTATTAAAATTTTTGAAAAATGGTATAAGGGAAATAAAGACGAGTGAAACAGATATTGCAAAAACGTACATTATTAGAAAGAAAGTTGATAAATATTCTGATGATGAATTAAAAAATATTAAGGATAAGTTAGACGCTATCAATAAACTCGAAAGCAGAGATGAAGATGACGAAGAAGTATAAACGATTAAGTTTGTCAATACTTATAGTATGTTCCATAGGATTGTTATCTAACTATCTTGTTAGAAATACCCCTATTGCCTCGTTCACTGTTTTTGACTCAACAAATTTATTTACTTATTTTGGAGTACTTATAGGGTTCGCATTGACCATTTACACCTTTGGTCTTTCAATGATTTCAGATATAAAAAAAAATATTGAAAATAGCAATAAATTTGATGATACTCAAAAAGCAAATATGTACAACAGTTTAGTGAGTGGTTTTAGCCAAATTAAAAGAGATATTTGGTTAATCTTTTATTCAATATTGTTGATAATTCTTTTTGCAATACTTAAACACATACCAAACCCTTTTGATTGGGAAGTTTTGAGTTATAAAATACCTGAGACAGTAAATTTGACATTGTTTATTTCAACGACAATTGCAATGTGGGATATAATGCAAACACTTTTTAATCTTTCGGAAATCAATTTTGAATTAAACAAAAAATAAAGGCCAGCAGCTACACGTGTTTATGCACAAGCAATAGAAGTATTGACAAAAATATAATGCATCGAATGAATATCCTGAAATTATTTTTTAAAAGTGTATTAATTACTTTATCTCTATCACCAATCGTTTGTATATCGCAAACTTTTTTTATTAAAAGTTATGGAGGCCCAGAGCCTGAAATACCTGGTTGTCTGATTCAATTACCTGATTCTGGGTTTGCTATAATTGGTAATACTCGTTCGTATGGACTAGGAAATCAAAACCTATATTTAATCAGGACAAATAAGAATGGGGACACATTATGGACAAGGGCATCATCTAATATTTCAGGTGGACAAGGTAATGATATACTACTTACAAATGAAAATGACTTAATTATATCTGGTCAAACATGGGGAAGTAGTAATTTGTCTCAATTAATGAAATTTGACCTTCAGGGAAACCTAATATATTCAAAAGGTTATGTGCCAAATCTTGGAGGTTATTTTAGAGCCATCAAGAAAACAAATGATAACAACTTTATTTTATTAGGTAACTGCATTGATAGTATACTAAATTATCAAATTAAATTGATGGTTATTGACTCTTCTGGTACAGCTTTATATGTTAAAACATATGGTGATATTCATTCTGATATGTACACAGATTTTAAAACATTGAATAGTGGTTTTATTGTTACAGGAGCGATAAGTTGTACATTTTGGCCACAACTTAGCTATATCTTCCTCATGAAACTAGACAATTTTGGGAATGTTGTTTGGAGTCGAAGATATGATAATACACCATTTTGCAACATTTTTCCAGGAAGTGTTGTGCTGACAAATGATGGTGGATACGCTTTAACTGGTGGATTTGGCATCAACGATGATATCCTGGTAATGCGAACAGATAGTTTGGGCAACCTATTATGGACTAAAGCTTATGGAGGAAATTCGGCAGATAATGCCTCCAAAATATTTCTAATGCCAGACAATGGTTTCCTGATTGCTGGTTATTCATCAAGTTTTAATAGTGCTATTAAAAGCCAAATTTATTTTATCCGAACCAATGCATTAGGAGATACATTATGGACAAAATGTATTGGAGATAAACAAAATACCACAAATTTACGAGATGTAATTCAAACAATTGACGGAGGCTATGCAATACTAGCCCAATCTAATGGATGGAATAGCACAGGAACTGGTGATTATGATATTGTACTACTTGTTTTAGATAGTTTACTGCATTCAAACTGTTTTGATTACAATACATCTACAATTGTCACAAATGTATTACTTGATGATTCATCATTCATTCAACCACAATATGATTACATCACACAAACATTTAACAGCTTGCCAATTTTTACTTCAGGTGGCACAATAGCAGAGTGGTGTACAATTCCCACAGAAGTTTTTTCTGGAAATGATGCCAACTGTGACAATTTTAATTTGTTTCCTAATCCTGTTCAATCAGAATTATCAATTAATTATAAATTTTCCGAAGAATGTTATTTTGAATTATTAAATGTAATAGGTATAAAAAAAATGACTGTAATCCTTGACAGTGGCTCAAGGACAAAAAGAATAAATTTGACAGACTTCGACAGTGGAGTATATTTTTACTCTGTAGTTGACAGGAAAAGAAACAGAATCAAGGCTGGGAAGTTGATTGTACAGAAAAAATAGAATTTCCAGTTGTGCAATTTTTTCCAACTTCGCACTTTGTAATAACGGGGTGACTTCGCCTGGCCTTACTGTTTGCAGTCACCCCGTTATTTTATCAGCTGAACCTCATCGCCCGTACAGGTGTAATCCTGGTTATCACGTAGGTAGGGACAATCAGCGCCAGCACACAAACGGCAATGGTGCCGGCATTGATCAGTATAAGGCTTAAAATATCAAGATTAATGGGAACTTCGCGCACATAATATGATGACGGATCAAGTTTAAACACGCCGAAATACATTTGAACAAAGCAGAAAACAAGGGCTATAATATTTCCCCAGATTAGCCCCCTTACAATAAGATAGGTGGCATTATACAAAAAGATTTTCCTCACACTCCAGTTTTTCATTCCCAGGGCTTTCAGTATGCCTATCAGCAAGGTTTTCTCAATGATCAGTATCAGCAGGGCCGAGATCATGTTGATGATGGCTACGACCACCATCATCACGATGATAATCGTAACATTGACATCCTGGAAGTCAAGCCAGTCGAATATTTGAGGGTACTGCTGCCTCACGTTGGAACAGTTCAGGTCGTATCCGATACGGTTGTAGACCGATTCGGTAATCTTGTCCAGGTCTTTAAAGTTTTTTATCAGTATCTCAAACCCTCCTACCTGCGTGGAATCCCAGTTGTTCAGCCGCTGAATGTGGTGTATGTCGCCAATGACATATATTTTATCAAATTCCTCAAGCCCGGTATTGTATATACCCGAAATCCTGAACTTACGCACACTCGGCTGTGTCTGCTCTTTATTGATAAAATACATCAGCAGCGACTGGCCGGTATCCAGCAAAAGTTGTTTGGCTATGTATTCCGACACAAGGATGTTGTTGGTCTTCCCGGTATCGGTAACGGTAAATGGCGCTCCTTTGATGATCTTGTTTTTAAAAAAAGACCAGTCGTAATCGCTCCCGATACCTTTTAATACAACGCCCTGTATTTCATTATCCGTTTTGATGATGCCGGCCTTGGTAGCATATATTTCGATATGCGCAATACCCTCTTCATTCCCGATAGACGGATAAAATGGCTGGTTTATACTTACCGGGGTCGATTCCATGGAAATATTTTCATCATATTTTGAGATGACGATATGTCCCCCAAAACCGATAACCTTGTTCCGTATTTCTTTTTGAAAACCGGTGACTATAGCCACAGAAACGATCATCACCGCCACTCCCAGGGCGATGCTCAACACGGCAATACGTACAATAGGCCTCGAAAAATTTGCCCTGTTCTTTGAAATAATACGTTTCGCTATAAAAAATTCAAGGTTCAATATGAAAATTTTATTATTTTGCAAAAGTATTTAATTTATCTGAAAATATGAAGCTCATAAGCCGTTTACCGGCATTGTTCCTGATATGTTTTATTACAACCCTGTGTAGCGGCCAAAAGCCATTGACCGAAATTATCGAAACCGACATTTATCCTGCCGACATTAAGGTTGGCGCTGAACGCACCGACATTTATTTTCCCTGGCTGAAAGGAAAGAATATTGCTATTGTTGCCAATCAAACTTCGATGATCAGCAAGGTACACCTGGTGGATTCTTTGCTCAATGCCGGCTTTAATGTTAAAAAAGTGTTCAGTCCCGAGCATGGTTTCCGGGGTAAGGCCGATGCCGGCGAAACCATAGGTAATACTACTGATGAAAAGACCAGGCTTCCGGTAATTTCACTTTACGGCAACAATAAAAAACCCAACCCTGAAGATCTGAAAAATATTGATATTGTCATTTTCGATATTCAGGATGTCGGGGCGCGTTTTTACACATATATATCCACCCTGCATTATATGATGGAAGCCTGTGCCGAAAACAATAAAACTTTTGTCGTGCTCGACAGGCCTAACCCCAATGGCTATTACGTCGACGGCCCTGTACTTGAAAAAGAATTTTCATCATTTGTCGGAGTTGACCCTGTGCCCATTGTGCATGGCATGACGGTAGCCGAATATGCCCGGATGCTGAATGGCGAAAAATGGCTGAAAAACGGCATACAATGCCAGCTTCAATATGTTCCCGTTAACAACTACAATCATAATTATTTTTATCAGCTTCCTCAAAAGCCCTCTCCTAACCTGGCTACCATGGAATCCATATATTTATACCCCACGTTTTGCCTTTTTGAAGGTACATGCATCAGTGTCGGGCGTGGCACCGGCAGGCCCTTCGAAATCATCGGCAGCCCCCTGCTCGATAGTACGGGGTTTTCTTTCACGCCCAAAAGCATTGAGGGAATGTCGAAAAATCCACCTTATGAAAACAAACTTTGCAACGGATATGATTTTCATAATTATGCTAAAAACTATATTAAAGGATATGGAAAACTGTATCTGTTTCCATTACTTGAATTATATAAAAAGCTGAAAGATAAAACAGAATTCTTTAACAGCAGCTTCGACCGCCTGGCCGGAACGGCAAGCCTCAGACAGCAGATCATTGCCGGAAAAACCGAGAACGAAATCAGGGCAAGCTGGCAAACAGGGCTTGAAAACTTTAAAAAAATCCGTAATAAATATTTGCTTTATCCCGATTTTAAATAAAGAAACATTCTCCACGAATCAAAATGCAGGCAAAAAAAACCAGGCAAAAAATAAGTGTAGAAACTGCAAAACCCTTATCTTCAAAGGTCTTACCTGTTAATACTAATTTCTTTTCAGGAACGAAGATGCAGTATCTCGTCATTGTTATCGTAAGCCTGCTGATCTATTCAAACACCTTATTCTTTAAATACGCCCTTGATGACGGGCTGATCATCACCGATAATAAAGTCACAAAGAAAGGATTCTCCGGACTTGGCGAGATCTTCACAAAAAATTCATTTTACGGTGTCTTTGGCGATAAAGCAAATAAATTCCTGCCCGGGGGCAGATACCGGCCGTTATCGCAAGCGCTCTTTGCCGTTGAGTACCAGATCTTCGGATTAAGTCCTTTTATCGGGCATCTCTTTAATGTCCTTCTATACGGCCTGCTTTGCATGCTGCTCCTGAAAGTTTTAAAAATCACCTTTGAAAAATACGACACAGGCCCCTGGTATGTATCGGTTCCATTTATTGCAACATTACTGTTCACCTGCCATCCGCTGCATACCGAAGTAGTCGCCAATATTAAAGGTTGTGATGAATTGCTGGCATTGACCGGATCGCTGGCCGCATGGTACTTTTCAATCATGTATTTCAAAAATCAAAAATTCACCAGCCTGCTTTTGATCTTTATTGTCTATACTCTGGCATTGCTTTCAAAAGAAAATGCCGTCACCTTTATGGCAATAATACCCTTATCATTATTTTTTGCATACAAAAAAACAATAAAAAACTATCTCATAATTTTAATTCCCTTATTCCTGGGTTTAGCGGTTTATGCCGGCCTGAGGTACAATGCACTTGGGTTTATCAATACCGGAATAGTCAGCAAAGAGCTGCTTGACAATCCTTTTCTGCATACCACCGTTATTCAGAAATATGCAACTATCTTTTTCACCTGGGGGAAATATCTGATTCTTGTATTATTTCCACACTCGCTCACGCATGATTATTACCCTTACCAAGTCCCGCTGCTTGGTTTTTCGGATTACCGCGTGATACTGTCAATAATAGTTTATCTTGCACTTATTGTTTTCAGCCTTATCCGGATTAAATACCGGAACCTCATTGCTTACGCAATTTTATTCTTTCTGATCACATTTTCAATATCATCAAACCTGGTTTTTAATATCGGCACATTTATGAACGAGCGTTTTATGTTTGCGCCCTTGCTGGGTTTTACCCTTGCTGTCTCTTACAGCATTGTCAAGTATTTTAACAGAAAAAACACACTTCTTGCTGCTAAAATTATTTTGACCACGATAGTTACCTTATATTCTATAAAGACATTCAGCCGCAATTTTGCTTGGAAAGATTCTTTTACTTTGTACACTACAGATGTAAAAACCTCAGCCAACAGCGCAAAAGCGAACGCAGGCGCCGGTGAAATGCTCATCAAAAGCGTCAACGAAAAAACTCCCGATGTCATTCGTATAAAAACAATTGAAAAAGCAATCGGGTACCTTAAAAAAAGCGTGGAAATCTATCCGGGATTTACTTCAGGCTGGGTGTACCTGGGATATGGGCAACACCTCCTGAAAGATTATAAAGGAAGCCACACATCGCTTGTTGAAGCCCTGAAACTGGAAAACACAAATTCCGACGCGGTTTCATACCTGTATAATGATGCACTCACATGTTACCATGTAGGAAATATCAGACAGGCAGAAGAAAATTTTAAAGCCCTGGTACGTTATGTTCCGGAGCATTCAGAGTACGAATACCTTCTGGCGGAGATATACACCAACACCAACAGGATTGATTCTGCACTGGTATTATTGAATACAATCCTGGCAAAAAACCCACAGTTTGACAAGGCATATAATAAACTTGGCGAAATATACGGAAGGGTCTTTCATGACTTTGATAAATCTTTTGAATACCTGAACAAAGCATACGATCTAAATCCCACCAATATTGAAACACTTCGCAACCTGGGTACGGCTTATGGCTTGCAACACGACTTTCAGAAATCATTAAGATACCTGCTCAAAGCCGAAAAAGTAAAACCCGACGACAAAGATATTCTGAACAAATTGTCAGTGACTTATATGAATCTCGGGGATAAAAAAATGGCTGAAGAGTATGCTGTGAAAGCAAAATGATAAATATGTAACATGTGATTGCAATTTGTGACCACTAGAAATGCCGTTCAACAGGTTACAATTTTCAAATAAACTTCACTGTTCACGAATTAAGATTGGTCTTTTCTTGTATGCTACAAGGCAGCAACTATCTCATTATTCTACCCAAAACAATATTTTCAGAATTATTAAAAAAATAAAGCAAATAATACCAATAATAAAAATATTGAAACCATTTTTTCTGTCAAGTGTTGAATAGGCAAAAACCTTGTCTCCATTGGGCAAGGTCTTTTTGTGAAACCGCAGATGCCATCCTATAAAGACACCAAGTAATCCGCCAAGAAAAGAAAAAATATAACCTGCAATTATCCAGCCTGTCTGGCTTTGCTCAGGTTGCGCCAGTTGCTGTATCCGCTGTTTATTAATTGCGGCGGCGATCTCGGGGATTATTTCCTTTCCTCTCTCTTTTAAAAGTTTTTCTGCCAATAAATAATCTAACTTGCACCGCTCGTCAGGTTTGGAAATAATTTCCATCAGTTCTTCATCAGTGAAGTCAAAGATATAATAATCTTTGCCTACATTGTCGATTTGTTTGGATGCCAGTTGCAAAAGCAGGTCGTTCGCCGCCTCAAAATTTTCCATCTTAAGTTTTATCCGGTATTCCTTAATCGACTCACTGTTGGAAAATGTCAGGTCAACCCTGCCGGAAGTGTCTTCAAATAAACAATCAATGCCATGTTACTTTAACAGATCTTCGAGTTCTATGGCTGATTCCTTGTCTGAAAATTTCTGAAATGTTGAATATTGGTCTGTTGTCATTTTTAAAATTTTTGCTAAAGCTGAAAGGTTACAATTTAGAGGATTTAAGCAAGCTCTCATGGGCATCTCAGGCATTACACTTTCATTCCTAAAACTGCAGTTAACATCCGCCAAAACTTTGACTGGTTATTACTCTTTAACTATTTTTTTTAATTCAACATTATTTTCGGTTATCAATTTTACAAAATAAATCCCACTTTTGAGGCTCTGAATATTAATCTGAGTCTTACTACCTCTTATTTGACGTGTTAACATTTCTGTTCCATTAATATCGCAAATTATTACAGTACCCTCTGGATTTAATGGCGAAGTTTCTATTGTCAATTCAGTTCTGGCAGGGTTTGGAAAAATTCTCGGGCTATTTCCTGGTGTTGGCAAAATATTATTATTGATATAGAAGGAATCTGGCTTCAATATTCCATATACAATCCCGCTAAGCTTGCAGCCAACCAATGTACTGTCAATCGTCTTAGCAGAAGGATACTCACGTTCATAGGAATGGTAATTTATCTCCCCTCTTTCTTTTGCATATAGAAATCTTGCAAATTTAGTCAGTCCGCCCCAATCAAAAATAATTCTTATTGTATCTCCTCCTACATAATACACATTACTTGAACTCATAACTTTTTTGCCAATTGCATTGAAAATAGTATCGAAAACAAAAGATATTTCGTTGTACTGAGAGCCTGTTATCTTTAACTCATTATTAAAAAAATTCAGACAGCTATTATTGTTATAAATATAGTTAATAGTTGAGTTGAAATTTTCATAAGAAGTATCAAAAGTATTGCCGTAACGAGACCACAAAACAGCTTTTTGCAAAATATTTACTTCGTACCTAATCGTATCACCATAAGTATTCTTGGATAATATAGTATATCTGATATCCCAATTGCCTTTATATTCTGAATAACTTGTAGGTGCTTCATGAGAATAATATCTATGATAATCAAAAACATCTCCAATACTAAAATTAAAGAAATCATGGTATTTTGGTGTTTGTAATCCTATATTCAAGCCTTCAATTCCTTTCAAGTAATATTTATTGGTGTCTAAATAGGAAGTAGAATATTTTATAAGTCCATAATTTTTACTAAAAATTATAGTATCAGAAGATGATAAAACAATTTTTTTAATTGAATCATAAATACCAAAAACAGTGTCATAATTAATACTAATTAATTGTGCGGAAATATTATTTACACTGTCAAAAGTCCATGAATCACCTATATTGCAATGAGTTTTAAGTAATAATTCAGATGGGTCTGATAATAAAAGATCACCATTTGTTTTTTTCTTAATTTTTCTCTGAAGAAATTGTGGTGAATTTGTAATTATCGTATCAATTCCTTCGTATGTGCCTTTATTTATTTTAACAAAAACTCTATTTAAATAAAAAATAGAATCGCTTCCCAAAACATCTATAGAGTCAACATAAATAGTTTTTGTATTTTCAAATTTCAAATCCCGGGTTGAATAGTTATATTTATAACCAGGGTTGATAATTGTCCAATTCTGAGCAAAAGAATTCTGACATAGAAATAACAATAATAATTCTAAAATAATTGTTGATTTTTTTTTCATATTTTAAACTAATGATTGTTTATCGCATTTTGCATTTCCCATAACTTCTTGCTTGCAGACAGTTTATTAATACTTGTTGGTTGCCGTTTACAAACCCCAATATTATTCCTTCCTCAAATATACATATAAATTATCATTAAAAAGAAATAAATAACCTGCAAAACCCAATAAATATTTGCAATAAGAAACCTGATACATAAATTTTCACTTCAAATACTTCTATTTGTATCCGCTTATTTCTAACTTTGCAAAAAAACTAATTGTTATGAAAAAAGATAATTTGCGATTCAATTCAAAACTCATTCACGGTGGAGAAATTAAAGATCAGTATGGCAGTGCTGTTGTTCCCATATATCAGACATCAACATTTGCATTTGAAAATGCCGAACATGGCGCCAAATGTTTTTCCGGCGAGGCAGACGGATACATATATTCCCGTATCGGGAATCCAACAATAAAAGCCCTGGAACAGGCTGTGGCTTCACTTGAAAACGGTTATGACGGAATTGCTACAACATCAGGCATGGGGGCTATAAGCACCGTATATATGGGTCTGCTGTCGAACGGAGCACACCTGGTAAGCCATGACGCCATTTATGGACCTGCAAGAGGTATCATCGAAAACATTTTCCCGAAATTCGGAATCGAAAGCACATACATCGATGCCTCAAAAATTGAAAACATTGAAAAATCAATTAAACCAAATACCAAAATGGTTTATATTGAAACACCCGCCAACCCAACTATGGACATCATCGACATTAAAGCTGCCGCTGAAGTTGCTCATAAACACAACTTACCGCTTGTTGTCGACAACACTTTCTGCAGCCCTTATCTGCAGCGTCCTCTTGATTTAGGCGCCGACGTAGTTTTACACTCCATGACAAAATTCATCAACGGCCACGCCGATATCGTAGGCGGTATGGTCGTTACAAAAAATAAAGACTATTATAGCATTCTCCGCCCGGTGATGGTCAACATGGGATTCAATATCGATCCTCATCAGGCCTTTCTGGCGCACCGCGGTTTGAAAACCCTTGGAGTACGCGTTGAACGCGCTCAGGAAAATGCCATAAAAATTGCAGAATACCTCGACAAGCATCCTAAGGTAGCATGGGTAAAATTCCCGGGATTAAAAAATCATCCGCAATATGAGCTTGGAAAGAAACAAATGGACGGCCCCGGTTGTATGATAAGCTTTGAATTAAAAGGCGGACTCGATGCCGGAAAAGTACTGATGGACAATGTACACCTTGCATTGCTTGCCGTGTCATTAGGCGGTGTCGAAACACTTATCCAGCACCCTGCTTCAATGACCCATTCCAAACTTCCGAAAAAAAGCCGCGAACTGGCAGGTATCACTGACGGCCTCGTTCGTTTCTCGGTGGGTATCGAAGATGTTAATGACATTATAGAAGATCTTGACCAGGCATTAAATAAAATTAAATAAAGTTGAAACAATAATTTTAGTTTAATTATAAATTCAAGCATAAAGGAACCTGCCCATGTGATTTGATATGTGATTGTGAACGTGTACTTCATTTATGCCCTGTTTTGAGGTATTATATGCAACAGTATTTTAAAATAGTTTTCCTGTTTTTGATGTTTGCTGTAGCAATAACTTTTTCGGCACACGCCCAAAAAGTTGCCGTTGTATTGAGCGGAGGAGGAGCAAAAGGTTGTGCACATGTCGGGGTGCTGAAAGCACTCGAAGAAAATTGCATTCCAATAGATTATATTGCAGGAACCTCAATGGGAGCCATCGTAGCAAGCATGTACGTGGCTGGTTACACACCCGAAGAAATCGAAAAGATCATCCTTTCGGAAGAATTTCTGAATTGGGCTAATGGCTCAATTGAGGATAAATACAAGTTTTATTATAAAGAAGATGCACCTGATGCGTCATGGATCAACTTCAAATTCAATTATGACACCATACTCAGCTACCAGTTGCCTACAAATATTATTTCTCCCTACCAGGTTGATTTTGGCATGATGTATTTTTTGGCATCAGCCGGCGTCGCAGCAAACTACAATTTCGACAGTTTATACATCCCGTTCCGTTGTGTGGCTGCTGATGTGGCCGAAAAAAAACCGGTGACTTTCCGTTCCGGGTACCTGCCCGAAGCTGTAAGAGCATCCATGACTTACCCTTTTTATTTCAAACCCATCAAAATTGATAATAAATTGCTTTTCGACGGAGGCATGTATAACAATTTCCCTTCGGATGTAGCCCTCGAAGATTTTAACCCCGATATCATTATAGGAAGCAATGTAGCTTCAAACTGGAGTTCCAGCTCCATCGACGAAAACAATGTGCTTGAACAGATTGAAAATATGCTGACCACCAACACCAACTATAGTGTTATTTGTGATAACAGCGTTATGATTTCTCCAAAATTACCCAAGGTTAGTGTACTCGATTTTGAACGGGCAAAAGAAATCATTGATATCGGTTATGAAACAGCAATAAAAAAAATCGATGATATCAGGCTTTTTGTGCATGATTCCATCTGTAAAGAAGAACGCAATCAAAAAAGAAAAAAATTCCTTGATAAAAAACCGCAACTGCTCTTTGATTCAATCATTATTGAAGGCGTCAATCCTGTACAATCGCTATATATCAGGCGTTCTATCATGCATAAAGACTCCATTCTTAACGCCGAACAGCTTAAAGAAGAATATTTCAGCCTGATCGCCGATGATAAAATTGAATCAATATATCCAAAGGCATTTTTCAACAATAAAACCGGCTATTACACCCTGAACCTGAATGTGAAGAGGGATAAGAATTTTGTGGCGCAATTAGGTGGATTGATTTCATCAAGCAACCTTACAGGAGCATATATCGGCTTGCAATACAAATATCTTGGCCTTGCTGCATCAAAATTCTTTGCCAATTTTTATATCGGAAGATTTTATAGTTCTGTCTTTGTCAAAAACCGTTTGGATTTTCCTACAGCTGTTCCTTTATCCCTTGAGGCATCCTGCTCATGGAGTAAATGGGATTATTTTAAAACAACAACCCGTTTTTTCGATGATAAAAATCCATCTTACCTTGTTGACAATGAAGTGAATTTCATTACAGAATTTGCAATACCCTCAAGTACAAAGGGGAAATTTGTGTTCGGCCCTGCTATCGGGCGCATCAGAACGGATTATTACCAGACGAACAATTTCTCTAAAACAGATACCGCTGACCGCACCACATTCGATTTTTTAACCATTCACGCACAATACAATCGCAGCTCTTTGAACCAAAAGCAATATTCTACAGCCGGAAAAATGATACTTATTGATACAAGATACAATTATGGAAAAGAGCATAATGTCCCGGGTTCCACCTCACTTGACATCGGCACATATAGCAAATCGCACCATTGGCTGCAGATTAAGTTTATTTACGATCAATATTTTAAAGCATCGAAGATTTACAATTTCGGAATTTATACTGAATTAACTGTAACCAATAAACCATTATTCAACAACTTCACCTCAAGCCTTCTATCAGCCCCGGCGTTTCAACCAACACCTGAAAGCAGGGCATTTTTCATTCCGTGCTTTCGGTCAAATCTCTATGCCGCTGTTGGAATTAAAAATATTTTCAATATTTACAAAAAAATACATTTCCGCCTCGAAGGCTATATTTTACAGCCATACCGGGAAATAAAAAGAGATGAAAACTATAATGCCCGTTATGGAAAAGTATTAGATTCCCGCACATTTCTCGGGTATGCCGCATTGGTATATAATAGCCCTGTATGCCCTATCAGCCTGAGTCTTTCTTATTATCATAAAAAAGAAAATCCCTTTTCACTGATGTTTAACATCGGGTATCTTTTGTTCAACAAACGGGGCATAGAATAATCATCAGTATTTTTAACACTTTTCTTTATGTCATTGCATATCAAAATGTATTACCTTTGCAATCCTTTGTAATCTTCTTTACTGATTCCGCAAGGTTTCGGTAGTTTTTATTATTAATAGTGTAAAATCATGAATGAATTAAACGATCAAAATCCTTCTGAAAACATTGACAACAATGAACCCAACAATGAAGTTTCTAATGAAACTCACGGTAATGTAGCCCAGGCCGAAACAACAGGGGTGATCAGTATTGAAAGTAATGTTGAGCCGGTAATAGGGCAACATACCGAACCGCCTGCTGAACAATTAAATGAACCGGTAAATGAGGCCGCTCCCGCCGAAGTCAGTGAAACTACAATACCAACTGTTGAACAGACGGAACAACCCGTTTCTGAAGAAAATGCACCAAAACAGAAAAAAATTACTGCAAAAAAATCCGCTGTGAAAAAAGGTGAAATTTCCAAAAAAGCCGCGGATAATGATGAATTGCTCAGCGATAAAGATTTTACTGAAAATGACAATGAGGCTGAAGAAGAACACGAGGAGGAAGAAATTGCTACCTACAGCACCTTACCAAAAGAAAAGCTGGTTGAATTGCTTGAAGAACTTGTGAGAGAACATGAGATCAATAAAATCAAGGCAAGAGTAGCCGGAATTAAAGTAGCATACATCAGCCTGGTTAAAAAAGAAAAACAGGAACATCTCGAAAATTTCCTTCAGGAAGGTGGAACAAAAGAAGAATATCTTCCTCCCGCTGACCCATTGGAAGAACGCTATAAAGCAGCTTTCGATATGTACAAGGAAAAGAAAGCCAAAGATGATATCGAGCAGGAAAAAATCAAGCTGCAGAACCTTGAATTAAAAAAACAAATTCTCGAAGAAATAAAGCAACTTATAGCATCGGAAGAATCATTAAAAAAGACCTATGATGATTTCAAAAACCTCCAGGAAAAATGGAGACAGATCGGTCAGGTGCCGCGCAATGAAATTGAAGGCCTGTGGAATAACTACCACTTCCTGGTTGAAAAGTTTTTTGAAAAGGTAAAAATCAATAAAGAACTTAAAGACCTTGACCTCAGGAAAAACCTGGAATTGAAAATTCAACTCTGCGAAAAAGCAGAAGAACTTCTTTTAGAAAAATCCATAACACGTTCATTCAAGCTTCTTCAAAAATACCATGAAGAATGGAAAGAAATAGGGCCTGTTATGCAGGATAAGAAAGATGAAATTTGGGAACGTTTTAAAACTGTTTCAGATAACATCAACAGCCATAGAAAGGATTATTATAATAATCTCAATGCCGAACAGGAAACCAATTTACTTGCAAAAAATGCCCTTTGTGAGAAGATAGAAGCCATCAACGCCGAAGATATTCTTAACAGTAACGACTGGAAAATAAAAACCGAACAGGTTCTTGAAATGCAGGAACTTTGGGAAAGCATCGGGCGTGCACCGGCCAAACACAATGATGAGGTTTGGGAAAGATTCCGCGGTGCTATCAACATCTTCTTTAATAATAAAAAAGAATTTTTTGGCGAACTAAAAGAACAACAGATTACCAATTACAACCAGAAACTTGACCTTTGCAACCAAGCCGAAGCATTGGTCAATAACAACAATTGGAAACAATCTACTGCAGAAATATTAAAATTACAGCAGGAATGGAAAAAGATCGGTCCAGTACCCAAACGCAACTCTGATAAAATATGGAAACGTTTCAGAGCAGCCTGTGACGACTTCTTTTCAAAAAAATCTTCTTATTATACCAACATCAAGGATATAGAAAAGGAAAACCTGAAAAAGAAAGAAGACCTCATCGAACGCCTGACCTCTTTCCAGTTTTCAGAAAATAAAAACGAAAACCTTGAAGCCCTCAAGAATTTTCAGCGCGAATGGATGGACATCGGGCATGTTCCAATGGATGTTAAAGACAAACTTCAGGCAACATACCGTCAGGCAGTCAATCAATTGATGGAAAAACTTAAAATTTCATCCGTTGAAATCAATACAATGAGCTATAAAAACCGTATTGAAAACCTTCAGAATTCTCCGGAAGCAGGCAGGGCAATCTCAAAAGAACGCATACAGCTCGAAGGAAGAATCAATATGCTGCGTAACGATATTAAACTCTGGGAAAACAATATCGGATTTCTCTCAAACTCCAAAAAGGCAAACCTGTTAAAAGAAGAATTTGAAAATAAAATCAATGAAGCCAAACAGGAACTGGCACTGATGGAGGCCAAACTCAAAATGATTATTAAACTTAAATAGTGTCTATAAGAAAACTCGTGTTTGTACAAATAAAACGTCAAGTTTGAGGCTTGCGAAGCGACAAAAAGCGGAGTTTACTGGTGTAAATGAGCATTTTTGTCGCAAGCGTAACGAAAAAATTGGCGTTTTCTTACAAACACTAAATAATTATTCTTCATCGTTTTACGTTGTCCTGTTTTATTACTTTAATAAATTATTTTTATTAAGTTTAAATAACAACAAAATATTTTGTAACTTCGTGCAACAATAATTCATAAATACCATGCAACTTCTCGAAATAAAAAATCTAAAAGTTTCCATCAACAATAAAAAAATTATTAAAGGCCTCAGCCTGAATGTTAATGCCGGCGAAATACATGCTATCATGGGGCCGAATGGTACGGGCAAAAGCACCCTGGCATCGGTTATTGCCGGGCGCGATGTATTTGAAGTTACTGAAGGTGAAATACTTTATAAAGGCCAGGATCTGCTGAGCATGCCTGTTGAAACCCGCTCACGTGAAGGAATCTTCCTCGGATTTCAATACCCTGTTGAGATACCCGGTGTCAGCATGACAAATTTCATGAGAACGGCAGTAGATGAGCATCGTAAATATAGTGGGCTGCCATCTCTCACCGCCGGAGAATTCCTGAAGCTCATGGAAGAAAAGAAAAAAATGGTGGAAATCCAGTCTAATCTTACCAATCGTTCAGTAAATGAAGGTTTTTCCGGAGGCGAAAAAAAACGCAACGAAATTTTTCAGATGGCCATGCTGGAACCCACTTTAGCCATACTCGATGAAACCGATTCCGGCCTCGATATTGATGCACTGAAAATTGTTGCTAATGGAGTGAACAAACTCAAACGCCCCGACAATGCCTTTATTGTTATTACACATTACCAGCGCCTTCTGGATTATATAGTGCCCGACTTTGTTCATGTACTGTTCGAAGGGCGCATCGTTAAATCAGGAGGCAAAGAACTTGCACTTGAACTTGAAGCTAAAGGCTATGACTGGATTAAAGAGGAAATTGAAAAATAAAGACTATGAAATCAGCAACCCTTGTTCCGGAAAAAGAACTATTAACCGGCTTATTTGAAAAGTTCAGGGCAGACATTTGCATCAATGATTCCCCATATGTTTCGTCACTGCGGGAAAACTCCTTAAATTCATTTTCATTAAACGGGTTTCCAACACAAAGCATTGAAGAATGGAGAAGCACCAGCCTGATCGACTCATTGAATACAGAATATAATTTTCATTTCTCCGCATCTGATCAAAATGTTGATATTGATAAGATTTTCCGTTGCGAAATTCACAATTTCGAAACATATCTTTTCACTCAGCTCAACGGCTGGTATGTATATAAGCATAGCCCCATAACTGAGTTACCCAACGGCATCATTGTTGGCAGCATTGCTACTGCTTTTAAAACTCATCCCGAACTTATAAATAAATATTACGGAAAAATTGCTGATACTGAAAAAAACGGCCTTACAGCGCTCAATACAGCATTTGCACAGGATGGCATATTTATTTACGTCCCCGATGGTATTAGCATTGAAAAACCTATACAGATGGTTAATATTGTTAATACCGATGAGGATCTTTTTATTCAACCCCGCAATCTGGTCATCCTGGGCAAAAACGCCAGGCTCACGTTGGTATATTGCGACGATTCGATCAAACATAAAAAGAGTTTTATCAATGCCTGTTCCGAGTTTTTTATTGACGAAAATGCCAGCCTCGACTACTATAAATTACAAAATAAAGACAGCCTTTCAACTGTGATAACCAATAATTTTTATCAGTTGGAAAAAAACAGCCATCTTAATACAAACACGCTTACTTTCAATGGAGGCCTCATCAGAAATGAAACCTATGTTTCACTCAGGGGCCAGGGATCAAATGCAAAAGTATTTGGACTTTATCTTGTAGACAGGGAACAGCATGTCGACAACCAGGTCTATATTGACCATGGCGCACCCGAAACAAGCAGTTACGAACAATTTAAAGGTATAATGGATGATAATGCCAGTGCCGTATTTAATGGCCATATACATGTCAGCCGTGATGCCCAGAAAACAGAAGCATATCAAAGCAATAAAAATATTTTACTTACCGACACCGCTCATGTCAGCAGTAAACCATTTCTCGAGATTTATGCCGACGATGTAAAATGCAGTCACGGGGCTACAGTGGGGCAGCTTGACCCTGAAGCATTATTTTATTTAAAATCACGCGGTATATGCGACCGAAATGCCCGCATGCTGCTGATGTATGCTTTTGCAGCCGAAATAGCAAATAAAATAAATATTGAAGTATTACGCGAACGTATTGATGCAATGATCGTCAAACGGCTCAAAGGCGAATTATCAATATGCGACCAGTGTGTACTTCATTGTAAAGAAAATGATGTCGTCCGCTTTGAGATTGATATGAGCAAAATCTGAATCATGTACAACGCGATGGATATTGAAAAAATCCGGGAACAATTTCCCTTACTTAAACAGCAGGTCAACGGCAAATCCCTGATATACTTCGACAATGCCGCCACTACTCAAAAGCCCCAATGTGTCATCGATTCACTGAATCATTATTACACCACCATGAATAGTAATATTCACCGTGGAGTACACTTTCTGAGCCAGCAAGCCACCAATGCATTCGAAGAAAGCCGTAAAACCGTGCAGAATTTTATCAATGCACGCCACATGCACGAAATCATTTTTACACGGGGCACTACGGAATCAATCAACCTTGTGGCATCTTCATTCTCAAAACGCTTCTTAAAACCAGGTGATACTATACTCATCTCCGCTATGGAACATCATTCCAATATTGTTCCCTGGCAACTGGCATGTGAAGAGCGGCAGGCTAAACTTAAAGTTATTCCAATAAACCCTGATGGTACGATAATCTTCAGTGAACTTCAAAACCTTCTCGATGAATCATGTAAACTGCTTGCCATCACACATGTTTCAAATACACTCGGGACTATAAACGATATAAAAAAAATAATAAAAACGGCTCATGCCGCAAACATTCCCGTGCTTGTTGACGGTGCACAGGCTATATCGCATATAAAAATAGATGTTCAGGACCTGGATTGCGAATTCTATTGTTTTTCAGGACATAAAATGTACGCGCCTATGGGTGTTGGCGTTCTTTACGGAAAAGAGCATATACTTAACGAACTCCCTCCTTACCAGGGTGGCGGCGAAATGATAAAAAATGTCACTTTTGAAAAGACTACCTATAACGAACTTCCTTTTAAATTTGAAGCCGGCACACCTAATGTTGGCGATGTAATCGGATTGCAACAAGCCGTTAAATTTATTTCAGAAATAGGTTATGACAACATTTCAGCTTACGAACATGACTTACTTGAATATGCCACTCGTCAGCTTGAACAATTTGAAGATATTAAAATTTATGGAACAGCCGAAAATAAAGCCTCGGTGATTTCTTTTATTTTGGGCAACATACATCCTTATGATGCCGGAATTATACTCGACAAACTTGGTATTGCAGTACGTACCGGCCATCACTGTACTCAGCCACTGATGGATTTTTTCAGGATACCCGGAACAGTAAGGGCTTCATTTGCCATTTATAACACTAAAGAAGAAATTGAGGCCATGATTGAGGCTTTGAAGAAAATCAAATTAATGTTTGCATAATGAAAACTTACCAGGAATCTACAGCCAATATTATAAAAGAATTTGAACTTTTTACCGACTGGATGGATAAATATAATTACATCATTGAGCTTGGAAAATCATTACCTCTGATTGATGAAAAATATAAAACCGAAAATTACCTGATTTCAGGCTGCCAGTCGCAGGTATGGTTATATGCTGAATATAAGGATGGCAGGGTATGGTTCACAGCTGATAGCGATGCAATCATAACAAAAGGAATTGTCGGTATCCTTATCAATGCACTTTCCGGACTCTCACCCGATGAAATTATAAATGCCGATATGGATTTCATCAACAATATCGGGCTTCGTGAGCACCTTTCCCCCACCCGTTCCAATGGCCTTAATTCAATGATTAAACAAATGAAATTATATGCGCTGGTTTACAAAACAAAATACGAATCTTCAAGATAAAAACATGGATAAATCTGAACTGGAAGCCACTATCGTCGAAAAGCTCAAGACGGTTTTTGACCCTGAAATACCGGTGAACATTTATGATATGGGATTTATTTATGAAATAAATATTGATGATCAGTTTGCGGTAAATATAAAAATGACCCTGACCTCACCCAGCTGCCCTGTCGCGGAGACATTACCTATTGAGGTGCGGAATGCCATACAGGCTGTTCACAGTATTAAGAGTGTATATGTGGATGTGGTTTTCGAGCCTGAATGGAACCAGGATATGATGTCGCCTGAAGCCAAACTGGAATTGGGATTGTTATAGTTCAAAAACAGCAGGGGCGGCGGGTGAAACCCGCCGCCCCTGTATAAAAATCCATTACTTTTTAATCCAGTTCTATTACTAAAATCTTTGACAGACTCCAAAAAGCCTTGGGATTATTTATTGCAATCTTACTGATAATCTTACCATTTTTCACTAAAGTATAACTTCCTTCAGGATGAGTGGAAATCAGTCTGGCCTTTTTCACATTTAAACTAATTTCGGTCGTATTCCGAATATCAATTTTTGTAAAATTATCAGGGTTTATTTTCTGCGAAAGTCTATCGTTGATAATAACACCTTTAGTTTTTAACTCCTTACGGTAACCCATCACATAATATGCAGTGTTAAGCTCTACCGTCTGCTGATCAATCATCTGGGATTTTTCCTCATTCTGGCCCGTAAGATCATCAATTTTGGTATTCAGCTCAGCCACCGTAAAATTCAATTTTTCAAGCTGAACCTTCAGATCGGCAATTTCGGCATCCTTCTGAGTTATCTGCTGGTTAAGCATTTCAATGGTTTTTTGCAGGGCATCCACCTTCATGTTTGACTTACGCAAAGCTCCTTCCAGTTTCTTTATCAATTCTTTATTTTGTTCCAACAGTGTATTGATGTTGGTAATATGTTCCATGATGCTCTCTTTTATATCCTGCTTTACTTCCGTATTCCCTTTCTTTGACTCGGAAATCTTCATCTGGCTGGCTTCAATGCTGTTCAGATTATCTTCCACATCATTGATAAAAGTGAACATCTCATTTACGCTGGAATCCTTTTGTGTTAATTGCTGCTGTAAATCTATTATCTGTTGATCCTTAGGATCAAGCTGGTCCTCGCCACTTTCAGAACTGTTGTTACAACTCCAGAACAATGGAAGGAAACAGGCTACTATAAACAAATACTTTTTCATGGCTGTTTTTTTAAGTTTATAATACAAATTTAGTATCTTTTTATAAATCTCATTGTAAATGAATAAATCTTCATTCCTGATAGAAAGACACTATTACTATTAAAATCTTCCAATTCCGAAGAATCATCCTTTTTTACATTATCAATCAAATGTTAACGCGTAGATTAAAAGAATAATCTAAAAAAAATCATGGTAGTTCAGGAGGTGGCCCGTAGGCCGGATTGGTCAGCAATGTATGATCTGTCAGCGTTAATAAAAAAGCTTTGAGGTCGGCTTTTTGCTGGTTTGTAAGTTGTGCTCCCCCATCATTCACTTTATGCATTAATGGGCTTATCGACGGAGACCAAACCACACCCGCACTATAAAAATCAATCACCTCGTCAAGCGTTGTAAAGCGCCCATCATGCATATACGGCCCCGTCAACTCACAATTTCTTAAAGATGGTGCTTTATAAGCCCCAATGTCCATTGGATCTCCTGTAACGCCAAAATGATCATTGGGATCAGAAAAGGCTGTATCCTTTCCGTTATTATAAAATAAATAGGTTGAAAAAAGCGGGTTCCCATCACCACCATGACAATGAAAACAATCAGCACCGGTCTCGGTAACAAAAAGAACAAAACCATTTGATTCGGAAGGTGTCAGCGAAGTTTGTCCGAGAAGATACCGGTCAAATTTTGAGTTACAAGATACTATACTTCTGATAAATTGGGCTATTGCCTTTGTCATCAGGTTAAATGTGATATTTTCAGTTCCAAAGGCCCTTTTAAATAATGGTCTGTAACCGGGTATGTTCTGTATGGCAGCTTTTGCCCTGTTCGAATCACTGAACATCTCATGTTTAGCATATACCCCCATCCAAACGAGATCTTCCAGTCTTCTTTTCGCAACATTCGGATTTCCTTCATAAACAGCTCCGCTCCAAAGGTATCCGTTGTTTTGCCATACCAGGTTAACCATCGGCAACATATAATGTGGTGTATAATTCCCGCCAATACCAATGGGATGGCCATCAGAAAATGGTCCATCGGTGCCGCATTCAAATGCATTTGCCTGCAAGTGACATGTAGCACAACACATCTGAGAATCCGGCGATTGATAACCTGAAAATCGTGCATCATAAAACAGGCACCTGCCCAGATATATACCTTCTTCTGTTAAAGGGTTGTCATCAGGAATATTCATCAATGTAGGAAAATACCACGGAGCAACAATAGTGTATGGGGTTGAGGAATATGACGTAGTATCGGTAATAAAAATCTGTTGTAAGGGTATATCCTTCCGGCAGGAAGCGAAAACGAATAAAACAGCCGCTAATAAATATGACCTGACAGGTTTCATCCTGTTTTTTTATCAAAATTATGAAAAAATATTAACGGCACAAAAAAAGCCGCTCTTTTCAGGCGGCTTATATAAAGGTAAAATAAAATTAATTCAAAGTAAATCGTATAGGCATGTTAAACTGCACCCTTACAGGCTTACCGGATTGTTTCCCGGCATTCCATGCAGGCATGAGTCTGACTACCCTGATAGCTTCTTCGTCGCAACCGCCGCCGATACCTCTTAACACTCTTACATCGCCAACATGGCCTTTTTCATCAACAACAAAGGTTACATAAACGGTACCCTGTATCCCGCTTTCTTTTGCCATTTGAGGATATTTAATATTTTCCTGTAAGAATTTAATACGGGATTCATCACCGCCGGGGAATGACGGCATTTCTTCAACAACCGTAAAAATCGGGGTTTCTACAACTTCTTCAATAACTTTATTGGAGTTATCTTCTTCAACAACCACTTCTTCTTCACTAGCAACCACATTGGTTGTGGTACGGTTCAGGTCGTCCTGGTTAATTTCAGTTGTTTCGGTGGTATCAGTAACAACCACAGGAGCAGTAAATTTTGCTTTCTGTTCAACAGTTGCTTCTGGGGGAGGGGGAGGTGGTGGCGGGGCACTTTCATCTTTAGGAGTATTCATAGCCATCATGTCAACCGAAACTTCCTGCTCCTGGTTAGCTGAATAGGTCTGTTTAAAAATAAAGAAGGGAATAAGCACAGCCGCAAGCAAAATTGCTACCGAAACCAATACAGAACGAGTCATAAATTTCTTATACGCTTTCCTGAGAAAATAAGCGCCATACTCTTTATTTCTGTTCTGAAATACAATCTCATCAAGGTTTTTAGCAGTATCGATATTTAAACTTTCTGCCATAATATTAATTTTTTTAGATTAATTATTTAGGAGCTTGTTGAATCAATGTAATTTCTTCGGGGGCGATATCGACAATAGCGTAGTTGGCAATATTGCAGATGGCCATTTCATCAACCACATTCACAATGCTCTTGTATTTGGTCTTATCATCAGCTTTTATCAAAATGATAGGTGCTTTTTTATCAGATTTTTTTATTCTTTTGATTTGGGCATTTAATGAATCCTCTTCAAGCACCAGTTCACCTTTTTTAACTTTGTCTTTCAGCTCAAATATTTCGGTAAAAACTTTTTCATTCTTCTTTAATAATATTTTCCGTAGTCCGTCTTTACTAAAATCTGTTTTGTTGATTTTGGTAGGAAATGTTTGTCCTTCGGGAACATCTTTATGCCAGTACCAATAAACTTTATCGTCAGCAGAAAGCAATATTGAATACGTTCTATCAGCTGCCACTTTGGGTGCAGTTTTATCATCAATCTGAGTATCTTTTTCAGGCATGGTGATCTCCATTACCTTGGGTTTGCTGAAAGCAGTCGTAAGCATAAAAAAAGTGATAAGGAGACACATTAAGTCCACCATAGGAGTCATGTCGATGTGAGCACCCATTTTTTTCGGCACCCGTCTTCCGCCTTCTTTTTTACCTGAACCAGAATTTTCTATAATTTCAGCCATGTTGTATATATATTAATATCGTTTAACACTGTATATCATTATTTAAGATCATCAAGTGTAGCTTCTTCTTTCTGCAGATTGGTAACAAGGTTGAATTTGTTCACATTTTTTAACTGCATTACATCCATAACTTTCTTAACGATTTTATAGTTTGCTTCTGCATCGCCGTTTATGGCAATCTCCGCCATAGGATTAAGTTCACGGGCATAAGCCACCCATATTTCCAGCTCGGGATACTGATTTCCAATCGTATCCATTGGGATTCCTGTTTGCATTGCTTCTTTTCGTCCGGCATCTTCTTCGTTCAGGTAGGCTTTGAGTTTATTCATAGGCATACCAAATGAAGAACCCTGGCTAAAGGTTTTGATTTCTTTTTCATTAAGAGACAACTTATATATATCATTTATCTTGGTAATCAGCTGTGTTCTGAAATGTGCTGATGTATCCTTTCCATTGTCCATACTGAAAAACACCTTGTCGT
>CAZVKJ010000054.1:0-25892 GCA_964626855.1 uncultured Bacteroidales bacterium
TTAAGTATTTATTATGCCACTTTTAGACTATTATATAATAGCTAATGGTATAAATCAGCATAAAACCTATTCCAGAAAGAACACTCACCAAAGTGTCCCTGAGGACATAACGCAACAAAGTGCTAAAGGAATTAATGCAGCTTTTCCTCCAGAAACCTTGCTGTATGTGATTCTTTGCATGCAAGCATGTTTTCAGGAGTACCTTCAAAAACGACAAAACCGCCATCGTTGCCGCCTTCCGGGCCTAAATCAATCAGCCAGTCGGCACATTTGATCAGCTCCATGTTATGCTCAATCACAACTATCGTATGGCCATTTTCAATTAAAGCAACAAAAGCTTCATATAATTTATGAATGTCATGAAAATGCAGACCCGTCGTGGGTTCATCAAAAATGAACATCGTGGGCTTGTCAACACTGCCTTTTGACAGGAAACTTGCCAGTTTTAGTCTCTGTGCCTCGCCGCCGCTGAGGGTACTGGATGGCTGCCCCAGCTTGACATAACCAAGGCCTACATCGGCAAGCGGCTTTATTTTGTTGATAATATGTGCCTCATGTGTATTTCGTTTCCCATGGCTGTCGAAGAATACCAATGCCTCATCAATGGTCATATCCAGGACATCATTGATGTTTTTTCCATTCCAGGTTATATCCAGCACTTCATCTTTAAAGCGCTTTCCGCCGCAACTTTCACAAACAAGTTGAATATCGGCCATAAACTGCATTTCGATGCTCACATAGCCGTCGCCCTGACACTCTTCGCAGCGTCCGCCGGGAATATTGAATGAAAAATACCCGGGCTTGAATCCTCTTAATTTCGAAAGCTGCTGATCGGCAAACAGGCTGCGTATTTCATCATAGGCTTTAATATAGGTTACCGGGTTTGACCTTGATGATTTTCCGATAGGATTCTGGTCAACATATTCAATATTTCCAATGCTGTCAATATTTCCGTCAAGTTTTATATGCTTGCCTGTTTTCTCTGAATACCCGCCATAGATTTTTCTTAATGATGCATAAAGTGTTTGTTTTACCAGCGTTGTCTTACCTGAACCACTCACACCGGTAACCAGGGTTAAAACATTTAATGGAAATTTTACACATATGTTTTTCAGGTTGTTTTCATGTGCGCCGCATACTTCAATATACTTTTTCCATGGCCTGCGAAATTTTGGCAATGGTATAGAAGTGGATTTATTAAGGTATTTTGACGTAAGTGAATCACCGGATTGCAGCAGTTCTTCATATGTTCCCTGGAAAACCAGTTCACCGCCCAATGCCCCGGCCAGAGGGCCTATATCCACTATCTGGTCTGATGCTTTGATGATCTCTTCGTCATGTTCAACTACAATTACCGTGTTGCCAATATTCCGTAAGCGTTTCAGCACTGCAATCAGCCTTTCTGTATCGCGCGGGTGAAGGCCTATGCTGGGCTCATCCAATATATACATGGAACCCACAAGGCTGCTCCCCAGCGCAGTTGCCAGGTTGATTCGCTGCGATTCGCCGCCCGATAATGAATTGGATGCCCGGTTCAGCGTAAGGTATCCGAGGCCAACATCCGTGAGAAACTGAAGCCGGGTATTGATCTCAATCAAAATCCTTTTGACAACCAGCCGGTCAAAGTCGTTTAATTCTATGGTATGGAAAAACTTTTGCACTTCATTAACAGGCATTAATACCAGGTCGATGATTGATTTGTTGCTGATTTTAACATTTGATGCATCCTTACGTAAACGTGTACCACGGCAGTCAGGGCAGACAGTTTTACCACGGTAACGTGCTAGCATTACACGGTATTGGATTTTGTAAGTCTGGGTCTCAACATATTTAAAAAAATCATTAATGCCACCAAAATACTTGTTCCCCGTCCACAACAATTCTTTGTGTTCTTCTGACAATTCCATGTAGGGTTTATGAATCGGAAAATCAAATTTATAGGCATTACTTATCAGCTGGTCTTTCCATTCCGACATCTTTTCGCCTCTCCAGCAGGCTATGGCTTCTTCATAAACAGACAATGTCTTGTTGGGAATTACAAGATCTTCGTCAATGCCGATCACACTGCCAAAGCCTTCACAAACCTTGCAGGCGCCATAGGGATTGTTGAATGTGAACAGGTTTACCGAAGGCTCTTCAAATGTGATACCATCAAGTTCAAATTTATCTGAAAATGCATGACTTTCCCTTTTTCCGGCGCGTTCAGCAATAATGTTGCATTGCCCGGAGCCTTCATAAAAGGCTGTTTGAACAGAATCTGCAATTCGGTCGCGGTTGTTATGTATCTCTGCCGTGATCTGAATTCTGTCAACAACAATGTTCACCTGATCTTTCAGGCTGATCTTTTTTCCGCTTTCTTTTAGCTTATCTATCGTCACAATATCATTTCCCGTATCAAGTCTGCGAAATCCCTGCTGTTGTAATGATTTTAGCTGTTCATCAACAGAGCGGCCTTCGTTAATGATCAGCGGGCATTCGATATATATTAGAGAATCTGGTTCCTGTTTCAATATAAAATCAACAACTTCTTCAATGGTGTCTTTCTTGACTAAGGCTCCTGTAACGGGGGAAAAAGTTTTTCCTATACGCGCAAAAAGCAGTTTCAGGTAATCGTATATTTCGGTTGAAGTTCCAACGGTAGAGCGGGGATTATGTGTCTTTACCTTTTGTTCTATTGCAATAGCGGGAGAAATACCTTTTATATAATCCACTTCAGGCTTGGGCATACGGCCCAGAAACTGTCGTGCATATGAGCTAAGGCTTTCCACATATCTCCGCTGGCCTTCGGCATACAGCGTATCAAATGCCAGTGAAGATTTTCCCGATCCCGATAATCCGGTGATCACAATAAGTTTATTTCTTGGCAAAGCTAGGCTTACATGTTTCAAATTGTGAACATGAGCATTTTTTATAATGATGTATTCTTTTGCACTTAAAGAGTCTACGTCGGTATTTGGCATCGGGGCAACATTAAAATCTTAAAAAATATTAATTTTTTTCAAAATTATAAAATATGTCTTGCAATCTGTTTAATTTTGCTATATCTTTGTACAAAATTATTTTTGAACAATATATTTTAATATTATATCGTTTATTTTTTAATCTTCACCCAAACCTGGAGGACATTTATCGGATAAAACATTTACCTTGAAATTTTTTAATTCTTAAAAAAGGAGGTAAATATGTCCCTTCAGTCGGCCAATGATCAGGCATTAATTGATAGTTATTTAGCTGGTAACCATTCAAGCTTGGAAATTCTTATTAACCGGCATAAAAAAAGAGTGTATACTTACATCCTGATGGTTGTGAAAGATGTACATCTTTCGGAAGATATCTTTCAGGATACCTTTGTCAAAGTGGTAAATACTCTGCGAACAGGAACATACAAAGAGGAGGGAAAATTCCTTCAATGGGTTATGCGTATAGCTCATAATCTGATTATAGATTATTTCAGAAAATCGAAACGCCTCCCGATAGTTGATAACAACGATGATTATGATATTTTTGATTCCATCAGAATTCTTGACAGTTCTGTAGAGGATAAGATTGTTCATGAGCAGATCAACAATGATGTAAGGTCGTTGATAGATTATCTTCCTGCTGAACAGAAGGAAGTAATCCTGATGCGGCATTATTATGATATGAGTTTTAAAGATATTGCAGAATCAACCAATGTCAGTATCAATACAGCACTGGGAAGAATGCGGTATGCACTGATAAATTTGAGGAAGCTCATTGATGAAAAGGAGTTGATACTGACAGCGTAAATTCTTGGTTTATTAATTTTGCAACAAAAAGCCGGGGGAAACCCCGGTTTTTTTATTACTACTATAAAACAAAAACAAAGCCACTGCCGGTTAATTGCGATTTCAGCGAGTCACCGCATCTTTGACAGTGGCAATGCATTTTTTATTTTGTCGTCAATTTTTTTGTTTAAGAACATGGATCTACGAATGGTGATGTGACAGGTTCGCTGAATCTAAAAAATCACAAGTCGCTGCTGACGGCAGGGCCGGGTTGATCGTTCGCCGTCCTTCGGAATTCATTTTTCCTCTTTAAAAATATTCTGAGGTTAATTAACCGTCTTTGTCGGAGGTGGTTTATTCTTCGTTCTGATAAGGCTGGAAGCCCCGTTTGTCCTCTTTTCTTTTCATCCCGAAATTGTACCTGATATTAATCCCAAAGCGCTGGTTATCGGTATAGCGGTCGCCGGTAGTGTTTATGGAGCCTTGACTAAGTTCAAACTTTGTTACCATGGTGTGCAAGATGTCACGGGCATTGATGGAAATGCTGACTTTGTCATTAAATAGTGTCTGGCTTAGGGTAATATTTAGCTGTCCGAAATTTTTCAGGGAATAAAAACCCTGCTGCCCGTTGATCATCATAAAGCCAAACAGGTTTATTCTGGTGTGCTTCCATAGTGTCAGTGAATGGAAGGTGAAAAGCCGCCAGCTTTCATGGCTGTACTTCAACGGCTGATTCTCGTATAAGCCTTCAAACATGTTATAATTATATTGTGCTCCTAAGGCAAAAAAATATTTCTTTCCCGGTGGAAATCCGATTGTGAGCCTTACATAAGTCTCTTTGTCCTTGCCGATATTATCAAATGTCCTCATTGCTAAAGCATTCTGCTTTTCGTCCTTGTAGACAACGCTGGTGATGATATCTTGCGTGAAGTTCTGGCCAAATGCAACTATGGGTGTGTCTTCATAACTTACATTGATCTCATAGTTGTTGGTGAATTGAGGTTTTAATGCAGGGTTGCCGGTTTCATAAAGAAACTCATCCACGTAACTTACATAAGGATTCAGATTCTGGTATCCCGGCCTGTTTATGGTTCTCCGGTAGATCAGGTATCCTTTGAGTTCCGCCCCAAATATTTTGAATAGTTTCCTGCTGATATATACATATGGAAACCAATCGGCCCGGTTAAAAATAAAGCTTGTATCAAACGGAATATTCTGGCACCCTTTCATATATGTATGTTCAAGGCGTACACCGGCTTTTGCCACCAGAAATTTCCCAAAAGTCTTTGATGCCTGTATATAGGCAGCATTAATAAATTCCTGGTAATTGAAAGCGTTGGTCCTTTTGTTGTCGGGGAGCAGGCTGTCGTTATTTTTTACATAAAAATCTGCAGTGCTGCAATAATTTTGGTAAGAACTTTTTATGCCACTTTCTAATTTTATTTTATACGGGAATTGAAATGTCAGGTCTGATTGTATAACGGCAAAGTGTCGCTTTTGAAGATTGCTGCCTTCGCCTTGTATCACTGTGCTAAAAGGGGATGTGTAAGTAGTTTTATAATCCTGATTGGTGTTATTGTAATTTAAATTATAACTGAGCTTTGTATCAAGCCTGGAGTCCCCGGTATCAATTTTCCAGGTAAATTCCAGGTCCTGTTGCAGGTTAAGCTGTGACGAATTGTTATTGATCCGGTTATGGCTTTCAGCCAGCAGGTTTTCGTGGGAGTCATCAATCTGATTATCATTTTTATTTTCGGTTTTCGGGAAACCGGCATTCAGGCGGCCATCATAGCTCAGGCTTAGCTTTTTGTTGAAATCATAGTTAGTGCCATATCCCAGGAATGCCTGATGGCGTTGTTCCCTGTTGCGGACTGTCTGAAATAGCGTTGTATCAACCATAAGCTCCCTTGATGAATGAATATCTTCAACCTTATCATTATGATTATAATTTCCATTCAGGTAAAAGGTATATTTGTCACCGCTGGTGTTGAAGCTGCCTCCTGCAAACTGGTTGCCGTAAAAGCCCTGGTTCATTCCTATATTGGCCGAACCGAACCGCCCGATTTTCATGCCTTTTTTCAAAACGATATTGATTATTCCACCTGAACTGGCTGCATCAAATTTTGTTGATGGCGTCCGCATCACTTCTATTTGCTGGATGCTGTTGGGCGGTATACTGCGTAACAATGTTGAAATATCCTGGTTGCTCATTTTTAGTTCCCTGCCATTAATATAAATAACGGCTGTCGATGTGCTTGACAGGTATATGCCGCCATCCTGGTCGACATATAAACCCGGAGTCTTTTCCAGTATCTCAAGGGTATTGGTACTTGAATTGACCAGGGGCATAGGATCAATAATCATTTTATCCTCTTCCTGCCTGATAAGCGGACGTTTGGCCTGTATCGAAACTTCGCCCAGCGAAACGGATTCTTCTTTAAGCATGAATTCAAAGCTCCTGGATTCAGGCTTGACTAATATCGTTTCTTTTTTTGTTTGGAATCCCAGGTACTGGATTTTTACTATATAAAGAGTATTGTCTGCTGCTGTAAACCCCGCTACGCCTGACAGATCAGTGACATTGCTTTGTGTCGACGAGTCTGAAACCCTGATCATCTGCACTGCTGCGCCCGGAAGCCCTTTTTTGTCGGGGCCTTTGACTTTTATGGTCACCCCCTGGGCATTACTTTCCTGTATAAATATCAAGAGTAAACAAAAGCCGATCATTATTTTTTTTATTGCAGAATGAGGCATTTAAATTTTTTTTTCCTGATGTTAATTACAAAAATTTATTAAATAATCCACATAGATAAAAGAGTATTTCAAAGCATTACAGTGTAAAATAACTTGATCAGGCAGGGATTTGGTATATTTTGATGAAAATAATCATGATCTGTATTGTATGAGTGAACCCTTGTTCAGATTTTTATTTTGATTGACGAAGTAAAAGTAGATTATTGCAGCACCAATGTTTGTGGGCAATGTTCTGAATCAATAAGTGTGAATCCGTTATAATTTTATTTTTATTACAATAATTCATAAATAGTTCCGTTATTCAATTAGTTATAAATATCCACATAAAATTTGCCTATGAATAAAGCCCTAACCCTTGATGAAATTTTACTTTACTCGCTTGAAGAGCCTGATGAACTGTCTGATGATGCTGCAATGGAAAACCTGCTGAATACATATGATTCTTTTAATGAAGAGTATCAGCTACTGGATAGCACAAGAAAAATGATTGATGACAGTATGGTAAGCCCTCCCGATTCGGTAATAAGTAAAATTATTGCTTACTCAAAAGCGCTCACGGTACTAAGCTTATCGGAGCCTGATTTGAGGAAGGTTATGAAAAACTAATCTGAAGCCCCTGAATGATCGGGGGCTTTTTTTTATCTTTGTTTTTTACACCACAGTTATGATGATTTCAAAGAAACAACGGTACGAATATTTTATTGCGTATTTTTCAAAACACATGCCCCAGGCCGATACTGAGCTTGAATATACTGATCCCTACCAGCTTATTGTTGCGGTTATTTTATCGGCACAGTGCACGGATAAACGGGTAAATTTGATAACGCCTGCATTTTTTAAAAAGTTTCCCACTGCCGAAGCTTTGGCTAAAGGCACGGAGCAGCAGGTTTTTGAGCTGATTAAAAGTTGTTCTTATCCCAACAATAAGGCGAAAAATTTGTTGGGTATGGCGCGAGGCTTGGTTCATGAATTTAATGGCGTTGTGCCTGATGATATTGATGAATTGCAAAAACTGCCCGGCGTAGGCCGCAAATCAGCCAATGTTATTTTATCTGTTGTTTTTAAAAAGCCGGCAATGGCCGTTGATACACATGTGTTCAGGGTGGCTGAACGCATCGGGCTTACAACAGATTCAAAGACACCATTGGAAACAGAAAAGCAGC
Organism: uncultured Bacteroidales bacterium; assembly: GCA_964626855.1. GTDB lineage: Bacteria > Bacteroidota > Bacteroidia > Bacteroidales > CAIWKO01 > CAIWKO01. The sequence continues at coordinate 7,664 of CAZVKJ010000054.1, forward strand.
TTGTAAAAAATATTCCGGAAAAACATATTGCCATTGCCCATCACTGGCTCATCCTTCATGGAAGATATGTATGCCAGGCACGCAAACCCCTGTGTAATCAGTGCGGAATAAATGAAATATGCAGGTATTATGCTGCAAATAACAAAAAGCCGCGACCACAGTAATCATAATGAAGTATTCAGGATTTAGTCCACGGTTTTAAGTATCAGAACCATGTAAGTTCCTTGCCTTTTTTTAAGTAAATCAAAAAATATTATTTGTAATGAATGACGATTATTTTAGGCATCTTGATGTTGCCGTGACCTTGTGCGACGAACAGGGTACAATTATATACATGAATGAAAAATCGGCGCGCACTTTTCAAAAAGATGGCGGATTTGATCTGGTTGGTAAAAATCTGCTTGACTGTCATCCGGAACCTGCGCGGAGCAAATTATCCGGCTTAATGAAAACTCATGAAAAAAATGCCTATACCATTGAAAAAAATGGCGTAAAAAAGCTGATATACCAGATTCCGCGGTTTGAAAATACTGTATTCAAAGGTTATGCAGAGCTTTCGCTGGAAATCCCCTTTGAAATGCCGCATTTTGTGCGCAAGTGATCAATTTGCAATGATCACTTTTTTTGTTGCAGATCCCTTGCTGCTGAAGACTTTAAGGAAATAGGTGCCGGGCGCAAGATTTGAAATATCAAGAACGGCATTATTTGTTCCCGGATTTATTTCTTTATGCCTTGTCAATGTTCCTACTACATTAAAAAGTTTGATCCCGGTATTTGTATCAATATCCCCGTTGAACCTGACATTTAAAAATTTATTTGCCGGATTAGGATATACATCAAACTTTATAGCAGGATCATTTTCGTGTATCCCGACACAATTGTAAAGCGGGCCTTCCCATATTCCTCTTCCGTAGGTGGCGGCACGTATCATTCCTAAAGAATAATTGATTTCGAGCTCCTTTATTTTTACATTCGGCAGGTCATCGTTATATGCAATCCATCCTGACATGGTTGAATCTTTATAAAACACACCTGTTTCGGTTCCGAGATAGAGTGCATCATTTGCATTATTTTGTATGGCAATGCAATTAAACCCCATATTGGTGAGGTTTCCGGTGATATCGGCAAAGTTGTTTCCCGCGTCGGACGAAAACAATACCTTATCTTCAAAGTAGGAAGTCGCCGTCAGCCAAACTCTCGAAGGGTTTCCCGGATCCACAGCCATACCGGTGATATACATTCCGGGGTATGGGATAATGGTATCCCAGGTTGAGCCGGCATCGTCAGTAACATATAAGTTCTGACTCTCCGAAGCATAAATATAGTTGCTGTTCGAGGGCGCAACCCAAAGGTGTTCCAGATTGAGACCTCCGGTAAGATTATTGGTGAGTTGTGTCCATGTGGCAGCGCCATCCGTAGTTTTATATATTTCATCATAGCCTGCATATAAGATATTGTGATTTGCAGGATCCATCAGGTAGGGTGTTACCCAGTTGCCTTCAATGGAATCATTGGGTCGTGCATCAATAAAATTGACCCCACCGTCGGGTGACTTCATGATACCGCCAAATTGACTTGATACAAAAATAGTCTGAGTATCAAAGTTATCAACAATAGCTTCCATGCCATCACCGCCATAAACATGTGTCCATTGCCAGTTGTTAAAAAGATTTGACCCTATGTCCTGTGCTCCGGCGGCAATGTTATAGGGTTCTGATTCACAACCGCCCATAGCATAAAACTGTGTAATGCCAAGCCCTGTGCTTAGGTCAACCCATGAGTTTCCATGATCTGCAGTATAAAAAATACCACCGTCACTGCCGCAATACAAAGTGTCGCCGTAAAAATTCAGGGAGTGAATATCGCAGTGAATGTAATTATAAGGGCTTCCGGTATACCACATGGTGTTTACCGTAAAATTCTGCCCGCCATCGCTGGATTTCCATACATTTATTCCTCCTACATAAACTTCATTTGCATTATAAGGTGATGCAGCTATGGCAAGGTCATACCATGCCTGTCCGCTATCGTCGTCACCAAGGTCAGAATAGCCAAGGATATTGGGAGCATTACACTGTGCTAAAAATGTTGCTCCGGCATCTGTTGACCGGTATACACCCTCAAAGGTGCTGTTGGGGCGCGAAACAACAACATACACATAATTGGGGTTCGCTGGAGTAACATCAAATTCCAGCCTGACGGAATCGTTGGGGAGCGTTGTTATTTCAGCCGTAAAAGAGTTGCCACCATTAACTGAGCGTACAAAATAGCTTCCGCTGCCATATATCACCGTGGTATCATTGGGTTTGTATTTAAGATCTTTGACTTCACTTGAAGCATAAATGATCTGCCAGTTGGCACCGCCGTTTTTCGAGCGGTAAATGCCATTACTGGTAGCGGCAAACATTTTATTGGGGTTTAAGGGATTTATCAAGATTTTGTTGACATTAAGGTCAGAGGAACCAATATTTAAACCACTTGGAATCCATGTGGTTCCCCCGTCAGTGGATTTGAAAATCCCTGAGCCTTTGGTGTCCCAGGCATCGCGGTCGCCGGTGCCAATGAATAAAATATTATGGTTGGCCGGATGTATGGCAATAGCAGAAGTGCCTAAGGCTGGCATGGTGTCGAAAGTGGTGTTCCATGATAATCCGCCATCTTTTGTCATCCATATTCCGCCCGAAGGTGCTGCCACATAAATATTATTTTTATTATACATGTCGACGGTAACAGCATTCAAACGGCCATTTCCAGGGTTATACCCGCTATACCCGTTGACCCATGATTCCAGTCCCAATGGTGTCCATGTTGCATTTACCTTGACTTTGGTGATTCCCTGGTTATCAGCCTTGAATTTTTTATATTCTGAAAAATATTTTAACGGATCGGGAATTTGGCCATTTGGAAAGCATTTAGGCTGCATATCATATTCCCAGCGTTTGAACTGCTTGTAACCCTTGCTGCGCTCGTAAGGTCTGTTGTCCCAATACTTGTAAAACGCCTTTTGTATATCGTAAAATGTTGCCGTGCTTTTGCTTTTTTCAAGATAAGGCGGCCTCATCCACGGCTGCGCTACCGAAACAATGGAGCTGATGATAAAAAAAAGGAAAAAAACCGCAACGATTTTGTTTTTCATAAAACATTGTATTTCTACACAAAGTTAGGTATAAAGATTAAGAGTAGTTGACCGGAGCCTCAAATTTTGGTGATATTTTTTATGCTGAAAAATCTTCTATTAAGAAATTGCATAACTTTGTTCAGTAAACCAAAAAAAATAATTATGCCGGGAAAAACCTATGCCGAAAAAATTTTAGGCGCCGATTGCGGTAGCATCGTTTTTAAAAAGCCTGACATTGTGCTTTCACATGACAATACAGCAAGCATCAATGCGACATTTACAAAAATGGGCGGAGATAAAGTAGCCTGCCCCGATCAGTTACTCATTGTTTTGGATCATAATGCTCCACCCACCAATGCCAAGCTGGCCAACGATTATCAGAAGATCCGCGATATTGTTGCCAAACAGGGTATAAAGAAATTTCATGATGTGGGTAACGGAATCTGCCACCAGCTTATGTCGCTTCACGCACGCCCAAACATGATCATTGTAGGCAGCGACAGCCATACATGTACAGCAGGAGCTTTCAATGCTTTTGCAGCAGGCATCGACCGTACCGAAACGGCCGGGCTTTGGAAGCAGGGCGAAACCTGGTTCAGAGTTCCGGAATCGGTAAAAATAACTTTAAAAGGAAAGTTGAATGCCGGTGTTCATGCAAAGGATATAGCGCTTTGGATCATTGGAATGATGGGCTCCGACGGCGCTGATTATATGTCAATAGAATATCATGGCGAAGGTGTAAAAACCCTGAGTATTGCCGATCGTATGACCATTGCCAACCTCGCTTCCGAGATGGGTGCAAAAAACGCTGTATTGCCCGCTGACGAAGTGTTATGGAGTTTTATTGGTGCAAAAACAGAAGGCACCTGGGCCGACGCTGATGCCAAATATCTTAAAGAATTTGAAATAGACCTTGGAAGCCTGTTTCCTGTGGTTGCCGCTCCTCATCATGTTGATAAAGTTAAAGCCGTTTCGGAAGTACAGGGCACAAAGTTGCAGCAGGCCATCGTCGGGACCTGCACCAACGGCCGCATTGAAGATATACGCATAGCAGCCGGAATACTGAAGGGAAAGAAAATTCCTGCCGGATTCCAGCTATTGGTTATTCCCGCCTCAATGGAAATATACAAGATGGCGATGAATGAAGGTTTGGTGATGGATCTGCTCAACTCCGGCGCCAACTTCCTGTCGCCTTCCTGTGGCCCTTGCCTGGGGACAGGACAGGGTATACCCGCCGACGGATATAATGTTATCTCAACAGCTAACAGGAATTTCCTCGGGCGCATGGGCAACGAAAAAGCCAATATCTACCTGGCGTCACCGGCAACCGTGGCTTATTCGGCGCTGAAGGGCGAAATAACCGATCCGCGCGGAATGGCAGCAAATGATAAATTTCCATACAGCAAAGAGCAGAGCCACACCGTACAGGTGCAGAAAGGTGAAGACCGCTATGACAAAGGTGTTTGGGGTTACAACGATATCGACAACATGAACACCGACCAGATGTTTGCCGGAAACCTCACATACAATATCAATAGTTCCGAAGGAGACAAGATCATGCCTTACCTTTTTAAAGGTGTTGACGAAAGCTTTGCCGAACGGGTGAAAGCCAGTGATATAGTAATTGCCGGATTGAATTTCGGCTGCGGCAGCTCGCGTGAGCATCCTGCTGTTGGATTGTCGTTTGCAGGTGTGCAGGCAGTCATTTGTAAATCGGTGAACCGTATATTTTACAGATCAGCCGTAAACCAGGGGCTTCCAATACTGGTAGTGCCTGAAGCTGTTGACAATTATAAAAAAGGCGATACTGTTGAGGTTGATATGGCAAATGGCACGATTACCATAGCCGGAAAGGCATATACTTTCAATCCGTTGCCCGGCAAACTCATGAACATTTTTAAAGCCAAAGGGCTGGTGAATTACGTGAAAGGGAACAGTTAGCAGTTAACAGTAAGCAGTTAGCAGTTAATAAAATGAAAGGGCTTGTACGGAGGTGCAGGCCTTTTTGATTTATGTGAAATAATGAATATTTAATTTTTTTATCCGAAAAGTTCTTACTTTTGGATGAATCAGCACAATGAAATATGCATAAAATAAAGTTCAGACTTGTCATTGTATTTTTATTTATCGGATCGGTATCTTTTGCGGGAATTGGAAAACCATACGACAACCTTTATATTATTTCTGTCGGGGTAAATAAATACCAAAAGCCTTTTAATAAACTAGAAGGTTGTGTTTCCGATGCTGTCAAAATTGAAAGCAAAGCCCTGCATGACTTTCCTCTGATTGGGAAAGGAAAAATCTTTTCGTTTCTCTATACTGATGAAAGTGCAACTTATGATTCAATCAAAAAAGCATTCATGTTTGTTTCAAAAAATGCACGGCCCAAAGATGTTTTTGTTTTCTATTTTGCCGGATATAGCATTAAAGTTGACACATTTGGTCATGCTATTGTTCCATTTATCGGTAATGCCGGAGACTCAACCCTTAATTTAATTAAGCAATCAAAAGAATTACTTTCATTAAAGAAAATCGCGGAATGGATGGAGGGGGTGCAGGCCGAAAAACAGCTGATTATCAGTGAAGCCGGGTCTGGAAAAGGTTTTGCCAATGATCTTATTTCTGAACTTTTTGAACAAAATCCTTTGCTTGCCTCTGCAGATAAAAGGGACAGAATGATCGTGACAACAAAGGGTATGGGCCTTGAGGGGCTGCATTGTTCAGGTTCAGATGAAAGAATTACAGGAGGTCCCCTGACATATTATTTATCATTGATGGATAATATCTTTGCGTCATCTCGTAGATTCGAGTATGATTTATACAAAATAGAAACTGCATGCAACTGCTGTTATAACAGTATTTATTCCGCTGTTTTCCTTGAACAGGATTATACGGATATTCTTGTCCGGCAAAACCTCAGATCTGCCGGAAGAGGCATAAGCATTAATCATGCCCCTGACAATGCCGGTAGTTCTGATCATATTGGTAAAACCTATGGATTGTTTATTGCTACCGACAACTATCAGGGCCGTCCTGACTGGAATGATCTCAAAAACCCGGTCAATGATGCAGCCGCCATCAGCGAAATAATGGAAACCAAATTTGGTTGCCAGGTAACCAGGATTTATAATAAGCCTTTAGATACCATTCTCAGCATATTGATAAAGTATAAACATGTGCTTGATTCGAATGATAAGCTTTTACTTTTTATTGCAGGACACGGATATTACAGCGAAGACCTCTCTGACGGCTATATAGTACTGAATGACTCCAAGCCGCTCAATGCAGATGTTAACCTTACGGGTTATCTGCCTATGGCCAAGCTGAACAGGCTTCTTGATAATTTTAAGGCAAAAAATATATTTGTAATTTTTGATATTTGTTTCGGGGCTTATTTTGATTTTAACGCAAAGGATGTTGCATTAAATGATTATTCTGAGCTGTTGTCGGATATCACACCCGATGAACTGATCAAGCGGAAAGACAAGTATTGTTCAAGGATTTATCTTGCGTCGGGCAAAAGCGAGGTGCCGGATTACTGGAAAAATTCATCTGCGCATTCTCCTTTTGCGGGTAAGATTATTTCGGTTCTGAATGAAGAACAGCCATTTATTACTCCGGGTATTATTTATAGAAAGCTGGAAGGGAACATCACCGAACCTTATCTGAAAGAATTTGGAAGGAATGATACCAGGGGGGATTTTCTTTTAAAGAAGAAATAAAATTTTGTTCAACACTTAAGTTCATGATAAAGGAATGGATAGTGAAAGTTGAAAGTTGAAAGTTGAAAGTTGAAAGTTGAAAGTTGAAAGTTGAAAGTTGTGGAAGCTGAAAATAGGAAGCGAGAAGGTTGGGGAGGCGGGATCTCTTGAATTGATAAATTTTTTTTGCAAAGCATGCAGTTTTTCATTTTCATAATGAATTATTAAAATCCTTTTTTTATTTTTGAGAGAGCAAATATCAATATTTGCAAATATTTGTTGGAGTTTGTAAATGTTGAAAATTAGAGTTGTTATGGTACAGATGTTATCTGCAAATACCAAATTTAATCATGGACTACGACTGGAAAGAAATTTTTAAAGAAAAATCTACGAAAGAACTCTATGATATTTATTGTGGAAATTCTTTTCTGCCCATCTCTGTTATAGCATTCGCAAAAAAAGAACTGGAGAGCCGCAATTTTGATTTTAAGAATTCTAAAAACATGGTTCTTGATCTGCAATTGGAAGCCTTAGCCGGGGAGGCGGCCGATATTATTTTATCCTTACGGAACAGACCTCATTATTCTTTAAAATCTGTCCTTATTATAATGTTGATTTTTACACTCCCGATATTTTTATTGGCCGGCAATAATAATGTCCCGATTATTAATACAATACTTTTTTCTGCATTTTTATTATTATGTGTTTTGCTTAGTTTAATGGTCAATAACTATAATCGAAAGAAATTAATTGCACGCCTTGAAAGAATTGAAAAGGAATCTAAAAATCTGATAGATCAACAAGACCACATAAATAACAGAACCGTAAATAAAACATCTATTTCCGATTTCGAAGAAAAAGTGCAATCGAAGGTCCTGTATGATTTTAAAATTGCCCGTAACATTGCAATCATAGCAGTGGTAATATTTATCGTAATGTTAATCATTAAATTTATTTTTAAATAAGTCGCAATTTTATATTCATGCAGAAACTAGTATTAATTATTGTGTCTTACAAACAAAAAATCAGTAAAACGCACGATAACCCATATTTACATTCATCCTGCAGGAATGATTTATTTTCCGTTTTATTTCTGAAAAACCACAAAATTGTAAATAATGCCGTATCTTTATATAAAATTTTAAAGGAACAAGGGCGGAGTGATAAGTAGCTGCAAAACATTTTGTTCAATTATATATTAAAACAGGAAGCATGGAGCAGAAGTTAATTCAAAAGAAAGGTTTTACAACATCCAGTTATGAATTAAAGAAGGACGGACTGTTTATTACACGAAATTCTCCTTCAAACTCAATTGAGGAAGAAATTTCCTATGAGGAAATCACAAATAAAGTAGTCAGAGAAACAAGCAGGCAGACTTTTTATATTTTTATAACAATCTTGTTTGCAATAGGTAGCCTGTTGCCATTATTTGATGGTTCCATTGTAGGTTTTATTGTCTTTTTGATAATTTCAATAGTTTTTATCATTCTTTTCCGAACATCAATAAAAAAAACAGTTCACCTTTATTTGAATTCAAATAAGGTCATTACTATATTTGCTAATGTACCTGACACAAAAACAGTAGACGACTTCCTGGATTTATTAAACAAAACAGTCAAAGCGTATTTAATAAAAAAATTTGTGCCGCTTGACAAAGATTTACCGATTGAACCTCAACTAAATAGTTTGAAATGGTTATGGGACAATAATTATATAGATGAACAGCAATTCAAGGATTATAAAGCGGAATTACTGAATAAAAAAGATAAAACAGAAATAGGATTTTAGCAACAACCCATAACTTGGTGTCGCCAAGGCAGTTTGACTGACCTTTGGCAACGAGACCGACAACTTGCAGCGGAACTCCATGCAACGTCCAGATTCAATTGTATTGCTGTAATTGTTATTACAATTCTTTCTGTTTTAGCAACACTGATCCGGTTTTGTTTTAATTAGTGTACTCATGAAAAACAAGTTAAACACTTCGCCACTTAAAGCCTAACCACTTCAACCCATCAACAGCTAACGTCCTTCTAATTCCTCGCCAGCTTCTTTTTCTCTGCCAGCTTTTTCAACTCTTCTTCCTGTATTCCACGCGGAACGGCTTCGTACTGGAAAAATTTCATGGAATAGTTTGCCCAGCTGCTCGACGTATTTCGAAGCTGTGTTGCATAGCCGAATATTTCCATCAGCGGAACAAAGGCGTTCACTTTCTGGGAACCTTTACGGTAGCGGCGCATGGCTTCAATCCTGCCATGGCGGCGGTTCAGGTTGCCAACAATTTCACCCCCCCCCCCCTTTTAATTTTTGGACTACGGGCAGGAAACGGTCATTATCCCAACAAGCTTTGCTGTCGGGATGTGATGTTGTAGCGGGTTGCCTTGCATCCCTAATACCTTCATCAAATAGCGCCGTCCGTCATGACTGATCGTTAGCAGTATTGGTGGAAAATCAGTGCAGACACACAAATAATGATGAAAAAGGCATAAATTTGGAGTTTACTGAAAAAATATGGACAACAGATTTACGGATATTATTCAACTTATAAAGCAATCTCGAGGGAATGCTATCAGAGCTATAAACGCTGAACTGATTAATCTCTATTGGAATATTGGAGAACATATTAGCACTAAACTTGAAAATTCAGAATGGGGCGACTCTGTGGTGACAGAATTAGCAAAATATATTCAACAAAACGAACCCGGAATCAAAGGTTTCTCTGACAAGAATATGTGGAGAATGAAGCAGTTTTATGAGACATACAAGGACTTTCCAAAACTCTCAACACTGTTGAGAGAAATTAGTTGGTCACACAACTTAGCAATATTTTCAAGATGCAAGAGTGTTGAAGAAAGAGAATTTTATTTGAAACTTGCTAAACAGGAAAATTTCAGTTACAGAGAACTCGACAGACAAATTTCTGCAAGCCATTTTGAGCGCACAATGATAGGTAACTCAAAACTCTCGACAGCGTTGAGAGAAACTAATCAAGACTTATCAAACACTTTCAAAGACAGTTACGTGTTTGAATTTTTGAGTTTACCTGAGACACATAGCGAAAATGATTTGCAAAGAGGACTTGTACGGCAAATGAAAAATTTCATACTGGAACTTGGTAAGGATTTCTTGTTCATAGGCGAAGAGTATAAATTGCAGGTTGGTAACAGTGACTTTTTTATTGATTTACTTTTTTATCATCGTGGGCTGCAATGCCTGGTTGCTTTTGAACTAAAGGCAGATAAATTTAAACCAGACCACATAGGACAGCTGAACTTTTATTTAGAAGCACTGGACCGGGACATAAAGAAATCTAATGAAAATCCGAGTATAGGGGTTTTATTGTGTAAAGACAAGGACAGTGAAGTTGTTGAATATGCTTTAAGCAGAAGCCTTTCTCCGACAATGGTATCAGAGTATAAAACACAACTGCCTGACAAAAAACTTCTACAACAAAAATTACACGAATTATTTGACAATAAAACAGATGAAAAATAGAACCATTACTGCTAACAGCGATGCTTGGCCTAATGGCGGTTTGGAAATAAACCTGACATGTATGGATTTGTTTATTCACTTTGAGTGTTATTTGACAGGAACGAATTATTAATGTCGCCGCTTCTGCCAGTTAGCCACCCGTTCCTCACACAAACATCAATATCAGCAACTGTGCAATGATGATCCGCAGGAACATCACTAGTGGATACACAGTGGCATAGGCCACTGCCGGGGCGTCCGACTGCGCCAGCGTATTGGCAAAGGCCAGGGCGGGAGGGTCGGTCATGCTGCCGGATAGCAGCCCGCAAATCTCAAAAAAGTTTTTCTTTAAAACAAAACGCGTAACCATGCCGATGATCAGTATCGGAACAACGGTAATGATGGCGCCGTAAGCCATCCAGATGAAGCCGTCGCCGGAAAGCAGGGTGGGGACGAAGTTCTCACCGGCTTTGAGCCCCACGCTGGCAAGGAAAAGCACTATGCCCGTCTCGCGCAGTATCATGTTGGCGCTGGGCGTGGTATAGGAGTTCAACGAGAATTTATAACCGTAACGGCTCAGCAAAATGGCGATGATCAGCGGACCTCCGGCCATGCCCAGCTTCACTGGTGTAGGCATGCCGGGTATGACAATGGGTATGCTGCCCAAAATGATACCCAATAAAATTCCTGTAAATATCGGGAACAGCGCCGGCTCATTCAAGCGTTTCAATGAGTTGCCAAGTAATTGAGCCACATTTTCAATGGACTTCTCATTGCCGACAACCGTAAGTTTATCGCCAAATTGCAGTTTAATATCCGGGTGTGCAATGAACTCAACGCCGGAACGGCTGATGCGCGTGATGTTGATTTCAAAACGTGAACGTATCTTAAGTGACTGTAGTTTTTTACCGGTCACGTGATGGTAGGTGACGAGTATCTGTCTTGATACCAGCTTGCCGGGATAGGCGGCAAGGTCGAAGGTGCTGGGTTTTCCTAAGAGTCTGATCAAATCCGGGATATCACCATGCTGGGCTACCAGCAAAACGACATCGCCGTTTTCAAACTTTGTCCCCGAATAAGCTACTGCGTCAACTCCTTCATGAAGTATCCTTGATATCACCGCATCATTTTTAAAGTGGTGGCTGATCTCGCGTATCGTCTTACCGAATACTTCGGGATTGCTGATCATGATGCTTATCTTCTCGGGTTTGGCACCAAGCGGGTGCTGGCGTTCCTCATATTCTTCCTGTTCTTTCCGGATGTTGGCTCTGGAAACCCTGCGTATGATGATCATGGTGAGGATGATGCCCAGCACGCCAAAGGGGTATGCCACGGCATAGCCAAGGCCGGGGTTGGGCAAGGGGCCTTTGATGTTGCCGGAAACCTGCTCCAGCGCATGTTGTGCGGCGCCCAGCCCGGGCGTGTTGGTCACCGCACCCGACATAATGCCCGTCATCACAGGCATGGAAATACCTGTGAGAAAATGCAGGCCAATGGTAATACATGCACCAAGCAGGACAACAGCCACAGCCAACATGTTCAGGCTTAAACCGTCTTTTTTCAGCGAGGAAAAAAAACCGGGGCCCAGTTGCAGGCCTATAAAAAATACAAAAAACACCAGGCCGAAATCCCTTAAAAATTCTACAGTTTCATGATTTACCCTGAATCCCATGTGGCCGGCCAGGATACCCGTGAACAAAACAAAAGCCACACCGAGTGAAACACCGAAGACTTTTATCTTTCCCAGCAATACCCCAAGGGCAATCACAACACTGTATACAAGGAGGGTGTGCGCGATAGAATCGTTATAAAACAGGTTATTCAGCCAGTCCATTGATTGGTAATACTACATAAATTGCTACGAAATTACGTTATATTTGTTAATTGTAATGATACAAGTTATGCCTTTGATAGTGTCGGGGGTGACTGCTTAAGCGCTGCTGGCGCAAATCAGTCCGACAGCTATGTGAATCCCCCCGCATTTATTCTCAACAAAATAGAAAAAGCTGATGCAGTCTTTGGATAATGAATTACTTTTATAAAAATTTTTCAGGGAGATTTGAATGGATTATAATAACAAATCAAAGGAAGAGCTGGTTGCTGAAATACAGGCGTTGCAACGGGAGTACGATTCACTGAAGGAACTGTGCGGCAGGTTATCAAATGGTAGTGTCCGGAACGGGCAGCATATTGAGGGGTATCTGGAGTTCCTTCAAAAGATTCTGGAATCAATTTCATATCCTTTTTATGTTATAGATGCTTCTGATTTTAATATCGTGCTTGCCAACCGACAGACCGATGATTATGAACCGGGCGTCACCAAATGTTATAAATTAACCCACAAGCGCGACACACCCTGTGATTGCCATGATCATCCCTGTCCGCTCAGCCAGATCGTAAAGACGGGGAAGCCCCTGGTCACCGAACATGTACACTACGATAAAGGCAATGAGCGCCGTATTGTTGAAGTACATGCCCATCCTGTTTTTGGCGCTGACGGAAGTGTGCAGCAGATTATTGAATTTGTTGTTGATATTACTGAAAGAAAAAAAACAGAAGAAGAGCTGCTTCGCTTACGAACGGCAATTTGGGATTCGATGGATGCTGTCTTTCTGACCGAAGCCGGAGGTGTTATCACCTTCGTGAATCCTGCATTTACCAAGCTATACGGCTATAGCGAAGCTGAGGTTGTTGGTAAGGTCACCCCGCGCATTCTGAAGGGTGGCTTGCTTGAACAGTCCGTGTATGAAGAGTTTTGGAAAAAGATTTTGTCGAAGGAGGAATTAAAGACCGAATACCTGAACAGGAAAAAAGACGGAACGCTGGTGGAAATAGAAGCCACGGCCAATGCTATTGTTGATGCACGGGGAAAGATCATCGGGTTTTTGAGTATTCAGCGCGATATTACAGAGTTGAAGCAAAACCAGCGCACCATCGAAGAACAGAATATACAGCTGAAAGAGCTGAATGCCACCAAGGATAAATTTTTCTCGATCATTGCACATGATCTGCGCAGTCCATTTACAGCCATTATCGGCTTCAGCAGACTGTTGACGCAGAATATTGATACTATGGATACGGAAAAGATCAGGTCTTACACAGGCTATATTGAAACGGCGTCAAATGAAACATTTAAGTTGTTGGAAAATCTTCTTGAGTGGTCGCGTCTGCAGCAGGGAAAGATTGCGCCAAAGATGAATGTGCATAACCTGAAAAATATTATTTCTGAAATATGTATGCTGTATAATGAAGTTGCAGCCAATAAGGAGATTAGTATACAAAATAATATCACTGCCGATATACTTGTTTATTGCGATATGGAAATGGTAAAAACCATACTGCGTAATTTATTATCAAACGCTATTAAGTTTTCAGTAAAGGACAGCGCAATAATTATTGACAGCGAGGTTCGCGATGCATTGTGTCGTATAAAAATTTCAGATAGCGGCATCGGGATTCCGCCGGAGAGTATTCCTTATATTTTTGGGATAAGCAAAAATGTGTCGAGGCGCGGCACAGCCGGTGAAAGCGGCACAGGGCTGGGGCTGAAACTTTGCAAGGACCTGGTTGAATTGCAGCAGGGGAACATAGGGGTTGAAAGCGAAGAGGGAAAAGGCAGTGTATTTCATTTCTCATTAAAGCTGGCAAAGCTCGGTAGTCAAACAATTTAGCATTTATAATATATTTCTGGCAGGGGAAATTCTTTGATCTGTAATCGGTTTTGGTCCGCCGTATTTTTAAATCTCTTTGAATATCGAACACTGATTAACGAATGATGATTTTTGAAGAACGATAAAATCCAAGATTTGCAATCGTTGATCGATTTAGTGCAGCTCTGTGCCTGAGAATCTTAGTGGTATTGCGTAAAGTATTTACCAGCCATATTATTTTACTTTTTCAAATTCATAGGTAGTATACTCAAGAAAATCGGCTACACTTAATGTAAAAGACTTTACCTTATTGTCTTCCACGACAAAGGGAAATACTTTTATTCCGAACAGCGGATTGCTGTATGTACATAAAAACCTGTTGTTTCCCATATACTCAAGCTTCGCTGAAAGGTCTTTGTGATGCTGAAAACCAAGTTTAAAGGTATCGCCGTCTTTTGTAAGGGCGATCGTTCCGTATACTTCATTTTGGTAAGTTCCCTCGAAAGCTGCCTGTGACAGGGGCAGGGCGGGCTTTATTGCAACGGAGTCGCGCTTGCTTTGAATTTCAGCCTGGTCATACATGGTATTTTGCCTGAAATAGTTGTTGTACAGCTTGCTGTAGTTTCTGAACGGAAGGTTGAGACAGGCATCCAGAATTTCCCATTTCAGGGCTTCATAAAAATAATTCTGATCGGTGTTGGTAAGCACCACAATACCAAGGCCTTCTTCAGGTATCAAGGTAACGGATGTAACAAATCCGTCAACGCCGCCGGTGTGCATCACAATTTTTCTTCCTTCATAATCCTGCAGTTCCCAGCCAAGGCCATAGAGTGTGAAGTTCGACCTGTTGAATGGCTGACGGGCATCTCCAATTATTGATTTTGGCTCACGTGTGGCCAGGATGGCATCATAAGGAATTACATTTTTATGATGGTAGTTGCCGCTGTCGAGTAAGGCCATTACCCAGTGACTCATATCATTTACTGATGAACAGATGCTGGCGGCAGGAGCAAGCCCGTCGAATTTGCCATAAGGAATGACAACAATTTTATTATCAACCAGCGTATGTGCTTTAGCTTTATTGTCAGCCTTACCAATCTCTGAAACCAGTGCCAGGCTTCTGTCCATTTGCAGCGGCTCAAAAAATTTTGATTTGATATACTTTTCCCAGCTCATACCGCTGATGCTTTTTATAGCTGTTCCTGCGATTAAGAACCCGGTATTGCAATATCCCCATTTGGTACGGAATTCATACAGGGGTGTTAGTTTTCCATATTTTTCGATAATTTCATTGCTGCTGAGGTCGGAATCAAAAAATGTAAAATCGCCCTGGAACGTTTCGGTTCCCAGCCTGTGGCATAAAACGTCAGTGAGCGTGGCATGTTCGGCAATCCAGGGGTCTCTGGTCGTAAATTTCGGAACCCATTTTTTTACCTTATCGTCCAGTGTGCATTTATGATCCGTTGCCAGCATGGCGACGGCAGTAGCTGTAAATGCCTTGGTATTTGAGCCAATCATGAACAGGGTGTTTTCATCCACCTTGTCGTTCTTGCCGGATTCGCATACGCCGTAGCCTTTGCTGAGGATTACTTGTCCATCTCTGACAACACAAACGGCTATGCCCGGAATTTTCCAGGTATCCAGCGCTTTGTTTATATAATTGTCCAGGCTGTCGCCGATGAACGAACGGGTGGTCTGTCCTGTTGCTAAAAGGCCGGAAAGCAGGAAAATTAAGACATACAACTTTTTATGAAAAATTTTCATGGCTTTGGAAATTTGATTTTACAAACGTACAATTTTCTGCTTAAAGTCTGACTTTCAAACCTGCCATAAAATTAATGCCGGCCTGTGGAAAATAACCATCTTCAGTGTTGTATGTGCCATTATACCAATATCTGTAAACCCAGGCGTTGTTTTCATATTTTTCATTGAAAACATTATTTAACATCAATGATATTCTTATTTCTTTTATAAAACGAAGTTTAAAGGTATAGTCCAGCACGATATCCGAAACGAAGTAAGGGTCTAATGAGCGGGCTTTATCTGAAGTGTTGTCGATATACTGCCTGCTTACATATCTGCTGACCAGCGAAATATTAAAGTTTTCCGGAAACTTCAGTGTGAAATTATTTGAGGCTGTCACTGCCGGAGAAAAGGCGATGTCAGTGGTGCCAAGGTTGTTTTGCACCTGTCCTCCGTTATCCCAGTCATCAACATATTCGGTAAAGTTCATGATCTCGTTCCGGCTGAAGCATGCATTGGCTTCCCAGGAAAGTATTTTAAATAGCCGGGCTGCAGCGCTGAGCTCAATGCCTGCACGGTAGCTTCTGGGGACATTGGTCATAATGGGATAACCCACATCATTGATTTCGCCGGTTAACACCAGCTGGTCTTTGTAATACATATAATAACCGTTCAGGGTTGTGGTTACATATTTGCTTTTAAATATATATCCCAGTTCGGTATTAAACATAGTTTCCTCGCGAGGTCTGGGTTTGGCGGGATTGGCATCAGCGAAATTATTTCCGTTCGGCTCGCGGTTCGATAAGGCCAATGCGAGATACAGGCTGTGTTTGTTGTTGATGTTGTAAGTCAGCCCTAATTTGGGATTGAAAAAAAAGAACGGGTGTGCCTGTGTGACATTCCGCAATTGAGAGTCAAACCCATCAAGGAAAAACTTTACCATACGGCATTGCAAGTCGGCGTATGTGAATATCTTATTTTTAAAACTCAGGTTGAATTTTGCGTAAACATTCAACTCTGATTTTTTGGAATCATTAGAGTACCAGCGGTAATTTTTATCTGTGATATCGATATACTGAGCCTTGATAATGTCGCCGAAATGCCTGCCCAGGTATTGATTACCGGCACCGCCTAAAACAATATTCAGGTTTTTATGATTATCATAAGTGCCCGAAAAAGTAAAGCCGTAGAAATCATTGTCCATCCATTTTTGCCTTACAATATTGGCAGCATCTAATGTGTCATTACCTATGATTACATCGGCAAGTCCGTAGGATGCAAAAGGTGAATTTTCTTTAAACTCTTCATAATAGCCTCTTCCATAAGTATAGTGCAGCGCTGCATTAAATAAGAATTTCTTTCCGGCTTCCTGCGAAAACAACAGTTGGTAGTTGTCCTGCTGGTAGTTGTCGGTTTGATTATCATAGGTAAATGGATTGTAACGCCTGTGGGTTTTCAGGGAATCTTTTGGTACGCCTTCCCATGCCTGGTAAGTTTTTTCTTTACCCGACATGACTACCATTTTTACTATTGTTTTTTTTCCATAATATCCAGCATTAAAAAACAATGATTTCATGTCGCTTTTTCCGCGTTCGATGTAACCGTTTGAATTGAGTTTCGACAGGCGGATATCCGCTGTCCAGTGCCCGCCCAGCAAACCTGTTCCTGCCATGAGCGTGTTTTTCCATGTGTCAAATGATCCGTATGAAAGATCATATTCCGCGTAGGGCAGGGGATTGAGCTTGGTTGTCTGAAAGTTTATGCTGGCGCCGAATGCTGCAGAACCGTTGGATGATGTACCTATACCCCGCTGTATCTGCACATTGTCGACGGATGAAGCGAAATCAGGAAGGTCAACCCAAAATACGCCTTGTGATTCGGCATCATTCATTGGAATTCCATTTACGGTTGTATTGATACGGGTCATGTCACTGCCGCGTATGCGCAGGCTGGTATAACCCACGCCATTGCCCGCATCAGATGAAACGACCAGCGAAGGTGTTGAAATGAGCAGAAAAGGAATGTCCTGTCCGAGGTTGATTTTACTGATCTCCTTTTTGTCTATATTGATATAAGTTGAAGGCTCATTTTGTGATGCTCGCGTTGCGCTGATGATGACCTCATCCTGCAAAACAGCTGTTTTTTCGAGCTCTGCATTGATAGTGATGTCTTTGTTAAGATTGATTTCCTGCCTGAAATCCGAATACCCTACATATGTTATTTTTAAAATATAATCTCCTTTCTTCAAATTTTTCAGTGTGAATTCCCCGGCAGAATTAGTGATTGTTCCGAGGTACTGCCCTTCAATGCCGACAGAAGCGCCTTCCAGCGTGCCTCCTGTTTTTTTATCGCGGACAGTGCCGGTAATGGAAAATTGTGCCGATACCCATAATGGAAAAAGTATTGGCAGCACCAAACATAATACAACTCTTTTCATTTTTTTTGTTTTTTGTTAAACTTCAGATGGTCATAGAGGCAACAGCCATCTATTAAGTTTACCCTTACTCCCTACGCCGGCATTACCCGGATCAGGTTCAGAGGGT
>CAZVKJ010000055.1:0-25603 GCA_964626855.1 uncultured Bacteroidales bacterium
AAGAACAAAATCATAACCAATTGAATTTATTTGATTTATAACGAAACGCTACTGAATTAATCTATAATTTCGAATATCATGAAAAAAATCTGTGTACTTGTTTGCATGTTATCCATTGGTTTTTGTGCAGTTGCCCAAACCGGTAAAACTGGCATCAACACAAAAAATGACTCTATTGCTTATACCCTTGGATGTAATATTGGTGCCAACCTGAAGAAAAACCTTGAATCTGATTCGTTGCCACTAAGCCCGGATATGATAACAATGGGAATAAGAGATGCACTCATGGGACCTGACAAAACGCAGTTTTCAGAAGAAACGATTCAAAAAGTAATGGCGCAATTCCGCAAGGATATGGAAGACAAAAAGAATAAACAGATGTCGCAAAAATCTTCAGCTACCAAAGCAATCGGTGCAAAATTCATGGAAGACAATAAGAAAAACCCCGGTGTAAAAACTACTCCTTCGGGCATGCAATACAGGGTAATTCAGGAAGGTACCGGCGCCAGCCCCAACCCCAACAGTACCGTAGAAGTTAATTATGAAGGCAAATTCATTGACGGAAAAGTCTTTGATTCATCATATGATCGTAAAAAATCAGCTGAATTTCCATTAAACGGCGTAATTAAAGGATTTTCGGAAGGATTGCTTCTGATGAAAGAAGGCAGCATTTATGAATTGGTCATTCCCTCAGACCTTGCCTATGGCGATATGGGAAACCAGTCTATACCCGGAGGATCAACATTGATCTTTAAACTTGAGTTGATCAAAGTAAAATAAACCACGGCAGATTTGCAACATAAACGGTGTTAAGACCAAACCCGCCTTTTACCGTACTTCAAAGCAGCTATCGCCTGATCACGTTTATAGGTTTTATTGTTGTTCCAACATGAAGTACATATATAAAATATCATTATTACTCGGTATTCTGATTGGATATACAGGATCATATATTCATGGCCAGGCTCAGATATGTGGCTGTACTGACCCATTGGCAAAAAACTATAATTCCATTGCAACTATTAATGATGGAAGCTGCTTGTACCGCTCCGTATCGGTAAAACCAATATTGTCCTTTGATCTTTCATCAGAATTGCATGAAACCTCAGGCCTGATATTCTGGGATCACAAACTCTGGACACATAATGATAACAGCGATCAGAATCTATATTCACTGGACCCGGCTGATGGTATTTTAATTCAAAAATACCCCGTTAAAGGAATTACCAACAAGGACTGGGAAGAAATATCGGAGGATGAAAACTATATTTATATCGGTGATTTTGGCAACAACTTCCATGGAAACAGATCAGACCTGAAAATTTACCGGATAGATAAAAAGTCCTTATTGGTAAATAACCCGCTTACGGATTCAATATGTTTTTCCTACTCCGATCAGTCGGATTTTTCTCCTGACAACTATAACAGTACCGATTTTGATTGTGAGGCTTTTATTGTTTCATCCGACAGCATTTACCTGTTTACCAAACAATGGCACAGTCTGCAGACAAGCGTTTATGCGTTGCCTAAAAGTCCGGGCAAATATACAGCAAGGCTGAAAACGACATACAATGTACATGGGTTGATAACAGGTGCTACTTATCTTGAATCAAAAAAAATACTTGTGTTGTGCGGTTACGGTAAGACATTACATCCGTTCAGTTACCTGCTTTACGATTTCAAAGGAACAGATTTCTTCAGCGGGAATAAACGGAAAATAAAAATTGATTTACCGTTTCACCAAACTGAAGGTGTGGCAACCGCAAATGGTCTGGTCTATTATTTTTCCAATGAAAATTTTTCAGCTTCAAAAATTCATTTTTCCGGCCAACAATTGCACCTGATTGACTTTAGTCCATACTTGCATAATTACCTGTTTAATACACTTGGAAAAAAAATCAATATTGTTTCTTTTTATTCCGATCCCGCGTGCAATGTGATCTCAATAAAATACAACAAAGATTTTTATAAAAAATATTCCGAAACGGAAATAGGCCGAACGATAATATTATCAGGAATATTAAAAGACAACAGTTTTAAAATCAAGGCCAATAATCTCAAAAAGGGAAACTACTTTATTAAGATAGGCAATAGTGTGGTGTTTAAATGGGGAAAGGTATAGTTATTAGTTAATTAGTTATTAGTTAATTAGTTAGCAGTTAATAGTTTGCAGTTTCGTTTTTTTGTCCAGTGATCATTTAGAAGTTAGTATAAGTATAGAATCATGCCATCTTCATTAATATGGTATTAAGAAATTGTAACAATTAAGGGGGTTTATTTACAAATAGAATGTTTTAAAAAGAATTGAAAGAAATAACTTCAGATTACCAATTTATTAATCGTAATTACTTAAAATCAATGAAAGCAAAGCTCCACCTACTTTTCCTGATTATTACCCTGCTTCCGGGATTTGCATTTACACAAACATTCACACCGGTTACTCTTGAAGACCTGTGGATCAATTATACATTTTATCCTGAGCAAGCTGATGAAATCTTTTCCCTGATTGATGGAGAACATTACCTTAAACTCACCAATGAATATACAATTGATATATATTCGTATAAAAAATCTGACAAGGAATCAAGCCTGGTAACAAGAGAAATGCTTATCCCCGCAGGGAAACAAAACCCGGTAAAGATAGAATCCTTTGAACTCAGCACTTCAGAATCCATGCTTTTATTGAAAACCGAATCAGAAGCCATATACCGGCATTCTGAAATTTCATCATACTATGTACTTGACCTGACTGCAAAAAAAATAATTCCTGTTTCTGAAAAAAACAAACAACGTCTTGCAGAACTTTCTCCTGACGGAACTAAAGTTGCTTATATTGTCGATAACAACATTTTTTATAAAGACCTGAATTCAGGAAAAGAAACACAAGTCACAACCGACGGGCTTGTCAATAACATTATCAATGGTTATCCCGATTGGGTCTATGAAGAAGAATTCAGCTTTACCAAGGCATTTTTCTGGTCGCCTGATAGCAAAAAAATTGCCTATATGAGGTTTGATGAAAGTAAGGTCAAAGAATATGACATGACCAATTATGGAGAACTTTATCCGGAACAATACAATTACAAATACCCTGTTGCAGGCGAATATAATTCGACAGTTTCCGTGGTTGTTTATGATTTAAGCGATCCCGGAAATGCAAAATCCCAAATAATGGATATCGGAAAAGAAACTGATCAATATATTCCAAGAATTTGCTGGACCAAGGATCCGAATACCCTTGCCATTTTCAGGATGAACCGCCTGCAAAACAAGCTGGAAATTCTTCTGGCTGATGCAATGAGCGGTAAAAGCAATGTTTTTTTAACCCAGGAAAACAAATATTATATTGAGATTACCGATGATTATAAATTCCTTGACGATGGCAAACACTTTATCATCATGAGCGAACTGGACGGTTATAACCATATTTACATGTATGACCTGAGCGGGAAAATTGTCAAACAGATCACGCAGGGAAACTGGGACGTCATCAGTATCAAAGGTATTGACGAGGCAAATCAGACAATATATTATGTATCGGCGGAGAGCAGCCCTGTGAACCGCGACCTGTACAGCATTAAATTTGATGGCTCCGGTAAGAAACGTTTGTTTAAAAATGATGGAACATACGATGCTGAGTTCAGCAAAAATTTCAACTACTTTGTTGGTACCTTCAGTGATGGTAATACACCAGGCTATACTGCCATCTGCAACAATTCCGGGAAAGAACTCCAGGTACTTGTTGATAATAAAAGGTTGATTGATAAAACTAAAGAATGCGGCTTTTCAAAAAAAGAATTTTTCACTTTTGCTACTTCAGGAACCATCAGTCTGAACGGTTATATGATAAAGCCTCCCGACTTTGATCCGGCAAAAAAATATCCCGTGCTGATGAATGTTTATGGCGGCCCCAACAGCCAGTATGCTCTCAATGAATGGGATACTTTTGATATGGTATGGTATCAGTTTCTGGCTCAAAAAGGTTACATCGTTGTTTGTGTCGATGGCCGTGGCACAGGCGCACGGGGTGAGCAGTTCAGGAAATGTACGTATATGGAATTGGGAAAACTTGAAACCGAAGACCAGATTGAAACGGCCAAATACCTGGCAACCCTGCCTTATGTTGAATCAAAACGTATCGGCATCTGGGGATGGAGCTACGGCGGCTTTGAAACAGCCCTGTGCATGACAAAAGGCGCTGATTATTTTAAAGCCGGTATTGCAGTTGCACCGGTTACCAACTGGCGCAATTATGACAACATTTACACCGAGCGGTTCATGCGCAAACCACTGGACAATGCTGCAGGATATGATGATAATTCTCCTGTGAAATATGTAAAAAAAATGAAAGGGAAACTCCTCATCGTGCATGGCCTTTCGGATGATAATGTACATGTACAGAACAGCATGGAACTCATTGATGCATTAGTCAATGCCAACAAGCAGTTCGAGATGCAATTGTACCCAAATAAGAACCATAGTATTTACGGCGGGTATACGCGCTACCATTTGTATAAAAGGATGTCGGAGTTTATCTTTCAGAATCTATAATGCCAAGCATAACAGGCAAAGCCAGTTGTTATATCCGGCTGAGATGCAACCTCAGCCGAGACAGGATCAGGCTAATCATTCAGCTTCAGCCTTTCCGGGCCACAAAAGCTTTTTATATTTCAATGATGGGGAAACAATAAATTCGCCCAGTCCAAGCTTTGGCCATTTTTCATCAACGGCTTTAATAGTGTTATCATCAGAGACGATCACATTCGGCCAGGGACGGCTGAAATCATCAAAATCCTTAGTTTTACGGGTGCCATCAATGATGATTAATTTTTCGTCAACGGTCACATCCCTGGCAGGATCAATATTATTCAGAACCAACCAGGCAACATCGGCCAATTCATAAACATCAGCATGTGCATCCACAAAAACAAAGCATTTCAGATCCTGTGAATACTTTTTATCGGATATTTGCTTTGCAAGTTCCCTGCAGTGATTCTTCCGGGATTTTTTGGCCGACAGTATTACCAAAGGAATTCCTTCTTTAAGAAGCTCCAAATTTATATTGTGAATTTCGTTGAATTGTTCCTTCACCAAATCAACATTCAGAAATGGTAATACCTGCCCATCCTCAATTACAGAGCTGTTAGTGGCGTCGACAGCCATTTTCCCTCCGTAAGCATATTTTTCGGATGAGTGGTCCAGCACATCATCAGGGCCTTTGGTAAAAATGAAATCGTCTTTAAAATTCTTTTTGCTCAGAATCAGGCGCAAAATATTTTTATAATCTGTAAGGCCGGTACTTTCATCCACCGCCACCATCACTTTGGTAAACATCATCTGCCCTGCTCCCCATAATCCGTTCAGGATCTTTTTGCCCTGACCCTCATAATTGACTTTTGTTTTCAGGATCACAAGGTTATGAAAAACGCCTTCAACAGGCATATGCATATCGTACAACTCGGGTTGTACGGTAAGCTTTATTGGGCTCAGGAAAATCCGCTCTGTAGCCTTTCCCAGCCAGGCATCTTCCTGAGGCGGAATACCTACGATCGTTGCAGGATACACGGCATCTTTCCTGTGCGTGATACAGGTAATATGAAACTTCGGGTAAAAGTCAGGTAATGAATAAAAACCGGTATGATCACCAAAAGGTCCTTCCAATATAGGTTCTTCTGAAGGATCGACGTAACCTTCTATAACAAAATCGGCATCTTCCGGAACTACCAGGTCATTGGTCAGGCATTTCACCATCGTTACTTTTTTCCGTCGCAGAAACCCGGCCAGTATATATTCATCAATATTGTCAGGCAATGGGGCTGTGGCAACATACGTATAAACGGGATCACCGCCAAGAATAACACTCACCGGCATTCGCTTTCCCAGTTTTTTATACTCATGATAATGCCGTGCTGAATTTTTATGCAGATGCCAGTGCATGCCGGTCATATCCGGGCCAAAAACCTGCATACGATACATTCCAACATTGCGAATGCCTGTAACAGGATCAACAGTATGCACTACAGGCAGCGTTACAAAAGGTCCGCCATCATGAGGCCAGCAGGTAAGTACAGGCAATAATCCGATATCCGGCGATTTCATAACAACTTCCTGACAGGCGCCCCTTTTGTTTACTGATTTTGGCATCCACGAAGCCAGCTCATTCAGAAAAGGCAATAGTTTTACTTTTTCAATAATCCCTTGTTTGGGTGAACTGATACGTTTAAAAAGATCTGTAATTGTCTCCGATATTTCCTCAATGTTGTCGACACCAAGTGCAATACAAATCCTTTTCTCAGAGCCAAAAGCATTAATAAGTAATGGAAAGGTTGTACCCGTATTTTCAAACAACAGCGCCTTACCGCGGTTTTTAATAACCCTGTCGGTAACTTCAGCAATCTCAAGATGTGGCGAAACAAACTCTTTTATCCTGATCAACTCATTGTTGTCTTCAAGTTCTTTTATAAATTTGGACAATGTTTTGTTTCGCATAAATTTTATTTAGGTATTGTGTTACTTAAATAAAAAATTAATAATTTTGTACAAATTTAAAAATAAAAGCAATGGAAAAACATCAGGGAATCATTACATTTGGCGGGAACCCGCTCACACTGTCCGGTACCATGGTTAAAGCCGGTGACCAGGCAAAAGATTTTACAGTTTTAGCCAGCGACCTTAAGCCTCATAAACTCAGCGACTACGATGGCAAAATCAGGATCATCTCTGTTGTACCTTCAATAGATACCGGCATTTGCGCTGCTCAGACCCGTCGTTTTAATGTAGAGGCCGCAAAACTTGACGATGTGGTAATTTTAACTGTATCATGCGACCTGCCTTTTGCATTGGGCCGCTTTTGCGCTGCCGAAGGCATAGATAAAGTTGTTACACTTTCAGATCATAAAGAAACCGATTTCGGTTTGAAATATGGTTTTCTGATCGATGAGTTACGTCTGCTTGCCCGCGGTATTGTCGTTGTTGATAAATCGGGAGTAATCCGCTATGTGGAATATGTTAAAGAAGTAGCATCACACCCCGATTATGACAAAGCGCTGGAAGCTGCAAAAGCACTACTTTAGAGAATATTTAAGCATTTTAACAGAGGTCTGCCCGGTGCAGGCCTCTTTTTTTATAGATTTGCAACTCGATTTGAAATAAAACAGTTTCAACAATTATATAAATTGAATACGTATTTCATTGAAATAAAAGGTTTGGTTCAGGGTGTGGGATTCCGGCCTTTCATCTTCCGCCTCGCCTCAGAATTTCATTTGTGCGGAAGAGTCGAAAACCGCAACGATGGGGTATTCATAAAAATAAACTGTGATGATGATACACTTAAAAATTTCATCAACGCAATAAAAAACCGTGCTCCCGTAGCATCAAGCATCGATTCCATTAAATCCGGCCTGGCAGATCATCAGGATTTTAGTGACTTCCGGATTATTAAAAGTACGACGGTTTCGGATCGCATTACAGATATCAGCCCGGATATAGCCGTTTGCGATGACTGCCTGAACGACATGAAAATTCAGAAAAACCGTATCGATTATCCTTTTATAAACTGCACCAATTGCGGCCCCAGGTTTACCATCATTCAAAATATTCCATATGACAGGGCAAAAACCACCATGAGCCCTTTTGAAATGTGCCCCGATTGTCATAAAGAGTATACCGATGTGCTTGATCGCCGCTTTCATGCCCAGCCGGTAGCCTGTTCGGTGTGCGGGCCTGAATACACACTGCATGAGGGAAATAATACTGTAACGGGCATCCATCAAATCATTGAGAAGGTACAGTCTCTTTTGCGAAATAAAAAAATTGTTGCCATTAAAGGCATGGGCGGCTTTTTTATTGCCTGCGATGCCGGCTGCGAAGAAGCCGTAGCACGCCTCAGGAAGATGAAGAACAGGGAGGGTAAGCCTTTCGCCGTGATGTTTTCCGATATTGAAACATTGAAAGAATACGCCTTTGTAAATAAATCCGAAGAAGCCTCACTCCTCTCGTGGCAGAGGCCGATAGTTTTACTCGAGCAGAAAAACAGCCTGGCATATTCGGTGAATGTGGATTTTAATACTTTAGGCTGCATGCTGCCTTACATGCCATTTCATTACCTGCTGTTCAAAGGCCTCGGTATTCCAGCCATCGTGTTGACAAGCGGCAACATTTCCGATGAACCTATCATTACAGACAATTTAGAGGCGCTGGAAAAATTATCCGGGATCACCGATGCTGTTCTGACATACAATCGTGAAATCTACAACCGCAACGACGACTCTGTGGTTGCCGTGGTAAATAATAAAGAAAGGGTGTTCAGAAGGTCGAGGGGACATGTTCCCCTGCCGGTTAATCTGGATTTGAGTGTTGACAGCATATTGGCCACAGGTCCTGAACTTGTAAACTGCTTTGCAATTGGCAAAGAGAACAAGGCCATCATCAGCCAGCATATCGGCGACCTGAAAAATTTTGAGACCTACGAATTTTATTGCGAAACCATTGAAAGGTTCAAAAGGCTTTTTATGTTCGAGCCTTCCCTTGTAGTAAGCGACCTTCACCCCGATTATCTTTCCTCGCGCTACGCTGTAGAATCAAAGCTCCCGCATATCAAGGTACAGCATCATCATGCCCACATCGCATCCTGCATGGCCGAAAACAAACTCTCTGAAAACGTCATCGGTATAAGCTTTGACGGAACAGGACTGGGAGATGACGGGAATATCTGGGGCAGTGAGTTTTTTATTTGTGATTTAAAAGGGTACAAAAGGATCAATCATTTTGAATACATCCCCATGCCTGGCGGTGATAAAGTTACGGAAGAGCCCTGGCGCATGGCCGTTTCCTATTTATATAAATATTTTGGAAACAACTTCATGGAAATGAACCTGCCATTTCTCAGGCAGTTCAGTACAAATTCAATTGAGATGCTTTGCCAGGCAGTTTATAAAAAGATCAACAGCCCGCTGACTTCAGGCTCTGGGAGATTATTCGATGCTGTTGCTGCGTTAATCAACCTTTGCCCGGTCAGTAAATTTCATGCAGAAGCGCCTATGCGCCTGGAATCTGTCATTGACAAAACTATTAAAGGCGCTTATCTGTTTTCGTTAAACCCTGAGATTTCCTTTGAAGCAACATTTAAAGAGATCATTACCGATATTGACAACAAGGTTCCCGTTTCCGAAATATCGGCAAAGTTCCATAATACCATCCTGTCTGTGATTTGTGAAGAGGTCAGCAATATCAGCAGAATTTGCGGATCCAACCGTATAGTATTATCGGGTGGCACCTTTCAGAATAAGTATTTGCTTGAAAATATTGAGATTATTCTCACTGGTAAAGGCTACAAAGTCTACACGCATAAAAAAATTCCCACCAACGATGCAGGAATTGCTCTGGGACAGATGGTCATTGCCGCAGCAAGAAAGATGGTTTGATGCAGAAATTGTTACAAAACAATTATTTCTTGCCCCGATCGTTTATAATTTGTAAAAATTTTCTATTTTTGTTTAACAACAAATTACTTTAACATGTGCCTGGGAATACCATCAAAAATAGTTTCGATCGACGGTGATTCGGCAATAGTATCAGTTGGAGGTACTGAAGTTGAAGCTTCTATAGAATTGCTTGACGATGTAAAAGTCGGCGATTTCGTGTTGCTTCACACAGGTTTTGCCATCCAGAAGATCAGTCCCGAAGAAGCTCAGGAGACTTTTGAGATCCTGAAAAGATTGGGCGAAATTGAAGATGAACTGGAAGCAGAAGTTAAAAGTCGAAAACCCAATTAAATTTTCTTTATTTTTAGATGGAGTATATTGATGAGTTTAGGGATGCGGAGTTGGTAAAAATGCTCGTGCGAAAAATTTCGTCGGCAGCCCATAAGGACATTGCCTTGATGGAAGTATGCGGTGGCCACACCTGGGCGATACAAAAGTTTGGCATCCCTTCGCTGATGCCCAAAGAAATAAGGCTTTTATCCGGGCCAGGATGCCCTGTATGTGTTACGGGGCGCAAGTATATTGATCAGGCTGTGGCCTATAGCCGGCTGCCTGAGGTTATTATCACCACCTTCGGTGACCTGATCAGGGTACCTGGCTCAACATCTTCGTTAAGCCTCGAAAAAAGCAAAGGCGCCGACATCAGGATCGTGTTTTCTATTCTTGATGCTTTAAAAATTGCCAGGGAAAATCCTTCAAAGAAAGTTATTTTTCTGGGAATAGGATTTGAAGCTACGGCAAGTAGCAGCGCAGCCGGGGTAAAAAAAGCATTTAATGAACAATTAAAGAATTTTTATATTTTCAGTTCTCACAAAATCATGCCCCCGGCCATGTCGGCGCTCATTGATGAAGGCATTAAAATTAATGGATATATTGCACCGGGGCACGTCAGTGCAGTTACAGGAACAAAGATATACGAAGAATTTCCTGTAAAATATAATGTAGGATGTGTTATTTCAGGATTCGAGCCCGTTGACATTCTTCAATCAATATACATGTTGGTGCAACAGGTCAACGAGGATAGATACAGCGTGGAAATACAATACAAAAGGGTTGTTCCTTCCGAAGGTAACATTAAAGCCCAAATGCTGATGGCCGAAGTGTTTGCATTGCGCGACGACTGGTGGCGCGGACTCGGAATATTAAAAAACAGCGGTTTGCAGGTAAGTGAAAAATATGCCGTACATGATGCAGAAAAAATGATTGAGGTTGAAGTTGAAAAAACCATAGAAGAAAAAGGCTGTATCTGCGGGGAAATATTGAAAGGCTTAAAAAAACCAAGCGATTGTAAACTTTTCGGGACAGCCTGTACAAATTCCAACCCCGTTGGCGCATGTATGGTTTCACACGAAGGCGCATGCAACGCATATTTCAGATTTAACAAGTGATGGAAAAAAATATTTTATTAGGCCATGGCAGTGGTGGCAGATTATCGCACGACCTGATCAGTAACCTTTTTTTTAAACATTTCAGCAACCCCGTATTGGCCGGACAATCCGACTCGGCACTGCTAAAAATAAACACTGCGGATATCGCATTCACCACCGACTCCTATGTTGTTGATCCTGTTTTCTTCAATGGCGGGAATATCGGCAAACTCGCCGTTTGCGGTACTGTAAATGATCTGGCCGTTTCAGGGGCTATACCTAAATACATCAGCGCCGGATTCATCATTGAAGAAGGATTTCCTTATGATGATCTGGAAACCATTGTATCCACCATGGCTGAAGAAGCCCGTAATGCCGGAGTGATCATCGCAACCGGCGACACCAAAGTAGTGAACAAAGGGCAATGCGATAAGTTATTTATTAATACTTCCGGGATAGGCATACTTGAAGAAAAATACAGGCCGATAAGCAGTGGCGAAACCATACAAACAGGCGACGGCATTCTCATCAACGGCAGCATTGCCGATCATGGCATGACCATCATGGCGGCCAGGAATTTCGGCAACTTTACAACAGATATTAAATCGGATTGTGCCGCACTGAATCACATGATCCGTGAAATACTAGATGCCGGATGCCGTGTGAAGTTTATGAGGGATGCCACACGTGGCGGGCTTGCTACGGTGCTCTGCGAACTTGCCGAACATAACAACCTGGGAATTGAAGTTTATGAGCAGCATGTGTTTGTCAGGGAAAATGTCCGCGGTATTTGTGAACTGCTTGGATTCGACCCGTTTTACGTGGCTAATGAAGGCAAGGTAGTGATGGTGGTTGCAGGCAATGATGCAGAAAAGGCATTACAGATCATGAAACAGAACGAATCTGGTAAAGAAGCATCAATCATCGGAACTATTACCGGCCAACCAAAAGGTAAGGCCATAATGAAAACCGCAATCGGGGGCACCCGCATCATCGACATGCTGGCGGGAGAACAGTTGCCAAGGATATGCTGATATGTAGTGTTTGTAAGAAAACGCCAATTTTTTCCCCGCCTGCATCGGGCAGGGTTACGCTTGCGACAATTTTCACCTGAAGCAGATTGTATAAAAACTCAGTAGACCTTTGACGACAATTTTAATTACAACGATTGTTGTCTGCGAAAAAACTCAGAATCGCCCCAATCACCAAAAGCAACAGAGCAACCGGCAGATTCGACAAGCTGCTCAATCAGGTAGCCGCTTTGATCGGGCTGATCAGCAAGGCCGGGTTTCCCTTCGTACAGGTTATATTCTTTTTTATAATCAATAGGCGTTATATTGGGCATTATCACATTAGCCCCGGCCATCAAGCCTTTTTCCCTGCCCTTGAAGTCGAGTGTCTGCAAAGCAGTAGTAGAAGCGATATTTATGCTGGGCCGCATCAGGCGAAGCAGGGCTATCATTTTTAACGACAATTCAACACGTTTTTCAGGAGAGAACAAAAGGTGCTTATACTTATACAAGGGAGTTTCAGCATGCTCAATATATGGACCCATGCCTACCATATGGACTCCGGAATCTCTGATAAAATAAAGATCCTCTGCCAGGTTGTCCAAAGTTTGAAATGGCAAACCAATCATCACCCCTGTGCCTGCCTGGTAGCCAATTTTCACCAGATTACTTATGGCTTGTAGTCTTTTTTGATAACTGTGTTTTGAATTGTTAGGATGGAGCTTGAGGTACAACTCCTGATTAGAAGCCTCAATCCGCAGTAAATATCTTTGGACTCCCAGTTCGAACCACTCGCGGTACACTTCCTCGGTTTGCTCGCCACAGGATAATGTAATACGCAGCTGGTTGTCAGTATGTTGGTGAATCATTTTTATCAGCCTTGAAATTCTGTCGGTAAACTTTTTACTAGTAAGCTCTCCGGACTGAATGACAATGGAACCATAATTTTTTTCCCAGGCATAAACAGCCGCTTTCAACACCTCTTCTTCAGAAACCTGATAGCGACAGGTATTTTTATTCCCGGCTCTGATACCGCAATAATAGCAGTTTTTTGAACAACGATTTGAATATTCGATGAGTCCCCTCAGGTAAACCTTATTGCCAATGGTGTCATTACGGGTTTGCATAGCAAGATGGTACAAATTTGCAATTTCTGCAACATCATCTGTTGCCAGCAAAGCCCTAACGGTGTCATAGTCAAGTTCCTGATACATCTGTTGGCCCATTTTGGCATTTGCTATTTTCCCGAATTTTGAGAAAAATCATTGTCCATGGTTTTAAAAAAAGGCTGCAGTGCCCGCGTGAAGATTCCGTTCATATAGGCTATTGCCATTCCGTAGTTTGTTATGGAAACCGCATTATCCGTAAATGGTTTTAGTCTGTTCAGTATTTGTTTGCGGGTGAACATGCAGCCTCCGCATTGAATTACTAATGCATAATCTTTAATGTTATCAGGAAGTTCGGTCATGCCGGAAATTATACTGATATCAAGTTCTTTTCCGGTATATTTTTTAAGCCATGACGGTAATTTCACCCGGCCAATATCTTCGCAGCTTACATGGTGTGTGCACGATTCCATGATAAGCACTTTATCCCCGTCGTTGAGTTTTGATATTTTTTCTGCCCCCCTGATATAATTTTCAAAATCGCCTTTAATTCGCGAAAATACAATGCTAAAGCTTGTCAGCAAAATGTTCTCCGGGACAATATCCCTGATCTTTCCGAAAGCCTGGCTGTCGGTAATCACAAGTTTAGGTTTAATATTGCTATTATCAAAAAAATGCTGCAGTTCCGTTTCGCGCAGCACAATGCAGATGCAATGATTATCGAGCACATCGCGGATGGCCATCTGCTGGGGCAGTATCATCCTGCCTTCCGGAGCTTCAGAATCAATGGGTGTAACCAGCACGACATAATCGCCTTTTTCAACAATACCGCCTATAAGCGAATGGTTCACGTATGCTGACTCGGGAATGGCTTTTTTTAAAGATGTGATCACCGTATCCATATTTCTGGGTGATCGTGCACTAAAGTCGACAATATCCGAATTGGTATGATACCGTATCACATCCCTGGTATAATATGACAATGGTTCGAGATCAGCTTTGTTATGAACAATGATGAAAGGCACTTCATACTTATTAAACTCGCCGATCAGCTGCAACTCAAATGACCCGAATTTATTTCCGGCGATGATGAGCACGGCACAGTCGATGGTTTTCATCACCTGCATGGTCTTGTCAATTCTTTTCTGGCCCAATTCTCCGGTGTCGTCAATGCCGGCTGTATCAACCATGATAACAGGGCCTATGCCGAATATCTCTATTGATTTCCGCACCGGATCCGTTGTTGTTCCTGCCTGCTCCGAAACTATGGCTACCTCCTGCCCTACCAATACATTGATAAATGAGCTTTTGCCGTTATTTCGCCTACCGAAAATACCGATATGTGGTTTCAAATCCCTGCCCTTATTCATATTTCCAGTCTCCTCATCTTTTCGTTTCAATTTGAACCTCTCCATTCTGATCCGTCGCGGCGGACTGACTTCTATCTTCCCTTAAAAATACAAATCCCGTTTGCCATTTTTTATTTGCTCTATCCGGTTTCTTATTTCCTCAACCTGCCCGCTGGTCATGGTGCCCAGCTCTTTTTCAATCAGTGCCCAGCCCTTGGCGGTATTGGGTTCTGAGGAGTAGTCGACGAGGTACTCGGCCAGGGTAAGTATAGCATTTGGGGTACAATATCTTTTGATAAATCCGGGTACCGAAAATTCCATGAAATGCTCACCCGTTCTGCCCAGCCTGTAACAAGCCGTGCAAAACGACGGGAGCATATTCTGATCCAGCAGTTCCGAGATAATTTCACTCAACGTCCTGCTGTCGTTGATTCTGAATTGTCCTTTATTCAAGTCCTGTTCAGTATTCTCAATTTTGGAATAACTTCCCAGTTCAAGTTTGGTGCCGCCATCGATCTGCGACACGCCAAATTGTATTAATTCGTTACGCAATGCCACAGGTTCACGGGCCGTCAGTATCATGCCGGTGTAAGGCACGGCCAGACGCAAAATGGCAACCAGTTTTGTAAAGTCTTCATCATTTACAAAATATTTATTACCCATACCCAGCATAGATGCATCTTTCACCCGGGGGAACGAAATGGTATGCGGCCCGACATTGTAACATGCTTCCAGGTGATTGGTGTGGCGCACCAGCGCCATCACTTCAAAGCGCCAGTCGTAAAGTCCGAACAGTGCCCCGATGCCCACATCGTCGAGCCCTGCCTCCTGTGCACGATCCAGTGAAGTGAGCCTGTATGAGTAGTCTGCTTTTTTACCGCGCAGATGATAGGTTTTATATGCTTCCGGATGATAGGTTTCCTGAAAAACCTGGAATGTGCCAATACCCGCTTCTTTTACTGTTCTGAATCCATCAATATCAAGAGGAGCGGCATTGATATTCACCCGCCTGATCTCGCCATTGCCTTTTTTCACAGAGTAGGCAAGTTTAACAGTATGTGCAATGAATTCAGGATTGTATTGGGCATGCTCGCCATATACCAGTATCAGCCTTTTCTGCCCGTTATCTTCCAATGATTCTACTTCATGAACTATCTCATCATCTGTAAGTGTTACACGCCTGGCCTCTGAATTTGATGACCTGAAACCACAGTACAGGCAGTTATTTGAGCATTTATTGCCTATATATAGCGGGGCAAACAATACAATACGGTTTCCATATATAAGTCTTTTAAGCTGCCTTGCGCCTTCTTTGATTTCCTCAATCAGTTGCGGATCGGTAGTATTGACCAATACAGCAGTTTCGGCAAGGCTGAGACGTTTTTTTGATAGTGATTTTGCAATAATTGACCTCACCGCTTCTGGTGTGGAAACCGTATTTTGTATAAGCCCCTCAATTTCTTCAGCATCGATAAATGGCTGCATCGGAATGTCAGGCATATTATATTTTTCTGGTGTGAATTTCATATTATCTCCTTTCCGGTTCAATATTGCGATTTTACATGATCAGCAGTTTTTTGGCAACACTACAGTAAAGACAGAGCCCTGATCTGGCGTGCTGCTGACAGTAATGGTTCCGTGGTAATATTCTTCAATCATTTTCTTGATGATGGATAATCCCAGGCCGCTACCGCTTATGCCTTTTGTTTTTTCATTTTTTATCCTTACAAATTCCTGGAACAACTTTGAGATGTCCTCTTCACTCATTCCGATGCCGGTATCTGAAACCGAAATCCTGATGTTATTATCGTCCTGCCTGATCATGCAGTTAACCGAACCATCATTTTTATTGTATTTCACTGCATTTGACATCAGGTTATTAAATATGATCTCAATTTCTTCAGGATCAGCATTTATATATGCAGTTTGCTCATCGGCATCGAGGTAAATCTTTATGTTTTTCTGTATGGCCAGGGGAGTCATTGTATCTGCCGATATACGGGCGATTTGCACCAGATCAACTTTCGATACGGCACGTTTCTTTTTTCCTGTTTCAAGCCTGGTAAGGTCGAGCATATCCATAATCAGCGAGCGCATGCCCCGTATACGTTCAAGCGAACGGTCAATCATTTGCTCGTAATCGCTGAGGTTTTCACCCACCTGTTTGTCCTGCATAATGCGCAGGTAACCTTCAATAGCATTAATAGGTGATTTCAATTCATGCGACAACACCGACAAAAACTGAAAACGGATCTGTTTACCTTCTTCGTTTAGTTTCTTAGTCATCCGGCTTAAATAGAGATGCTTGGTAATTCCCTCCATTGCCGTTTTCAGCTCCTGTGGCGTAAATGGTTTCGGAACAAAATTGTATGCCCCGTTATTTGTAGCTTTAATAGCCAGGTCCAATGAGGCATATGATGTGATCATCATCACGGCCGTATCAATGTTTTTCTGATTGATATACTCAAGTACTTCAATACCCTGTATTCCGGGCAGTTTATTATCAAGTAGCACAATATCAATCTGGGTAGTGTCAAGGTATTGAAGCGCTTCTTCTCCTGTTGCTGTTTCAATGGCCTCGAAGGTAAATGCCTCTTCAATAAAAGGAAAATCAACTGAGAAGTTTCTTAAAATTCTCGACAGACCTGAACGGATTCCTGCCTCATCATCCACTACCAAAACTTTTAACGTTGCCATATTATATTAAATATTTATAATCTTTATATCATAGAAATTACAGCAATATAAACGCTAGCTATAAATGCTGTCAACACTCCGCCAATGAAAATGCAAATAGTAAATGCATTACCTGTGGAAAAAACCTTTACCCTGGTATGCATTTTTTGTGCACCTGGTGATGTAACCGGAATATAGCCCATGTCTAAATTGCCCGTATTAATTGTGAAATGTTTACTGCTGATAAATTGTCTTATATAACTACCCAATATTTTTCTCATGCCGATGAGCAACATCATCGATACACCCAGCCCGATAGCAAAAGTTATGACCATGATAAAAACAAATATGCGGTAGGTAATCATAACCGAAATATTAGAGTTTCAACAATTTATTGATCTGCACCTGCAATTGGTCAAAGCGCAAGCCTTTCTCAAGATACAGATCGGCTTTTATCCATCTCTTTTCTTCTTCCGAATTAAGTCCGAACATCATTCCCGTCTCTGCTGTTACAGCTGTTGCAATAATCACGGGCACATCGGGATATTTCTTTTTCATTTTATAGCTCAGGATAAAGCCGCTATCCTTATTGTCCATCATCAGGTCAAAAATGGCAAGGTCTGGTTTAATTTTATTAATCAACTCTTCACCTTCCTTTTGTGTTTCACCGGAGATCACCTCAAATCCCATATTTTTCAGGTGCAGCGACAGTTGTGTCAGACTATCTATATCGTCATCAACAATCAAGACTATTTTTTTATTTGTGGTTGTCATATTATAAGTATTTATTTTTTATTTCTGGGTATTCTTATTTTAAAACAAGTACCTGTCGGCCCTTTTGCAGGGTCATCATTGGTATCAATATTTATTTGTCCGTTATGCATTTTTACAATACCGTATATCAGTGGAAGGCCAAGCCCCGTGCCTTTTCCCATTGGTTTTGTCGTAAAAAACGGAGTAAAGATCTTGTCCATATTATCCTTTGAAATCCCAACCCCGGTATCGGTAAAGCTGAATTCTACGTCGCCATTCATTTCACTCAGGTTGATAGATAATTCTCCGCCATTTGGCATGGCTTCAATGGCATTTTTTTCGAGGTTCGTAAGCACCTGCATCCACTGGTCATTATCAATGCACGCATAAGTGTTTGTAAGTTGCGATTTCACTTCAACACGAATATTTTCGGGAATAATGATTGAATTAATGCTATGCTGTGTGAATTTCAGAATATCAGTTTCAACAAGGTTTACCTGGTTTTTACGGGCAAAATTTAGTAAGCCGCCAACGATTTTTTTGCAACGGTCGGCCTGTTCGGCAATCAGTTCCAGGTCCTTGCGTATAGGATCTCCCGGCAAAGCTTCATCTTTTAAAATATTGCTGTACATAGTGATCACACCCAGCGGATTGTTCAGTTCATGAGCAATTCCTGCTGACAGCTGCCCCATATTGGCCAGTTTTTCCGATTGCCGCAGTGACTGTTGAGCACTTGCCAGTTTCTCATTCGAAAGGTTTAATTCCTTAACAGAATTATGCAATTTTTCTATCGTGTTGGGCAGGCACATCTCAGTTTCTGCATAACCTTCGATGATGGCAATGGCGTGTTCTACACAAGAGTCATATCCACAGGCGCCGCAATTCAGCTGATCATCAATTTTTGTTTTTCCCATGAATTCAAGGACACGTGTAATTTCATCATCCGAGGGTACCGGAATGCGCCGGTCAGCAGAAACAAACTTCTGCGAAAAATCTATATCCTTTACAGCTTCTATCTCCTTGCGCCATGCTTCTTTATCAAAGTTTTCGAGTTTTGCCCTTACATAATTCCTGATTTTGGTAGTTTTTGTAAATATCTTACTATTGCTCGTCATGCCCGGGCCCATGATACATCCTTCACAGCAAAGCAACTCAAGGTGTTGCGATTTATTTAATCCCTCTTCAAATTCCTTTATCGCTTCTCTGAAATGAACTCTTCCGGAGGCAACAATAATGTTCTCTTCGCAGATATCGTCGGATTTATTTATAGAGTGAAGTTTACCGCGTGTAACCGGGAATATAGAAGCCTTTCCTGCTAAAGGCGGATCAAAATCTGAAGGAGTTATCCCCTCGGGGCTGATACCTGCCTTGGCAAACATATTCCTCAATTCAATAAATGTAATAACCTGGTCAACTTCTCCGGACTCAGCTTTTTTTGCAATACAAGGGCCGATAAAAACAGTTTTTACATCAGCGCCGTATTTTTTCTTGATAATCCTTACTGTAGCAACCATAGGCGAAGCAATGGGAGCCAGTGAAGTGATCAGGTCGGGATGATAATGACGAACATAATACGCTATTGCCGGGCAATCGGAAGAAATGCTCTTTGCTGCATTTTTATCTTCAATAGCCTTCCTATATTCTTTTGCTACTATATCAGCGCCAAAACCCACTTCTACAACATAGGTAAAACCGAGTTTCCGCAACATACCAATAAATATTTTATAATCGCTGATTTCCGAAAATTCAGCCGGGAAACTCGGGGCAATGCATGCTACTGTTTTTTCATTATTATTCAGATATTCATAAACCATTGGGGTGGTATCTACAAATACCTTTGCCTTCTGGCTGCATACTTTTGTGCAGTTACCGCAACCTATGCAGCGCTGTGAGATGACCTCTGCCTGCCCGTTTACGATCTTGATAGCTTTCACAGGGCATTCCCTGACACAGGTATAACAAACCCTGCAACGATCTTTGACCGTGTAAACAAGTTCGTTATTTATAAAATTGCCCATTGCTTAAATCGCTTTTTTGAAAATTAATTTATAATTATAATAATACATCACGCTTACAGTAAGTCGTATGAAGAAGTTCATGGCTTCTGTGGCCCAGCGGCTCTCCCAGGAATTCATTGTATAATTCAACGATTTCGGGATTTTTATGAGAGGTTTTCAAAGTTTCTGTGTCATCAATTTCATAAAGCGAATTCATTCTTGCTTCGATGACCGACTCTGACGTACCGATTCGTTGCCCGCCTCCGGCAATGCATCCGCCAGGACAGGTCATCACTTCAATAAAATGAACATCATTCTTCCCGTTACGAATCTCCTCCAGAAGCATGCCTGCATTTGCCAGTCCGCTTACCACGGCAACACCTATTTCCATGTCATTTATCCTGATCTTCGTTTCTTTTCTGCCTTTTAATCCTCTTACTGCAGAAATTTTAAAATTGGTAAGTTCACTGCCGGTAAGTTTTTTGTATGCCGTACGCAAGGCTGCCTCCATCACTCCACCGGTAGCACCGAAAATCTTACCAGCTGAACTTCTTACACCCAGCGGCGAGTCAGTTAGTTCAGGGTTGATATTCGACATATCAATGCCATATAATCTTATCAGCTCAATCAGCTCACGAGTGGTAATAGCGATATCGACATCATTCACGCCGTTTCTTCCCATAGTGTCGCGCTGTACTTCGAATTTTTTTGCGGTACATGGCATGATCGAAACAGAAATGATGTCTTCTGGTTTTTTATTGATTTTTTCAGCGAAATAACTTTTGATCACAGCGCCTGTCATTTGTTGCGGCGACTTGCAGCTTGACAGGTTATCAAGGAAGTCGGGAGCAAATTCTTCGGCATATTTTACCCAGGCAGGGCAGCAGCTTGTAAACATCGGCATGGTCTTGCCCGTGCTGATGCGGTCGATCAGCTCAGCAGCTTCTTCCATGATCGTAAGGTCGGCACCGAAAGTGGTATCAAAAACAAAGTTAAATCCCATTTTCCTTAATGCTGCATTCAACGCGCCGTTAAGGTCTTTTCCGGGAGTCAAGCCGAATTCTTCAGCAATGGAAACGCTGATGGAAGGGGCGTACTGTACCACAACAGTTTTTTCCTTTTGGTTCAGGGCTTCCTGAACAAGGGCCGTCTGATTACGTTCGGATAACGCACCCGTCGGACAAACCATGATGCATTGCCCGCAATTCACGCAACTTGAAGTATTCAAGCCTTTTCCCATGGAAGCTCCGATAACGGTTTTGCTTCCGCGGTTTGTATATTCAATACATGAAACGCCCATTGTCTCTTCGCAGACCCGCACGCAGCGGCCGCATAAGATACATTTGTCCGGGTCACGGATCACGCTCATGCTGGAGAAATCAATTTTATGACTATTCTTCACGCCACGGATACGACGTTCCACTACGTGGTATTCTTTTGAAAGCTTTTGTAATTCGCAATTTGAGTTTCTGACACAAAACAGGCAATCGTCCGGATGATTCGACAGCAATAATTCAACGATGGTTTTACGGGCTTCAATAACGCGTGGCGAATGTGTCCGTATTTTCATTCCATCTGTAACAGGAAATGAACAGGAACTAACAAGTTTGTTATTTCCTTCCAGTTCAACCACACATATCCGGCATGCGCCTGATGGAAAAAAATCTTTCATGTTGCATAAGGTCGGAACCCTGATACCGTTGCGATTCAGTACGGTTAATATCGTTTCACCTGCTGTTGCTTCGTAGGTTTTTCCGTTAATATCTATTTTTAGGCTCATAATTCTGTTGTTTTTTTAAATCATTTCAATTGCATCAAAATTGCATGTTTCGTAACATGTGCCGCATCCGAT
The DNA here is from genome assembly GCA_964626855.1 of uncultured Bacteroidales bacterium. GTDB lineage: Bacteria > Bacteroidota > Bacteroidia > Bacteroidales > CAIWKO01 > CAIWKO01. The sequence continues at coordinate 21,593 of CAZVKJ010000055.1, forward strand.
ACATTTGTCATCCACAATAAAATGCGGCGTTTTTTTAGACCCGATGATGGCACCTGTCGGGCATTTTTTAGCACAAGCAGTGCAACCGGTACATTTATCGACGAGGATTTTAAATTTTCTCAGTTCTGTGCATTTATTTGCCGGACATACCCGTTCAAAAATGTGTGCTTCGTACTCATCACGAAAATAACGAAGGGTGCTGAGCACCGGATTTGGGGCTGTTTGTCCTAATCCGCATAAGGAAGTTTCTTTGATTACCTGAGCCAGTTTTTCTAACTGGGTAACCCCTTTAAATCTTTCAAGAGCCTCATTACTGTTACTATTCACTGGTTTTGAGGTAATGTTCTGGAGTATCTCAAGCATACGTTTTGTTCCTTCGCGGCAGGGGATACATTTCCCGCAGCTTTCGCGCTGGATGAAATCCATAAAGAATTTCGCGATGTCCACCATGCACGTATCTTCGTCCATGACCACCAAGCCGCCTGATCCCATCATAGCGCCGGCAGCGATCAGGTTCTGATAATCTATTTGAATATCAAGATTCTCGGTAGTGATACATCCGCCTGACGGGCCGCCGATCTGGACAGATTTAAATTTTTTATCATTTCTTATTCCACCAGCAATATCAAATATAATCTGACGTACGGTAGTACCCATCGGAATTTCAACGAGTCCGGTGTTTTTTACTTTTCCTGACAAGGCAAATACTTTGGTCCCTTTGCTTTTTTCAGTTCCAACAGAACTAAACCATTCCCACCCTTTCAGCATAATATCCGGAACATTGGAATAGGTCTCCACATTATTAATTACGGATGGTTTTCCGAACAAACCTTTTTCTGCAGGAAATGGCGGACGGGGGCTTGGCATTCCGCGGTAGCCTTCGATGCTGTGCATCAGGGCTGTTTCTTCTCCGCATACAAAAGCGCCGGCACCCATTTTAATTTTTATTTTAAGATCAAAGCCGGTACCCAAAATGTTATGTCCTAACAATCCATGATCTTCGGCTTGTTTGATTGCAATTTTCAATCGTTCAATAGCTAAAGGATATTCAGCCCTGATATAAATATAAGCGACAGAAGCGCCTACTGCGTATGAGCCAATGGCCAGACCTTCGAGCAGCCTGTGAGGATCGCCTTCAATAACGGCACGGTCCATAAAGGCTCCGGGGTCACCTTCATCGGCGTTGCAGATCATGTATTTCTGATCGCTTTGAGTTTTATGAGCAAGCCTCCATTTTGTCCCGGTAGGGAAACCGCCGCCGCCTCTGCCGCGCAACCCGCTTTTTTCAATAGTAGTAATAACTTCATCAGGCGAAAACTTTTTCAACACCTGGACTAATCCCTGGTATCCGCCTTTGGCAATATATTCGGTAATGCTTACCGGGTTAATAACTCCGCAATTCTGCAGTACGATGCGTTTTTGTTTTACAAAAAACGGGTGTTCAGCGATCAACGGGACATCTTTCCAGGGTTTTTTGCCTTGATTTTCAAATTGTCCGAGTATCGAAAACCCTTCTGTTTTCCCTGCAAAAACATGATCCAGCAAGTTGTTAACTTTATCGGCCGTCACTTTCGAAAAAGAAATACGGTTCTTTTCAGGTAATTGAACATCAACGATAGGTTCAGCTGTGCAAAAGCCAATACAGCCGACTTCGATGATTTCCGCATCAATATTTTTTTCCTTTAAATAATTTTGTATGGCAGTTTTTGTTTTGCCTGCTCCGGCGCCCAGGCCGCAGGTTCCGGCTCCGATAAAGATAACCGGCTTATTATTTTCTGAAATTAATTCTTTCACATCAGGCATGGTTCCTGTTTCAAAACCTTTGGCTAATTGTTTCAGGTATTCCGGAACGCTTATGGTTGACTTTGTTTTCATAGTTGTTGTTCTTTTGCGCGGTAAGTATCAATAATTTCTTTAATTGACTCGGCAGTTACATTTGCATGGAATTCGCCGTTGATGTTTATAACCGGTGCAAGCCCGCACGCGCCGATACAGGCAACGACCTCGACACTAAATAAACCGTCGCGTGTTGTCTGTCCTGCTTTTATTTTCAGGTATGATTCCAGTTCCTGCAAAACGGTAGCTGAACCCAGCACATGACAGGCCGTGCCCCTGCATACCATGATGTGGTATTTTCCGGTGGGTTCAAATCTGAACTGATTATAAAATGTAGCAACACCGTAGATTTTGCTGGTAGGAATTTTCAACTTACGTCCGGTTTTCACTATCGCCTCTTCCGACAAATAACCTTCTTTCTCCTGTATTTCCTGTAAAAGCGGGATCAATGTGTCTCGACCGCAATTGTCATAGTTTTTTAAGAGTTTATCTATTACTGTTTCCATATCAAATAGTGTTGCTACATTATTATTATTTATTAGTTACCTAAAATTTTTTTTATCTCAGGGATAATCCTTTTGGCATCAACAGGTTTTCTGACAAAGCCATCGACGGGGAACCAGATAGATCTTCCATCTTCCGATAAATAATCAACTCCGGCCTTACCTGTGTTGATGTCTTTAACAAGAATAACATGCAGGTCTTTAAATCCGGGATTTTTCCTGAACTCCCGCGCCATAGCCTGAACATCAGGTTTGGTGGTCGTAAGGATTTCAATGGATGTCTGCATTAATACAGGCATTTTGGTCAATTCCGGATCATCGGTAATTTCTTTTGCCAGCTCAAAGCCTTCATAATGAGTGGTCATCATTACATCTAATATGGCAAGATCAGGATGTTCTTCCTTAATCTTTTTCATACCATCGGTTTTGTTGTTGGCGGCGATAACTTCGTATCCTTCTTTTTTGAGGATAGTCTGTATGATGGTGATCACATCAATGTCATCGTCTACGATTAAAATTTTCTTGGTTTCCATAACTTGTTTTTTTGAGGGTTTATTATTCTCTTGCACCGGAACAGTCTCCGGCATTTACATTATTTACTATTTTTACTAATGAATCATAATTGTCAGCCGACTTCGACAGGTAACCATCAGCACCGGCTTCAATCATCCTGTCAATATAATCCTGGGTTTCGTATGACGAAAAAGCGATAATGGTCATGTCGGGATGTTCAGCTCTTGCTCTGCGTGTAGCCTCAAAACCATCCAACACAGGCATTTTCACATCCATAAAAACCAACTCAGCTGATACCGTGTTGAGCAACGCGAGGAACTCTTCACCATTTGAAGCTTCTGCAACAATATCAACATCACCGATGTTCTGCAGTATTGTTTTTAAGCCTTTTCTGAATGTTGCCTCATTATCTACTATGATTACCCTGGTCATTTTTTCCTTTATTTGACGATACAAAATTATGTCCTTAAAAAGAGTTAAAAAAGAGTAATTTCTACAATCAGTAAACAGGTAAAAACACCTGTTTTGTCTCTTTAATTCATTCATTTATAAGTGATCATGAAAATGGCCGGCCAATTTTATAAATAAATCTTTTTTTTAATCAATTTGCAATATAATGAATTTATGAATATTACGTAATAAAAATTTTTCAAAAATATAAAACTTTTTTAATAGCAGGTATTTTTACGTATACTTAAAAATGATATTTTATCAGTATATTATATCAGTTTATCCTGCTATTCGGCAAAATATGAGAAATAAACAGTACAAATAACTGTATTCATTTTCAGATCATTAAACCCAAATTCCGCAATAGAAAATTCCTAATGCGTAGCATTAGAGATAACATTGCATAATTTACTGCAATTTATGAACTTATACTGTGTTTTTTTATTGCGGAATCGACAAAGTAAATGTATTCTCGACAAGTTTATATTTAGTTTTAATTATAACCAAAATGTCGGGAAACATTTACTAAATCGGGATAAACCCAACTAAAGCATTAGTTCGCAAGTTCCTAATGCTTAATTCCATCTAACTTATTCTAAGTAATTAAAAGATCATTAGTTACAATGTTAAGTTTTATCATTTGATGTTGTATGCTCTTTATTACTTTAACTTTTATCAATTCCCTGTATACATCTTCTGATAATGGTTT
>CAZVKJ010000056.1:0-25347 GCA_964626855.1 uncultured Bacteroidales bacterium
TCTTCACATTACGTTGTTAATTTCAGACTAAATTATAATGGCTAATGGTATAACCTTTATACGGGTCACAACCACTTTCTGGCTTCTTGAACAGTAATATTTTTTCGTCTTGAATAATCAAGAAGTTGTTCCCGGCTGATTTTTCCAACGGAAAAATATTTTGCATCGGGATGTGCAAAGTACCACCCGCAAACCGATGAAGCCGGACTCATCATAAAGGTCTCCGTTAATGTAATACCCGTTTTTTCTGTTGCATGCAATACTTTAAATATTTCTGCCTTGCTGCTATGGTCGGGACAAGCGGCATAGCCCGGGGCAGGCCTTATTCCGCGGTACTTTCCCAGGAACAGTTCATCAACTGATAGGTTCTCATCTTTTGCGTATCCCCATATTTCTTTTCTGATTTTCAAATGCAGCAATTCAGAAAATGCCTCTGCAAGCCTGTTGGCAAGTGTCTGCAACAACAAAGCACCATAATTGTCATTTGAATTTATAAATTCACCAACTTTTTTTTCAACTCCTATTCCTGCTGTAACTGCAAAACAACCAATAAAATCTGTGATTTTTGTTTCTTTCGGTGCAACAAAATCAGCAAGACAATAATTAGGTTTCTCATTCTGGAACTGCTGGTTTCTTAAAAAATGAAATGTTGAAAGGATATTTTGTTGGTTTTTAGGATCGTAAACTTCTATATCATCACCAATAGAATTTGCAGGAAATATGCCGGTAACACCATTTGCAGTCAGCCATTTTTCCTCGCAAATTTGCTTCAGCCTGCATTGGGCGTCAACAAAAAGTTTTGATGCCTCAGGGCCTTTTTCGGGATCATTAAGTAATGCAGGATATTTCCCATTGATGCGCCATTCATGAAAGAATGATGCCCAGTTAATATATTGCGTCAACTCTTTAATGGAAAAATCATTGAATATTTTAATGCCGGTATAATCAGGTATTGCGATACTACTCATTGTTCCAGTTTGTTCTGAAAGCATTGCCACGGGCTTCTTTCAGTGAAATTGTATGTTGTTTTTCTTCATCCGGATGATGGTTTTGTATGGCTTTGTATTTTTCATTGAGTGCACAAATGAATTTTTCTGATAATTCTTGCGAAAGAAGATTCGTTAAAATATTTACGCATTTTGAAGCATCTTTTACGTGTACAACAGGCGAGGAATACCTGGGCGCAATTTTTACAGCAGTGTGTATTTCCGATGTGGTTGCGCCGCCGATGATTAATGGAATTTTCATCCCTGCTTTTTCCATTTCCGTTGCAACATGTATCATTTCTTCCAGAGAGGGCGTAATGAGGCCACTGAGGCCGACAACATCTGCATGTTCTTTAATGGCAGTTTTAATAATGGTTTCAGCATTAACCATTACACCGAGATCAATAACTTCATAATTATTACATGCCAGGATTACACCAACAATATTTTTTCCGATATCATGCACATCGCCTTTTACTGTAGCCAAAACGATTTTTCCTGCCGAAGATTTTTCTCCTTTTTCTTTTTCAGACTCAATATATGGCAATAATTTCTCAACGGCTTTCTTCATCACCCGGGCACTTTTAACCACCTGAGGCAGGAACATTTTTCCGGCACCAAATAATTCTCCAACAGTATTGATACCATCCATTAGAGGGCCTTCAATTATGTGAAAGGCTTTATCATAAGACTGACGTGCTTCTTCAACATCCTTTTCAATATAATCTGCAATACCCTTAACAAGAGCGTGTTTCAGGCGTTCTTCAACGGTATTGTTTCTCCAAAGCTCTGTTTTTTCTTCTTTTTTAGCGGTTCCTTTTATTTGTTCAGCAAGAGCAACCAATTTTTCAGTGGCATCTTTGCTGCGATTCAGAATAACATCTTCCACCAGGATTAAAAGATCTTTGGGTATCTCATCATAAATATCTAATTGGGCAGGGTTTACAATTCCCATATCCATTCCCGCATTAACAGCATGGTATAAAAACACCGAATGCATAGCCCTTCTTACCGTTTCGTTGCCCCTGAATGAAAAAGACAGATTGCTAATTCCTCCACTGACTTTAGCATAAAGTAAATTTTCTTTTATCCATTTTACAGCTCTGATATAATCAATGGCATAAGCGTTATGTTCTTCTATGCCTGTAGCAACAGCAAGTATGCCGGGATCAAAAATGATATTTTCGGGGGGAATGCCCGCTACGTTAACAAGGATTTTATATGCCCGTTCAAATATTTGAATTTTATGTTCATATTTAACTGCCTGTCCATTCTCATCAAAGGCCATTACAACCATAGCTGCTCCCATTTGGTGAATGTAGCGGGCATGTTGTATAAATACTTCTTCTCCCTCTTTTAAACTTATTGAATTTACAATTGATTTCCCCTGTGTGCATTTTAGCGCGGATTCAATAACACTCCACTTTGATGAGTCGATCATAATGGGAACCCTGGCAATATCCGGTTCAGCAGCGATGAGGTTCAGAAACGTGACCATAGCCTTTTCTGCATCTATCATGGCATCATCCATGCAAATATCAATAGCTTGTGCACCACCATCAATTTGTTGATGTGCCACGGTTAAAGCTTCTTCATATTTTTCTTCTTTAATAAGGTCGGCAAATTTCTTTGATCCGGCAACATTGGTACGTTCTCCGATATTCATGAAATTACACCCCGGGTACAGTTCAACGACTTCTAATCCTGAATACCGTGTTTTATGTTCTTGAGCCGGAATAGCACGGGGTTTGTGTTTTTTTGCTTTTTCTGCAAGCAAAGTAATATGTTCCGGTATGGTGCCACAACAGCCGCCAATGATATTAATCAGGCCTTCTTCCATATATTTTTCAGCAACCGAAACCATTTGATCCGCTGTTTCATCATACTTTCCGAACCGGTTGGGCAATCCGGCATTGGGATATAGGCTAATATAATGCGGGGTTTTTTCTGAGAGCATCTCTAATAAAGGCCTCATCTGTTCTATACCAAAGGAACAGTTCATTCCCACGGAAAGCAACGGAAAATACGAAACGGATACTAAAAATGCATCTAATGTTTGTCCGGATAATGTTCGTCCGCCTGTTTCGGAAGGGCTGACAGAAATCATTACCGGTACCCTGGTGTTTTTTTTCTCAAACATTTTTGTAATCGCGTATAATGCAGCTTTTGCGTTAAGTGTATCAAAAACGGTTTCAACCAAAAGCAAATCTACATTGCCATCCATCAGCCCTTCAACCTGCTTTGAGTACGCGAACACCAAATCATCAAAGCTAATTGCGCGAAAAGCAGGATTATTTACGTCGGGCGACATGGAGGTTGTTTTGTTGGTCGGTCCGATAGCGCCGGCAACAAAGCGGGGCTGCCCAGGGTCCCGCTTTGTAAATTCGTCAGCAATGGCCCGTGCTATCCGCGCTGCTTCGAGATTTATTTCATAAGCCAACTTTTCAAGCCGGTAATCTGTTAAAGAAATTGATTGTGCATTGAACGAATTTGTTTCAATAATATCGGCGCCTGCTGCCAGGTAATCTGCGTGAATTTGTTTGATAACCGAAGGTTTTGTTAAATTCAAAATATCGTTACATCCTTTCAGATTGCATGGATGCGAAATGAATTTTTCTCCTCTGAAATCTTCTTCGGTAAGATGATATCGTTGAATCATGGTGCCCATTGCCCCATCAAGAATCATGATTCTCTCATTTAATAAATCCCGGATATTCATTGTTAAATAAAATTAATAATACTAATAGTTATTTTAAGGCCCTGATTATGTATTTTTGTTTATTAATGAAATTTAAATAAAATTTAATAAAAGCTAAATTACAACTTTCATTTTTATTAAAATTAAAAGTTTTAAAAAGTAGTCTTATGTTTTATTCGAGAGAGTTTAATTAGTTAGAAGAATATGATGACTGCACGTATGAATCAGCGAACAGAGAAAATAATAATTGTGATCTTTTCATTTTTGATTGTCACGTTGTTTTATTTGAAAATTGTTGCATTTATACCAGGAACGAACGGAAATGTTGGTAACGATTATTGTATTTTTTTACCTGCTTTATTAGATGGGGATTACTGGTTTCACAATAATGGCTTGTTTGCAGTTCCATGGTTTACGCCTTCTTTTGGCGGGGGATTGCCCAAATTTCCCAATCCGCAGGGAATGTATTATTCTGTTCCTCAGTTTTTATCTTTTTTTATAAATCCCCTGACCAGTATAAAAATTACAATATTATTGTTTGGTATATTAGGATTTATTGGATTTTACCTCCTTCTAACCCGGATTTTTAAAACAGACAGGTTTGTTGCATTATTGGGGGCTACACTTTTTTTATTCAATGGTTTCTATTTTGGACGGCTTGCTACAGGAGGCCTTACGTATCATACTTTTATGTTGTTTCCATACCTGGCATTAATTATTTTCAGAAATACAAAAAAATCCAGGAGAATAGCAATAATTCGTGATATTCTGTTGGGCTCAATAATAGTTGGTTATATGATCTTTGGCGGGGCTTTTCATGTAATGCCTCAGATAACATTATGTCTTTTGTTGTTTTATCTGGTAATTATAATACAGAATTCAATTAATGGTAGCTTCCAGTATATTGTAAAGTTTTTCTTAATATTTTTCCTGGGAGTATTAATTTCTGCTTCACAATTAAGTGCAAGCGTCAGTTATATTAGTTTATTTCCAAGGGATTTTATACCACCGCCGGGTGTAAAAAATATCTTCATTCTTTTATTTATTTGTTTTAAATCCTTATTCTTAAAGCCATCTGCCGTATTTGCCAATGAATATTTTACCTGGTCACAATTTCTTCACGAATATGAATATGGTGTGACTATTATCCCATTATTGTTATTTGGCATTGGATTAGCCGCATACATTACAAAACCAAGCAATATTTCCGATTATTTAAGAAAACATTCCTTGAAAATTCTATTAATGGTATTTTTATTGTGTGTTCCGTTAGCCTTGAATTATTATAGTCCTCGCTGGAATGCTTTTCTGAAACAAATACCAATTATAAAAAATAGTTCTACTCTTGTCCGTTGGTTCTGTGTGTATATACCGTTTATTATATTGATTACTTGTTTAGCGATTAAAAATATACCCTGGATTTCAGGATATAAAAGAACTTTTCTGAGTTGTTTGATCGTACTTGTTATATTTGTCAGTGATCAAACAGTTGATAAAAACTATTACAGCAATCAATCTTATTCTCCCAATGATATTTTAAATAATTATGAAAAAATAAAGTCGAAAGATTTTTCACCAGAAATAACCTGTATCGCGAGCGAGGTTGAACACAATGGTTTTATTATCGGGGGTAATGATATTTTTGTTTATGGGTGTTCGCAGTTGAATCCTTACGAATCAATTTTTGGGTATGAACTGGAAGCATTTCCAAGAAAGACTTTAACATCAGGCCCGATAATGCAGCAAAACTCTGAAGGGTATTTAAATATTAAAAACCCCGCCTCCTACGTTTTTCCCAAAGAAAATAATTTAACCCCCGGGGAGCATTTTAAGGTAAGCGAAAAGGAAAATGCCCTTAGATTTGCAAAATACAAAAGCTTTCCCTTTAAAATATCGCAAAGGCAAAAAATTGCGAATCACATCACTATTATTTCATTGAGTTTAACGGTATGCTATTTTGTTTTTTATATGTTTTATTTATTACTGTCATATTTTATTAAGCTCAGAAAGACAAAAATAACCACACCCTCTTGTTTAACTAAGAATAAAATATAATACTTTTGCGTTTGAAAAAACAGGTAAATATGTTTTAAAACCTACCGGCCCCGTCTTCTAGTGGTTAGGAAAATAGATTCTCAGTCTAAAAACATGAGTTCGATTCTCATCGGGGCTGCCACTTTAAAAGTAAGATTACTGCGATGTCAATAAATGTCAGCAAGATTACAAAGAAATACGGAAAACAGAAAGCCCTCGATAATATTACCTTTGAAATAAAAAGCGGAGAAATTGTCGGGCTGTTGGGTCCTAATGGTGCGGGGAAATCTACACTGATGAAGATTTTAACGGGATTTATTCCCCCGACTTCCGGCGAGGCTCTTGTCTGCGGGTTTGATGTCAGGGAACAATCGCTTGAGGTAAGGAAAAAAGTCGGATACCTGGCCGAGCACAATCCCCTGTATCATGAAATGTATGTCAGGGAATTTCTTTCCTTTATTGCCGGATTACACAATCTTGGAAAGGAAAAAAACAAGCGTGTTGATCAGATGATTGAAATTACCGGCCTTGAAATTGAGCAAAATAAAAAAATAGGTGCGCTGTCCAAAGGATACAGGCAGCGCGTAGGCCTTGCCCAAGCGCTTATGCATAATCCCGAAGTCTTAATTCTTGATGAGCCTACAACAGGGCTTGATCCCAACCAGATTCTTGAAATCAGAAACCTGATCAAAAAGATTGGCCAGGAAAAAACTGTGATGCTTTCAACACATATTATGCAGGAAGTTGAAGCCGTTTGTAACCGCTCCATCATCATAAATAAAGGGCTTATTATTGCCGATGACCTTACTGCCAATATGCATAGTTTCCTTAAGAAAAGAAATACCATAACAGTAGAGTTTAATGCCAATATTGGAAATGATTTCCTGCGTAAGATTCCCGGTGTACTGAAAGTAATACCTAAAAAAGGCTTTGTGTGGGAGATCGAATCTGATGAAAAGGTAGATGTCAGAAGCGAGATATTTAAATTCGCTGTAAAAAATAATCTTGAAGTACTTTCAATGCATAAGGAAACCGTCAGTATGGAAGATGTTTTTCATCAGCTGACGAAAGAATAATTTTTTTCTGCAATAAATGAATTGAAAGGATTCTTTTTCAAAGTATCATATTTGACCGGTTTTACCCTCATATTATTACTGTTTTTGAAATAGTTTAGTGACAAAAAATAATATCAAAATGAAAAATTTGATTTTTACAATTTTGTTGAGTGTTTCAACTCTCGGCGTTTTTGCTCAATGTAATGGAACGGCCGGTCAGGCAAAGCCTGCAACAAGTATCGGCATTGTAATATATTCAAATGATGCCGAAACGGTTTTTAATGCGTTGCGTTTTGCAAATTTTTCAAAAGAACCGGGTGATACAGTGAATATTTTCCTGTTGGGAAAAGGTGTTGAACTGGATTTTTTGGTTAAATCTGATAATAATGTCAAAGAACAGGCAAACACTTTTTTACAAAGTGGCGGGAACATTATGGGTTGTGGAACATGCCTGCAAAACCGCAATATTGGCTCACCACAGGTTTGTAAATTTTCTTCCATGAGCGATCTTTATGATATGGTCAGAAAAAACAAGATTGTTTTGACATTTTAGAGCCTTTACAGATCTGAATAAATTAAAGACATTTTTATTTCACACAAAATATTAGCAGCCGAAGCGGTATCCTATACCAGATTCGGTATTGAGCCACTGTGGTTTTGAAGGATTATCTTCTATTTTTTTCCTGAGTTGGGCAACAAAAACCCGCAAATACTGCGTTTGTTCACTATAACTCATGCCCCAGACTTCCTTTAAAATAAACTGATGTGTAAGGACTCTTCCTTCATTTTTAGCCAAAAGAGCTAAAAGCGAAAATTCCGTAGAAGTCAGTTTTAAAGTCTGATTGTTTTTTTTAACCTGGTGGTTGGCCAGATCAATGGACAAAGAACCGAATTCGAGAACAGGAATGTCAGGATTTGTTTGGCTATGACGTGTGGCAACACGGATACGCGCTAATAATTCAGCCGAACGAAAAGGTTTGGTGAGATAATCATCTGCGCCCGAGTCAAGAGCTTTTACTATGTCATCAACCGAATTACGAACCGAAAGAATAATAATGGGATTATGATACCATTCACGAATTTTTTTAAGAATTTCAAAACCGTCAATGTCAGGTAACCCCAGATCAAGGATGATCAATGCCGGCTGGTATGCGGCGGCCAAAGCAAGACCTTCTTTGCCGGAAGCGGCTTCCCAAATCCTATATCCATTGGCTGACATTGTTATTTCAAGAAGGCGGCGAATTTGCACTTCATCGTCAATGATCAGGATGGTATCATTTGTTGCCATAAAAATTAATTGGTTATTGCTGGTTTATTTCGGAAGTTTTTACAGGAATTTTTATTGTAAATAATGCCCCGCCATCTGGTCGGTTTTCTGCAGTAATGGTTCCTTTATGGGCTTCGATAAAACCTTTTACTATCGATAGCCCTAAGCCGGTGCCTCCGGCTTTGGCATCTTTTCCACGGTAAAACTTTTCAAATAAAGATGGTAATTCTGATGGCGGAAACCCGGGGCCTCTGTCCATAACCTGTATGGTAAGAAGATCGTGGTCTGAAAAGAATATCATTTTGATTTCACTTCCATGCGGAGCATTTTGTGTGGCATTCAGAACCAGGTTGTGTAATGCTCGCTCCATCAGTCCGAAATCAATATATACCAGGGGCATGTTTGAGTCAACATCAACAAAAAACCGGAATGCCTCCAGCTCTTGTTTCAGCGACTCGGTAACTTTATTTGCCAGATCATGAATATCGCACCAGTCAAGACGTGGAGAAATCCTTCCTGATTCGAGACGCGACATATTAAGTAAATTTTCAATAAGCCGGTTCAGCCGGATAGAGGCAATACTGATTTCTGAATATAGCTTTTGGCGTGTTTGCTCCGGATAATTTTCTGATAACAAAGCATCACTGGCGCCAATAATAGTGGCTACCGGAATTTGCAATTCATGCGAAATGGAATTAAATAATGTTTTATACAGCTTTTCGGATTCACTTATGATAATAGTTTTTCTGGCTGCAATACGCAGAAACTCACGTTCATATTTCCCCGATATCTGCGAAATAAAAGCATCCCAGAATTGTTCCTCCCCTTGTGTAAAGTCTTTTTCGTGTTCAATTGCCATCACCCCGATACTTTCATTAATTCCGGTCAGCGGGTAAAATGTGTTTTTTCCAGAAGGCAGGGTGTTCGTATGTTTTCCGGCTTTTGAGGAGTGTTTAAATACCCAGTTGGCAATGCTCAGGTCGTTTTCCGTCAATGAAATCTTTGTTTCACAGCAAGGTCGGGTGTCAAGTTGGTCGAGCTCGTTCTTTAGAATTATGGCACATTCCAGGTTGAAATATTTCCTGATATGTTTTGTAGCTGTTTGCGTGACATCTTGAAGTCCTGATTTCATAGATAATTCACGCGTGAGCTGATATAATGCGTCCGTGCGTTCTTCACGGATTTTTATTTTATTTTGCTGGTGGCGGATCCTGGAGGTAAGTATACCGTTAAGAAGAGCTATAATAAAAAACATAATCAGCATCATCACATCTTCAGGTTTCTCGATATGCATTGTAAACTGAGGTGGAATAAAAAAATAATCCCATATCAGCGCACATAAAGTGGATGCTATCAATATCGGGCCTTTACCATAGAAAAGAGCAAGAATGGCCACCAGAAAAAGCATAAGGAATGATATTACCTGGTACCCCAGGTAATCACGCACTGGATAGCATACCACAGTTGTCATTATAACAAGAAATGTTGTTATAAGGTATTGCCTGACTGAAGATGTAAATGCAGGCATGGAAACTTTATCCCTGAACCTGTCTCTGGCGCGTGTGTCAGAACCGAGAACATATACATCAATGTTTCCACTGTAACGGATAAGCCGGTTAACAAAATTGCCGAGTCGAAGCATGCTTTGCATGTTGCGTAAACGCGGCTTGCCAACAAGTATGTGTGTAATATTTTCTTTATTGGCAAAACCAACAATTGCCTTGACAATATCATTATCGGTGATAATACGGAATTTAATGCCGAGCTGCTTGGCAAGCCTGATGTTCCTGTTAAACTTTTCTTCTTCTTTTGATGTTAAACGGTGCGATGTTTCAACGTAAACAGCCTGTATGCTCGCACCCATGGAGTACGACAGGCTTTTTGCCCATCGCATCAGGCGCTGTGATTGAAGGTTGTAGTCAATGGCTACCAGTATATGCAACCCGGATTTCCATGGGCCACGGATGCGGTTGTCCTGCAAATAATCATGCAATTGCTTGTCAACCCTGTCGGCGACGATACGCAGGGCCATCTCGCGTAAAGCAGTGATATTCCCTTTCCGAAAAAAATTTTCAATGGCTTCTTTTGACCGTTCCGGTGTATAGATTTTTCCCTCAGCAAGCCTTTCAAGCAATTCTTCTGGAGGTAGGTCAATCAGTTCTACTTCATCGGCTGTTTCAAAAATTTCATCCGGCACAGTTTCATGTACAACGATACCTGTGATTTGTGCAACAGTATCGGAGCGGCTTTCAAGGTGCTGTACATTGAGTGTGGTATAGACATTAATTCCGTTTTCAAGGATTTCAAGAATACTGTGATAGCGTTTGGTGTGTCGACTCCCCGAAACATTGGTGTGTGCCAGTTCATCGATGACCACAATCTGTGGCTTTCTGGAAATAATGGCATCCAGGTCCATATCTTCGATTACGGCTGATCGGTATTCATATTTTTTTCTGGGAATTATCTCCAATCCTTCAAGCAGTTCAGCTGTTTCAACGCGGTTATGCGTTTCAACATAACCGATGATAATATCAATACCTTTTCCTTTTTCGGTTTGAGCGGCTTTCAGCATGTTGTATGTTTTGCCCACACCGGCGCACATGCCGAAAAAAATTTTCAGTTTGCCCCGCTTACTTTTTTCCTCTTCGTTTTTCAATGAAGAAAGAAGTTCATCTGGGTCCGGCCTGCTATCATCGAGCATGTTCATCGATTTTATCCGTTGCTAAATTTAATAAAAAAACATTGATTCTGGGTTGTCCCAGGCATAAAAACTGGGAATTTTCGGTAAGGTCGCTGATGCTCTTTTTTAATTTCCATACCTGGACAGCATCAAAGTGCCTGGATCTGGCTATCCGGCCTGCTTGCAGAAATGCTGCTTCAGGAGAAATATGAGGATCAAGTCCACTGGCAGATGCAAATAACATCTCCGCCGGAACCACAGTGAGGCTGTCAAGTTGATTGAATTTAACGAATTGCCTTTTACGCTCAGCAACAAGTTCTTTTAACTTTTTATTTGTAAGGCAGTAGTTTGTACCACCTGAAGGAAGAGGGTTGTATGAGGTTGCAGAAGGACGGGATGTGAAATATCCTGTACTGTCAAATTGCTGGCCGATAAGCTTGCTTCCAACAACTTTTTTATCTGCCGAGACCATGCTTCCGTTTGCTTTATAAGGGAAAAGCAGTTGTGCAATTCCTGTAATAAAAAGCGGATAAATAATTCCCGTAAGAATGGTAAAGAACAGAAATATTTTTAATGCAATTACAAGGTTTTTCATTTTCGTATATTTTGCGTTTCGTTAATATATTTCATCAAAGCGTTTATAAGGTCGATTATCCATTCAATTTCAATAATTTTTCCCAAAGTGATGAGCGCAGCATCCCTGAAATCAGCCCCGGTGTATTTTTTCAGATTTTCAATTTCTTTTTCTTTATGTTGTACCAGTTTTTCATTAAATCAAAAATGAGATAATCCATACCAGATGGTTTACAGGTTAATGATCAAATCGATTAATTTAATTCCGATAAACGGTGCAATTATTCCTCCCAGCCCGAATACCAGTAGATTGCGCAACAAGGCCGCATTGGCGGATACCGGCCTGTACTTTACCCCTTTCAATGATAGCGGGATTAATAACACAATAATTATGGCGTTGAAAATAATGGCGCTTAATATGGCGCTTTGAGGTGAGCCCAGTTTCATGATGTTGAGCGCTGCAAGAGGCCCGATGCCGTTGCTGCCCGAATACAGGGATACTGCAATAGCCGGAATAATGGCGAAGTATTTAGCCACATCATTTGCGATGCTGAACGTGGTCAGCGATCCGCGGGTCATCAGAAGTTGTTTTCCGACCTCTACGACTTCAATCAGTTTTGTAGGATTGCTGTCGAGGTCAACCATGTTTCCGGCTTCCCGGGCCGCCTGTGTCCCGGAATTCATGGTAATGCCTATGTCGGCCTGAGCGAGGGCGGGTGCATCGTTAGTGCCGTCGCCGATCATTCCCACCAGATGTCCGTTAGCCTGTTCCTGGCGAATCCTGTTAAGCTTGTCTTCGGGTGTTGCCTCGGCCATAAAATCATCCACGCCGGCTTCAGCAGCTATTGCCGCTGCTGTTAAAGGATTATCACCGGTGATCATTACTGTTTTGATACCCATTTTACGAAGCTCAGCAAAGCGTTGTTTAATACCCCCTTTAACAATGTCCTTTAAATGAATAACACCCAAAGCTCTGTTATCCTTTGCTACAACCAGAGGTGTGGCTCCCTGGCGTGCCAGGTCTGTGACAATATCATGAATTTTTTGTGGATATATGCCATTATTATTTTGCAGAAAAGTTCGTATTACATCTGAAGAGCCTTTACGGATATAATGTATTTGTCCATCGGCGGTTTTGACGTCTGCCCCGCTCATTCTCGATTGGGCAGTGAACGGTATGAATGATGCCTGAAGATTTACGACATCCCGGGCCCTGATGTTGAATTTTTCTTTTGCAAGGATAACGATGGACCGGCCTTCTGGAGTTTCGTCCGATAACGATGAAAGCTGGGCGGCATCTGCAAGTTCTTCAATTGTGATTCCTTCGGCGGGAATAAAATCCGTGGCCATACGGTTTCCGAGCGTGATGGTGCCCGTTTTATCCAACAGCAGGACATCAACATCACCGGCGGCTTCAACGGCACGGCCGCTGGTTGCAATGACATTTCGCTGTAACAGCCGGTCCATTCCGCTTATGCCGATAGCGCTCAATAATCCGCCAATGGTTGTAGGAATTAAGCATACCAGCAATGCGATAAGCACGGGAATAGTCAGATTTTGTGAGGCAGACAGGCCGGAGGCATTCAGGCTGTATCCAAAAAAAGCCGGAAGGGTGACTACGGCCAGAAGAAAAATAATTGACAAGCCGGATAGAAGTATCGACAGCGCAATTTCATTAGGTGTTTTCTGGCGTTTGGCCCCTTCTACCAAGGCAATCATACGGTCAATAAAAGTATTGCCGGCTTCTGTAATAATGCGGATGATGATACGGTCGCTGATCACTTTTGTACCTCCTGTAACTGCTGAACGGTCGCCACCGCTTTCCCTGATCACCGGGGCGGATTCCCCTGTGATTGCGGATTCATCAACGCTGGCAATACCCTCAACGACTTCACCATCGGAAGGTATAATATCACCGGCTTCGCAAATTACCAGGTCGCCTTTTTTGAGTTCGGTTGCTAAAACATTTATTTCCTGCTTCCCGACTATCTTGCGCGCTTTGGTTTGTGTACGGTTCTTTCGAAGACTGTCGGCCTGGGCCTTTCCTCGGCCTTCGGCAATAGCTTCGGAAAAATTGGCAAATAATACGGTAAACCAAAGCCAAATAGCAATCTGTAGGTTAAATGCTGAAAAATTACCCTGAAAAACACCAATGATAACAATGGCAGTAGTGAGGAAAGCCCCGGTAGCAACAATAAAAATTACCGGGTTTTTTATGAGGAATGCCGGGTTTAATTTATTCAGGCTTTGTTTTATTGCCTGTAAAAACAACTTTTTGTTAAAAATACCGATACTTTGTTTTGTTCTCATAATGCCTGTTGTTAAAAAGTGACTCCTCCCCTGAAAAGCAAATGTTCAACTATGGGCCCAAATGACAAGGCTGGAAAATGGGTCAATCCGCCAATGATGATGACCACTGCGATAAGCAAAAAAACAAATATCCAGTTATCTGTCCTGAAAGTACCTGAAGATAAGGGAGTGATTTTCTTTTTTGCCATACTGCCGGCAATGGCCATCACGGGAAGTATTATCCCGAAGCGGCCGATCAGCATTCCGATAGATAGCGTAAGATTATAGAAAACGGAATTTGCATTTAATCCGGCAAAGGCGCTGCCATTATTTCCGGCAGCAGAACTGTATGCATATAAGATTTCAGAGAATCCATGAGGCCCTGAATTATTCAAACCTGATAAGCCAGCATTTGTGAGTGTAGCCCATGCCGTAAATAGCAGGATTACAAAATTTGGGGCCAACACAGCGATGATAGACATTTTTACTTCGAAAGCATTTATTTTTTTCCCCAGGTATTCGGGTGTGCGGCCAACCATCAATCCGGCAATAAAAACCGTCAGAAAAATAAAAATGATCATTCCGTACAACCCTGATCCAACGCCTCCAAAAATAATTTCGCCAAGCATAATATTAAGCATGGCAACCATGCCTGTTAAAGGTGAAAGGCTGTCGTGCATGGCATTCACAGAGCCATTCGAAGCTGCAGAAGTAGATGTTGACCATAGAATGCTGTTGGTGATACCAAAACGCGTTTCTTTTCCTTCCATCAGAGGAAGATGGCCAAATACCGGATTGGCAGAATATTCTGAATACAGTGAAAGGGCAAGGCCACAGATTAATAAAATGAGCATGGCAGAAAAAATGGTCCATGCCTGTTTAATAGAGCCAACCATTTTCCCGTACATATAGACGAGAGAGGCCGGGATTAGTAAAATTGCCAGCATTTCAAGGAAATTGGACAGCGGTGTCGGGTTTTCAAAAGGATGCGAACTGTTTACATTGAAAAACCCGCCGCCATTGGTTCCCAGTTGCTTAATGGCAATCTGCGAAGCAGCAGGGCCCATCGGAATGGTTTGCGTTGTGCCCTGCAGCGTGTGAATAGTTTCATATGGTCTGAAATTTTGAATAACACCCTGGCTTACAAGTATTATGGCAAAAATAATCGAGAGTGGAAGCAGCACATATAATACAGAGCGTGTTAAATCAACCCAAAAATTGCCTAAGGTGTCTGAAGTTTTTCTTGAAATTCCCCTGATCAAAGCCAATAACACTGCGATACCGGTTGCGGCGCTTACAAAATTCTGTACAGTAAGCCCCAGCATTTGTATAAAGTAGCTTAATGTAGTCTCTCCTGCATAACTCTGCCAGTTGGTATTTGTCATGAAACTTATAGAAGTATTCATGGCCGAATGCCATGATATATTTGAAAGATGGGCAGGATTTAAAGGCAAATAATTCTGAAAAACCTGTAAGAGAAAAACAAAAATTAATCCTGCCAGGTTAAAAACAAGCAATCCCAAAGTATATGTTTTCCAGTTTGATTCTTCTTCGGGATTGATCCGGATGAATTTATAAATCAGGTTTTCCAGCCAATGAAAAACCGGTAACATTACATGATTTTTACCGGTAAAAACTTTATACATGTAATTACCTAAAAATGGCGAAATACCTGTTAAGATAACATAAAACAGAAGAATTTGAATGATGTCGTTAAATGTCATATTCTAAAAATTTTCCGGTTTAATAAGAGTGTAAATCAGATATCCAAGAATGAATGCCGAGATTATTGCACCGACAATATAACCCGAAGTTCCGGCCTTTTGCAACGGCTGCCCGACTAAATATAAAATCATTACTACCATAAAAAAGTTTTTTTGATAGTACAAAATTACATTGGGCCTTATAAGGATTATATAAGGATTAAAGCAGAATGTATAAATATTTTATAAAGAAAAAATACGGAAGTGTATTTTATCAGAATGAAATATGTTTATCATCTTTATTTAATCTCCCTGTTTGCCACATCAGGGCAATTGTTGTAAATACCAGCAGAATAATGAACATAATCACCATCCCGGTTTCTTTTCTTTCAGCATAATATCCTGCTGCATTTAAAACGGAATAAAGTAACATTCCCAAGCCCAGAATACTGAATTTCTCAGCGCCAGGTCTTTTTCTTAACAGGAAAACACCGCTGCTCAGACATAAGGGCGCCATCAGGAATTCAGCAGTAAGATGAAATGATAATTCGGTTTTTCCTTCCGGCAGCACCTTTCCCGATAAAATAAAGGTCCACATAATGATCACACATGTTGCAACTAAAATGGAGTAACCCCCGATAATTTTATTTTTCATAAAACAAAAATCATTTATGATTAAATGTTATTCCTGCTTTTTTTAAAGTTTCCGGAGAGAATTACCTGAAGCAAAAACAATAAAGTTCCGGCAAGCAATACCACATCCAAATATACTTTCAACCTGAAAATGCCGAAAATTCCATAAAAAATTCCTGCAACGATCAGTGTTATGGACCATACTTTCGAATAAAACCCGTTATAGATCATGGCGAAGCCTACAAGTAAGGCAAGAGTCGGGCATGGAATTAATCCTGTGGGTGCAGCGTATAAGTATATAGTCCATGACCCGGAAATAAGAAAATGAGGGTAGAAAAAACCATAAAGGACCATTATTATTCCCAAGATAAGAGACAGGGTTGATGCCGGTTTGGCAACATCTTTACCTGCTTTCAGGCAGGATATTATTAACAGGGCCATGATGCCCGAAAAGACGATGCCATTAAAAGGATTGCCTTCGAGAAAATTCAAAACGGAAACCGAAATTACCGGCAGGCCTGTAAGGAGGCATAACCATCTGTTCGGAAGCTTTCGGTTAAGTAAAAGCAATATCACTATTGCCGCTACAAATAAATGGCATCCGATCGCAATGAGCAAATACCTGTTGGCAATACTTTCAAGTATTAGTAAAATCTCTTGTGGTTTTGGCATATGACAGGTGTTTAAATTTGTCTGGTGTTTTTATGTTCAAAATTAAATTATATGTTTTTATATAATGTGTTTTGAAATAATAATTTTGCAAAATTATTAATGCATTTTAAACTATATGATTATACAAAAAACAAAAAAGAACTGGCTCTATGTTGCAATGGGAATATTTCAGGTGTTTATCGCTGTTGGCGCGTTACCAGCAGGATGGCTTTACATTTCAGATCCAAGCGGGGCGAGCATGGGCAATACAACCGCGGCCCTGGCCAATTCGCCGCTTTCTGATTATTTAATTCCGGGCCTGTGTTTGTTTTTTATTCACGGAACAGGCAATCTCGCATCTTCTGTTTTTTCATTCATGAAAAAGAAAATTTCTCCCTATTTGGGCGTTTTTTTTGGTTCGGCACAAATTATATGGATTGCGGCTCAGGTAAGCTGGATAGGCCTTATTAGTTTTTTACAGCCATTATTATTTGTTATTGGTAGTATGGAGTTGATCCTGGGCATTGTAATATACCTGCATCAAAGAAAAATGAAAGCTTTAGCTTAAAAAATAAAATATCCAGAATGTTTTCTTTCAAACATCTCTAAAGTTTTTATTTTTATGAAAAATTAAAAATATTGAAAAAGAATATTTTGAAAAAGATTATTTTGGTCTTGTTTGTTGTTTTTATTTCAGGGATTCTATCCGCACAGACAATTACAACCAGCGCCCCGCTACAAACTTCACTGTGTGCCGGGGGTAATGTGGTTGTTCAGTACACTACCGATGGAAATTTTGGCTTTTTCTGCAATTTTACGGCACAATTATCAGATATGTGGGGAAATTTTTCCAACCCGGTAAATATAGGGACAGTTCCCATAAACCTGGGAATGATCTACGGCACAATTCCGGCAAACACCCCATTTGGGTTTAATTACAGGGTGCGTGTTGTTTCGGATAATCCAAGTGTAACGGGTTCAGTAAGCCCCCTGCCTCCTATAGTCATAGCAAGTGTGGCTATTTCGGCAACCATAATTCCCACTCCGAGCACCGAGGTTTGTGAGGGTAACAATATTAATCTGTGGGTCGTTTCCAATGCTGAATATCATTGGTCAACGGGGGATACAACACAGTCAATCGAGGTTGATGAGAGCGGCATATATACCGTTACAGTAACAAATTATGTTACCGGCTGTGAAGTAACTGCGCCCCCGGTTCAAATAACCATTGATCCTTTACCCAATGTTAACCTGGGGACTGACTTAAGTCTATGCCAGGGAGAAACAACAGTTTTGGATGCCGGCTCTGGTTATGTTTTTTATAGCTGGAACAATGGAATGGCGCATACTCAAACGATAAATGTTCAAAATACAGGGGAATATTTCGTTCGTGTACGGGATGATAATGGTTGTGAAAATCGTGATACTGTACAGGTGGATTTTCATCCGCATCCGCTTGTGGATTTGGGGAACGACACCGTCTTGTGCAGTAATGATTTACAATTAGATGCCGGACCGGGTTATGAGAGTTATAACTGGAATGACGGTTTGTCCTTTAATCCTTCACTTTTGGTGTCAGAATCCGGACAGTATTATGTTGATGTTTCCAATTCTTTCAACTGCCATAGCTTTGATACGATTGACATTACGCTGTATCCGCTGCCTTTTGTTATGCTTGGAAATGATTTATCTGCCTGCGGCGCAAGCAACCTGACACTGAATGCCGGCAATGGTTTTGCTGCCTACGACTGGAATGATGGTGCTGGTTCAGGGCAATATTTTACAATTTATTCTTCGGGAGATTATCATGTATTGGCTACGGATAGCAACGGCTGCCAGGCCACTGATACCATTAATGTCCTGCTGAATGATTTACCCGTTGTTGACCTTGGCCCTGATTTATTTATTCTGACGAGTGATTCCGTTGTTCTTCATGCCGGATTTGGATATGCATCTTATCTCTGGAGCACAGGATCCACGGATTCAATATTTGTAATCCATGGGTCGGATTATTTACCGGGGACTTATTCGTTTTTCGTAACGGCAACCGATCAAAACGGTTGCTCCAACTCCGGTCAGGTATCCCTTACAATCGGGGGCGTGTCTGTTCCCGAAAATACATTACAACATATCAGTGTTTTTCCAAATCCAACCACAGGTGTGGTGCATGTTTTGGGTTTGAAGGGAAATTATGTAATTACGTTTTATGATATAAGAGGCCGTGAAGTTTCACGTTTTACCAATACAAACAAATTGGATTTAAAAGGTTTTGAAAAAGGTGTTTATGTTATGAAAATACAGACAGAGACGGGCTCTTTAATTAAAAAGCTTGTTCTTGATTGAGCAGTAAGCATAAAATCTTTTTTAAAGCAACGAAGTAACTGAACAGCGCTTCTTAGACAATTGTTATTAAGATCATTGATGCTGTTTCAATTTTTATCTTTGACCAATATATTTTTATTATGAAAAACCATTATATGAAAAAAGCTTTTATACTTTGTATTGCTGCGTTATGTGTGCTTTATTCCTGCAAACCCAAAGCCCGGGAAGATATCGTGGCTATTCATACTCCTTACGGAGTTATTAAAGTACGATTATATGATAAAACACCAAAACATCGTGATAATTTTTTAAAGCTTGTTCAAAGCGGGTTTTACGACAGCACGCTTTTTCACAGGGTTATCAAGGGTTTTATGATCCAGGCCGGCGACCCGGATTCGAAACAAGCTCAGCCGGGGCAGTTGCTTGGTGAGGGTGATACAAATTACAGAATACCGGCGGAATTCATTGATGAATATTTAAATAAACGCGGGGCGCTTGCTGCAGCGCGTGAAAGCGATGATGTGAATCCCGAAAAGGAATCGTCGGCGTGCCAGTTTTACATTGTACAGGGGCGGAAGTTTACCGATGCAGGGCTTGATTCTGCTGAACAGAAACGCGAGCGGTATACAAAATCATATATTTTAATCGATATACTTAAAAAGAAAAACGATACTACTGAATTAAAAAAGTTTCAGGAATTCTTTGATAAAAGAGATATTCCAAATATGGTTCTCATGCTCGACAAGTACCGCGAGCTGGTGGATGCGGAATACGCTAAAGTCAGGCCATGGAAATTAACCCCTGAGCAACGCGAAATATATAAGACCTTAGGCGGTGCTCCGCACCTGGATGGCGCCTACACGGTTTTTGGAGAAGTAATAAGCGGGATGGGTGTGGTGGACAAGATAGCCTCTCTGTCTTGCGATACGAATGACCGTCCTCAAATGGATGTGAGATTATGGATGAAAGTTGAGAGCAGGAAAAAATAATTTAGTCAGTAGCCTGCAGGGTATTATATTCCGTATAAAAACTCCTCGTGGTCAGGCAGGTATTAAATGCAGGTTGTAATTGGAAATTTGTTGTAAAAAAGACAATTTGCAATTATTAAAGCAGGTGATAAAATCAGCTTTTGATGCCGGTTTTAAGAATCTCTTAATAATTACCGGTTATTCTTTTTTTGTTGGGAATGCATGGATTGCCAATATATTTGGATAAATAATATGACATTACCGACAAAAAGTATTTTATTAATTAATCGTTAATATGATAATCTTTTGTATTTTTACTCAATATAAGTGAGGGCTTATAGTCGGCATGGGAAAAACGGTGAAGAAAAGGAAAATTAAATCCATAGAAACAGAAAACAGTATTTTTTCAGCCGAAACGAAATAGTTTGAAATTCCGTGTAAAGAAGTTTTTAATGAAAAAACAGTGCATTTCGCCATGAAGAATGATAAACCTACCTACGACGAATTGGAAATCCAGCTGGCTGAACTTA
Organism: uncultured Bacteroidales bacterium; assembly: GCA_964626855.1. Classification (GTDB taxonomy): domain Bacteria; phylum Bacteroidota; class Bacteroidia; order Bacteroidales; family CAIWKO01; genus CAIWKO01. The sequence continues at coordinate 20,390 of CAZVKJ010000056.1, forward strand.
AAAAACAAATTGAAGTTCAGAAGAGGTATGAGAATATAGATAAGATAAATAATGCCCCGATTCGCGACATCGTCAATAATATAAAGGACATAATCGTAATTACAGACAGTGAGGGTTTAATCATATTTGTAAGCCATAATATTGAGAAACTTTTTGGATGGACTCCCGAAGATTTGATGGGCAAAAGTATTATTGAACACCTGCAGATAGAGAAATCGGATATTATTTTGCATAGTCAGGAAAATCAGTTGAATGAAACTGAAGCATGGATGTCTAAAGAATTTCATTATAAATGCAAAGATGAAAAATATAAATGGATAGAAATTGCCTGGTGCAGTTTTAGCCGTGACAGTGAAAAAAACGAAATAATATATGTTTTTCATGATATTTCGTGCCAAAAGCTGCTGGAAGAAACTATAGATAAAAATCATAAGGAGTACCTGACAACCATTGACAGCCTGCATTTTGGCGTAGTTGTATTTGATAGTAATGCACACATTTTAAGTTGCAGCAGGGAAGCCATTAATGTACTTGGGATACCTGCCGAAGTGTTGCTCGGTAAAGGATTGACGAATTTGAATTATACAATTATTGATGAAAACCTGTCTCCTTTGGATGTAGAGGATTATCCAGTTAATAAAGTAATTGCAACAAGCGTCCCATTGTTTAATTATGAGTTGGGAATTATTTATCCCGGCAAGGATATTATCAAATGGATTAATATAAATGTTGTGCCCATCTTTGCTGCCGATAACAAACTCGATAAGGTGATTGTTAACTTTTACGATATTACGACGAGGAAACAATCGGAAAAAGCTCTTCGCTTGTATTCGGAAAGAACTAAGGGTTTATTGAAGCTGAATGAGATGATAGAATTTTCTCTTCATGAAATTATGGATTATGCCCTGGAAGAAGCGGTCAGGCTGACCCAGAGTAAACTAGGGTATCTGGCATTTCTGAATGAAGACGAAAGTGTTCTTACTATGTATTCATGGTCAAAAACAGCCATGGCAGAGTGTGCCACTTCGGAAAAGCCACGGGAATACCCCGTGGTCAATACAGGACTATGGGGCGAATGCGTAAGACAGCGCAAACCCATTATTACCAACGATTATGCTGCTTATAACCCTTTGAAAAAAGGTTGTCCAGAAGGCCATGTCAGATTGATCCGCCATATGAATATTCCTGTTTTTGATAATTCTAAAATTGTATTGGTGGCAGGGGTTGGAAATAAAGCTGAAAGTTATGACCAAAGTGATGTTGAACAGTTGACCCTGCTAATGGAAGGAATGTGGCAGCTTTTAGAGAGAAAGCGGACTGCTGACGCACTTAAAGAAAGTGAGCGCTATTCCCGCCAGATCATAGAAAATGCACCCTTTGGTGCGCACCATTATGAATTACTGGAGGATGGAGACCTCATTCTTCGCGGCGCCAACCCTGCTGCTGACAATATATTGGGTATAGACAGCCAGCAGTTTATCGGGAAAAATATCAGGGAAACATTTTCCATTCTTTTGCAAAAGGATGTGCTGGATGCCTATCGGCGGGTAGCTAAATCGGGCGCGCCATATAATGAAGAACAATTGTTCTATGAAGACGGCCAGATTAGCGGAGCCTATGAGTTACATGCGTTTCAGACCAGCCCCGGGCGTATCACAGTTTTCTTTAACGACATAACGGAGCGAAAACGGGCAGAGGTTGAACTTATTCATGCAAAAGAAAAAGCCGAGGAAAGTGATCGTTTAAAATCGGCATTTTTAGCTAATATGAGCCATGAAATACGAACGCCCATGAATGGTATTCTGGGGTTTGCTGATTTGCTGAAAGAGCCCAAACTGAGCGGGGAGGAGCAACAGCATTATATAAGTATTATTCAGGAAAGCGGAGCCAGGATGCTCAATATTATCAATGATATCATCAGCATTTCCAAAATTGAATCGGGGCAAATGGAAACAATGATGACTGAAACGAACCTAAGAGATCAGATTCAGTATTTATTGATATTCTTCAGGCCGGAAGCCGAAGACAAAGGCTTGCTATTATTTAGCAGCAATGTTTATTCCCAAGAGGAGATTGTTGTTAAAACCGATAAGGAAAAACTTTATGCCATTCTTGCAAATCTGATAAAGAATGCCATCAAATTTACACAGTCCGGTGCTATCGAATTTGGTTACATAAAAAAGGAAAATGTTATTGAATTTTATGTGAAAGACACAGGAGTGGGTATTACAGAAAAACAACAGGAGATTATTTTTGAAAGGTTCCGGCAGGTGAATGAATCCATTAACAGGGAATTTGAAGGCGCCGGGCTGGGTTTGTCCATCTCAAAAGCTTATGTTGAATTGCTGGGCGGAAAAATATGGGTTGAAAGCAAACCGGGTATTGGTTCTACTTTTTATTTTACGCTTCCGCATAAAGGTATCCCTGAAAAGGTCATAATTCAGAATAGTTTTCAGGCAAAGACAAATACCCCGGCGAATAATGCGGAACTGAAAAAGCTTAAAATTCTCATTGCCGAGGATGATAAAATCTCTCAGTTTCTCCTTGATAAATTTATTACAGGATTTAGTAAAGAAGTACTTTTTGCGAGAACCGGCCTCGAAGCTGTTGAATTATGCAGGGTTAACCCCGATATCGATTTGGTACTAATGGACATCCAGATGCCGGATATGGATGGTTATGAAGCCAGCCGGCAAATACGCAGCTTTAATGAAAATATTGTTGTTATTGCACAGACAGCCTATGCTTTGGAGGGTGATAAAGAAAAAGCGCTTGCTTCCGGTTGTAATGATTATATATCAAAGCCTATTGATCCCGGAGAATTGGAAAATAAAATCGGGAAATATTTCGCAAAATAATTCAACTTGTATTTTGTGCAAATAAAAAAACAAGGGTTTTGGTGTTTAAGCCAAAACCCTTGTTTATCTAAGTGGGACGTACAAGATTCGAACTAGTGACCTCATGCGTGTGAAGTGGAGAACAATGAAAACTTAAAACACTATTAATCAAGGAAATCAGCACCGTAAGTGTTTGGCGAATTGCCCGTATTTGCCCGAAATCGTCCAGAAGTGCACCTAAAAAGTACACTTGAGCGAACTCAGAAATTCGCTTCAAGTTGTATTCGCCCACTTGATTACAATTTGACTGAATGTTGTTGAATACAATTGGCGCAAAACCATGCCGGCTGTTTTTTCACGAGTATCAGGGAGCATTAACGACATGAACGCTCTGCGTAAAGTTGAATTTACCGAATACAACTGAATACAAATTTTCTGTTAACTGTTAACAGAATGAAATGCAAATTATTTTAAACGTGAAATATAATTGTCAATCCTATTTTCACTGACATCAGCGTGTTTGTGATATAAATCGGAAAGTTTAATGTACGGGATAGAACCTATTTCGTATTTTGAAATGTAGTTGTTAAGACTATCATTATAGGAATCTATACATTCTCCTTTTACTTCTATTAAAACCAATTTACGGCTCCTGGTTGTATACTCTCTTTCATGTTCATTTACCGTATTTAAAAATGCAGAATACAGGTTTTTGCCAAGTTCGCAAATTTTTACCGAATCAGAAGCTAACATTGAGGCTGAAAGCATAGCATTGTGCTTTTGTTTAATGGAATCCAACTTGTTTTTGCTATCCATCAATGATGCTGAATAGCTAATATTGTCTGACTTTTTTGTTTTATTATAAGATGAGTTGTCATTGATTAAACTCTTGTTCAGATTAGTAACTTGTTCATGTTCAGTTGTGGGAACCTTTACAATTGTGATTTCATGATGGAGATACTGAATAATATAAAAACCTGTTGCGATAAAAACTAAAATCGCAGCTACAAGCCATTTTGTTATCCTGTTTTTTCTTTGGAATGCAATCTTAACATCCTCAGTATTTTGATAGCGTTTTTCCTGAATTGGGTCAATACACTTTGAAACAACTCTTTTGTAATGCGAAGGAAGATTTTTTACGCCCGACAAATCAGCATTGCCGGTGAACATTTCAATAATAATAAGACCAAGAGAATATAAATCGCTTCTGGCATCCGCGGATTCGGGATTTTTCAGTTGTTCAGGGGCGCTATATTTTTTTGTCCCGGCAGGTTGCGAAACAAATGAGTCAGAACCTGACAATCCAAAGTCAATAATTTTGACATTATTGCCTTTGTGGCTGATTATTATATTCTCCGGCTTTAGATCAAGATGGAAAATTTGATGTTTATGCAAATAACCAAGCGCATCAAGCAACTGAAAAAAGATTTTTGTAATGAACTTTTTATCGAGAATCCCATTGGGCTTTTGACTAATTATAGCGCGTAATGATGCCCCATCAATGTACTCAGCAATCAGGTACAGGCCTTCTGAATCCCTGCCTTTGTTGAGGTATTTTACTATGTGCGGATGGTCAAGATTGAAGCCTATATCGAATTCTTTTTCAAGCGCGGCCGTGTAAAGCGGATGTGTCCTGAAATCCGGATGAATTCTTTTTAGCAGCAGCCACTTGTCGTTAATCCTGATTTTATAAACCAGGCTGCTGTTGCTTTGAAAAGGTAATAATTCTGTAACCGAGGCGCTTGAAGGCTTTATAAGGTTCGCTTCGTTAGTTTCAAAACCGGAATTCTCATATGAAGAACTCATCAACTTTTATCAATCACATTTATTTCTGTTATGCCGCTTATTTTTCCCGCCTTGAATTGCCCCATTTCCTGCCCATTCCTTATAATGGAATAAATGATTAGCGGATAATGCCTGATGATATGGAAAATTTTTAATTGGTCAGACTTAAATAATTTGCTGTTGAAAGAGTCTGTTACTTCAAAAATAAAATTTCCCTTGTAAATCATAGCCACTTTTCTGTTTGGCTCGTATGAAAACTCAATCTTGGTCTGTTTTTTTAACTTTGAAACATCAATTTGTTCAAGGTTCAGAAATTCAGAGTTCTCTATTTTTGAA
>CAZVKJ010000057.1:0-24570 GCA_964626855.1 uncultured Bacteroidales bacterium
ATCTGCTCAGCATCCACCTCCTCATTTATCATGGCTGAATCGGCCTGTATTCCGTTAAGTTTTTTCTTAAGACCCTCAAGTTGTTGTTCCGCTTCCTTTATTTTGCCATACCTTAATTCTGCTACAAGTCCGTAATTTCCTTCACGTTCGGCATGCTCAGCTTCAAATTTAAAATTTTCTATTTCCTTCTTCCTCTGCTGTATTGCTTCCACAATATCCTTTTCAGATTGCCATTTGGCCTTCATCCCGCTGTGTTCTTCCTTTAGATGGGCTATTTCATTGTTGAGCGATTCAAGTTTTTCTTTGTCATTCTCGCGTTTTATGGCTTCACGTTCAATTTCAAGCTGGCGTATCCTGCGGTCAACCTCATCCAATTCTTCCGGAACAGAATTAATCTCAAGACGAAGGTGAGCAGCCGCTTCATCAATAAGGTCGATGGCTTTGTCAGGCAAAAAACGCTGTGTAATATAGCGCTGCGAGAGTTCAACAGCTGCAATAATGGCTTCATCTTTAATTCTCACCTGGTGGTGGGTCTCATACCTTGATTTTAATCCACGAAGTATCGAAATTGAATCGACTGCCGAAGGCTCGTCCACCATCACCATCTGAAAACGGCGTTCCAGAGCCTTATCTTTCTCAAAATATTGCTGATATTCTTTTAGTGTTGTGGCGCCTATTGCCCTTAATTCACCCCGCGACAATGCAGGTTTCAGAATATTGGCCGCATCCATAGCACCTTCACCGCCACCAGCACCAACCAGCGTATGTATTTCATCAATAAAAAGAATAATCTCTCCCTCAGAAGAAACAACCTCTTTAATCACACTTTTCAGACGCTCTTCAAATTCTCCTTTATATTTAGCCCCTGCGATCAATGCTCCCATATCCAGCGAGTATAGCTGTTTTGTTTTAAGGTTTTCAGGGATATCGCCACTGATAATACGATGTGCAATACCTTCTGCTATAGCAGTCTTTCCAACGCCGGGTTCACCAACCAGAATCGGATTATTTTTTGTTCGCCGCGACAAAATCTGCAACACCCTTCTTATTTCATCATCGCGGCCTATGACCGGGTCAAGTTTACCAGAACGAGCAAGCTCATTGAGGTTGCGGGCAAATTTATTTAATGAATTATATGTTTCTTCAGCGCTCTGGCTGTTTACCTTAGTCCCCCGGCGCAACTCAGTTATGGCCGATTGCAATTCCTTTGCATTTACCCCGTTGTCTTTCATCAGCTGCGCTGTTGAATCGCTACCTGAAAAAATTGCCAATAGTAAATGCTCTATTGCAACAAACTCATCACCCGACCCATGAGCAAGATCGGCTGCCCGTGTAATAGTCTTGTTTGCATCCCTTGATAAATACTGCTCACCTCCTGCCACTTTCGGAAATGACGCAATAATCTGATCCAGGGCTTTTACAAATACCGGCAAATGAACATCAGATTTTTGCAAAAGATAAGGTACAACATGCTCATCAACACTAAGCATGCCCTTTAATATATGAGCATTTTCAATTTGCTGATGCTGAAAACCCGAAGCTATTTCCTGAGCCTTTTGTATTGCTTCCTGTGCTTTTATGGTAAAATTATTAAAATTCATAATGTATTCTCTATTAAAATTTTCTCAAGACGCTCATCAAAAGCAATGCCTTTGGTAAAAACATGGGTTTTACTGTCAAAATAGCATTTATTTAGACAAATTTTCACGGGTCACATCCGTTTTCCAATTTGAATCAACCGAAAACAAGCAGATTACAGCCGAAAACTGATTAACTAAAATAATAGTTGCTTAACTAAATCTTTAGTTGTATCTTTGTTTAAGTGAAAATGAAGAATTTATAACAATAAAATAAGCAACTATGAAAGAATTGACGAAAGCTGAAGAGCAGGTAATGCAGATCATCTGGAAGTTAAAAAAATGCTTTGTAAAAGATGTGGTTGAGCAGTTCAATGAACCTAAACCAGCCTATAATACTGTTTCAACCATAATCAGGATACTGGAAAAAAAAGGGTTTCTCTCCTACAAAAAATTCGGAGGCACCTATGAGTATTTTCCACTGATTTCCAAAAAAGAATATTCCAGTTCTTATCTCGGAAATTTTGTCCGTAATTATTTTGGCAATTCATACAAAAGCCTTGCTTCCTTCTTTGCATCCGATGATAAAATCTCCATAAAGGAATTGGAAGAAATTAAACAATTATTTGACAAGGAACTTAAAAAGAAAAAAAACAATGGCTGAAATCATTATATACCTGGTTAAAGTTTCGGTTTGCCTGATATTCCTTTACGGAATTTATGTATTTGCGTTAAACAAAGAAACTTATTTTAGATTTAACCGGTTTTACCTGTTATCCGCAATAATCATTTCTTTTGTAATTCCATTAATTAGTATTCCTCTTTCAGGACGCAATTCCGAAACAGGATTTTCTTACATGCTTCAATCAGTACAGGTAATCCCTGAAAAGATTTTTGTAACGGGAAATGCCACATCGGTAATTTATTACATTATAATAATTTACCTGGCCGGATTTACTTTTTTTTCCGTCCGGTTTTTATTAAGGATCATTTCATTATTCATAATTCGACATAATTGCAGGATTGAAAAGCAAGATGGCCTGTATATCGCACTGTGTAAAAATAAGATGGCATCATTTTCATTTTTAAACACCATTTTCATTGATGAAAGTACAATTAAAGATGAACTGTCCGGCAATGTAGTTTTGCACGAAACCATCCATATCCGCCAATTACACAGCATAGATATCCTTTTTTCAGAAATAGCCTGTATAATAACATGGTTCAATCCGGCAAGCTGGCTGATAAAGTCAGCACTTAAAGAAACCCATGAATATCTGGCTGATTACGGGGTATCAAAACTGACAAATAATTCCTCTGAATATTTCCGGCTTCTCACAAAAAACATCATTGGCATACAGCCGGCTCTGGCCAATAATTTCAATAAATCATTAACCTTAAAACGATTAAACATGATGAAAAAAAGACGTTCCGGCCGGCTTTCACTATTGAAAGCTTTGCCGGTATTGCCAGTAGCCGGATTACTGTTTATGGCGTTTTCATGCAGCAACAGCACCGACAAGATGAACTCAAATGAATCTACCGACCCCGGGAAAAATGTCACTCAGCAAGTGTCTGTTGATAAAATGCCTCAATTTCCGGGCGGTCAGGAAGCCATGACAAAGTTTATTATTGAAAATGTGAAATACCCTGAAACTGCCATGAAAAGCGGAATACAAGGTAAAGTTTTGGTGTCATTTACAGTAATAAAAAGTGGCAAATTAGATAACATAAGGGTGACACAAAAGGTCAACGACCTTCTTGATGCCGAAGCTGTAAGGGTAGTGTCTTCCATGCCTGACTGGATCCCCGGTGAAAACAAAGGCAAGACAGTTGATGTTGAGATAACGTTGCCTATTTCTTTTAAATTGCAATGATAAAGGCATTATAAGCTTTTCATTAAAAAATACGGTCAACATACCTGAAAAACCAAAACGATATTAACAGAGGTGATCGTCTGCAGGATTTGTTAATAACGTTTTGGTATTTTTTTAAAGCCGGTGTGAAAGATAAGCTGTTAAAATCTATATTTGCTCTTATAGTTTAACAGCAAAAAATATGAGAAAAAAAATTATTGCAGGCAACTGGAAAATGAACAACACCCTGCCTGAAGCAAAATCGCTGGTTGAAGGAATCTTAGGTAAGCTCGAACAAAATCCGAATGTAGCAAACCCTGAATTTCTTGAAATTATTTTAGCACCGCCATTTCCATTTATTGGCATTTGCCAGGAATTGACAGCCACACATCCGGGAATTGACACGGCAGCCCAAAATTGCTATTCAGAGGAAAAGGGAGCGTATACCGGTGAGGTGTCTGCTGCAATGATTGCTTCTTTGGGTGCCAAATACGTGATCATCGGGCATTCAGAACGAAGAAACTATTTTCGGGAAAGCGATGCCATGCTGCTGAAAAAAGTTGAACTCGCATTAAAAAATAATCTCAGACCCATTTTTTGCATTGGCGAACTTCTTAATGAGCGGAAATCCGAAAAACACTTTAAGGTTGTTAGGCAACAACTTGTTGACACCATCTTTCAACTCAATGAAACCGATTTCAAAAAGATCATCATTGCTTATGAGCCTGTATGGGCGATTGGTACAGGACTTAATGCCACACCCGAGCAGGCACAGGAGATGCATTCATTCATCAGGCAGCTTATCGATGTTAAGTTTGGCAGAAAAACCGTAAATCATATTTCGATACTATACGGAGGAAGTTGTAATGCACAAAATGCACCTTCGATATTTGCTATGCCTGATGTTGACGGAGGTCTTATCGGTGGCGCTTCGTTGAAAGCAGATGATTTTGTATCGATGATTGTGTCTCTTTCCAAAAGCATAAAATGAAATACCTTGAATTGAATTGCGAAGTATTTCCTCGAAGGTTTATTGAGATTGTAATTGCTGCATTTTCTGATTTTGGCTTTGAATCTTTTGTTGAAAATGAAAGAGGTTTTTCTGCCTATATACCGGAAAAGCTTTTTAATCAGGATAATTTTGACGCTTTGGGTATATTCAGCAACAAGCAAATAAAAATCAATTATTCGCTGCTAGAAATACCCGACCAGAATTGGAATGCAGTCTGGGAAAGCAACTTTGAACCCGTTTTGATCGGTCGTGATTGTTATATCAGGGCGCCTTTTCATCCTGAAATACCCGACATTCGTTTTGAAATTATTATTGAACCCAAAATGTCATTCGGAACCGGACATCACGAAACCACGCATATGATGGTTCAGCTATTGCTCGAACAGGATGTCCAACAGAAAAGTATCCTTGACATGGGTTGCGGAACAGCAGTTTTGGCAATACTTGCAAAAAAAATGGGGGCTGCAGAAGTCTTTGCCATCGACAACGACGAGTGGGCCTATAAAAATGCCATTGAAAACACAGAAAAAAACCATGTTGCAGGCATTAAAGTTTTATACGGGGATGCTTCAATGATTGGCGATCAAAACTTTGATATCGTCCTGGCTAATATAAACCGAAACATCCTCTTGCAGGATCTGCCTGCGTATGCAAACGCCATGCACCAACAAAGCAGTTTATTTTTAAGTGGTTTTTATGAGGCTGATTTGTCCATTATAAATAAAAAAGCTGAACAATGCGGGTTAAGGTTTGTGCGTTATATAACGATGAATTCCTGGTGCGCATCATCCTATATTAAAGAGTAAAACACAATTTATGAAAAGAATAATTTTCCTTTTTATTTTAATAATATTTAGTTGTTCACCTATTTTTGCCCAACCGCTGAAACAATTTTCAACCGAGCCACAGACATTTCTGAAGGAACTTACCGATATGTTTCAGGCTGTCTCGTCGCCTGAGCAAAAAGATCTCGGCAAATCTCTTATGACAGATTTTACAGATATGTGGCTGAATAAATTTGTACCGAATGAAAAGGACTCCATTTATGCCATGTGCAATATCATGCTAAAGCGTAAAATGAAGGCCTTTCCCAATTTTGAACAATATCTCCGCGCTACTATCAATTTTCATAATTCAAAGCTTCCTGAAGAAAGTTTTGAAGCCTGGCAACTCAGCCTGCGAAAATTATCAAAAATGTCAAACAGTATACGTTTCATGGCTTTCCTTGAAGGTACAAACTTGCTTTTGACAAAAAACTTACTTTATGAAAGCCAGCTCATATCCTGGAAGTCAAGCTCAAATGATTTTATTTTTAAATACGATACCATTCCGTATTTTGAATTTTCATCCTTAGATCTCACCTGTATTAAGAAAAATGACAGCACCTGTATTCACAATACCCATGGTAAATATTTTCCCACCCTGGATAAATGGGAAGGAAAGGATGGCGTAGTTTATTGGGATAGAGCCGGATTACCACAGGAGGAAGTACATGCCGATATACATAAAAAGTATTTTATTCAACTTTCAAAATCGGAATTTGAAGTTGATACAGTAACATTTTACAACACCAAATTTTTTCAGCGTCCCCTGATGGGAAGCCTCACAGAAAAGGTTTTAGCCGATGTCAGCGAAGAAAGAATATCATATCCCAGGTTTAATTCATTTGAAAACAACCTTGAAATAAAAAATATTTTCAAAGAAATTGATTATGCCGGCGGATTTGCCATGAATGGGAATAAGCTGATTGGTAAAGGAAGTAACGAAGATGGCGCAGATATATTCATTAATAAAGACAATAAACGATTTGTAAAACTTACATCAAAAGAGTTTATTATCCGGAAAGATATGATTGGCTCCGACAGGTCATCTGTTGTAATTTATCTTGGCACCGATTCTATTTACCATCCGGGGCTTAACATGAAGTACAACGACGAAAACCGCGAATTAAGCCTGATAAGAGATGATATTGGTATTTCAAAAAGCCCGTATTTCAACACTTATCACAAAGTGGATATGTATTTTCAGGCACTGTACTGGAAACTCGACCAACCAAAAATGGATTTTACATATATCAGGGGGCTGGGAAATGAAAGCAACGCCATTTTTGAATCAGATAATTATTATAATGAACTCAGATGGGAAAAACTCCGTGGGCTTGACGAAGTACACCCCATTGTAGTGCTAAAACAGATAGGCGATGCCAAAAGTTCCAAAAGCATAACCGAAAATGATGTAATAAATAAAATGAAAGTGGACAGATCGCAGGTGCAGGCGCTGCTGCTCACTTTTGCCGAAAAAGGTTTTATCCTGTACAACATTGACAATGGTAAAATTGAACTAAAAGACAGGATTTATAATTATATCAATTCAAAAATAGGTAAAACCGACTATGATGTAATACAGTTCAACTCGGTGATATCAGCCCAGAGCAATGCCACACTCAACCTGCTGAATAATGATTTAAAACTTCGCGGTGTGGCCAGAATTTACCTTAGTGATTCACAATCGGTATATGTTGATCCTTACGAACAGGAATTAGTTCTGAAGAAAAACCGTGACTTTGAATTTGACGGCAGGATACATGCAGGATTATTCGATTTTTACGGAAAGAAAATTGTATTCAAATATGATATGTTCAGGTTTGATATGCCCATGACCGATTCTATGAGTTTTAGGGTTCAGGATCGTTCAAAGCCCACTGATATTTATGGGCATCATCCATTGGTAAAAGTCAGAACCGTCATTGAAAACCTGAATGGTGAATTACTTATTGATGCACCGAATAATAAATCAGGATTAAAATCTTTCCCCGGATATCCTACATTTACCAGTAAAAAGGACGCTTACGTATACTACGACAAACCATTCATTTTCAATAAAGTTTATTCCAGAGACCGTTTTTATTACCGTCTGCAGCCATTCAGGCTTGATACGCTTGACAGTTACAACAGCGAGAAAAAGCAATTCAGCGGATATTTAGTTTCTGCCGGAATTTTCCCTGATATAAATGAACCTCTTACTGTACAGCCCGATTATTCGCTGGGATTCGTCCTTGAAACACCGGCAGGAGGATATAAAGCCTATGGGGGAAAAGGCACTTACGATTCAATTGTAGACTTAAGTTATAAAGGATTTCTTGGTAAAGGATCGCTAAAATATTTGAATTCGCTTACCCGTTCCAATGACTTCATTTTCTTTCCTGATTCGCTGTATGCAAAAGCTTATGAATATATCATCAAAGAAAAGAACACACCTGTTGAATATCCTCCTGTTTACGCACAGGATGTAGATATAAAATGGTACCCGTACCAGGACGTCATGAATGTAAACCAATTGTCAAAGCCATTCGATCTGTATGCCTCCAAAGCCTTATTGAAAGGCGGATTGAGCCTTTCTTCCAAGGCGCTTAATGCTCACGGCAACCTGGCATTTGGTAAAGTTGAAATGACATCCGATAATTATTTATTAAAACACCATTCGTTCTCTTCCGACACTACCAATGTAAAATTTAAAACTCCTGATCTCAGCGAACTTGTGCTTACGACTGATAATTTCAATGTAAATATTGATTTTGAAAAGCAGCTCGGGAAATTCAAATCAAATGATGAAAATTCAAAAATCACATTCCCATTTAATGATTATGCCTGCTACATGTATAATTTCGATTGGTTCATGGATAAGGATATGCTTGAATTTCACAGCAGCCTTAAGGAAAAGTATGCATATCTGAAAGGCAAAACGCTGAAAGAGCTGGCTGATGAAGAATTTACTGAATCCTTTTTTATCAGTGAACATCCTGCGCAGGATTCATTAAGTTTTTATGCCCCCGATGCATTTTACCAGCTGGCTGAGAACAATATTTACACACGTGATGTCCCTGTAATTTTTGTCGCCGATGCTGCCATTTATCCTGATTCAGGAAAAGTCACCATACTTAAAAAAGCAGAAATGCTGCCGCTTAAAAATGCTAAAATCATTGCAAACAGGGATTCCAAATTTCATTACATCTATGATGCGAGTGCAGAAATCCTTTCAAAGAAAATATATAAAGGTGCTGGTAACTATGATTATGTAAATGAAATTGACAGTGCCCAGAAGATCTTTCTAAACTATATTGAAGTAGATAAGTCGGGGCAAACAACAGGAACGGGCGATATTAAAGAAGACGCAGCATTTACGCTGAGCCCGTATTTTGGATTTAGCGGAAAAGCATCTTTGTATGCCGATAAAGAATTCCTTAACTTCGATGGCGGCGCCCGTATCAAACACGATTGTGATACTCTAAAACCCAGATGGCTGCGTTTCACAACTGATATTGACCCGAAAAATGTAGCGATACCCGTGTCGGAAAATCCCAGAGAATATGTTCCCGGAACAACCGGAAATGACCTCGGTATGGGCTTATTTATAGGCGATGATTCGACTCTGGTTTACCCGGCATTTGTTCAATATAAAAATCACAGCACCGATTCTGAAGTCATCACTGCCAAAGGCCAGCTTACATATGACAAAGCTACACAGCGCTATTTTGTAGGTCCGGTGGTTGATTCCTCGGCAAAATACATTCAACGTGATAATTTCATTTATCTTGATCGTAAAAACTGTGTTATTTACGGCGAAGGACGCGTAAACATGGGCGCCAATCTTGGCCGTTTAAAATTAGAATCTTTTGGAAAGGTTACCAACAACATACTTGATAAGAACACATTCTTTGATATTGCATTTAATCTTGATTTCTTCTTTGATAAAGATGCTTATCAGGTGTTTGCCCAGCAAATTATGAATGAAGGCGCACTCGAACCTGCTGATCCTTCGGCTGATAAATTCTACAATGCCATGTGCTATATGGTCGGGCAGAAAAAAGCGGATGAATTGCTGAGCCAGCTTAGCCTTTCGGGGAAATTTAAAAGCATACCCCCTGAAATGAGCCACACACTGGTTGTTTCAGACATTAAATTTACATGGAATCCAAAATCAAGGTCACTTGTATCTGAAAGCCCTATCGGCATTGCGATGATGGGCGATAACCAGATTAACAAATATGTTGACGGATATATTGAAATTTCGCGAAAACGCAGTGGCAGTGTGATCAACATGTACTTTGAAGTGGGCAACGATTGGTATTATTTCAATTATGCAATGAATAAACTTCAGTCTATATCATCGCGTAAAGATTACAATGACCTCATAAAAAAAGCGATGGAGTCAGATAAAAACATTCAGAAAGCCGAAGACAAGCTGCCTCAGTATGCTTTTATTATTTCAACAGAAAAACGAAAAACTGATTTCCTGAAAAAGATAGGAAAATCAGGTGACCCAGGCGATAATGAATAAAATCGAAATAATTTTTTTGATATGACCCAACAGGAAAAATATTTCTCAAAGTTCAAAAAAAACATAATCGGCAACGACCTTGTATTTGAGACGCCTTATGGCAATGTAAAAATGATCTATGCCGACTGGATTGCAAGCGGCCGCCTGTATAAGCCCATTGAGAAGGTGATAACCGAAAAATTCGGCCCATATGTCGGAAATACCCATACGGAAACCAGTGAAACGGGCACCATGATGACATTGTCATATCACCTGGCACAGAAAAAGATCAAGGAGCATGTAAATGCTTCGGCGAACGATGTGATAATTACTGCAGGATTCGGAATGACCGCCGTCGTCAATAAATTGCAGCGGATTTTGGGTTTACGAAGTTGCGGTATGATTAACCGAAGCAATTGTCTGCAGAAAAGCGAAAAACCTGTTGTGTTTATCACACATATGGAACATCATTCAAACCATACCAGCTGGTATGAAACCAATGCTGATGTTGTTCTCGTAAAGCCCGGAAAAAACCTGCTTGTTGACTTGAATGAGTTGGAAAAAGATCTTAAAAAATATCAAGACCGTAAATTCAAGATTGGTTCTTTTACCGCATGTTCCAATGTAACAGGCGTTACAACGCCCTACCATCAGATGGCAAAACTTATGCATCAATACGGGGGCGTATGTTTTGTTGATTTTGCAGCATCCGCGCCCTATTGTGATATCAACATGCATCCTTCTGACCCCATGGAAAAGCTTGATGCGATCTTCTTTTCACCACATAAATTTTTAGGCGGACCGGGCAGTTCGGGCGTTTTGGTTTTTGATTCATCTCTTTATCCCAACTATGCTCCTGACCAGCCGGGTGGTGGTACTGTTGACTGGACCAATCCCTGGGGCGAATATAAATATATCGACAATATTGAAGCCCGCGAGGATGGCGGAACTCCCGGATTCCTGCAAGCCATACGCACCGCACTGTGCATTGAGCTGAAAAACAACATGGAAACGGTCAATATCTGCAAACGCGAAGCTGAATTGCTTAAAATTGCTTTCGAAAAATTACCAAAAATCCCCGGTATTCATATCCTTGCAGGCGATATACAACAAAGGGTTGGTGTTATTTCTTTTTATATTGACGGCCTGCATTATAATCTTGCCGTAAAATTGCTCAACGACCGTTTCGGCATACAGGTACGCGGCGGGTGCGCATGTGCCGGGACCTATGGTCATTTCCTGCTCGATGTGAGTTACTCCAAATCAAAACATATTACCGCTAAAATCACTCATGGCGACCTATCAGAAAAACCTGGCTGGATAAGGCTTTCACTACATCCCACCATGACGGATGCAGAGCTTTATTTTATTGCGGATGCTATTGGGCTGGTTTCTAAAAATTTTAGCAAGTGGTCAAAAGACTACGAATACAATCCCAAAACAAATGAGTTTAACTCGTTAATCAGGCAGGCGGATAAATTGGACAGGGCAGGTAAATGGTTTATTTTATAGAAATTATGATACGGATATTTTTTCTGAAATAAAGTAAATTCAGGTGACTCAAAATTTTTTCCCAATATAATTCAACAGGTTTTAATATTTTTTACATTTGCCGGCATATCTTTAAACACGATGAATGCTATACCATTGGTTATCGGCGCCCTCGCCGTTTTCGTTCTGGCTTACCGTTTTTACTTCAGTTTTATTGCAGCAAAAGTAGCCACTATAAATGATTCAAGAGTAACTCCTTCAGGAAGGCTTAATGATGGTCATAATTATGTGCCCACCAGCAAATGGGTCTTATTCGGACATCATTTTGCAGCCATAGCCGGTGCAGGGCCTCTGGTTGGGCCTGTGCTTGCTGCGCAATTTGGTTATTTCCCGGGTTTTCTGTGGATGGTATTAGGGAGTGTATTGGCCGGCGCCGTACATGATTTTATTATTCTTTTAGCTTCTGTCAGACATGACGGAAAATCACTTGCAGAAATAGCCAAGCGTGAAATTGGCCGTTTAAGCGGCGGTGTGGCTTCCATTGCAATACTGGTAATAATTGTTATTGCCCTGGCAGGCCTGGGATTGGTAGTAGTCAATGCCTTATCAGAAAGCTCATGGGGTACGTTTACCATTGCATCAACAATACCTATTGCCATATTCATGGGGTTCTGGATGTTTCGCCTGAGAAAAGGCAAAACGATTGAGGCCACTATAATGGGTGTAATATTTTTAACGCTGGCTGTAGTATTCGGGAGATATATTCCCTCTTCACAATTTGCATCATGGTTTACCTTCGATAGGCCTACGCTGACAATTTTACTCGCCTTATACGGATTTATTGCGTCCATTTTGCCTGTTTGGGTATTACTATCGCCGCGTGATTACCTGAGTTCGATAATGAAACTTTCGGTAATTGCCATGTTAGCCGTTGGAATTATTATTGTTGCTCCAAATATGAAAATGCCGGCATTCACTTCTTTTGATCACGGCGGGGGGCCTATCATTCCGGGGACTTTATTTCCCTACCTGTTCATAACTATTGCATGCGGCGCTGTTTCGGGTTTTCATTCGTTGATCGGTTCGGGCACCACGCCCAAGATGATCATGAAAGAATCACACATCAAGCCCATCGCTGTAGGTGCAATGCTTGCTGAAGGAATGGTAAGTATCCTGGCATTAATTGCTGCATGCAGCCTTTTTCCCATCGACTATTTCCAGATTAATTTATCCCCCGAAAAATTCTCCCAGTTACAGCCGGTTTTACATTCCATGGGATTTACCGAGTCCAATTTAGGAACATTATCGTCTGAAGTCGGTGAGAAAATCGCCGGAAGGCCTGGCGGGGCAGTTTCCCTGGCGGTAGGCATGGCACAAATATTTTCGTCCATACCGGGATTACAAAAATTAATGTCCTACTGGTATCATTTCGCCATCATGTTTGAAGCACTGTTCATCCTGACCACCATAGATGCCGGAACCCGTATAGGACGGTTCATCCTGCAGGAAACGCTTGGTAAAATCTACAAACCATTTGCAAGGACAAACTGGTGGCCCGGCAATATAATTACAAGCGGCATCATTGTTTTTTGCTGGGGTTATTTTATTTATACAGGAACCGTTGCCACGATATGGCCTATGTTTGGTACGGCCAATCAACTGCTGGCAACCATTGCATTGGTCATCGGAACATCATTTATCATCAATCGCGGTAAAGCAAAATATGCGTGGATTACAATAATTCCTATGACATTCGTGGGTATCACAACACTGACAGCCGGAATCTCCAATATGATTAACATTTATTACCAGCAATTATTCAGTCAGGCTACGTTAATCCAGGGCATTATCAATTTATCACTGACAGTATTGATTATTGTAAGCCTTTTTATCATCATGATCAATGCTATTCCTAAATGGATAAAAGGATTTAAAGGAACACTCTGCATAATAAATGACTGAGTCGTCATTTTTATTTTTTTGAAAATTTAGATCATTAAATAATAATGCTTTAACGGCATTTTTTATAAATTTATAAACATTTCATTCGTTATCAACAATACGGTAGTAATAATATGGAGTATTATAGATATGAAAATCGGTGTTAATTCAATAACTTTACAACCAATAATTAAAACTTTATATTATGAAAAAATTTTTACATGTTGTTTTTGCAGTTATTATCGTAGTTGTGTGCTCCAATTTAGTCGCAGCACAGGAAAACCGCCACGGTGGCGGAATTGGTAACGGCCCTGCCTTAAAATACGGCAATGATATTATAATACATTCAATGTCAGGGGTAGATCAGGAAAATGTAAAACTTGCCGTTGCATTCAATGGCTGGTTGTATACCGCATTTACCATTAAGGATGCCGGTGCAAACACCAGTACGGGTATGGTCCGCATGTCAAAAGACAACGGTCTTACCTGGACAGAGATTGATTCATACACAATAAGTGGCGGACAGGAATACTATGATTATGAAATAGTTGTTGCAGGTACAGATACAAACGACCTGGTACTTTATGTTGCAGGCCTCAGACGAAACAGTACATCCGAATATATATTGTTTTTAGACATGTATAATGGACGGACTGGCGATATAATTGGAGGCAGCGCTTTTTTCAGCAGCCGTACCGGTAAAATTTATGATGTAGCATTAGCAACTGATTATCGCTTTCCGTCGGGTCTGTCAAGCCCTTATAGTGTAGCTCTTACATATTCTACCTATAACCCTGTGGCTGACAGCCTCTTTTATGCCGTTTCAATTGATGGCGGAGCCACATTTGCCAACCCGGTTTTGGTACAAGCTACCGCAAATTATTATGGTAAAGTTTCACTTTCATATGGCCGTTGCAGCAATTATTTCAATGGACGCTATTATATAGCATATGAACAGAAGAAGAGTTCGCTGGCAAGCATGGGTAATGTATTTTTAACTCATAATACTACCTATATCAATGGCACCTGGACAAAACCAAAATGTCTTGATTCAATTGAGATGTCATATGTTTTTGGAAAAGTATGTAATCCGAAGGTCAGCACTCAGTTTAACGATGTTGATAATGATAGTTCTCAATTCACTGCTATCGTATTGATGGACCGTGCATGGGACAGTGTAATGAACGACCGGGATATCATTGGATATTATAACAAAAAGGCTGTAAATACTGATGAATGGATCAGGTTTGACATCTCAAACAGTACATTAACCAATGACATCCAAAGTGATATAAAATTTGATCCAACATTTAATAACTTTTTGGTTACCTATTTTGACAGCACCGATCAAAAATTGCCATATCTCGTACAAGGGCAGAATCTTGCAACGCCCGGCACTTGGGTTACCATCTCAGCAAAATATAATGATGCCGGAGGTATGCAAGCACCCTATCCTGTTGTAGAAATAAACCCCTTAGTTACCAAGGCAGCTTTTGTGTGGTCGGCAGGTCAGATGGCATCCGGCGTAGCTACCTTTGATGCAGAGTATGTTGATACCGGCATTGGAGAATCTTCAGCTGACAATACCGAACAAACGGTTTATCCCAGCCCTGTTACTCATATCGGATATCTTAATTTTACTACCAATGCCGAACAGGATGTGGTTGCCGGAATTTACAACTTATCGGGCCAGAAAGTTCTGGATATTGCTAATCAAAAGTTTGAAAACGGTAATCACACGCTGAGCTTTGATGTCAGCACACTGGAATCAGGCTTGTATTTATGTAAAATACAATCAGGTTCTACACAAAAAACTGTGAAATTCTCAGTAATTCATTAAAATTATGGCATCATAAAAAAGGTTGGCTCTGCCGGGCCAACCTTTTATATTTTCTGACAAATGAATTTCTTTTTGTTAAAAAAAACTCATAACTTCATTATTACATTATTCGTTTTATGACTTAATTTGTTTTTTTAATAACTATTGTATGTCACAAACAAAATATATTTTCGTAACGGGTGGAGTTACCTCATCTCTGGGTAAAGGAATTATTTCGGCGTCACTTGCCAAACTCCTTCAGGCAAGGGGTTTTTCAGTTACCATTCAAAAATTTGACCCATACATCAATATCGATCCCGGTACGCTCAATCCTTACGAGCATGGCGAATGCTATGTTACTAACGATGGCGCCGAAACCGACCTTGACCTTGGACATTATGAACGTTTCCTTAATGTTCCTACATCCCAGGCCAATAATATTACAACTGGCCGTATTTATCAGTCTGTGATTGAAAAAGAACGCAGGGGTGATTTCCTGGGAGCTACCGTTCAGGTAATTCCTCATATTACCGACGAGATCAAATATCGTATGAAACTCCTGGCCAAGAATAACAAACTTGACTTTCTGATTACAGAAATAGGCGGCACGGTCGGAGATATTGAATCCCTGCCTTATATCGAAGCTGTTCGCCAGATGAAATGGGAGCTTGGTGAAACAAACTGCCTCGTTGTGCATCTCACCCTGGTACCTTATCTCGCAGCAGCCGGAGAACTAAAAACCAAGCCGACACAGCATTCGGTAAAAAACATGCTTGAACTGGGGGTGCAGCCTGACATACTTGTTTGCCGTACTGAAAAGCCCCTCAATGACGGACTTAAACATAAAATAGCTTTATTTTGTAATGTTTCGCCACGTTCTGTTATTGAATGCATTGATACTGAAACTATTTACAATGTCCCCCTGCTGATGAAACAGGAATTGCTAGATGTTGTGGTACTTGAAAAAACCAATATGCCGATAGTCGGGGAACCCAACCTTGACCAGTGGGAACAATTTCTTTACAAACTAAAAAATCCGACAGATGAAGTCAATATTGCGCTTGTCGGGAAATATGTTGAATTGAAAGATGCCTATAAGTCTATTATAGAATCATTTATTCACGCAGGGGCTGAACTTCAGTGCAAGGTACGTCTTAAAACATTTCAATCGGAATTTATTAATGAAAATAATGTCCATGAAAAACTCGAAGGCATTCATGGGCTGCTTGTCGCACCAGGTTTTGGAGAACGGGGTATTGAAGGAAAAATCACTTCTATAAAATATGTAAGGGAAAATAATATTCCGTTTCTTGGAATATGCCTGGGTATGCAATGTGCTGTCGTGGAATTTTCGCGTAATGTGCTTGGATACAAAGACGCTCATTCAACAGAAATGGATAAGAACACCACACATCCCGTTATCGACATCATGGAAGCCCAGAAAAAAATATCAAATAAAGGTGGAACCATGAGGCTTGGAGCTTATCCATGCAGATTGATCAAGGGAACCAAGGTTTATGAAATATATCAAAACGAAGATATAAATGAACGCCACCGCCACCGTTATGAATTCAACAATGAGTATTTAAAAAAATTCGAAGAAGCCGGTGTGGTTGCTGCAGGAACATATCTTAAAGACAACCTCGTTGAAATAATCGAAAATAAAAATCATCCCTGGTTTATCGGGGTACAGTTTCACCCCGAATATCAAAGCACAGTGCACAGCCCCCACCCTCTTTTTGTTGCCTTTGTAAAAGCTGCTCTTACTTATAAGCTCACAAAAAAATAAGGATGTATGCAGTTAATTGAAAATTTCAGCCTGAAGAAATTCAACACTTTTGGTATTGATGTCCAGGCACATCTTTTCACTGAAATTACATGCCTGAAAGATTTTGAAGAATTAATTAGTATTCATCATGGTTCAGGGCTTCCCCTGCTACCTTTGGGAGGCGGGAGCAATATATTGTTTACCAAAGATTATACAGGCTTGGTTGCAAAAATCAGCAATAAAGGGATTAAAATAATTTCCGAAAATGAAAATGATGTCCTTATCGAGGCGGCCGCAGGTGAATTATGGGAAGATTTAATAGGATACTGTATAAAAAATAAATATTATGGCCTGGAAAACCTTTCAGGAATCCCTGGGCAGGTCGGGAGCAGCCCGATACAGAATATAGGAGCTTATGGCGTTGAAGTTAAAGACTGTATTAAAGAAGTCGGCACTATTGACCTTGACGATGGCAGAAACAGGAATTTTTCGGGCGCTGAATGTAATTTTTCATATCGCGACAGTATTTTCAAGCGGGAACTAAAAAACAAAGTCATCATTACAAATGTAGTGTTTAAACTTTCTAAAGTTGAGCATTTCAATTTAAAATACGGAGGTGTTCTTGAAGAAATCAGGCGGATATCTGATGAAACGCCCGGTATTGCTGCGGTAAGCAAAGCCATTAGTAACATCCGGGGCAGAAAAATTCCGGAGCCAAAAGATTTAGGTTCAGCGGGAAGCTTCTTTAAAAATCCGGTGATCACTAACGAACTTTTTGAACAGCTTATTAAAAAATATCCAGATATGCCGAACTACCCTGCAAATGACAATAAGCGCAAGCTGGCTGCTGGATGGCTTGTTGAACAATGCGGATGGAAAGGTTACCGGGCGGGCGATGCAGGTGTGTGTGAAAATCAAGCGCTCATACTTGTAAATTTTGGAAACGTTTCCGGAACTGAAATTCTCGAGCTTTCAAAAAAAATCAGGGAAAGCATTTTTGAAAAATTTGGAATAAATATCGATCCGGAAGTAAATATTCTTTAATAAAGCTCCGGTATAATTCATTCATTTTTCATATTTTTGCAAAAAATTTCCTGTGAAATTCTTAGAGAAATTTCAGCTGCCTATTACTGATTCTGTTCTCGTTTTCCTTATCATTTTTATTATTATTTTTCTCGCGCCCCGCCTTCTAAAAAAGATGCGCATACCCGGTATTGTAGGATTTATCCTGGCCGGAGTCATATTAGGTCCGCACGGTTTAAATATTATCAGCCCTGAACATGGAGTTGAAATGTTCTCGAAGTTTGGCCTTTTATATATCATGTTTCTTGTCGGCCTTGAAATAGACCTTATTGACTTTAAGAAAAACCGTTCGCGCAGTTTTGTTTTCGGGGCTTTTACTTTTTTTATACCGCTTACATTAGGCTTTTGTGTCACATATTACATAATAAAACTTGATATTCTGGCAGCCTTGCTATTATCAAGTATGTTCTCTACACATACGCTGGTTTCCTATCCGATAGCTTCACGCCTTGGCATCACCAAAAACCGGGTTATAAATACAGTGATTGGCGGTACGATAATCACTGATACTGCCGTACTGATGCTCCTTGCCATCATTGTAAAAGTATACCAGGGTACTATGGACACCTGGTTTTGGATCATCATGTTTTTCTCACTGGCTGCATTCATGGGATTTATGCTCTGGGTGTTGCCCGCCATCAGCCGCTGGTTTTTTAAAAATATGGAAGGAGAAGGCAGCAGCCAATATATATACTTGCTGTGTGTGCTGTTTTTCGCGGCTTTTCTTGCAGAGATTGCCGGAATTGAGCCAATGATCGGCGCATTTATGGCCGGGCTGGCGCTAAATTCGCTTGTACCATCTTCATCTACCCTTATGAACAGAACGGTATTCATCGGGAATACGATTTTTATTCCTTTTTTCCTGATCGGAGTCGGAATGATCATTGACCTCAGGGTGCTTTTTAACGGATATGAAGCATTTATCATTGCAGGATTGCTGGTCGTTACGGCAGAAATTACCAAATACGTGGCGGCATTTATCACTCAAAAAATATATGGGTTTACTCCTACCGAACGAAATGTACTGTTTGGGCTGAGCAGTTCACATGCCGCTGCAACCATTGCACTCATCGTGGTTGGTTACAACCTTGGAATTTTAAATATTGACATCCTGAATGGGACTGTATTGGTAATTTTTGTCAGCTGTCTTATCAGTTCTTTTGTTACCGAAAGCGCTGGTAAAAAACTTGCACGTATTGAAAAAAACAAACCTTCCGATGAAGATATCAATCAGCAGAGAATCCTTGTCCCGGTATCCAATCCTGAAACCATGCAGTCGCTGATCACATTTGCTTTAATGATAAAAGACAGGCATTCAAAAGAACCTTTATTTCCACTAAACGTGTTTACAGGGAATCCGGACACGGAGGAAGCACGCTATGAAATCCTGGTAAAAAACACGCAAATTGGAAATGTAATCAGCCAGGCTGTTTCCGATGACAAATCTGTCAGGCTGGTATCGCGTATTGATGTGAATGTGGCTAACGGAATCAATCGCGCCATCAGGGAACTGATGATAACAAAAGTCGTTCTCGGATGGAATGGGCAAAGTTCTTCCATGCTCAATCTTTTTGGAGGTATCGTTGACAATATTCTTCCGAAAAATAACCAGATGATGTTCGTTGTAAAAGTAAATCATCCATACGGTTACTTTAAAAGAATAGTGGTTATTGTGCAACCCAATGCCGAATTTGAACCCGGATATAAAAAATGGGTGCGTAATATTTCAGTTATTGCAAAAGAGCTTACCGCCAAGATCATTATTTTTTCTTACGAAAAAACAATTGAACAACTCAAAAAAGATTTCGACAGTTCTAAGGCAACATCGATTCATTACGTAAAATTTAATGACGACGACAACCTGTATAACCTTAAAGACCATCTAAGTACTACAGACCTGCTGTTTTGGATTGGTGCACGTGAAAATACCATCTCGCATAACGGATTTATTGCAGGGTTACCAAAACATCTTTCAAAAAACTTTTCAAGGTACAGTTTTGTAATCGTTTACCCCGAACAACATTCGGCGTCTCATCTGAATGTAAATATTACCATTGATGGCCTTACCAAATCCCCTATTAAGGAGAATATAGACCGCATATCTAAAATTGGTAAAAACTTTAAAAAAGTTATTAAAGGAAATTCCTGAACATGGCACTGTTCCCAAATTTCAAGACCGGATTTTCTTCATACGGGGTTGCGCATAAACTTATTATAAAACATAAACTCTGGGGATATGTTTTTCTGCCAGCGATTATCAACATTATTGTTGTTCTTCTGATTGTTTTTGGAGGATGGCATTATATCGGGCTATTTACCAATTGGGTCCTTGATATCACAGGACTTTCATCGACTCCGGATGGTGTTTTGAAAAACCTCGTTATTATTTTAAAATGGGCAGTAAAAATCATTCTGTATATTTTACTGTTTTTTCTGTACACATCCATATACCGTTATGTGGTTTTAGCTATTCTCTCACCAGCATTAGCCATACTTTCGGAAAAGACGGACAAAATCATATCAGGGCACAATTACCCTTTCAGATTCAAACAATTTCTTAAAGATATTTTACGGGGTATCCTAATTGTTATCCGGAATTTTTTTATTGAACTGGGATTTATGATATTATTGTTTTTCGTGGGATATGTGCCTCTGATTGGATGGGCATCACCTGTCATTATGTTTTTTATTACATGCTACTTCTATGGATTTTCTATGATCGATTATTCAAATGAACGATACAAATTAAAAGTAAGGGATAGTGTAACATTTGTCCGCAAAAATCGCGGGATGGCTGTTGCAAACGGTATGGTCTTCTATTTTATTTTTTTCTGTATACCGGTGGTTGGTTTTATCGTTGCACCGGCCTATTCTGTAATCGCTGCCACTATTGCAGTAAATAAAGTCAGGACGGAAGGCACAGAAATTATTAAAAGGTAGATGAATACCGGCTTACGGCCGAAAGTCTGTATATCCGTCATTTATCAGGCTTGCTGCTTATGTTATTTAATAAGCTCCAGAATTTTTTCTTTGATTTCCTCATTTTTCATGATACCGGAAAAAACTTCACTACCGTTTCCGATAGCCCAGATACCAACAGGAGCAGAGGTATGTTCAAAGGTAGTCCAACCAATGCGTGCATCACGCTGGGTTTTTGCCAGCGAATCTTTTGCGGAGTATATATATGAATTTTTTTGCTGAAGCAGCTTTTTAATATAAAGCTCATACCCGCCATTTTTTTTCGAACTTTTTCCGCTCATATAAGTACCCTGGGCCATACCGCCGGTTTCGTGGTCAGCAGTAACAATGATCAGCGTATTTTGCGGATATTTAAGGTAAAATTCATATGCTTTCCGGATAGCTTCGTTAAAGGCATTTATTTCGAATATAGCAGTCAATGCATCATTGTCATGACAGGCCCAATCAATTTTACCGCCTTCAACCATAATAAAAAAGCCCTGATCATTCATAAGTGCCGTTTCTGCAAGCCCTGTATATTTTGCCAGGGTCATCTTCTGTTCCGGGACATCCAGTATACAGGGCAACGAGTTTCTTTCATCAGGATATACATTTTTTAAAAGAAGCTGTTTGTTCCGTATGGCTGTATCAACAATAAGAATCCTTGAAGATTCCTTTGGCCGCATGGAATTCATCTGTGTTTCGTTCAGTACAAGGTGGAAATCATTTGCCCTTAAATCATCGAGCACCATATTAAAATTTTTATAAATAATTTTTGTTGAATCAGCATTGCCGACATCAAAACCGCCACCGGCAAAAAATTCAAATCCACTGCTGATAAGTTCTTTTGTAAGATTATCGTAATTTTTCCGGGTAGATTCATGCCCGTAAAAGCATGCCGGTGTTGCATGATTCAGCGGAACGCTGGTAATAATTCCTATTTTAAAGTTATTTTTTGAATGCAGGTATTCTGCAATACTTTCAACAGGTGTTCCTTTAAAATCGCCGATTCCCCCGAAAGGCACCCGTTTTCCGCATGCGATGGCCGTACCTCCGGCTCCTGAGTCGGTAATTTTATTACTATCTGCACATTCCGTCCTGGACAAACCGAATGCCCAATTATGATTCATAAAAATCAATGGCTCAATGCCTGTAAGTTCATTATATTTTTCTGTAACAAAAACCTGGTTCAAGCCCATACCATCACCGATAAATAAAAAAACATATTTGATCTTTCCTGAATTCTGGGCAACAGCATTGCAAGCCAGAAAGAACAAAATAATAACGGACACTCCTGATAAAATCTTTTTCATACGCAGCTTTTGAAAATGTAGTGCCACAAATATAGATTTCTTTAACGATATATCTTTTAAATAAAGTTTCCTGCCGGCTTTTACAGCATTAACAATAAAAATTATATCAATATACTGCAAACGTACAGGGCTGATTTTATAACAATAAGCGCTCACCCAAGACCATAAAAAATTACTTTTGTTATATAAATCCGAATAAAGATGACAAAACTGTATTCAACACTGGCCGGCATTTATCATGAAATGTACCAGCATATTTTTGATTACGACAAGGAATTTGAATTCTATCACAGGTTATTAAAATCCGGAAACAGTAATCATATCCTGGAGATTGGCTGCGGGACCGGCCTGCTTGCACAACGTTTTCTCATCCATGGTTATAATTACCTGGGGTTGGATCTGTACCCTGAAATGCTTCATATCGCCCGCAACACAAACAACGCTGATGTATTTCTTCAGGGTGACATGCAGCACCTTGAATTTTCTTCCCGTTTTGATGCGGTATTAATTACCGGCCGCTCCATTTCATACATTACCCAAAATCATGGCATTATGAACACGTTTAAGGGTATTCATCAATCCCTGAAAAATAAGGGGTTTTTGATTTTTGACTTTTTTGAAGCAAACAGCTTATTTGATGATTTCAATGATTTCGACCAGAGTTTTAACCTTCCATCAAGAACCATACGTCGAATAAGCCATATGGAAATGAATCTCAAAACCGGCTGGACATACGACTGGCAGGCAAAATATATCATTGAGGAGAAGGGAATAATTTCAGAATACGACGATATAACGACACTGAGGGCCTTTACAAAAGACGAGATGCAGCTTTTTATGAAACTTTCAGGCTTTAAAGTTCAGGAAATCACAGATAAGGGAAAAGTGATAACAATCGTTGCTGAAAAAAATAAAATTCAGGAATAAAAGCACCATCAGCCCTTACAGGATAAATATAAGTAATGCGTTTTTTCAGTACTTTTGCATTAATATATAAAAGATGAAACGTTTTTTTACTATACTGCTCTTATTGTTTTCGGTGAGTACATTTGCGCAGGATACACTGCGGGTTATGCATTACAATTTATTGTACTACGGCAAAACAATACAATGGTGCACAGAAGTAACAAATCCTGTTTGGATAAAAGACAACAGCCTTGCAAAGATTATTAAATATGTAAAACCCGACATATTCACTGCCAATGAAATTAAAGCCGATGACTCAGTTCACAAGCATATTCTTGATAATGTACTGAATATTGATGGTGTTGCCTATTACAGAAAAGGCGCTATGACGGATAATTCCTCATCCAATCTTTCAAACGGACTTTTTTATAATTCGAATAAACTTGTACTTCTTTCGCAACATAGTATTCCTACCACTGTCCGGGATATTAATTTTTACAATTTTTATTATAAAGGAATTGATATAGGAACAACAAAAGACACTGCCTATTTAACATGCATTGTCATGCACCTTAAAGCAGGAAATACGACATCCGATGCTACCGAAAGGGCAGATCAGGTGAACATCCTGATGAATTATTTGGATTCGCAAAATAAAAAAGCAAACTATCTGGTGATGGGCGATTTTAATGTTTATAACGGCAATGAAGCCTGTTTTCAGAACCTTGTCAACCACTCCAATGCAAACGTACGTTTTTTTGATCCTGTGAATATGATTGGTGCGTGGGATAACAATGCTGCGTATGCCGCTTACCATACACAATCAACACATGGGTCGTATTCCAACGGATGCCATGCCACCGGCGGCATGGACGACCGGTTTGACTTTATTTTACAAAGCGAAAAAATCAAAGACGGAACAGATCATTACAAATATCTATCAGGCACATACAAGGCAATAGGTCAGGATGGCAATCACTTTAACGACTCAATAAACTCAGAAACCAACAACAGCGCACCCTGGGATATAATAAATTCATTATATACCATGTCGGATCATCTGCCGGTAAAGATGGACATTTTAGTAGACCAAGCTCATAAAACAGATAACACCATCATTTTCGACTCAATCTTCCCAAATCCCGTAACCACTGATTTGTATATTAATTTAAATACCGAACCTCATTTAAAACTCGAGTTTGACATAATTAACCTCTTCGGGAAAGTGGTTCATACTTATTACGCTGAAACGACCGGCACCAGTTCCTTTTTCGATTTTCCTGTCGGATTTTTAAAACAAGGGTTTTACCTGCTCAGGATTTCAGATGGAAAATACAAACCTGTGACGAGAAAGTTTGTGAAAAAATGATTTCATAAATTATTTTTTCATTTTCATCGCACTCCTTTCAACCTGAAAAATTCACAAGAATTTTTTACCCTTCGGGCCAACAAAAGAAAATATTACCTGACCTGCTGCCCACATTGCCAATGCTCATTCATAAATTGCATTTCATTTATTTATGAATAGGT
>CAZVKJ010000058.1:0-22795 GCA_964626855.1 uncultured Bacteroidales bacterium
ATATTCAAGGTGTTAAAAATGTATAATGATTTAAGAATATTGATTAACGATTTAATATATAAGATTTTAGCGTACTTCGTAAATCATTATTCGTTAATCGGTGTTCATCATTCAAGGAGATTTAAGAATAAAGATTAACGATTTTAGATTTAAGATTTAGCGTACTTCGTAAATCATCATTCGTAAATCAGAGTTCGATATATATTTATGATAACTTATAAAAAATGGATTTAAAGGATAGAAAAGATATGAATAAATTTGATTTAGAAGAACGATTGATAGATTTTGCAGTTCTAATTACTGATATTGATTGTTTATTGCCCAAAACAAGGGCCGGCGCGCACTTTGGTGGGCAGTTATTAAGATCAGGAACTTCACCAGCTTTAAACTATGGCGAAGCACAAAGTGGAGAATCACGAAAGGACTTCATTCATAAAATTAAAGTTGTTTTAAAGGAATTGAGAGAGACACTTATCTGCCTGAAAATAATTCATAAAATAAAAATTATAGAAAATCAAGATTGTATTATTTCTGCAATGAAGGAATGTAATGAGTTAATTTCAATCTTTGTAAAAAGTATTGAAACAGCACAGAAAAATATTGATTATATGAAGAATAAAAAATGATTTAAGAATCCGCCACGGCGGACGATTAACGATTTCAAATTTTGATTTTAGCGTACTTCAAAAATCATCATTCGTTAATCAGTGTTCGTTATTCAAAGGGTTTAAAATGTATAATGATGTAAAAATATCGATTAACGATTAACGATTTAAGATTTTAGCATACTTCAAAAATCATCATTCGTTAATCAGTGTTCATTATTAAAAGGGTTTAAAATGTAAAAATGATTTAAGAATCCGCCACGGCGGACGATTAACGATTTACGATTTTAGATTTTAGGGTACTTCGTAAATCATCATTCGTTGATCGGTGTTCATTATTCAGAGGATTTAAAATGTAGAATTATTTAAGAATATCGATTAACGATTTACGATTTTAGATTTTAGGGTACTTCGTAAATCATCATTCGTTGATCGGTGTTCATTATTCAATAAAAAAATGTTTGCAATCATCGATATAGAGACCTGTGGCGGGACCTATGAATATAAAAAAGGGGCTATAACTGAAATTTGTATCCTTGTGCACGATGGGTTACAGGTAGTTGATAAATATACGACACTGATAAATCCGCAATGTCATATTACCAGTTTTTATCGCAAGCTTTCGGGTATTACGGATGAAATGGTCGCCGATGCTCCGAAATTTTATGAGGTTGCCCCCAAAATTCTCGAGATGACCGAAAACAGGATTTTTGTGGCGCATAATGTGAGTTTTGATTACAACTTTATTAAAGCGGAATTTGCTTCGCTGGGATATAAATTTAAAAGAGAGAAGCTTTGTACCGTGCGCCTGGCGCGAAAACTTTTACCGGGCAGAATATCATACAGCCTGGGCCATTTATGTGCTTCGCTGGGAATTGATATTGAAGGGCGGCATAGAGCCGAGGGTGATGCCGTGGCGACAGCACAGCTTTTTGACTTGCTGCTGCAACTCAAATCAAATGATCCGCAATATAAAAATATGGGCATCGAGGGCATTATGACTCGCAGGATCGACAAAATCAAAGAGTACATTTTGAAAAAAATCCCTGAAGAATGTGGCGTGTATTATTTCCTGGATAAAGACCAGAATATAATCTATATTGGCAAAAGCCTGAATATGTACAACAGGGCGCTGAGCCATTTCAACACTCATGAGCGGAAAGGAAAAAACATGCTGAATGAACTATATAATGTTGATTATGTCCTTACGGGAAGCGAGGTTATTGCTCTCCTACTTGAATCGGAGGAGATCAAGAAATACAAGCCAAAATTCAACAGGAGCCGGGTAGCCGATATTTTCACCCATTCCATCGACTGGTTTTATGATGAACAGGGTATTATCAACTTTAAAATAGTGCCGTTTGATGAATCTGAAAATACGCTGCAGTCATTTACGAGCATTGTTTCGGCACGGGAACGCTTAGATTACTGGATTGACGAGCATACACTTTGTGTCAATCATTGCGGGCTTACCTCAAAGGATTCGGTATGCTTTAATCATCATATAAAAAAATGCAACGGTATCTGTGCAGGTGAAGAAGATGTTGATGTATATAATGCAAGGGCAGGAGAAGTATTGAAAAATTACCAGATGCCGGATCATAATTTTATTCTGATTGACCGTGGCAGAAATAATGAGGAGCGTTCCTTCATCATGGTTGAAAACCGCCACTATACCGGTTATGGGTATATCGATTCCTCCGGCACACTAAACACTCCTGATGATTTTAAGAATTATATCATTAAAGCCAGCTATTATCCAGATGCAGATGTGCTTCTGAGAGGATGGCTTAAGAGGGGCAGGTGGTTAAAGAAAATTACCTGGTAGTATTTCTTACTGAAATTTTTTGTTTTTGCTGATTTATTTTTGATCGTTAGCTGATTTTTTCAAATTCGCGGAAAATCTTTTGTTATAAGCAACATAAGCACTAATAAGATGCAAAGCGGTTGGCTAATCTGCATCATTTCAAAATCGGAAATGGAGTATGAATTGTTTTTTTTATAATTTTACTTTATTTATATTTGGTAAATATAATATGTGATATGCGGAAAAATGACAAATTGAGAAATAATAAAAACAAGCACAGCTTCAGAAAGAAATTGTTGCTTGAATCTTTTCTCGCCACACTTTTTGTTTTTTTAGTTTTATGGTTGTTCTTTATAACCATTAAAATATCTTTCAAACCATTTAATTATGTAGCAAAAGCATTGAAGGAAGTGCAGCTGACGGATATGTATTTCTCACAACTACAAAGCAACAATGTTGATACAAACATTGTACTTGTAAACATTGAGGATATCGATCGTCAAAGTATTGCTGCATTAATTCAAAAGATTGATTCAGCTGGGCCCCGCGTTATCGGCATGGATGTTTTTTTTGTTGACAGGAATGACAGTCTTGGTGATCCGGCTCTGAAAAAAGTATTTAATACTGTCGGCAATAAACTGGTATTATCTGTTTTTATAAATCCGGAAACAAAACTCCCTGATGAGAAATATAAGTACTTTAAAAATGTAATTTATGGTCATGCCAATCTGCCCAATAATGAGAATAATACGAATGTAATCAGATGGTTTAATCCACAAATTAAATCAGAGGATCAACCAATATGGGCATTTTCGGCCATGATAGCAAAAGCTTATTCCGATACGAGTTTCAAAGTTTTTGAGAAAAGATCCGATGATCAGGAACAGATAAATTATTCCGGTGACATTAATTCTTATCTGTTATTAAATCATGATGAGATCATGCAAAAAAAGAATTCAGAGCTTTCTTTTTTGAAGGGTAAAATTGTTATGATCGGATATTTGGGCGGGCAATGCAGAACCACAGACGATATGAATGATAAATTCTATACTCCGGTAAATCCGGTTTATTATGGGCGATCGTTGCCAGATATGTTTGGCCTTGTGATTCATGCGAACATTGTATCAATGATACTGACTCATAATTATATCAATGCAATTCCATCATGGCTTCTGTTCCTGGTTTCTTTTTTCATCATTTATTTACACATCATTTTGTTTTCATGGTTTTATATTAAAAAATCCATTTGGTATCATCTTGCTGCAAAATTAATACAGCTTGTTACCTTTACAGCTATATTATTAATTGTTTTTCAGTTATTTGCGAATTGTCATCTTTTTGTTCAAACCAAATACATTTTACTTGGAATAATTTTGTCGGCTGATATGTTGTATTTTTATGATGCTCTTACAAAATTATTTGGAAAGATTTTTCATGTTAAAAGCATATTTAGCCACTAAGAAATTGTTTTAATGAATAAACCGGGTTATCAATACACCATGAAAGTATTCGTTATCATTTCACTGATGTTGTTCACCATAGGGACAAAAGGTCAGTCGGGTGATTATTACATGGTGTTTAGTACATCAGGATCGGTGTACCATAGTATAAACAAGCAAAAGAGCCCGGTTCAAAGGGGCGATAAATTCATAAAAAATAATTTGCTGGTAGTCGATGAGGGAATAATTAACCTGCTCGACAACAATTGTAAAAGAGTGACAATAAGCAAAAAAGGAGTTTATTCATTTCAGGATGTTCGTCTTTTATTTGATAAAGCCAACAGTTCTCTGACGAACAAATATCTTACGCTGGTATGGGAAAAAATGAATGAATCGCATGAGATTGTTCAACATAAAGCCGGAGTTGAGCGGGGTTATGTCAATGATTTTTTTCCTTCGGATTCATCAGTAATTTTATCTGATACACTTTGGCTGAGGTTTGATAATCCCGGTCGGCAAACACACAACCTTGAAATAATCGATGATAGTGCAAAGTTGGTATATTCTGAAGTTACTGACAGTAATCAGGTCATAATTATAAAATCGGTGTGCCCCTGGTGGAGTGCAGGTTATTATACCTGGATTATAAAATCTCCCGGTCAGCGCGAAAAAGATATTTTTCATTTTTATATTCCTGATGAAACAGAGCGTAACAAATATAAAAATGAGTGGAACGAAATCCTGATGTTGGTAAAAACTTTACCCGAGTCGGAAAGAAATAATATCCTTAAAGAATTACAGGATAAATACAAGTGGGTTTGGTAAAGGAGCGTCCAGATCAGGACTATTGTTGAAAAAACAAAAAGACATCAGCAATAAGGAATACAAAATTAATGTGGAAGAACTTAGTCTATTTCTTCTTGCGTCCGTTCAAACGTTTTACACCATAAAAGACTCCTGCTATCAGAAAAAGTATTGCTCCGCCATCAATAGGTGCGTTACCGCCAACGGGGCCCCATTCCCAACCCGGCTCGCCTCCCGGATCAGTGGGATCGTCAGCAACAACGGTTCCAATGGAAACTGTGAAAAACACAGCCAGTGCCAATAAGAATTTACTGATTTTTAAACGGGTTTTCATTTTATAATCTTTTTATGTGATTAATTTTGAATGCTTACTTTTTTTGCAAAACGGTTTCCTTCAAGGTCAATGGTGTTTATAATATAGACACCCGGTGAAAAATCAGCATTGATTTGGAAGAGGGTAGCAGATTCGGGAGCATTGATAATTCTCACGATCTGCCCGAGATTATTATAAATGGTAATTTGAGCTAGCTTAATCAGTGAGGGATTTTCAAAATAGATATGATTTCTATAAGAATAAATGTTCAGACTGCTGGTGTTTTCCTTAATACCGGTAGTGAGGCTGTCGCCAAAAAGAATGTTAAACCTTATGTTTGATGCTGTTGAGTCATAAGTGTGGGAAAATGAATAAACCGAATCCGTCCTGAGATTAATTATTGTATCGGCAACCAAATCCCTTAATCTTATTGAAAGCGTGGGGCTGAATGTTGTTGTACCCTGTGCTGTCAGTATAAACGTACCGGAAGCCTTACAATCAAAGGTCATAGGCATTACAGTATATTGGGTAATTTCAGGGACAACATTTATTGAAAGCCAGAAACCATACCAAAGTGTTCCGATCTGTGGAGCATCGGAAAGCCCCATGAACTTTAAAACATCATAATCCTGATCGTAGCCATTAGTAGCGCCGTTGTTGAAATTCACGACAAGACCGTCGGAATAGATATTCCCATCAACTGTTATAAGTAAATTATTGGGGACATAAAACTTTGATGGTGTTAAAAGGGATGTGGCATTTATGTTGGTTTGGGCATTACTCTTTAAGCTTTGTTTTTGATTTGCAGGAAGTATTTTTTCTTTATAAACAGATGAAAAACTTTTGTTGAGAATTTTTTCACTCCTTACACCAATCTTGTTTGATTGCTGACCCAGGCAGGTGGGAGCAGGTAAAATATTTGCAATAAAAAATATTATGGCCAAAATGCTTGTTGATTTAAATATGTAAAATAAATCAGTGCAAATTTTTTTTTGTTTTTTCATTGCAACTTGGGATTTTGACATTTTGATAAATGACTCAAATATATTCAAATATGGTATAACCTTATAAGTTCTTAAATTATACCAATTTACTTTTTAGCAGGTCCTTTTTAATAATAATTACCCACATTAAAAATGTGAATACATAAACAATAACATTGAAAACAAAATCATGATTAAATTTCATATATTGCGGATAGGCGTGCATAGCATAAATAAGTCCAATAAATCTAAAGATATTCAAAATATTTATTGCAATTATTCCTAATACGGAATATAAAATTTTGTATTGCCATTTGCCCGGATAGGAACTAATTAGGGCTGCAAAGAAAATCATAAGTTGAAACCCGAGACAGTAATTTCCTATTCCAAGCCTTGCCAACCCGATCACTGACACGTAATAATCGAGAATAATAAATGTTTTATATCCAAAAATGTCAAAAAACAATTTTGTGGCATAAAGTAAAAATATCCTTACCCAGTCGTTGAATTTTTCCCATCCTGCCGAAAGCCAAGGCCAATGGCGTTCATCTAAAGGGGTACTTTCCTGCCCTAAAAACCAGATAATGATTTTCCAGACAATATATATTATAAGTACTCTGAGGATAAAAAAAATCATTTGCCTGGAATTTCCAGTCAATGATTTTTTTGACGAAAAGAAACTTTTAAAGCGATTCATGTACAATGATTATCGATACTTCTGTTTATTTTTTTCTCCTGCCATTTAGCTTTTTTAGTCCATAGGCCGCACCGGCAATCAGGAAAAAGATCGCACCACCATCAATAGGTGCAACTGCCCCTACAGGCCCGAATTCGCCACCGGGATTTCCGCCAGGGCCGATAGGATCATCAGCAACAGCATTTCCAATCGATATTGTACAAACAACCGCTAATACAAATAAAAATTTCCGGATCTTTGAATAATTTATCATAAGTTTAGTTTTTTCCTATTTTATCTTTGATTTTATTGAATACTCACTTTTTTTATTGTACTGTTTCCTTTTTCATCAATTGCAGTAATTAAATATGCTCCTGCTGCAAGATTTGCGTTTATTATTATTTTGCTCGTATTTTCAGGTGAATCGATCATCTTGACTATTTGGCCAATGTTATTGTAAACAGCTATTTGTACAAGTTTAACAAGGGTCGGATTTTCAACTGCAATACTCTGTCCAAAAGAATAAATATTCAGGTTCGCGGAATTGTTTTCTTCAACACGGGTTATATTATTTTCCCCAAAGATGAGATTAAACCTGTTAATGGTAGAAACAGGGTCATATACATGGGTGAATTGATAGACGGGTTCTGTACGTAAATCGGTTATCGTACCTGTTATTACGTCCTGTAGACTTATCGGCAAATTAGGATCAAAAGTGGAAATGCCATCAGTAGTGAGCGTAAAAATACCGGATGTATTACAGTTAAAACTAAATGGAATTACTGTGTATTCTGTAATTTCAGGAATTACATTAATAGAGAGTTTTTTACCCGACCAAATGGTTGAAATTTGCGGAGCTTCAGGTAATCCGACAATTTTTTCCACATCAAAATCATGATCAAAATCATTGGTTGCATTATTGTTGAAATTAACAACAAGGCCGTCGGAGTAATTATTTCCACTGGCGGTAATCAATAAGTTATTTGCAACTATGTCTTTGTGGAATGCTACAGTGCTATGCTGGCGTTTGCTCTGCATAATGGTAACGCTGGCGCCGCTGTTGTTGGCTTTTACTATAAAACCCTGGCTGGCCGGAATAACCCCGCCAGTAAGTGTACCTGAGGTTCCGTTCCATGTTTGATAGTTACCTGAACCAGGGTTCCAAACCCATATTGAATTATCAACATTGGTTTTGGTCCAGGTATTTATATCGGCGCTAATAGCTGAAGTAAACACATTTCCAATAAGGTTATTTCCCCTGTTGGATCCGCTCCATGAAAGAGGAATTACGTGATTACCTTCGTTCAGGTTTCCAGTATAAGTACGGGTAACGTTAGCGCCATTAGAGAATAATGCATAACCTCTTCCCACCGGCATTGGAACCGTAGTTGGAGTAATAAGAATATTCCAGCTGTTTGAACTTTCATTATAGTCTTTCAGGTAGAGGTTGAGCCAAACTCCGGATAATGCTCCCTGCACGGGCGCTGTAATATAATGCCATACATTAAGTGGAACATAACGTTGTACTTTGGGTTGATAGGAATAGTTTGCAGTGCCGTTATTTATATATGAACCTGTACCTGCAGCTGTCGACATGATTAAAAACTGTCCATAAACATTTAATGTTTGCCCTGAGTTCAGCGTAAGGCTTTTTGCAGGGTTAATGGTCAAATTGCTACATTCAGCTGCTGAGGTTATTGTACATGTTCCGTTAATGACTGCGTCAGTGCATGAGGCCGGGATGCCGTTGCTCCAATTGGAAGCATTACTCCAATCACCGGTTCCGGTATATGTGGAAGTAACAGCGAATCCGGATATTGTGGTTGTTGATGATGCGGGCGAACTTCCCGGACAACCAAAAGAATTGCTATAATCAACAGTTACTGTTTTGCTGCCTGTTGTGAGCCAGCTTATCGTAACTGTATTACTTGTTGATGCGGTACTTCCTGAGGTAATGGTATAATCTACGCCCTGAGTTCCCGGTAAATTCCATGTATAATTTGTCATTCCGGATTGCGTGGTATAAACCAGGCCATGAGCGCCGCATTCAGTACCTGAAGGAGAGGAAGTAAATGTAGGTGTGGCAACAGGGTTGATCGTAACAGAGGCGCTGCTTGCTGCAGACCATCCGCAACCATTGTGAGCTCTGAAATAATATATACCTGAAGTTGTTATTGTCTGTGAAGCAGATGGAAATGCTGTTGATGTCCCGACGCTGGAAGTTCCCTGCCAGTAAATCGTACCGCCGGTTCCACCGGTAGCGGTAAGTGTAACATTTCCGCCGCACTGGATAGCGCCGCCGCTGACACTTACAGCGCCAGGTGCCCCATTTGATACTGTTACCGTGCTGGTTGCAGTGGCTGTTCCGCATACTGTTGCAACGGTATAGGTAATAAGCGATGTTCCAACAGAAACGCCGTTTACAACTCCGGATGAAGAACCTATAGAGGCAACCCCGGGATTTGAACTGTTCCATGTACCACCACTGTGTGTACCCGTTAAGGTTGATGAAGCAGTTGTGCATATTGAGGTATTACCGGAAATAGCTTCCGGAGTAATCGGGCACACTGATCCATTTACATAAGTTACCGTAATATCATGACTTAGATCAGCAAAAACCCGAACAGTGGGCGCATCTGACCATGTATAATTCTGGCAACCTACAACACTGGATCTCAGGTTGAAATTTAACCTGCATAATACGCCGTCCATTAGAGAAGTGTTATCGGCATCACCCCAAACAAAAGTAAGCCCTTCTATATTACCGTAATAATTGTGGTAATAAGAAACACCGGCATTTTGAGTTGGGGTAGCCCAGTTGGTAATATCCACAAAATCCAGATAAGTTGTATCGTACCTTATTGTGAACTGAAATCCGATGAGTGGCGTTAAAAACTCGCTTAAAGAAATGTCAACACTTACAGCACTACCGGGACAAGCATTGGTAACGGTGGCGATGGTTGCTGTTGGTATAGGCGTATGCAGAACGGTAATGGTTCCCTGGGTTGTTACTGTGCCGCAGCCTCCGGTTAATGTAACCGTATAAGTATAGGTGCCTGATGTTGTAGGAGTACCAGTAATGGTTACTACATTAGAAGACCATGAGCCCGTTACACCTGATGGTAGGCCGGTAACAGTAGCGTCGGTAGCGCCTGTTGTAGAATAAGTTGTTGTTGTAATCGGAATAGTGGCATATACAGTCTGAGGCCCCCCTGCAGTAAGGGAAATTGTGTTATTTGGGGTTACAGTGATGGTACCGGTTGTTGAAACAGGCCCGCAGCCTTGGGTGGTAACTGTATACGTATAGGTTCCTGAAAAAGTAGGTGTACCACTAATAGTGAATACATCAGCTGCCCAGCTTCCGGTTACGCCTGTGGGTAAACCACTTACGGTAACATCTGTGGCAAGGGTTGTTGCATAAGTAATATCTGTTATAGGAGTATTAATACATGTAGTTTGAGCGTCAGTGCCTGCAGCAGAGCTTAAATCCACTGCACAAACCGGTATAGAACATACCTGTCCGTCAATATAAGATACCGCAACTTCATAGCCGTTGATATCTGCAAATAACCTTGGTGTCGGGTCATCAGACCAGTAAATAGAACTGCATCCATGTGCAGATGATTTGTATTTAAAATTCATCCTGAAAAATAACCCATTAATGCTCACAGGTGTATCACCCCAGACAAAAGTCACATCAGCAATACTGCCATTATAATGATAATTGAGGGAAACACCGGTAACTCCTGATGCCCAGTCTGATATGCTATTTAATATTACCGTATTCGTATCGAACTTAATAGAAAACTGAAAAGCAGCAAAAGGTGTCGAAAAATTGCTTAAAGAAACATCAACTGAAGTCGTGTTGCCGGGAGTAATACCCGTAACAGTTTGAATGGTGGCAGTAGGTGAAAGTGCAGCCGGTGCGGGTGAGGTGCTCTTTTCCACGCTTATTGCATTACCGTTTACATTTCCACAAACTGCTATGCCTGCAGTAATCAAAATTGTCACAATAAACGAATAAACTTTTTTCATATTTTTTTGTTTTTATTAATTTCAGATTTTGGCATTAAAATATAGGGTAACATATTAAAGTGCAAAAGTAATAATATATACTATATTAACAAATAATAGTTAATATTTTTCGTGAAATATTTTTCATATGCAAATTTAGCGAATTTTTTAATAAAATGCAAGCAAAAACATTTTTATTACCCATAAAAATTAAATAAATGAAGATGAATTACTTACCATATTTAATCAAAGACCTTATTTTTAAAGAAAATATATTAAAGCTGATTATTTTGTTTTTGAAAAACAGGTTTTTAGTTAATATTGATTTAATTGTTGTTTAATTACTATAATGGCTTGTTTATGTTACTTTTAAATCATTCGATATAGATTATATTTATTATTACATAGAATTTTGGTTATGAAATTTGCCAAACATAATTAAGCTCATGATATTATTAAGTATTATGGTATTGAATAGATTAAATTAATTAATTGTATAATATTTTTCAGGTATACAGTATGTTGCAATAAGAATTGACTGGAAATGTCTATTGGATAAGTAAATAAGAATTTTGTTCTTTAAAACCGATATCAAGACGCTTAAAATAATTTCGATATTTGTAATGAATCTAATATATAGCATGTTAAAATTATTGATTAGGTTCAGCCTCGATATTTCTTCAATTAAATCCAGCATGACAAAGATGTTGTTTAAAATTAATTAAAATTAAACATTAAAACCTCTGCCACTAAGACTCAAAGATACCAAAAGCCACAAAGCTTTAAAAATGAATGGATAAGCTTTGTGGTAACTTTGTGCCTGTCGTAGGCAGATCGTACCTTTGTAACATTTATTAATTCGGCAAACTAATTTTCAAACAAACTCTAACGAAAAAAAGCACCGGTGTCCGGTTAAATTTCAAAATTGATGAAAAGCTCTGCCATCCGCCGCCGATGTATAAACGAGTAAGACGAAGTTTAGAAAAGATTATTTTTTCAATCATTAGAAGCAAAATCGCTGATAACATGGTGTTTTTAAAGATTTGGCATTTGATAATAATATGAAAAACAATGTTATAAATACGATTTTTTTATTTAACTTCATAATATTGTTATATTAATTCACTAAATCAATATGTAAATAATAAATATAATATATAAAAAATATTTTAATAATTTAACCGGATATTGAAGAATCTGATTTTTTTGAGTGGTTAACATGATATCGGTTGGTTTCTTTTTTTGTTAAAATTATGATTCCGTTTTGATTTCTATTTTTTGATACTTCATAACCGATGAAATTATATTTTGATGCCAAATAGACGTATATTTGAAGTCTTGATTTGTTTAACCTGACCTATTCATTAATAAATGAAATGCAATTTATGAATGAGTGTTGGCAATTTGGGCAGCAGGTCAGGTAATCCCGATACAGAAAATATTTGAAAATGACAATTACTTCTAAAATTCTTGATTTTCTTTTGTCGGCCCGAAGGGTGAAAATTTCTTGTGAATTTTTCAGGTAAAATCTGGTGCGTGATTTTTATTTAGGAATTTTCCCTATATAAAATCAATTTGTTGAATTTACATTATGAGTAAAGATTTAATTTCGGATATTCAATGCAGCACAAGTAATAAAAGGATATTTGGCTTTAATAGAAACATTTTTTTTACGGGTTTAACAAGTTTTCTTACCGATACATCTGTAAAAATGTTGTATTCGATAATGCCTATGTTTCTCTTATCGATAGGTGCATCAAAGACGAGCCTCGGATTAATAGAAGGTATTGCCGAAAGTACTGCATCTCTTATAAAGGGTGTATCAGGCTTTTGGAGCGACAGGATCGGGAAAAACAAGCCATTTATGCTTATCGGTTACGGTCTTTCCGCATTGATTATACCGTTATATGTGTTTGTATACAAACCCTTTCATGTCCTTATCCTTCGTTTTATTGAGCGTTTTGGTAAAGGCATACGTACAGCGCCACGCGACAGCCTTATTGCAGGCTCAGTTGGGAATGGTGAATCGGGCAAAAGCTTCGGGTTACAGAAAGCCATGGACAACAGCGGCGCCATACTCGGACCATTGATGGCCTTTGGTTTGTTTGAACTTTTCCCGGGGAATTATAAAATAATTTTTCTGCTGGCAGGTATTCCATCGATCATTGCCATATTTGTTATTTTGTTTTGTATTAAGGAAGCTAAGAAAAGCAAAACAGAGTTGTTCACAAAATTTCACTTCAGAGACTTCCCCAAGAAATATTATTTCTTTCTGCTGATCATTTTCATTTTTACTTTGGGAAATTCCACAGATACTTTATTATTGGTAAAAGCTAATGAAGTTGGAGTTAAAGTGGCATATATTCCGCTGGTTTACCTTATTACCAATTTTGTTTCAGTTTTATTTGCCATTCCTATTGGAAAACTATCTGATAAAATCGGGAAAGAGAAAATTTTAATAGTTGGTTTTCTGGTTTATGCTGTTGTTTATTTTGCTTTTGGCTTTACAGGAGCGATAGGTACTATTATTACATTATTTGCATTTTATGGATTTTATTCTGCGTCAACTGATGGAATACAGAAGGCCCTGGTTTCAGATTTAATTGCAAAAAATCGAAAAGGAACCGGTTTGGGTATTTATAATATGTTGCTGGGTGTGACTTTGCTACCTGCAAGTTTAATAGCAGGTTCACTTTATGACAAAGTTAATTCATCGGTACCGTTTTATTTTGGTGCGGCAACAGCAATTTTATCGGCAATCATGATGTTGGTATTCACTCTTTCTTTCAGGACTAAAGCAAAATAAAGGCTATATTTTTAGATATTGCTGAACAATTTTTATATTTATAGTCAATATAAAGTTGTACATAGTAAAATTGTAGTCATATCATATTGATAATCAGGTGTTAGGTGTGTGGCTTGCTTTATATTTAGAAATCGCTTATTTTTGCAGCAACTTTGGGGCGTTAGCTCAGTTGGCAGAGCGCCAGGTTCGCAATCTGGAGATCACGGGTTCGACTCCCGTACGCTCCACAAAGTGGAGAGAACGTAAGGCAGCGTAAGCTGCCTTTTTGTTTTGCAAAAACAAAAAGAGTCGAAGTTCCCAACAATTCTTTGAGAAAATGATACGTTTTGTTGTTGGTAAGTTCGGGCATAAAAATACTTTACATGTATGTTCTCAAGGAATTCCATCAAAATCAACTCAAAAAACCTGACTTTAGCGTTTTTATGATGATCATCCCTGTTTTTATTTAACCTGATCTATTCACAAATAAATGAAGTGAAATTTGTGAATGAGCACAGGCAGAGAGTCTGGCAGATCATGTTAATCCTGACAAAGATAATATTTGAAAATACCAAATTATTGCAGATATGACTAATTTTCTTTTGTCGGCATGAAGGGTGAAAAATTCACCTGATTTTTTCAGGTTATAAGGTTAAATGATCAGAATATTAATGATATCAAATATTTGGCAAAATCATTTTGGGCTTGCACAGTATAAATTTAAAGCATTTTTTGCCTGCATATCCCCAAGGTCAGAAGACTTTTGATAAAAGGAACAGGATGAATTTTTATCACCTTTTTTCCGGTAAAGTTCACCTAATAAGAAAAGTGATTGTGAACTTTTTGGATTTATTTCTATTGACTGCAACAGTGTATGTTCGGCTTTTGAAATATTTCCGTTATTCATATAAATCCATCCAAGATTAATGTATGAAATGATTAGGGAACTATCCAATTTGACAGACCTTTCGTATTCATCTGTTGCAGCATCGTATTTTTTTATTTGCATGTGAAACCACGCCAGATTTTGCCAGGTTATTGCATTTTCATGAAAAAGCTCCGTGCATAATGAAAAGTCTTTCGCAGCATTAACTAAATCATTCATATAAAACCATGCATAAGCCCTGTTTGTCAGAGCGATCATATTTTCAGGTTCTTTTCCGATTACAAAAGAAAAATCATCAATGGCATTTTTATAATTTTTCATCTGAGCATATGCCCTTCCTCTCTTAATGTAGGTTTGAGTGAGCCGAGGATTTAAATTAATGGCTATATTGAAATCCTTTATGGCCCCGGAACCATCTCCGTTCACATATTTCAGGTATCCACGATTGTCATAGGCCAGTGTATATTCAGGATTTATATCGATAGCACGATTAAAATATTTTTGAGCTTCATTTGAATTACCTTGCGTC
Source organism: uncultured Bacteroidales bacterium (assembly GCA_964626855.1). GTDB lineage: Bacteria > Bacteroidota > Bacteroidia > Bacteroidales > CAIWKO01 > CAIWKO01. The sequence goes on from CAZVKJ010000058.1 coordinate 14,842, forward strand.
ATAAAGACTGACCCCAGGTTATTATATGCTTCCGCATAATATGTATTATAATGTATTGCCTTGATAAAATCGTGCTTTGCCTGGTCTAAATTATTTATATTCAGGAAATAAATACCCCTTGCATTATATGCTTCAGGTAATGTGCTGTCGGTTTTCAAAGCCAGGTTATAATTAAATATTGCCAGACTGTCAGCCCCATAATTTCTATAAATTTCTCCGATATGCGTATAACCCAGTGCTTTGAATTTTTTTTCACTGATTATTTTACAGAAGGTATCAAAATCCTCAATAGCCTTTTTTTTATCATTTTTTGCCATATAAGCAAAAGCACGGTTAAAATATGCACCGGGATCGAGGGGATCCAGTTTTATAGCTTTGTTAAAAAAATATATTGCACTATCAGGCATTTGACTATTCATGTAAGTGGCTGCAAGTGTGCAATATGCAAAAGGAATGTCGGGCGTTTTATGCAGGACATCTGAAAATAATACGCGCGTATTTTTCCAGACCTTGCACCTTTGATAGGTCAAGGTACTTAACAGTATAAGCAGGATTACCAGAAAAACCGGAATTTTATTTTTATGTTTTTGATTTTGAAAAAGATAACGTTCTCCTAATGAGGTGACTGAAAGTATTAATCCCAAATAAGCAAAATAACTATAGCGGTCTGCTGCAACTAAACGCCCTTCGATGGGTATAAAATGCAAAACCATTGATATATTGACCAGAAAGAAAAACCATCCGAAAAATAATAATCCGGGAATTTTTTTCCGCTTCCAAATTAGTAATCCGGATATTGCGATTACAGCCAACAGGCATAAAAGGGTAATGTAGTATTCAGTAGGGAAGGCACCACTTGCGGTACGGACAGGGTAAGGATGTACAGCATTTAATGGAAATGGGAAAAAGAAATTTTTTATGTAAAACCATAAAGCATAACCCGACAAAAGAAATCTTTCAAAAAAAGAAAAGGTGTTTGAACCTTCGATTGAATTCTTCCAAAGTCCGAAACTATAATTTGAAAAGCACTTAACGATAAAAGCCAGTGCCAAAAATCCCAGCACGATAAAAATCCTTGTTTTAACAGATTTATTTAGCTTCTGTATTTTTTTTCTGATGATAAAATAAATAGCAATGAGAACAATAGAAACAATGAAATACTTGAGATTCAGGATAAAGAAAATAAAAAACAGGATGTATAAAAGAACAATTTTTTCTAATATAATGTCAATTGAAAATTTTCTTTTGAAGTAAATATCTGCTAAAAAAAATGAAAATGGCAACACAATACCCTGTATTTTTGACAAGGCAGCAAGAATAACCATAACTGTCGCAATAATAAAAAAGTAATATTTATTATTTTTCAGATAGCCAAAATAACACAGCAAGGCAGCCAGAGAAAAAAATGTATAAAGAAGGTCTTTTGCTTCTGACACCCATGCTACCGATTCCACTCTCATCGGGTGTACGGCGAATAATATTAATATAAAACCAAGTGAAAACAAATTCCGTGTAAAATGCCTGCATAAGAAATATACCATTATTATATTGGCCATATGCAAAATAATGCTGAACCAGTGAAAAGGAACAGGATTGTTGCCAAATAGTTTATAAATTACCGAATAGCACGTTAGCGTTAAAAATGTAAACCTTTCTGTAAGGAAATTATGCTCAAGGTTTTTCCAGTTTAATATTCTGACGTAAACATTTTTTGTTATCTGGGCATCATCATCCCATTGAAGAAATTCATAATTAATGATCTGAGTAAAAGATATCAGGCTAAAAGATAAAATGATCAATAAATATAACACGCGTTGATTAAGTATACTTTTTTGACTTAAAAGCATTTTTAAACAGATTATAAAAAAAATATCAAAAAATTAACAGTAAATTAAGCAAAATTAATTTAAACTTTTGTATTTTTAAAAATTAATTGTTCAAATTAATCCTAAATCGGAATAAATGAAATTCATCAAATTAGGTCATAAAAGTAATTCTGAAAAAATTATTATTATTATTTGTATAAAATGATTATTTATTTACATTTGTCAGAACATTATATTTTAAATTTGAAAAATTATGTTATTAAAAGTAAAATTTTTAGGATTTTTTCTTTTGTTGGCCTCCACAGCAATATTTGCACAGACTAATTCAGATTGGACGCCTATTGGTTTAACCGCCAATGGCCGGAATATTCAGAATGGTGTTGAAGCTTATTACCAATTGAGCCAATGTGGGGATATGAATGTTGTTTTTTTGAAATTCGTGAATACCAATTCATATAATATTATTGTTGACTGGAATGATGCTGTTTTTACACAACAACATACCTGGGCGGTCAATCAGAAAGGTGATCGCAGGAAAACCCTTGTAATCGGAAAACACAAGACAATATTCGGCGATTGTCAAAACGCCGGTGTTCAAAAAGATTTGATTATTAATGTCCGGGATTTTATCGGAGATATTGATCAATTCAGCTCTTTTAAACTGGCATCTTTTAATGTTTCTTCGAAAAAATCGAAATAAGCCCGGCTATTATCATGAAAATCAATATAAATTAAGCTTAAACCATGAAAAATATTTACCGTTTAATTTTGTTATTATTTATCATATTTGTTGCAGGCCAGACACTGCTGTTTTCACAAACTGCGTCAACAACCATTACCTATTCCGGTTTCCAGTCTTGCGGAGGATGCACTGTTTGTGGCGCCGACTATTGGTGTACTAATTCGCCGGGTAGTTATTGTGGCGACACACCTCCATGTATCACCCAGACTTTTTTTGACCCTGTTCCGGCGGGAAATACGGTGACCGGGGTAACAATAAATTACTGGACTGCGAGTTGTGTTGGCGCTGCTATTTATGGCACTGTGAACAGATTTGCCGTACCTGTCGCCTGGGATGGGAGCTCAGGTTGTCTTTGTTCATCCTTGCCGTGTTCCCTGACCACCTCTGTTACCGCCAGCTATCCTTGTGGCCTGCCAGGGTATGTTTACGGAGGTTATAATTCTTTTCAGTTATGTTCTAGTGCATCAATGTGCATCAACAGGGCAGAGTTTATCTTTTCTTATTATCCTACGGAGGTTGTTTATCCTACTATTACTCCATCCGGCCCCACAACATTTTGTCCCGGACAAAGTGTTGTATTAGATGCCGGTTCCGGATTCTCGGCTTATCATTGGAGTACAGGTGCCTCCTCGCGAACCATTACTGCTACTACTTCCGGAACATATACGGTCACTGTCACCGGTGTTACCGGCTGTACCTCCAATGTGGCTTCTGCTACCGTCAGTGTTGTGGATAACCAGACTCCCTCAATAACTTGTCCCGGCAATATCACAGTTAATAATACAACGGGGACGTGCAGCGCCGTTGTTAATTTTTCGGCGCCAACAGGAACAGATAATTGTCCCAATGCCACCACCGCGCTGGTTGCCGGTTTGCCCAGCGGATCTTCCTTTCCTGTGGGCACCACAACAAATACATACAGGGTGACCGATGTTAGCGGAAAAACCAATAATTGTAGTTTTACGGTCACTGTCAATGATAATCAGGTGCCGGCTATTACATGTCCTTCGAATATTACCGTCAACAGCACATCCGGAACATGCGGAGCTGCTGTTACATACACAACTCCAACAGGAACAGACAACTGTTCAGGGGTCTCAACCACACAAATTGCTGGTTTGGCCAGCGGGGCTACTTTTCCCGTTGGCACCACAACCAATACTTTCAGGGTGACAGATGCTTCCGGAAAGACCAGTACTTGCAGTTTTACAGTTACTGTCATTGATAACCTGGCTCCTTCGATTTCCTGTCCATCAAATATTTATGTTAATAATACGTCAGGCATATGCGGTGCCGTGGTTTATTACACAGCGCCTGTCGGTACTGATAATTGTACCGGAGCAGCAACAACTCAGACCGGCGGATTGGCAAGTGGTTCTACGTTTCCTGTTGGTGTAACAACAAATACATACAGGGTGACCGATGCAACAGGACAAACAGTTACATGTAGTTTCACAGTTACAGTCAATGATAACCAGGCACCCTCTATTACATGCCCTTCAAATATATATGTTAACAATACATCAGGCCTTTGTGGGGCCATAGTGAACTTTACCGCACCTGCCGGTACTGATAATTGCCCCGGTGCTTCAACAGCTCAGACCGGCGGATTGGCAAGTGGTTCTACGTTTCCTGTTGGTGTTACAACAAATACATACAGGGTTACCGATGCAACAGGAAAAACAAGTAACTGTAGCTTCACAATTACCGTTACAGATAATCAGAACCCGTCTATTTCATGCCAGAATGATATGACTGTAAATGCTACTTCCGGTTCATGCAATGCTGTAGTCACTTACAATGCGCCGGTAGGAACGGACAATTGTAGCGGGGCCAATACAGCTCTGACAGCTGGTTTGACAAGCGGGTCAACTTTCCCTGTCGGAACAACGACTAATACCTTCAGGGTGACCGATGCCACAGGGAGAACAAGTTTTTGCAGTTTTAATATTACTGTTGTTGATAATCAGCCGCCTGCTGTTTCGTGTCCTGCAAATATCTCTGTCAACAGTGAATCCGGTGCATGCGGGGCAACGGTTACCTATACAACCCCGACAGGATCAGATAATTGTACAGGAACTACTACCACGCAGACCGCCGGTCTGGCCAGCGGTTTCATCTTCCCGGTAGGAACAACTACCAATACTTTTACCGTTACTGATGCAGCAGGTAATACCAGTACTTGTAGTTTTACCGTTACTGTGACCGACAACCAGGCTCCGCAAATAGTCTGTCCTTCAAATATCAATGTTAATAATTTACAAGGATCTTGTGGCGCTGTCGTTAACTTTACTGTACCCACAGGAACCGATAATTGCCCGGGCTCTGTTACAACTCAGATTTCAGGATTGGGAAGCGGTGCCACATATCCAATCGGGACAACGACAAACATTTTCGTTGTTACCGATGCGTCAGGCAATACAAAAACCTGCAGTTTTATAGTTAATGTAAGCGACAATCAGGTGCCGAATATAATATGTCCTTCCAATATTACTGTGAACAGTAGTCAGGGAATGTGTGATGCTGTTGTGAATTATAACCCGCCGGTGGGTACAGATAACTGTCCATCTGCTGTTACAACTCAGGTTTCCGGCCTGGCTAGTGGCACTACATTTCCTCCAGGAACAACAACGAATGTATTTATGGTTTCAGATGCAGCCGGTAATAGTAATACATGTAGCTTTACGGTAACGGTAATAGATAATCAGCCGCCGACCATTCAGTGTCCTGCAGATATTACCATGAACTGCTCTCCGGGGATGTGCGGAACTATTGTGAATTTTTCACCGCCCACAGGAACTGATAATTGCTCCGGAGCTTCTACCATACAGACTTCCGGACTTTGGAGCGGATACACCTTCCCGGTTGGTGTGACAACGAATGTTTTTGAAGTGTCTGATGCCGCAGGTAATACTGCAACATGCAGTTTTACCGTTACTGTAATTGATGATCAGATGCCTGTGGTAAATTGTCCTTCCGACATTACCGTGAACAACAATGCCGGGTTATGCAGTGCTGTTGTCAGCTACTCTAATCCAATAGGGTCGGATAATTGCCTGGGAGTGAGCACGGTTCAAACAGCCGGATTGGCCAGCGGCTCAGCATTCCCGGTAGGTACAACTTTGAATGCTTTTATGGTTACCGATGCGTCAGGAAATACAAATATGTGCAGCTTTACGGTGACTGTAAATGATATACAACCACCAACAATCCATTGCCCTGCAGATACGGTTACGTGTAATGGGCAGTTTAACCTGGTTTCAGCCACGGCAACCGATAACTGCGCTTTATCCGGAATCATCAACAACGCCCCGACCGTGTTCCCCGTGGGAACAACAACAGTGACCTGGACTGCCACCGATGTTCATGGTAATACTTCAATATGTCTGCAATATGTTACCATTTCTAATATTACTGCTTCTGCCACAGGCTCACAGCAGGTGACATGCCATAATGGTTCTGACGGGCATATCGCGGTAACAGCAAATGGTGGGACAGGGTCTTATTCTTATCAGCTGAACGGAGGCCCGCTTCAGACCGGAAATGAATTTACCGGGTTGACGGCCGGCTCATACAATATCGCAGTGCAGGATTCAATAGGATGTAGTACTTCCTTGCAATTTACCATTGCCCAGAAACCTGATATGACGGTAGAATTAATCTCGAAGGCAGATGCAAATTGCCTTGGAAAGGATGATGGATCTTTGGAAATAAAGGTAAGCGGCGGAACTGAACCATATATTTATTTGTGGTCAAATGAGGGAGTTACACCCCAAATGGAAGGCCTTGATGCAGGGGAATACATATGTACGATAACCGATGATGATGGTTGTAAGAAAAATTATTCTGTGCAGATAGATGCCGGCGTCGTGGAAGTACCGCTAAAACTGAACAATGTGTTTTCGCCCAATGGCGACGGTATCAATGACCTGTGGGTAATCAATAATATAGAATTGTATCCCGATAACACGCTGGTTGTGATCAACCGCTGGGGCAATGAGGTATACAGTGAGAAAGGGTATAAGAATACCTGGGACGGCAGTAACCTGCCCGAAGGCACCTATTTTTATGTGCTAAAGATAGACATGTGCGGAGCCGACCGTACCTATAAGGATTATTTAACGATAGTGCGGTAATAAACAACCTGAAAAACAAGAAAGCCATGAAAAGATACATCAGCATCGTCCTGTTTATATTCGTGAGTATATCAGTAAAGGGTCAGCAGGATCCTCAGTTTACGCAGTATATCTTTAACCAGCTGATCATCAACCCGGCGTATGCGGGTTCCAAGGAGATCCACAACATCTGTGCGACCTATTCTGCGCAGTGGGCAGGATTTAATGGGGCCCCAAATACGGAGACGATCAGTTATGACGGCCCGATAGCCAGGAACATGGGATTAGGAGTTCACTTTATCAATGACATCATAGGCGCGCAGATGCAACAAGGCCTTTTTGGCAGCTACTCCTACCAGTTGCGGCTTACGGAGCGCTGGCGCCTGTCCTTTGGTCTGGCCCTTGGTTTTACAAACTATACCCTTGACGGCACCAAGCTGGTATCGGACAATCCTGATGACCCGGCGGTTCCGAAGACCAAGGCAGGGAAACTTCGGTTTGATTCCAAGTTTGGGATATTTGCGCATAACGACCGATTGTACGGAGGTTTTTCGATCACGAACCTGTTCGGGAATGTGACCAAAAGCGAAGACCTGTTGGTAGCCAACACCACGCGTCATTATTACCTTACCGGGGGTTACATATTTGATTTGCCCAAGAACTTCAAGCTCAAGCCGAGCATCATGATCAAAGAGGACTTTAAATCGCCGACGGATATAGATTTGACAGCCTATTGTTTATACAAGGAAAAGTTGTGGTTGGGTTTGAGCTTGCGTGGCAATATAAAGATGGGCAAGAAAAACCTAGACAGTTCGTTGAAACGTCGCAATGCCCTGGCGATCATGGCGGGATGGAACATCATAGACCGTTTGCGGATAGGCTATGCCTACACGGTTACGCTGACCTCACTAAAGAACTATTCAGGGCACGAGATAGAATTAGGTTATTATTTTCCGTCGAAAGTGAACCCGTCGATGAAGACGCCGAGATATTTTTAACATAAAACCCAGAATATCTATGAATACACGATACAGATACCTACCCGGGACGATATTGCTGACAGTGATAATCATGCTGTCGTGCATAGGCTTGCAAGGCCAGACCAGGCTACAGAAAGCCAGGGAGCTGAAAGAGAAATACGAGTACATAGCAGCAATAGCCATGTATAAGGAATATATGCAGACCGGCCAGCTGAATACCGAAGAGAAACGCGATTTGGCAGGCTGTTACCTGCTGACAGGTGACACCCGTTCGGCGGAGGACTGGCTGGG
>CAZVKJ010000059.1:0-2638 GCA_964626855.1 uncultured Bacteroidales bacterium
TGCTGTTAATTAATCTGTATTTGTCTTTTCACTTTTGTTCTTTCTTCTTCCTTCTTTGGCAAATTCAGGCAAAGCACGCCGTCTTTATATTCAGCCTTGATATTATCTGAATCGACACTTTTGGGCAGAATAAAAGACCGGCTAAAACTTCCGTAAACAAATTCCCTGCGGGTGTAATTTTTTGTTTTTTCTTCTTTTTCCTCTTTGTTTTCTGAGGAAATTGTAAGTACATTGTTTTCAACATCAATATGAACATCTTCTTTTTTTAAACCGGGTACGGCCAGTTCCAGATCAAATGAGTTGTCGTTTTCAACAATGTTTGTCGCAGGTATATTGCAATTTTTTCCTGCGAAAAAATTGTTGGGTTCGTTTTCAAAAAAGCTGTTCATGATGTCCGAGAAATCGGGTTCGTTGTTCCATCTGATTAGTTTCATGGTTTTTTCCTCCTATTTTTTTGTTATTAAATTTTTAAATGTCTTTTAAATGGCTTTTTCAAATTTTATGCAAAACAGTATTTGCAAAATCATAATTCTAAAATATATTGAAAATCAGTTAAATAGATTTTTTTATAAATTCATTATAAGCGACAAAATGACATATTGTTTTTAATATAACAAGACAAAAAGGCATGGCACTGTTGGGCTGCTTTTGTAAGTTTCACTAATACAGCAATTTATATGACGGTTTAATCAACACTTTAATTTGATAACTTTCCGAAGATTAAAAGCTGAAAAAGTTTGTACCTTTACAAAAACAATTTTATGGCTAAAAGAATTATTATTTTAGTATTGTTTACACTATTCAGCATTTCGTTCGTTTTTTCACAAAATAGCATATCGGGGGATACAATTACCCGCGAGATTTACGGAACACTTACATCAAAAAGCGGATCAAAAGTTAAAGTTACACTTGATAAAGAGTATGAAAAGCTCCCAAAGGTCAACATTGAAGGCGAATTACTGAAAAATTTCGAATCGGAGATTTTATCAGCAACTGTAAGCGGATGGCTTTCGATTGGTGAAATGAAGGTGAATAGTATTGAAAAAAGAATAATTACGTTAACGTTATTAAAAGAATTGAGTGTGATAACTGAAAATGGGGTAAAGAAGAATCATTTTATTCCGGGGAAAAAAATAAAATTTACATGGAAAGATCTTGCTAAGCCTGATGAATTAATGTTTGATAAAGGAAAGAAAATAGTTGATACTGATATGGATGCGGCTATGTTATTTTTCAGAAAGACCGTGTCAATTAACCCCAAGCATGCCGAAGCTTTTAACATGATCGGGATGATACATAATGAAAAAAAGATGTATGATTCGGCAATAGTTTATTTTAAAAAGGCCTATACGCAGGATACGGCTAATATGATTTATTGCAAAAATATTGCTGTAACCAGCACCTATCTTGATCAGTATGCCGATGCATATCACTTTTCCGACAAAGCCGTATTGCATGCTCCGAGCGATGCCGAAGCACATTATCTTCGCGCGATGACGTCACTTTATCTGTTGAGCGGAAAAATAAATGATGATCAGAAAAAGCAGATACTTTCCGATCTTGATTTTGCTGTTTCGGTTGATACCAATGATTCCTATTATTATAAAGAACGCATGGCGGTCAGAGGTTATTTTCATGATGATGCGGGCGCCTGCGAGGATGCAAAGAAATATCAGGCACTTGAAGGAAGTGTGGGCGATGATTTTGTAAAACAATATTGTAAGGAATAAAGCAATGAAATCCCGGCTTAGAAATTTTTTTATAGTTTTTTTTGTATTGGCTGCTCTTCAGATTTCTGCACAAAAGTTCCATGGAGGATTTTATGCTGGTATTGCCGCTTCTCAGATTTCTGGCGATCAGCTTTCGGGTTTTAATAAAGCCGGTTTTTATGTCGGTGGTTTTTCAAATTTCTGGTTCACAGAAAAATCGGCTATTCAACTTGAGTTATGTTTTATACAAAAAGGCAGCAGTAAAAATCCTCGTCCGAAAAACAATGATTATTCGGTTTATAAGCTTAACATGTATTACATAGAAATGCCCTTATTGTATAAATGGAATTTTGTAAAGCGATTTTATTTAGAAGCAGGTCCGGTATTAGGCGTGTTGATGAAAACCTATAATATAGAAAAAGACGAATATGGCCTTGTAAATAATACATTACGCCCGGCTTTCAACCAATTTGATCTTGGCGTAATTGGCGGATTCGGGGTTAATATTATCGATCATCTGAGAGCAAATATACGCTATGAAAATTCGGTTTTGCCTGTCCGAAAACCAGAGGTGGGCACCGCCTGGCGATTAGATCGCTGGCAATATAACAGTTCGATCACGTTGTCAGTAATTTATGAGATATGGCAAAAAAAAGAATAGTTATCGGTGTAACAGGTGCCAGCGGGGCTATATATGCTCAGCGGTTAATTGAACGTTTGCAAGACATTAAAGATCAGGTTGAGGATTATAGCATTGTTTTTTCTGAAAATGCAAAAAAAGTTCGCGAGTTTGAATTGGGATTAACCTTAGAATCGTTGCCTGAAGGTAAGGTTTTTGATAATAAGGATTTTTTCGCAGCAGTTGCTTCAGGATCTTCCCGTTATGATATTATGATCGTTTGTCCCTGCACCATGGGAACAGTCGGGCG
>CAZVKJ010000059.1:2738-22064 GCA_964626855.1 uncultured Bacteroidales bacterium
GTATCTTCAGTGTCAACAGTTATTCCGTAAAAGAAATCATTATTTGGCTTGGTGACTTTAAAAACATGGTCCTGATATCCATCAGGATATTTGTTACGCAATGCTTCTAAAACTTCAGGTGTGATGTTATTGAAGTGAACGATTACATTTTTTTTCTGTTTCATAAAAATTCAATTTCAAAATCGATTGCCTTATCAAAAATTATACCGATTTGATATTTTCAAAATCAATTATAAATAAAAGGTAAATGTCATATTTATAGTAATACTTCCCAAATAAAGTTGAAATTATCTGACTAGTAATACCGTACCGGTTTTCTTGTGTTTACGCTGCAGAATGTCTTTATAGGTTACCACCCAAGTATATACGGCAGGATCTTTGACAAGTGTGCCATTAATTTTACCATCCCAGCCTTTATAGATATCATCTGATTCAAAAACCTGTTTCCCCCAGCGATCGAAAATTATCATATTAAAAGTATTGGGGGCGATACCGGTGCCCTGAACAAGGAATACTTCATTATTACCATCCTGATCGGGTGTAAAGGCGTTGGGAGCGTAAAACGTGATGCTTTCTTTAATATAAATATCGTCGGATGCCGTATCCCTACATCCATGTTCTGTCTCTATGTAAAGTACAATATGGAAATAACCTGTGTCAACATAATGGTGGAGCGGATCCGTTTCATGGGAATATTCTCCATCGCCAAGAGCCCAATAACTCCAGTAAGTATTATCCGACAAGTTGTCGAGATATATCCATGACTCAAGTATATCGCTGCCGTCGGGGACAGGCATAAAATTAGCATGGGGTTTTTGGAATACGGTTATCATGTCATCAATAGTCAGGGAATCTAAGCACCCATGATTTGACGTTACATAAATAGTAACATCGAAAACTCCGTAATCTTCAAAAATATGTATCGGGTTTTTGATAGTATCGGTTTCGCCATTATCGTGGTAATCCCATAAATAGGTCTGGCCTGAATCTGCTGTTGTTTCATAAAACTGGACTTTCAGTGGCTGGCAACCGCTGTCCGGTTCGGCCTTGATATTAATTTCCGGTAAAGGCCACAGTTCAATTAATGTTGCTGTATCGCTTATACTGCAATTTAACAAGTCGGTTGCAATTACCCAGTAAGTTCCTGCAGGCAGATTGCTTGCAACAGAATCATAGCCTCCAAACGGGAACCATTCGTAAACATAACCTGGAGTGCCGCCGGTTACATGAGCGATAAGCTGCCCGTCAGAGCCGGTTACACATGTAACATGCTTAATGTCGAGAGAAATATATAATGGCGGGTCTATATTACTAATATCAACCGTGTCGTAAAAATAACATGGTCCCATATCATAAACGGTAACATAATAGGTGCCAGCAGCCAGATTTGAAATGGAGTTTGATGTGTTATTGGTAGTAGTAGAATCTCCGGTTGACCAGATATAAGTATAGGGTGGGGTTCCGTTTTCAACAAATGCCGTAATAACGCCATTGGTGTCGCCAAAACATATAATCTGTGTTGTAATTTCTGCATGCATGGTCATCGGAGGGTTGGGAATTATTTGCTCGTCAGCCATAATAGTATCAAATATACCCGTTTGATTAGGCTCCCAACCAGCAAGTTGCCATGTATCTTCATACCACGTTATAGGTATGTAACCTAAAGGAAATGTCATTGAAAACAAGGGCCCGATATGGATAGTAAGATCGGATGGTGTATAAACAATTGGCGGAGTGCAAATTTCCGGTGAGCAAACAGTTTGCCAACAGGTATCGTTTCCTAAAGATTTTTCTGGACATGGGGCCTGAATATTTATACAATATTCAGGGATACAAATATCAGGAAGTATTGGGAACGAAGGCAGGTTGATCCAGAATTCGAAAGCGGTGATGTTAAAATAGAACGCCATGCTGTCCCATGTATGGTTCGTAAAATCATTTGTAAGATAATGTTGAATACCTATATCCCAGACAGGATAGCCGTCGCATGGGTACTTAAAGTTTAGGTCATTATCAACCTGAATATCAATAACAGACGCATTACCTGAGTTAACTAAAGCATTCCCATTTCCGGGGTCTGTCTCGGTGAACGGGACACTTGTAGGAAACGAAAATCGCGTCCATACAGTAGGGCAGAGCGTAAAATCCTGCTGCATATAACTGTCAAGTCCGAAGTTGAGCGCTAAAAGGACATAATCAATCGTTATACCGCCACCGATATCAATGGTACCACTCAACAACCCAAGAAACTGTTGAATAGCAGGGCCAGTCGGAGGCGGGATAAGTCCGGCAATCGCTGATAAAAACTCAATAATGTTCAGATTCAGATGAAGCCATAAATCATCTCCGGACGCATAAAGACACTTATCGGTGCCAAGCCAATCAGTCGTTTCAACATAAGGAATATCAATAAAACCCGTCAAACCTATATTCCACCAATCTTCAATAATTATTGGCAGAAAATCGTCATGGCAAATTTCAAACCAGAATCCGTTCCAGCAAGGATAGGCAACCTCACCGGTCTGTGAATTCAGGTAAAAAATATTAATAGAGTCAGTGGGGATATTTAAATTGATAACATCAAAAGAAAAACAATCATATAAACAGACTGTTGCCGAAATATCTAAACCAAATCCAAAGAAAAAATCAAGTTGTGTAGTTCCGGCAGTGGGAAAATGCGACGTGAGATCCCAACCGGGTTCAACAGTATATTCTGTATTTATTGTTACCCACTGTCCGGGGTTAAAGGTATAATTGTCGGGAAATGTTAATGTGATCTCCACCGGATATTCTGCATCGATCGATCCTGTGGTAAATCCATGAATGCTAAATGTAGATGCGGCTTCAATCCAAGTGCCTAAATCGATCACAGCGCCCCATTCTCCAAGCCATCCGAGATCTTCAATGCCACCAAAAGAAGATGTATCACCAAAACTAATGTCGAACAAATCAATATCCATATTAATAGTGAACGGACTGCCATTCGGCCCCCACATATTCTGATCATGAGTAACCCAATCGACATTATGCGTTACAATATGAGTTTGCGAAAAAACTTTGCTGTTCATGCCAAAAATCAACAGCAGAACACAAAAAAGAATGAGTAATTGTTTTTTCATTTTATATATTTTCGCCTAATCGAATTGAACGGATAATAAACTTTCTTTTAATGGAGTAAAAAGCATTTTACGTGCTACCACCGGATAATTTGCATTTATCCAGATCGTTCTGTTATAGTCACCCGTAAACAACATTATCCGCTCGTATTCCATTTCTTTACTTCCATCTTTGCTTTTAACCGTAAAACTCAGCAAATAAATAACGGCATCTTTTTTTTGTTTTGTCTGGATATTATCGCGGGTAATGAACTTAACACCTTGTGTTTCCAAATATTCTTTGGTCATGTTTTGAACAACAATGGGGTAAGGGGTTCCTTTAATTTCCTGAATTGAAATGGAGGACGCTGCACCCTCATGCATAAATCCAAATTTGCCATCGTTGAGAAATGGCTTGAAATAAGCCGGAGGAACCATGCGTATATCGCTATTGGGCAATGTTACATACGCATTCAGTATCGAATCTTTCTGTTCCTGGTTAAATCCTTGTGAAGAAGCTGAATAACTTAAGCAAACAGAAACAATTAGTAAAATTGCTTTAAAAAAAATATGAGATATTTTATTCATGAATAGTTCACTACTGCCGTTAAATGACGTTACAAATATAAATTAATATTTATCAAAAAAGAAAAATAATACAATAATGTTATAAAACTTGGTTTTATATTACAACTTTAAACGATGATATTCTAATTTTACTTGGGCACTTACTATTTATTTTCACAATTTTACAATTTTTTCTTTATAAATTTTCCCATTAATTGTGATGGAAATAAGGTAAATACCTTTTGGTGTCTGTGATAAGTCGATATTATATTTTGTAGGTCCTGCAACAAAAGCATTAGAATAAATTTCCTGACCTTCAAGGTTGCTTATTGAAATTAATAACGGTTCGGTACTATTATCTAAATCAAGATACAGCAAATCATTTGTCGGGTTAGGGTAGATGTTGATTTTTGTGCCTGACTCAGTAATATTAATGCCTGTGTTGTCCAGAACGGTAACAGTCGCGTTGTCATTAGCAGTACATCCGTTATTGTCAGTTACCGTAACCGTGTACATATGAGGGCCGATACCGGCATTTGTTCCAACAATTGTAATTGTTTGAGTAGTCTCTCCGGTTGACCAGTGGTAAGATGAAAAACCACCACCGGCATCAAGAACAACGGACTCGCTATAAAGCCATATTGACGTATCGGGTCCTAAATAAACGGTTGGTAGAGAATGAACAAAAAGCTGAACGCTGTCCGACATCGTATCGGGTGGGCAGATGTTTTGAATGTGGCAACGGAATTTTGTACCATTCAAAGTCATGGATGCATTGTCGATCTGATAGACGGCTGAAACAGCAGTTGGTCCCGATGCATTTGACCATACGAGGTCTCCGGGAGATTTCTTTTCCCATTGATAAGTCAGGTTGCCACCTGCAGCAATTACCCTTATTGAGGTATCGGAATTTAAACAAACATGAGTATTTTCGGGTTGTGTAATAATCAATGGGCTTGAATTAACTGAAAGGGTTACAGTATTTGATGTTGCAGGAGGTGTACAGTCCCCTGTAATAACGCAACGATATCGATATCCGCTCATGGTAGAAGTAACGCTATTTAAAGTATAAGATGCCGCATTGGAAGTGCCGGGAGCGGTATGCCAGGAAGCTCCGCCATCAGTGCTTTCTTCCCATTGAAAAGTAATATTTGTTCCTGTCGCTGTAATCGAATATGTTGCATCCTGTCCGGCGCAGACAGATTGATTTGAAGGCTGGTTGGTGATCGTTGGCAACGCTTTTACTGTTAAAAGTACATCCACGGTAATGGTATCCGGCTCACAATCACCGGTAATGATGCAATGATATTTGTAGCCGTTAAGGTTATATGAAGTGTTTGTTATTGTAAAAGTGGCTTGTGTTGCAGTTGTACCTGTGCAATTTGACCAGGATCCGGCAGGAGGAAGTTGCTGCCATTGGTAATGTAAATTTGTTCCCGAGGCATTAACGGTGAAATTAGCGGCTGTGTTCTGACATATAGTTACATTTACAGGCTGCGCAGTGATCGTAGGAGGAACACTTACATGTAAAATACCATGGCCCGAATTTATTGACTGGGTACAAGAACCGGAAATAACACATCTGTAATAATAACCATCCAGTGATTCGGATGCACCATTTACAATATAAACAGAATCATTATTATCCCCAGAAGCAGTGAGCCAGATCGCACCAAGAGTATTACTGTATTGCCACAGATAGGTTACGGGGAAGCTGGATTCGACTGAAACAGAAAAGACAGCACTATCACCGGCGCAAACATTAGCATCCTGAGGCTGCAATGTGATCTGGGGTTTAACTAATTCGTATGCGCCAATATCAATTCTTGTTGAATATATACGATTATTTCCGGCCAGATCTTTTGAAGGAAGCAACAATCCGTTAGTGTCCACCTTACCTTTGTTATATAAATGAGAACAGGCGTCAAGGCCAAAGTTTGCCGAAATGCCTGAAAACGAAGAACCTGCACCTGCCGGACTTGATATGAATGCCGGGATGGTATCAATATTATTAAGATAAGTGCCGAAAAATTTCATAAACCCGTTTTTGGCCATAGCAGTCGTATCGCCTTCTACGTCACAATTTAGAAACCCAGGGGTGCTCACAGTATCATTAATATAAATCTGGTTTCCGGCACTAGTTGCTGAATTGCTATATAACACATTGTTTGTCAGTGAGGGGTTTGAACGTATGAACACTAATCCTCCGCCATTGGTGCTGGCAAGATTGAATGCAATGGTATTATTTGTCAGGGAAGGATTGGAACGATATACTTTAATACCACCGGCATTGGCTGCCGTATTATTTACAACAAGACAGTTGATGATCTTGGCATTGGCAGTATCGCAAATAATAGCACCACCGTCAACCGAAGTATTATTTGTTAAAATGGTTGATTTAATAATCGGGGCAGCATTTTCAATATATATACCGCCTGCACCTGTTGTGCTTTGGTTATAATCAATTATGCATTTTGTAACTTTCATATTGGAATTTGAATCACAATAAATTGCAGCTCCATTATCGTTTGCAAGATTGTACTTAAATTCAGAATTAATTACAGAAATGGATGAGTTAAACGAATAAATGCCGGCCCCATTCAACGCCTCATTATTATTAAATAATGAACTATTGATTTTAATTTTAGAAAAATTAGTTACAGAAAATGCTCCGCCATTTATTGCTGTATTGTTAACATTAGAAAAGCGGCAGTATGCAAATTTTGAAGTGTCATTACTTGTCGAAGTATTGCTGTAAATAATTCCGGCCCATCCGGTTGAGACATTCTTGGGTGCAAAAATGATGCTGTCCGTTAATGTAGCATTAGCCAATATTCTACCGTTGACTGTGATGGAATAATGACCCTGAGATTCAATATAAACCTTTGGTGCAATAGTTAATGTAACACCATTATCAATTACAATATCACAGGTTAATTTTACTGTATCGGCATTCCATAACGTATTTTGAGAAATATTTCCGCAAACACTTTCTATTTGCTGACGTTCATAAGCCCCAATGTCAATTCTGGCCATATTAATACGAGGCTTGTTGGCAATATCAACACCAATAAGTTTTAACCCTGTTGTGTCGGTTGTTCCTGCATCCATACAGGGAGAAGTTTGTTTTATTAGGTAGTTATTTAAAACAGTATCTTCAAATTGCGGCAATAATGCAATATTATTAAGATAACTTCCTGTATAAGTCTGAGTTCCGCTGATGCCAAATGCCGCATAACCTCCCTGGATATCACAATAAAAAAAGCTCGGGTCACTTTGATCAGTCATAAGTGCAACCTGAGTACCGATACCGGATCCTGAATTGCTATATATGATATTGTTTTTAAGGACAGGACTGGCATTGATGCAGGATATTCCTCCACCATGAGTTGCCTTGTTGGAAACAACGGTGTTGTTATTAAATGCCGGGTTGGCATTAAAACAGCCTAAGCCGCCGCCTAACAAGCCCATATTGTGTCGTATAAGGTTGCCATTAATAGTTGCTAAAGTTGTATCAGCGCAAAATATTCCACCGCCACCACTACTTGCAAAATTGGTTATAAAGGTATTATTGAATACTTTGGGCGCTCCGGAACTTATATAAACACCTCCTCCACTGGCACATTTATTACTTATAAAAGTATTAAACTTCACTATTGCATTTGATTTTTTCAGGTAAATTCCACCACCGCTTGTTTTAGCTGCATTATGATCAAAAGTACAGTTTGCTATTACAAGAGCCGAAAAGTTCTTAACAAACACAGCCCCGCCATTGGCATCATCACCTGTACCGTTTGATTTGCCATAGCTGAAATGACAATAGATCAGTTTGGAAGTATCAGTGGATACATTATCGAAAAAACGTATACCGTACCATCCACCAGTATTTGATGTCATGGTTGAAAACCCTGTAGTGTCGTTTATAGAAAAGTGAATCATATCACTTTCCTGTCCGACTGCCAACAATGTTCCATTGACATTCATTTTAAAGTGGCCATAAAAAACAACCTGAGTCCCGGGATTTATTGTCAGCGTCACACCGCTGTTCACAGTTATATCTCCATTAACGACAACAGTATCGGCCCATGTAGTGTTAAAAGAAACCGCTCCGTTGGCATAAATGATTGTTGCGTAAGAGTTATAGCTCATGGTCAGGAAAATACTGATCACAGCAAGTTTTAAAAATGCTTTGCTAAATAGTTGTTTCATGATTATTAATTTATTTTATCTGATTATTGTTACCGTTCCTTCAATCGTTTTGTCTCCGATGCCTGCATCAAAGATGAAATAGTACACGCCATCAGGAATATTATCTGCATTCCATGTATTGCGATAATGATAGGAGTCGAAAACGATAACACCCCAACGGTCGTAAACAGTGAGTTTGTTATCCGGATATTTTTCAACGTTTCTGATCTCGAAAACATCATTATATCCATCACCATTAGGCGTGAAAATATTTTCAAATTGAAGAATATCGTCGATCACTTCAACTTTATGAACGGCGGTATCTTTACATCCGAAGTCTGTAGTGACAATTAAAGACACATAGCAAATATTTTCTGCTGTAAAAGAATGTGAAGGAGATTGATCGTTGGAAGTATTGGCTGAGCCAGCACCCGGGTCGTTGAAATCCCAATTCCATGAATAAGCAAAAGTAGATTCATCATCGAAAAATACGGTCCAGGTAGGATTTTCTGTTTTCTTTACCACGCTTGGATTTACTGTAAATGCTGCTATAGGTTTTGGGTGCACGGTGATATAGGCAGGTTTATACATAGTGCTGTCGCAGCCCCATATAGAAACTACAGTACACGAAACATCAAAGACGCCATAAGTCTGATAAACATGCGTTGTTGTTTTTGTAGTATCATGTAAGGTTCCATCATAATAGTTCCATTCATAAGTTTGGTTTTCATTCGGGCTCCATTCAGTGAAATTCACAACAAGAGGTTGGCAGCCTTCAGTAACATCTGCTGTAAAATTAACAGGTGGCAGGGGATGCAGTTCAATCAGCGTTATGGTATCAGATTTATCACAATTTACAGAGTCGACGATGTTGAGAATATATGTTCCATGGGGGAGGTTTGCAGCTGTATCGCTGTTTCCGCCAAACGGAACCCAGTCGTAAGTATAGCCGGGTGTTCCACCCCATACATCTGCGACGATCATTCCTGTACTGTCACCGGCACAGTTAATATCGGTTCCGGCCAGGCTAATAAAGATTTCAGGGTTGACATAGTAAATAATAAGTTGTTCGGTTGAAGAACAGCCGTTAACATCTGTAACGGTGACCATGTAGTTGCCAACACCTACAGTAATACTATCAGACGTTGCATTAGTTGTAATAGTCTGCCCGGTATTCCATACATAGGTATAGGGCGGTGTTCCATTTATTGCATAAACAGTAATAACGGCATCGGTGTCTCCGAAACAGATCACGTTAGGACCGTCAATTTCTGTAGTGAATGGGTCATTGGGGTACATAATAATTTGATCGGGCATCACAGTATCGAACAAGCCAATGCCACTATTGTCGGGCTGAAATTCAGCTAATTCCCATGTGTCGTCGAACCATGTTATCGGGATATAACCCAGTGGGATGCTTAGATTGATAAGTGGCCCAATGGTGAAGCTGAGGTCGGGTTGAGGTGTAGTCGAAGGAGTGCAGACCTCGGAAAAGCAAAGTTGTTGCCAGCATGTATCGTTGTCCAATGATTTTTCAGCACAGGGAACCGGCATATTGATACAATATTGCGGGATACAGAAATCGGGCATTATAGGAAACGAAGGCAGGTTAAGTGTAAAAGTGAAAGCGGTAAGTACAAAGGTGAATGTTATACTGTCCCAAGTGTGATTTCTGAAATCATTATCCATTGAAAACTTCACATAAGCAGGCATGGAAGTGGGCATGGTACAGGGGAGATCAAGGTTAAGATTGTGGTCAACCTGAAAAGTGATACTGTTTCCATTTCCTGAGTTCACAACATTTCCGGTTGACGGATCCGTTTCTGTATAAGCATAGTTGGTCGGGAATGTGAGATTTGCCCAAATTGTTGGACAAAAAGACAAATCCTGCACCATATAACTTGTAACCAATAAGTCCATGGTCAGCAAACTGTAATCGATCGTAATTCCGCCGCCGAGGTCGATAGTACCGTTGAGCATGTCAAATATTGAATCAAGGCTCGGATCAAAAGCTCCGAGAAAAGTAAGAATGTCAAGGTCGAACCACATAAACGCACTGTCGCCTTTGGCATACAGGCATTTATCGTTGGCCAGCATATAATCTTCGGTTTCAACATAAGGCAGGGTAATAACTCCGCTCAATCCGATTCCGCCAAGATCATTGAAGACCAATGGCAAGATAGTATCATGCGCCATATAAAATCCAATAGCAGGGTCGTACCATGGGTAAGTAATTGAGGCAACACCGTTACTGTCAGAAATATCAAAAAGTAATGTTGTGTCGAGCGGAACACCAACTTCAAATACGTTGAAAGAAGTACAGCTCCAAATACAAACTTCAGCATCGACATCAATATTAAAGCCAAAATAAAAGTCGAAAGATACATGGCCTGATGTTGGGAATTGGGAAGTGAGGTACCAGCCGGTGTCAACCTGATAATCCGAGGCAATGGTTATTGTTTGTCCCGGATTGAACATCATACTATCAGGATAAGTGAGATTAATAATTGCAGGATAATTAACATCAACCCAGCCTGTTGTAAAACCCTCTATATTAAAATTTGATCCCAGTTTTAGCCAGTAATCAATGGTTAGCATAACACCAAAATCGCCACCAAAGATATCTTCGATGCTCCCGGCAGTAACCACATCAGCTTCGTCCACATTAAACAGGTTAATCGATGTGTCCATAGTGAAAGCCGAGCCATCTGGTCCCCACATGTCCTGTTGTGATGTTGTCCAGGTAACATGATATGTCTGGGTTTCTGTTTGCGAAAACAGTTGCCAGGGGAGAAATAGTAAAAATAAAATAAGTAAAACGTATATTTTTTTCATCGGAAACACTTTTTAATTAATAATTACTGATAAAAGTGATGTTTTGAGAGGCTCCTGAATAAGTTTTCTTATCATCACCGGATAGTTTGCTACAATAACAACGGTTGTAGTTTCATTTCCTGTAATTAAAATCAGACGCTCAAAATCGACAGAAGAAGAATTATCTTTACTTTTAACAGCAAAACTCAATGTATAAAGCACGGCATCCTGCCCAGAGTTTGTTTTAATTTCTGTTTTTTCAGTCAGTTTTGCGCCGTCTTTTTCAAGGTTTTCTGAATTGAAATGTGACACAGTGAAGTTGAAAGGCGAATTTGAGATCTCGCTTACCATAAGCGTACTGGCACTCCCCTTGTGCAAAAAGCCATTTTGATTCGTAACTGCTTCAAAACCCTCAGGGACATCAATAGTGATTTTATTGAAAGTCGCTTTGAAGAATTTGTTTTTGGTTTCTAAAGATTGTGAAAAGCAACTAAAAGAAACAATGCAAAAAATAAAAGTCAGAATTTTTATTTTCATTTATTTAGGGTTGGTTTTGGTTCTGGATATTTAACAGCAAACAAATTTATGAAAATAAATTCAAATGATTTAATAAAAAATCTAAAAAAATCGCATAATTTTACATTAAATTTCATCAGAGGCCATTTATAACTAATAAAATTAATTTTATGAAAATAAAAATTCTTTTGTGTGTTTTTGCACTAACTTGTTTATCAGCAAAATACAATTTAACTTCGGCTCAGGAAAAGCCAGAAGATATTACCGCTCATTTTTTTCAGTTATTCCAGGAACAAAGTTCCGATGCCGCCGTTGATTATTTTTTCTCTACTAACAAGTGGCTGAATAATGATAAAACCTCACAGGATAATATAAAATTACAACTTAAAAAAGGTATAGCAATGCTTGGTCAGTATTATGGATACGAACTGATAGAAAAAATTGTATATACTGAAAATTATATGATGTTTAATTATATGCTCAGATACGACAGGCAGCCAATCAAGTTTACTTTTGTTCTTTACAAACCAAACCAGACCTGGCAAATACAAAACCTGAAGCTTGATGAGAAACTGGAAGATGATATTGAATTGAAGCTGAAAAATTAAAAATAATCCGGTTCTCTATTTTCTGTAAAAAACGTATTGAATTACCAGTATGAACACCATGGTATAAACCATGTTCAATAAAGCATGGTACATGGTCTGGAAAAAATCTGAAAATCTGAAAACCTCAAGATAAAAAAGAACAATATGGTGTATGGTGGTTAATATTAACGAATACAAAAAGAACCACCTGAATCCCATATTTTTTATTCCCGGTTGTATTCCCGGCTCGTATTCCTGCTTTGATGAAATAGTATTTTGAGCCCAGGGTCTGATATACGCAATCAGAACCGTTGCCGACGTGTGTATTCCGCCTGTGTTTGAAAAAACATCCATGATAATTCCGAGAATAAAACCTAGTAAAAGCATCAGCCAGCGAGGTGTTTCAAAAGGCAGCAACAGGATGAATAGGATGTAAATAAAGGGTGTGATATAAGAAAAAACGTGGATATTATTAAAAACCAACACCTGAAGCAACATCAGAACAATGAACCGGAGAATATTTCTGAATATAAGGTTAGTCATTTTGTGATTTATTTTGGAGTGCCTCCAGTTCGTCTTTTAACAACGATTTGATGACATAAACATATGAAATCTTATTGAAATCGGTGCTTAGCTTAACTTTAATATCATAAAAGTTGTTCCCTTTATTGACATCATAATAATAAATCGTGCCGATAGAAATGCCGCCGGGAAAGATCAGGGAATATCCACTGGTAACGATTGTGTCTCCGAAAGAAATTTTTACATGTGAAGGAATATCCTTCAGCGTTGCTATACGATAATTACCACCCTCCCAAACTAACGTTCCGATGTAATTATTTTTCTTGATTTTGGCTGAAATTTTCGATTTTGAATGTAGTACTGAGGTGACGGTACAAAAATTAGCAGAAACATCTTTAACAATGCCAACCACACCCTGTGAGCTGATCACACCCATTTCTTTTCGTATTCCATGATTATAACCTTTGTTCAGCGTAATATAATTATTTACGCGGTTGAAAGTATTTGAGATAATATTGGCGCTGGTATATTCATATTGCTGCCGGTAAAGAGTGTCATCAACTGAAAAAACAGAGTTGTTGGTGCGGATAAAAGAGCTTTTCTGAAGGTTTCGCATTTTTGCATTTTCTTCGGCAAGCATCCCGTTTGTAATTTTCAGTGAAAAGTAATCAGTGATATTATCATAGGTTTTGTATATCCCGCCGCTAATACTGTTGGCAGAATTGATTATCACAGACTGTTGGTAATAATTACTTTTTACAATAAAAAAAAAGGCAAAGAATTCCAGTAACAAAAACAGGAAAAAATTATAATACTTGATCAGAAACTGGAGTAATGGGCGCATAAAATAATATACATCCCGGTCTTACCGGCTGAAATTTGAAAAGCGAAATAACAAAAATTCTATTTAATAAGGAACGGATATTTATCAAAATTTTTCAGAGCGATAGCCGAGCCTCGCGCAACAGCCTTCAACGGGTCTTCAGCAACATGAACCGTCAGTTTTGTTTTCAGGTGGAGTCGTTTGTCGAGTCCGCGCAACAAAGCACCACCGCCTGCAAGATAAATACCGGTACGGAAAATATCGGCAGCCAGTTCGGGCGGTGTCATATCAAGAGCATTTAAGACTGCTGTTTCTATTTTTGTTATTGATTTGTCGAGAGCGTGCGCTATTTCCGCATAATTTACCATAATTTCTTTTGGGATTCCTGTAAGCATATCGCGCCCATGTACGGCAAAATCGGGCGGGGGATTGTCAATATCTGGCAAAGCAGCCCCGACTTCAATTTTTACTCTTTCAGCAGTACGTTCTCCAACGTTTAAGTTGTGCTGTTTGCGAAGGTATTCTTCAATATCAGCAGTAAAATCATCACCGGCAATACGTATGGATTTATTGTTTACGATACCTCCCAGAGCGATAACTGCGATCTCGCTGGTTCCACCACCGATGTCAATGATCATATTGCCGTTAGGTTCCAGAACATCGATCCCAATACCAATAGCGGCAGCCATGGGCTCGTGTATCATTCGTACTTCTTTTGCTCCGGCTTGTTCCGCAGAATCGCGGACTGCGCGTTCCTCCACCTCCGTAATACCTGATGGAATACTGATAACAGCTTTTAATGCAGGCGGAAACAACGAGCGTTTGTTACTAATCATTTTAATAAATTCCTTGATCATGATTTCGGCTGAGTGAAAGTCGGCGATGACGCCGTCATGCATTGGCCTGATGGTTCGTATGTTCTGATGGCATTTTCCGTGCATCATCATTGCTTTTTTACCAACAGCTTCAGTTTTTCCCGTTATCAGATTTATGGCGATGATGGAAGGTTCTTCTACAACGATTTTATCATTGTGAATAATAATCGTGTTGGCCGTTCCAAGGTCCATTGCTATTTCTTTTGTAAAGAGTGACAATAATCCCATTTTCAGTTTTTTTTATTTTATTAATGTTTAAAATGTCTTATTCCTGTAAATACCATCGATACCGAGTTTTTATTGCAATAGTCGATGGAATCGCTATCCCTTACGGATCCGCCAGGTTGAATGACGGCAGTAATTCCGGCTTGTGAAGCTATTTCCACACAATCGGCAAATGGGAAAAAAGCATCGGAAGCCATTACCGCTTTGTTCAAATCTTTTTCGAATTCCGTTGCCTTGCTGATTGCTTGCCGGAGTGCATCTACTCGCGAAGTTTGTCCTGTCCCGTTGCCAAGAAGCTGGCGGTTTTTTGCCAGAATGATGGTGTTGGATTTTGTATGTTTCACTATTTTGTTGGCAAACAAAAGGTCTTCAGTTTCCTGTGGTGTCGGAGTTGTGTTTGTTACGACTTTCATGTCGTCTGAAGTTTCGGTTTTAAGGTCTTTGTCCTGAACAATCACACCATTGAGCAGTGATTTATATTGCGTGTCGGGAAATTTAAATTTCTTTTGTTTTAAGACGATACGGTTCTTTTTCTGAAATAAAATTTCAAGTGTGCCTTGCTGGTATGCTGGTGCGATCAGTACTTCAAAAAATAAATTATTTATGGACAGCGCGGTTTCCGTATCAATTTCACGGTTGGTAACCAATACACCACCATACGCAGAAACCGGATCTCCAGCGAGTGCATCGTTCCAGGCATCGATAAGTTTATCGCGACTGGCAACGCCACATGCATTGGTATGTTTTAAAATAGCAAAAGTCGTTTCCTGAAAATCGGCAATCAGGTTCACGGCGGCCTCTATGTCCACAAGGTTGTTGTACGAAAGGCTTTTGCCATGCAGCTGTTCAAAAACATCCTGAATGTCGCCATAAAAAATGCCCTTTTGATGAGGATTTTCGCCGTAACGAAGTTCCTGTGCGCGGATAAAACTTTGTTTGAAAGCAGGAATTTTTTCTGTTGAATTAAAATGATTGAAGATTGCCGTGTCGTAATGGGATGAAACGTTAAAGGCTTGAGCGGCAAAATGCTTGCGGTCCTCTAGGGAAGTAAACCCCTGTTTTTCTTTAAGCAATACAGCAAGTTTGTCGTAATGTTCGGCTGAAGGCACGATCACCACATCGTTGTAATTCTTGGCTGCTGCACGTATCAACGAAATTCCGCCTATGTCTATTTTTTCGATAATCTCTTCCTCGTTTGCACCGGAAGCCAGGGTTTCTTCAAACGGATACAGGTCAACGATCACCAGGTCGATAGATGGAATATTAAATTCTTTTGCCTGCTGCTCATCTTTTTCATTTTCACGTTGGTAAAGTATGCCGCCCATAACTTTAGGATGCAGTGTCTTTACCCGTCCGCCAAAAAGTGATGGATATTCGGTCAGCGTTTCAACGGCAGTAACAGTGGGACAGAATTTTTTAATATAATCAAGGGTTCCTCCGGTAGAATATATCTGAACGTCCATACTTTTCAGTATTTCCAGGATCTCATCAAGTTTAGTTTTATGATAAACAGAAATCAATGCACTGCTGATCTTTTTCATAATAGTGTTAAAAATTCCCGCAAAGGTCGGGATTTTCTGTTAAAGAACAGAATTTTTTTATATTAAAAATTAAACAGTTTTTCATTATTCGGTGTTTATGAAAAAACAATTTGTATTTCTTTTTTAGCAAGTTTAATAATACAATTTTGTATTTTTATGCCTTCTTAATTATTGCTTTGCTTGTTAGAAACTAAACCTTAAACGATAGAACACCAACAATGTTACTATTTTAATAAAATTAAATGATACTTTTTATAAAACTTCTGCGTGAAAGTTTTTTGTCTGCATTTCAATCGATTATTGTTAATAAACTTCGCACGTTTCTTTCTCTTTTAGGCATTACCATCGGCATTTTTGCTGTGATTTCCGTTTTTACTATTGTTGATTCCATGGAGAACACTATCCGCAAAAATATCGAAACTCTCGGGGATAACGTATTGTTTATCCAGAAGTGGCCCTGGGCTTTTGGCAGCGATTATCCCTGGTGGAAATATTTTAATCGTCCGGAAACCAGTTATTCAGAGATGACTGAGCTGGTAAAACGCACCAATACAATAGATGCGGCAACATTCATGATATCAGCAAATAAAGCAATAAAGCATCTCGACCGGAGTCTTGATAATGTTTATGTGTCCTGTGTATCGCACGATTATGAAAAAGTATTTACTGTAAAATTAAGCGCCGGGAGGTATTTTACTCCTCAGGAATCTGCAGGAGGAAGAAATGTTGCCATTATCGGAAGCAATATAGCAGAAAATCTTTTCGATAATATTGATCCGATAGGCAAGGATATTAAAATTTTTGGCAGAAAGGTTGAAGTTATCGGCGTTTTTGAAAAAGAAGGAAAGGACATGTTCGGTAATACTGCCGATGATCAGGCACTTTTACCGGTGAATTTTGCCCGCAATGTAATTGACATCAGAAATGAATATTATGAGCCGACGCTTATTGTAAAAGGAAAACCAAATTATTCCAATGCAGAGGTAAAAGACGAACTAACCGGTGTAATGCGTTCTATACGCAAACTGAAACCCGGTAGCGAGGACAATTTTTCAATAAACGAAACGGATATACTTACCAAAGGATTTGAAAGTATTTTCAGTATACTTTCTATTGCCGGATGGATCATCGGTGGATTTTCGCTGCTGGTTGGCGGATTCGGAATTGCAAATATTATGTTTGTTTCGGTGAGGGAGCGTACACATATAATAGGAATACAGAAATCGCTGGGGGCAAAAAGATATTTTATACTCTTCGAATTTTTATTTGAAGCTATCATACTTTGCCTTGTTGGCGGGCTGTTTGGCTTGTTACTTGTTTACATTGGCACTCTGGTTGTTTCAGCTGGTTTCGATATGGATCTGGTATTGACTACAGGAAATGTTGTTTTGGGAATTACGGTATCAGCGGTCATCGGCCTTGTTTCTGGATATATCCCGGCACATATGGCTTCAAAACTTGATCCGGTGGAAGCGATAAGAACTGGAAATTAATTCAGAGTTGCAAATTAATACAACTTTAAAAGGGTTAATCTCATGGGCAAAATTTAACGTCTCCAAACTAGTATTGATTACTGGCCATTGATAATTGATACCTGAAATCACGCCAGTCTTTCTTCCAGATGCTTCTTTGAAATATATTTGACGGGATACCAAGCTGCAATAAAACCGATGAATCCGACAATAAGCAGCACATAAACAAAATCAGTAAAAATAATTTTTACCGGGTAGGCTTCCATAACAAAAGTAGAGCCCGAATTGATTTTGATAATACCGAATGTCTGCTGCAACCAGCAAACGATCCCGCCGATGAGCAAGCCAAGCAGCGCTCCGAATAAAGAAATCATCATTCCTTCAGTAAAGAAAATATTACGGACGCTATGATTGCTTGCCCCCAGACTTTTCAGCACCGCAATATCTTTTCTTTTGTCGATAATAAGCATGCTCAGTGAGCCGATAACATTGAACGTTGCAATAAGCAGAATAAACGACAGGATCATAAACACAGCAAGCTTTTCCGATTTCATGATCTTGAAAAGTAGTTCTTCCTGCTGGTATTTGTTTTTAACAGTGTATTTATCTCCGAGTAGTAAATGTAATTTTTTTTGCACGCTTTCAGAATCAGCGGTTTTATCAATTTTTATTTCCAATGCAGTAAGCTGTTTATCGTAGTCCAGAAGGTGCCGGATAAAACGTAACGGGACGATCATATATTTCTGATCCACTTCCTGTTGAACGGAAAAAACTCCCGATGGCTGAATCAGCAAACTGTTAAAAGCCTCTATTGGGTTTAAGCTTGAGCCTTTGAACCGTCGCGGAACATAGACGGATAAAGGATTTTCGTAATCGTTGAGGTTTAAGCCCAGATTGTACGATACCCCTTGCCCCACAAGCGCAAAATTCTGCTCGCCTTTTTCCAGCAAGGCATCGCCTGTTATTACCATCGAATCGATCTGGCTTGTTTGGTAAAACCCGCTACTGACGCCTTTTATTGTGCATATATATTGCTTGTCGAGATATTTTATAAGGGCGTTTTCTTCAACTACAAGCGTAATATTGCCAATACCATTTATTGCCGATATGTTTTTCAGCATGATGCTGTCTTCGTTGAATGTTTTTCCGGCAACAGCTGATACTTTCAAGTCGGGATTGAACGAATTGAACATGCCAACAACCATGTGTTCGAAGCCATTGAACACAGAAAGGACAATAATCAATGCCGCAGTGCCAATCGTAATTCCTCCGACAGAAATGGCCGAAATAATATTAATAATATTATGCGATTTTTTCGCAAAGAGGTAACGGCGGGCTATGTATGCAGATACTTTCAACCTAAGGTTTCAATAGATTGTCTATATGATCAATGTAGTCGAGGGAATCGTCATGAAAGAATTCGAGTTCTGGAATGATACGAAGTTGATGTTTAAGCCGGTTGGCAAGTGTGTGCCTGATATCTTTTACATTTCCCTTTATGGTTACAAGAAGTTCTTCTTTGTTTTTAATCCCGAACAAACTTAAGTAAACTCTGGCATAAGATAGGTCTTTGGTAACTTTTACGGCTGTAACCGTTATCATTGCATTGCCGGCAATTTTTTTTGCCTGAATAAGAAAAATATCGGCAAGCTCTTTCTGAACAAGTCGTGATACTTTGTTAAGTCTTATATTATCCATAATGACAAAGATAGATATAAATTCAAAATTGGTGGAGAGTAATTTAGCTTTTGTATTTATAAAATAGATATATGTAAAAAAGACATACTAATAAAAAATAATGACGAAAAGATATTTTTTAACAAAAAATAACTTGTATTTTACAAAACTTATGCTTATATTTGTGTTTTTCTAAGAAAATCTTTAATAAAATACATTATATTATTTAAATGAAGAAGTAAATAATATTTCAACAACTTAAAGAATAAGTGTAAGTATTTTTTTAATTCTCTAACCTTAATATTATTGTTATGAAAAATAAAAATACGCTTATTAAGGTGATTTCAAATAAATCAGGGAATAGTCTGGATTGTAACATTTATAATTCTATAATAAAAAACACTTGTAAGGCATCAGTATTCCT
>CAZVKJ010000060.1:0-21904 GCA_964626855.1 uncultured Bacteroidales bacterium
TTCGCAAGCCTCAAACTTGACGTTTTCTTTTTACAAACAGGCGTTTTCTTATTGATAATATATTGTCATGTGTTGGAATGACATTTTTTTAGGGTTATGAGGCTGTCTCAAAAGTCAGGATTACTGTTTATATAGCCTTAGCGAACCCTTGTGTGTACTTTGTACCTACTATATAAAAAAAACACTATTGTGCGATTAAAAAATATCAAACACGCTGAAACTATTGAAAATATTGCATCCCTAACGGGATTTAACCTGACTGGCTTACTTGTCATTCTACCAATATTCAGTCCTTACAGGACTGTCCCGATAGGGACAACATATTGGTAAAAAACCAGATATAAAATGGAATAACGTCCCGTATGGGACGAAATAAATTTTACCGGACAATAGTGATAAAAAAAACAGAGTTGTTGTAATTTAATCACTGTTGTCCGGTAAAAATATGAATAATTGATGAAAAGCCATATTGGGATGAGGTTTTGCGTGGATGTTTATTCAATTGGATTATGTTTTAGCATAGGATAAATTCCTTTTCAGCAATTTTTTTGCCTCATTCCCGATAGCAATCGGAACTAAAGGATGTAAATTGCTGAAAATCAATTCTTCCTTAAGGATAAGAGGCAAAAGGTAAAAATTATATTTACATCCTTTTTGGGTGTATTAATTTTTATCGGACAACAGTACTTTAAAATTCTAAACAATTTCTCAATAAACTCAGAAAATCCTACTGATTCCTTTCGAGCTTTTTCTTCTCTTCGATCTTCTTCAGTTCTTCTTCCTGCACACCTTTAGGAACCGGCTCATACTGGTAAAATTCCATTGAAAAGTTGGCTCTTCCGCTTGACATATTCCTTAACTGTGTAGCATATCCGAACATTTCCATCAGCGGGACAAACGCGTTTACTTTCTGCGAACCTTTGCGGTAGCGGCGCATGGCTTCGATCCTGCCGCGACGGCGGTTGAGGTTGCCGACAATCTCACCGATATATTCGTCGGGGGTGTTCACTTCTACTTTCATCACCGGTTCAAGGAGTATGGGATTTGCCTTGAGAAAAGCATTTTTAAAACATATTGATGCACAGATCTGGAAAGCCATATCTGATGAGTCTACAGGGTGGTAAGCGCCATCGAGCAGGGTTACTTTTACGTCAACGATGGGAAAGCCGGCAATGATGCCTTTTTCGAGTATTTTCTGCACGCCTTTGTTCACCGAGCCTACATATTCTGAAGGAACTACGCCGCCCTTGATTTTATCAATAAACTCATAGCCTTTACCTTCGTTGGGTTCTATACGGAGGAGGGTACGGGCAAACTGTCCGTGTCCGCCGCTTTGTTTGGCATGTTTAAAATCGTTTTCCGATTCCATCGTGATGGCTTCGCGGAAGGCTACGGAGGGCTGGCCTACAATTACGTCAACGTTGAACTCGCGGCGAAGGCGGTCGATGATAATTTCGAGGTGCAGTTCGCCCATTCCCGAAACGATGGTTTCATTGGTTTCGTCGTCGTACCTCATGTTGAATGACGGGTCTTCATTGGCGAGTTTCTGCAGGGCTTCAATCATTTTTTCCTGGTCGCCGCGTTTGGCGGGGTTGATTTTAAGCTCAATAACCGTGGGCGGGATATGAATAGATTCGAGGTGGAGCGCATGTTCGCTGTCGCAGAGGGTGTCGCCGGTTTTGGTGAATTTCATCCCGATGAGGGCAACAATGTCCCCGGGACCGGCTTCGCTGATTTCTTCGCGGTCTTTGGCGCGTATTTTCAGTATCCGGCCTGTACGTTCATATTTTCCTTTGGTAGAATTGAGCAATTGCATGCCGCTCGTAATCCGCCCCGAATAGATTCGGATAAACGTCTGTTGCCCGACAAAAGGATCGTGGATGAGTTTAAAGGCAAGGGCAGCAAAAGGCTCTTTGACAGATGGGTTGCGGCTTTTGGTCTTTTCAGGGTCATCAACGTCGAAACCTACCACGGCGCCAATGTCAATAGGCGAGGGAAGCAGTTCTACAACAGCGTCAAGCAGCAGCTGGATACCTTTGTTCTTATAGGCAGCGCCGCAAAATACCGGTGTGATGAGCAGTTTCAGCGTTGCTTCGCGGGCAGCTTTTTTAATGAGATCGGCAGGAATATCTTTTTCCTCGAAATACAACTCCCTGATTTCTTCATCGTAGTCGCCGAGTTTTTCTACCAGCGCCATACGGTAGTCCTCACTTTGCTGCCGGTATTCATCGGGGATTTCTATTTCTTTGCTCTGGTTGCTTTCATCAAACACGTAGGCTTTACGCTTAATGATGTCGATGATCCCGTAAAAATTCTCTTCGGCGCCCATGGGGAGCTGAAATGGCAGGGCTTTGGCATCCAGGTATTTATTCATCATGTTTATCACATCGCTGAAACAGGCTCCCGTGCGGTCCATTTTATTGACAAAGCCGATGCGCGGCACTTTATAACGGTTGGCCTGGTTCCAGACGGTTTCTGTCTGCGGCTCCACACCCCCGACAGCGCAAAAAACGGCGACCATGCCGTCGATCACGCGCAGTGAACGTTCAACTTCTATGGTAAAATCCACGTGGCCCGGAGTGTCAATGATGTTGATCTGGGCATCTTTCCACTGGCATGAAATGGCTGCCGAGGCGATGGTGATGCCGCGCTCCTGTTCCTGTTTCATAAAGTCCATGGTGGCCTGCCCGTCGTGGGTTTCGCCGGGTTTACGGGTTACGCCTGTAAAAAACAGTATCCGTTCGGTAACCGTGGTTTTTCCGGCGTCAATATGAGCGGCAATGCCGATGTTTCTGAGTTTGGTCAATGACATGATGTGATAATATTAGTTAAGAAGTCATAATTCATTCCGCCCCGATAACTGTCAGACAGTTTTAATGGTGGCAACATTACTTTTAAAATTATAAAATTGGCTTAAATCCAACGGAGACAATGCTTCTGGGGAAAAAGAGCAAATTTTTTGCAAAGGTAAGAATTTTTTTAAAATTTATCCCGACCTATTCATAAATAAATGAAAAGGCAATTTATGAATGAGCATTGTAGGCAGCAGGTTAGGTAATCCCTGCTATTAGCAGGCAATCCGGCAAAGAAAATAATTGAACATCCTCGAATTTACTTTGGTAGAAGAGCATTTTTGACGCAAGCGTAACGAAAAAATTGGCGTTTTCTTACAAACACTAATTAATTGTTAATAATTTATTAAATTAGCACTGCAAAATCATTTGTTATATAATTTGATATTGAATACAAATTGGCGCTGCGAATTATTATTAAAATCATAGTAAATCCACACAGAAACCCTATTAATTAATTATAAACGAAAAACATGAAAACGCTCAAAAATAAAATTCTTCAATTGATTACGGCAATATATTGCATTTTGTATTTTATTGGCTTTATTGCTCCGTTTTTTACAGGGGAAATGTCACTATCATCAACGGAAGATATTACAATTCTCATCGCATTTCTTTTCTTTTTCTGCGGTTTTGTAATATCATGGTTCAATGTCAAAGCAGGGGGGTATTTGTTACAGGCATGGGTCATTTTGATATGGGTATTTGGCTTATTTTTATGGCCTGATGCTGATATGGTCATGATACTTTCAGTTCCGGTGCTTGTAATCGGAGTCTTCCTGAACAGAAAGGCTTACCTGAAATCTGAAAAATCAAAAGCCGGCAGTCAGAAAGATTGGAAATATACCCTTCACCTCTTCCTTCATAATTATGTTTTCCTGTACCTATTGGTTGTTGCCGGTGACCTTACACGCGGAAAACACTATGATTATCTCAGTATGCCTTTCATTTTGTTTCCGGTATTATTAATTCTTTTTTTTGCCGGGGTTGCATTGTCGTACAGAAAGGAATTTATTGCAGGAATTATTTTTATTCTTTGGTATATTATTGTAGTTATAGGTTCGCTTCTTTATTTTGAATTTTATAATACCGGCCCCTGGTTTGCTGCCGGCATCACTGTTTTACTCCATGGAATACTGTATTTGGTTTATCATTTTAAATTTAAGGCCAGCAGTCAGGGTTAATCGATGTTCATTATTCAAAGAGTATAAAATTTAAAATGATTTAAGAATCCGCCACGGCGGATGACTAACGATTTCAGATTTTAGATTTTAGCGTACTTCATAAATCATCATTCGTTGATCGATGTTCATTATTCAAAGAGATTTATGTATCGGCGGCGGAAGATTATCGATTTATTGTTTCAGAACTGAGCGCACTTCATAAATCATCATTCCCTGCTGGTAGGCAGGGAATCTCATTGTTTCTTTTTATTTCAATGGGCTGAATAGTTACAAGTTGTTGAATAAATGTTAAAAAAGTTTTCAATAAATTTTTATTTTAATACATTGTTTTGTTAATTTTGGACTTTTATTATAAATGCTTACAAATATTTGTAAATGTTTGTAAACGGATAATTATAGTTATGATGCTGAAATCCTGAAATTTATAATATAAGGATGGAATGTAAATGCACTAAAAGCTAAAGTAGAAATAACAGTAATAGGCTAACACAAATCTTAATTGTTAGCAACCATATTAAGAAACTACAATGAAATGTAAACTCTGTAAAGCAAATGACGCTGACCAAACAGGTTCTCATATTACTTCAGCATTTCTGCTAGCTTCTCAAATTGGGAAACGTGGAGAAGAACGTGGATTTCTTATTACGACCAATCCAGACCAAGACTATAGCCAAAATAAAAGTGACACAGTAATAAAAGAAGATTATATTTTTTGTCGTGGCTGCGAACGCAGACTCGGATTTATTGAAAGCATCTATGCAGCTGAAATAACATATAAAATAGAGCAAAAACAGTTTGAACAAAATTTCGAAATAACAAAACTTGAGAATGGGTATTATAGATATGAATGCAAGAGAATACATCCAATAGCTTTTCAACTGTTAATTCAATCGAACATTTGGAGAGCAAGCATTTCGAATCAACCACTATATAACCACTTCAAAATAAATGAAGATTTAGAAGAACGTATTCGTTTCAATTTGGATTTATTTTTACCTCTAATAATTGATTTTAAAATAGGACAAGCAGTTAAGGATTGGACAAACATGGTTAATAAATGCCTGGACTTATTTGATATCATTCCAATGGTAATTATTAAAGCTGAGAATATCGAAAATAAAGAAATGACTTATGAGTTTTTTGACAACGTTTCAAAAACTCCATTTCATAGTATACTCAATGAATATTTAATTTTCATCTTTGACAATTCATTAAAGTGGGACGATGATTTCTTCAACTTGAAAGGAGAATTTGATTTAGGTTCTGTCATGAACAATAAACTTAGTAATCCAATTATTGGTGTCATCCAGAATGAACGCTATTTTAAAATAATTGAAAAGATTCAAGCTTTAGCAGTTGAACTAAGACTACAGCAAATTGAAAAGCAAAGCATAGAGGCGCTATACAGACATGGCATTCCAATCACGCCGGAGACAGTTAAACAAATGGTTTTAAAGAAAGTTAATGAAATTAAATTATAAAAATGAAAATAATCACTGATTCCGAGCTCACGGATTTTTTGTCAAAAAAACCGTTATACGCCAAAATTCTTGTAGTTTCAGACTATGATAAGTATCATGAGAGTTATGTAAATCCACTAGATTATATTAATAAACCATTCAAATTCAAATGCCCTCGTGAAAAGGAAACTCAAACTTTCAAGACGTCCGTGTATTCAAATTATTTTGGAAGATATATTCATGAAAATACAGACGTTAACGCTATTCCAATGGAATTTGACGAAAATACAAGGTCATTTAATATGACTTTTCAACTTTCCGGTATTTGTCAATCATGCGGTGCGAAAATAGAGTTTTTAATAAATGCATATTCTGATAAGACTTGGGATGAGAGGGAAACAGGTGTTAATTCAGGCATTAACATATTTATTCAGAAAGTTGGACAATTACCATCTTTTGAAATTTCACCTGATAAAATTGTTGAGAAATATTTGACTGATGAAGATATTGTGAATTATAAGAAAGCTCTAATAAATCTCTCGGTAAGCTATGGTATTGGCGCTTATTCTTATTTCAGGAGAATAATAGAAAATGAAATTAAAAGAATAATTGAAGATATTTCAACAATTGACTTCGAGGGTGTCGATAAAATAAAAAAAGCAATGGAATCATATAAGATAGACCATCAAATGTCTAATTTGATTAATGTAGTAAATGATTTTCTTCCAAAATCTCTTATGGAATTAGGTGACAATCCCATTAAGTTACTATATGCACAGTTATCAGAGGGCATTCATGCTTTTAGTGATGAACAATGTCTTAAAAAGGCTGAATTGATTGATAAAGTCTTAACTTATGTAATCAAAAAAGTAAATGAAGAAAAATATCAACTATTAGATGTTAAAGAAGCAATGAAAAAGTTAAAAAATGGTTGCTAACAAAAAAATTGCAGGAATTGAAAAAACTCCTGCAATTTTCTAACCATTATTTACCATTTTAAAAAACAGAAACAAACTACGATAACATGAAAATAATATCTTTATTCAACAACAAAGGTGGCGTTGGCAAATCGACGCTGGCGTTTCATCTTTCTAACATTTTAGCGGAAATGGGACATAAGACTCTTATGATCGACCTTGACCCTCAATGTAATTTAACAATTTGTGGAATGGACGAGGAGGCATTACACACAATTTGGGCAGAAGAAGACCCTTTTATTGATGATTTTGAAACTTCAATAAAGCGTATGGCAGCAGAAGAATATGATGCATTTCTTAAAAGACCAAGAACGGTTCATTTTTTATTAAAGCCAGCAGAAGATGGACAGGGAGAATTAACCAAAACGCCGCCTCCTGTGCAATTAAGAGATAATTTAGATTTAATTCCTGGACGATTGACAATCCATAAATTCGAAAATAAGATTTCTGAAAGATGGAGTGGTTCATATCTTGGAGAATCCCTTTCTATTAGAACTATCACTAATATTAGGTCAATTGCTGAGGAATATGCAAGAATATATCATTATGATTTTGTAATCATTGATACTTCTCCAAGTTTAGGATCATTAAATAAAGTAATCATTTCAACTGTTGATGGTTTTCTTATTCCTGCCTTACCGGATATGTTTTCAATGTATGGAATAAGAAATATTGGAAGTGCTTTGAGACAATGGAGTAAAGAATTCAATACAATCTATGGATTGATTTCTGACGATAAGCGAACTAAATTCCCAACTAATTTTGTAAGGTTTTTAGGTTATACAATTTATAATGCAAGAAAATATACTGGAATAACACCTTGGGATTTAGCTCTAGCTCATTACAATTATGCACAGCAAATACCTGCAACAATTGAAGAGTATATAAGTCTTGAAGTTCGCAATCATTTGACACCAGAACAAGCAAATAACCCAATCGGAATGACTTCCGTTATGCATTCACATAACACATTACCTAATATGGCTCAAAAGTATAAACATCCTATTTGGCAAATACCAAGTCTTACTAATTTAGACCCTAGTGATAGGCCAACAATTATGGGTAATAGAGCGATTTATGAAGCGACCAAAGGAAATTATATCGCATTTGCTACAAGTTTTTTAGAACGTACTAACACTTTAACTTAATTTGCCATGTGCCAAGAAATAGACGAAGCAGTAGCAGCTTATCTTGAGAAGCAGTTTGAATATGAACAGTTTTTGGCTGGTGTCCTAGTATTCTTCCAAAAACATCCACAGCTTAATAAGGCTCCTCTACCTATAATACATTCAATAAAATCAAGATTGAAAGATCCAACTCATCTTAAAGGGAAACTTCTAAGAAAATTACAAGATGGGAAGACAATTACAAAAGATAATATTTTTACAGAGATAACGAATTTTATTGGTGTTCGTGTTTTGCATCTTTATCAAGATCAATTTCCAGAAATTAATACAGCTATTAATAATAAAATTGAAACTGGTGATTGGCTTTTTGTTGAACAACCCAAAGCTTTCACATGGGATCCAGAATCAGTACATTTCTATAAAAGCTTAAATGTACTAACTGAATTAAGAGATACCTATTATACGAGCATTCATTATTTAGTTAAGCCTAACAATCATAATTCAATTTGTTGCGAGATTCAAGTTAGAACTTTGTTTGAAGAAATTTGGGGTGAAATAGACCACACAATAAATTACCCTAATCCGACAGACAGCATTGCATGTAGAGAACAACTTAGGGTTTTATCAAAGTTGGTTTCGACAGGAACTAGACTTGCGGACTCTATATTTAGATCAAAAACTGACCATGAACAAAAGAAAAACGGCATATAATCGAGTAGACGGCCTCGCCAGTAGTTAACTGACGAGGTGCGCCTCTCACACCACCATACGTGCGAGTCTCGTATACAGTGGTTCATTAAATCCGATATCCATCGGATGTGGAGCTACACCCCTGAATAATTATTCATCAAAACTCCGCTATAATTTGCCAATGTTGTAATTTTGCCGAAACCCGGCTTATGAAACCGCTGCACAGGCAAATTCTTTTATCGTTTTTCAGGCAAGTATTGTTTTGGCTGATCGTATTTGATTGTTCCCGCCTGGTTTATGCCGTTTACAACCTTGCTTATCTCAAAGGGGTACATTTTACCGGGTTTTTAGGCGTATTTGTTTATTCGTTACCCCTCGACATCTCGGCTATATGCTATATCATGGCCATACCGTTTTTTATCACGGCGGTACAGAATTTCTATTCTTCACGCTGGCTCCACATCATCAGCAAGGTGTATGTCTTTATTATTTTGCTGGTAATTGTCGTGGTCACCACCGTTGAAGCCGGCGTTTACAGCGAATGGAAAACCAAGCTGCATTACAAAGCCCTGATGTATCTGGCGCATCCGCAGGAGATAACGGGCACCGCGCAAACCGGGCAGGCCGTGCTGCTCATTTCACTCATCGTGTTACAAATGGCATTGTATTATTTCATCTACCTGAAGTTTTTTTTCCGGCGTATCATAGTTGAAAAAAGGAATATCATCTTTTCTGCAGTGTTCATCATCCTTATGCCCGGGATGTTGTTTCTCGGCATGCGCGGCGGCTGGCGGCAGATACCCATCAACCAGAGCCAGTCGTACTATTCGAAAAACGCCCTACTGAACCTCGTCTCCGTAAATTCATTGTGGAACCTCGGGAACAGCATTATGCAAAACTATAATATGCTGGATAAAAATCCATATCATTATTATGACGATAAGGATGCCCGTAATACCGTCAGGCAGCTTTTTGAGCCCTGCAATGATTCTACGGCGCTGATCCTGAAAACCGGCAAACCCAACGTGGTGATGTTCATACTGGAAGGCTGGTCGGCCGATCTCATTGAAAGCCAGGGCGGAGAAAATGGCATCACGCCGTTTTTTCACGAACTGGAAAAGAACGGGGTGCTGTTTACAAACATTTACGCCAGCGGCACACGTTCGCAGGAGGGCATGGCCGCCATTTTTAGCGGCTTTCCGTCGCTGGGCATTACCGCCCTGACGCAGCAACCCGAAAAATACAGCAAGCTGCCCGGCCTGATCAGAAAGATGAAAGATGACGGGTATTTTAGCTCATTTTATTTTGGCGGCCAGCTGATCTATGGAAATATCAAGAGTTATATGGTAAATAACGGCATCGACAAGCTGGTTGAGGGCGACGATTTTCCGTCGTCTATGCCGCGCGGCAAGCTGGGTATACATGATGAATATACGTTTCCGTATTTCTTAAACGCGCTTAACAGCCAGCAACAGCCGTTCTTTTCTTCCATTTTTACGCTCAGTTCGCATTCGCCCTATGATTTTAATATGAAAGAGGTGTTTTCGTGGCCGCAATATGAAAAACCTTTTGTAAACTCTGCCTATTATGTCGACAAGTGCCTCGAAAGCTTTTTCCGGCAGGCGAAGCAGCAAAGCTGGTATTCAAATACCTTGTTCGTGCTGATTTCGGACCATTGCCATGGATCATACCGTAATTACGATTTTTGTTCTGCCGATTACCATAAGATTGTGATGCTGCTTTGCGGCGATGTCATTAATGATGAATTCAAAGGAAAGAAAGTTGA
Source organism: uncultured Bacteroidales bacterium (assembly GCA_964626855.1). Lineage (GTDB taxonomy): Bacteria > Bacteroidota > Bacteroidia > Bacteroidales > CAIWKO01 > CAIWKO01. The sequence goes on from CAZVKJ010000060.1 coordinate 10,077, forward strand.
AAAAATTGGTTGCCAGCATGATTTTCCTGCGGTATTGTCGGCACAGTTGGGGCTTAAGCATTCTGATTTTTCCTGGAGCAAAAACCTGTTGCAACCCGGTTGTCCGGAGTTTGCTTTTTATGCTTTTGATAATGGTTTCGGGTGGGTGAGGCCCGGCGGTTACCTCACTTTTAATGCAGGAGCTAACAGCAATTGCATGCTTGAGATTGATTCCACCGGCCATCTGACGGAAGAGGAGCTGGCCCGGCAGGCTAAATCATTTATGCAATGTGCTTTTCAGCAATACATGGATTTTTGATCATTGCTGCAGGGGAAATATTAATTTTTGCAGCAACACCACCGACATCCTATGTGTCCCTATGTGCCTGATGTGTCTATGTGGTAAAAAAAACGGCTAAATCTTTCTCGCGGAGACGCAAAGACGCGAAGTATTATCGAATTAAATGACATCCTATGTGCCCCTATGTGCCTACTGTACCTATGTGGTAAAAATACCGGCTATATCTTTCTCGCCAAGACGCAAAGGCGCAAAGCCCCAAGGCATTATAGAAATAAAGGATAAACTATGTGGCCCTATGTGTCTACTGTACCTATGTGGTAAAATTAGGGCTATTTATTTCTCGCCAAGACGCAAAGGCGCAAAGAACCAAGGCATTATAGAAATAAAGGATAAACTATGTGTCCCTATATGCCTACTGTGTCTATGTGGTAAAAAGGAAGGTAATTCTATAGATTCGCGCAAAGACACTATCCCCCGTAGCATTTTCGTTGATCTAAAAGACCGGCTGCAAAGCCAAATATACTTTACTACTACCTAAGACAACCCTCTCCAAAAAAAGGCAAGCATCAACAGTGCAGTTTCGGAATATATTACGTCAAACTTATGTGAAAACCGACATTAAAGTTTTAATTGATTACAATATATTTTATAGAATTTAGTTTTAGTAATCTAAAAATAACTAATTTTGCACCATGTTAAGATTTTCACGCCTGCTAATTATCTGTATCTCTTTGCTATCAAGTGTTCTGTTTGTTTCATGCAGCGAATACAGATCAGTATTAAAAAGTTCCGATATCAGGCTAAAATATAAAACAGCTGTTTCGCTATACGATAAAGGTGATTATCATCGTGCTATGCAGCTTTTTGATGAACTGCTCATATATTACCGTGGAACCGATACCTCGGAAAAGATCAATTATTATTACGCCTATTGCTATTTTGGCGAAGACGATTACTTACAGGCAGGATATTATTTCACCAAATTCACTTCGACATTTCCCACAAGTAAATATGCCGAAGAATGTAATTATATGTCAGCTTATTGCCAGTATCTTTTTTCGCCCGAATTCGGCCTCGATCAAACCATTTCCGTTGACGCCATCAAAGAGTTTCAGCTTTTCATCAATCAATATCCTAAAAGCACCAGGGTGGCCAAATGCAATGAGATCATCGATGAACTCCGCGATAAATTAGAGAAGAAAGAGTTTGAAATCGCCAAACTGTATTACAAAATTGAAAGTTACCAGGCATCCTATATCGCGTTTAAAAATGTGCTGAAAGATTATCCCGATTCAAAACATAAGGAAGAAATATATTATTACATGCTCTTGTCGAGCTACCAGTATGCCATCAACAGCATTGAAACCAAGAAGCAGGAAAGGCTTGAAATTGCCAGGGACGCATATAATTCGTTCAATGCAACTTTCCCGGTTTCCGATTATGGCAAAGATGCCAAATCCATCATGAAAAACGTTGAAAAAGAATTATTGAAATATACCGAAAAAGATAAAAAACTGATTTAGAATTAAATATTGATTATGGACTTCAAAAAATCAAAAGTGGGAACATTAGCGGTTACCAGGAATATCAGTGATTTCACTAAAGAAACAGGTAACATTTACGAAACAGTGGTCATACTTTCCAACCGTGCTAATAAAATTGCGTCGGAGTTAAAAGAAGAACTGAACAGTAAAATTGAAGAGTTTTCTACAACAACGGATAACCTGGAAGAAATCTTTGAAAACCGCGAGCAGATAGAAATTGCACGTTATTACGAGCGGCTCCCCAAGCCAACACTTGTGGCTATCAACGAATACCTCAATGGAAAGTTATACTTCCGCAACCCTATGAAGGAAAACCCGACCGATTTTTGATAAATACCCATGCTTAAGGGGAAAAAAATATTAATCGGGATTACGGGAAGCATTGCCGCTTATAAAATTCCCATACTGGTTCGCCTGTTGAAGAAAGAAGGGGCGGAGGTGCAGGTGGTGGTTACGCCTGTGGCAAAAGACTTTGTCACGCCTTTGACTTTGTCCACGTTATCGGGTTCTCCGGTGTTATGCGAAGGTTTCGACCGGCTTGACGGAAAATGGCACAGCCATATTGAACTGGGCAGCTGGGCTGATATTTACCTTATTGCCCCGGTGTCGGCCAATACGCTTGCCAAGATGGCTAACGGGCTGGCTGATAACCTGCTTACGGCAACTTTCCTGGCGGCAAAATGCCCGGTATTCTTTGCACCGGCAATGGACCTTGACATGTATAAACATCCCGCCACTCAAAACAATATCAGAACCATATGCTCCTTTGGCCATCATCTGATTGAGCCTCGTGAAGGAGAACTGGCAAGCGGTTTATGCGGGGCGGGCAGGATGGAGGAACCCGAAAAAATTGTTGAAGTACTTGACAGTTTTCTAAAAAAAAAAGAAGTTTTAAAAAATAAAAATGTCCTGGTAACGGCAGGGCCGACGTACGAGCATCTGGACCCTGTCCGCTTCATCGGCAACCATTCATCAGGGCTTATGGGCTTTGAAATTGCCTCGGCATTTGCCGAACGCGGCGCACGGGTAACGCTGGTGACAGGCCCCGTGAATCTGAATATTTCTCATCCGGCCATACATCGTGTTGATGTGGTTACTGCTGAAGAAATGTACCGGTATTGTACCAAAGTCTTTCCGACATGTGATATCACGGTAATGGCTGCCGCCGTTGCTGATTACAAACCTGCGGAGTTTTCGGAAAAGAAAATAAAGAAATCTGATGCGTCACTGTCTGTTAAGCTGGTAAAAACACCGGATATCCTCGCATCGCTGGGCAAGGTGAAAAAGAAAAACCAGGTTTTAGTTGGTTTTGCACTGGAAACTGACAATGAAAAAGAAAATGCAATAAAGAAACTCAAAAATAAAAACCTGGATTTTGTCGTTATTAATTCCCTGAAAGATCAAGGAGCCGGATTCAAACACACGACAAACAAGATAACTATCGTGGATAAAAACCTAACGGCAACGATGTTTGATCTTAAATCAAAAAGAGAGGTTGCAAACGATATAGTCAACGAAATCATTAAATTAAGAAATAAATAAACATGAAAAAACTCATCATTTTAGCTTTTTTGATTTTTTCGGTGAACATCGGCAGGTCGCAGGAACTATTTTGTTCAGTATCTGTTAACTCGGCCCAGATAGGGGGTAGCGACCGTACCGTGTTTGACGAAATGCAAAAAGCGATCATGGAGTTTCTCAACAACAGGAAGTGGACGGGTTATACATACAGGCAGGAAGAAAAGATTGAATGCAGCATTTTCATTAATATCAGCGAAAGAACCTCGGATGTTGAATTTAAAGGAACCATGCAGGTGCAATCGCGCAGGCCGGTGTTCAACACGTCATACAATACGCCTATGCTGAATCTTGTTGACAAGGATATTTCTTTTAAATACATTCAGAACCAGGCCCTCGACTATGACGACAACAACTACCTGTCGAATCTTACTTCTTTGCTGGCTTATTATGCATACATCATCATTGGTGTCGATTTCGATTCATACACGATGAAAGGCGGTTCACAATATTTTACCAAGGCGCAGAATATTGTTCAGCTTGCTCAAAATGCGGCTGACAAAGGTTGGAAATCATTCGAGAGCAGGAAAAACCGTTACTGGCTTGTCGAAAACCTCTTAAATGATTCATACAGTGGTTTCAGGGAATGTCTGTATTTGTATCATCTGAAAGGTCTTGATGCCATGAAGGACAATATAGAAAACGGCAGAACCTCAGTGATTTCTGCGATGGAAAAGATGCAAACCGTGGTGAGGGGAACACCCAGCCTGTATTTTACAACGGTTTTTATGGATACCAAGCGCGACGAGATCATCAACATATTTTCGCAGGCACCTTCAGGCGATAAGCCAAGGATTGTCGATATCTTAAAAGAGATCGATCCTGCACATTCCGGCGATTTCAATACCAAGATACTGAATGCAAAGTAAACCCTGCTGATTATGCTTTCGCATCTTTCCATCTCTAATTATGCATTGATAGATGCTATCGAGGTGGATTTTTTTGCAGGTTACACGGCCATCACCGGCGAAACAGGCGCCGGAAAATCCATCATACTTGACGCCTTGGCGCTGATACTCGGCCAGCGGGCCGATATACAGTCACTCAACGACAAGGCAAAAAAATGTGTGATTGAAGGCACATTCATGATCGAAAAGTACAACCTTCAGCCTTTTTTTGAAATCAATAATCTTGATTTTGACAAAACATTATTGCTCAGGCGCGAGATCAACCCCGAGGGCAAATCACGGGCTTTCATCAATGATACGCCGGTATCGCTGGGGCAGATGAAGGAGCTCGGTGAAAGGCTTGTCGATCTTCATTCACAACATCAGACCCGCCTGATCAATGATGAGGATTACCAGCTTCTGGCCATCGACAGCTATGCCGACATTTCTGAGCAGGTAAAGAATCACGGGAAACTCTTTGACGAATACCGCGAAAAGAAAAAAGACCTGCAAAAGCTTATTGAAGCCGAAAAGCAAGCCAATGCCGATGCAGGCTATTTCAATTTTTTGTTCAGCGAACTTGAAACTGCCGGGCTGAAAGAAAATGAACAGCAGGAACTGGAGCAGGAACTGGAATTGCTGAATCATGTTGAGCAGATAAAGTCGGTCCTTGACAAAGCGGTGTTCGCCCTGGGTAGTAGCGAAGATAATCTGAATCAGCAGCTGAACGCTGTGTACAGCCAGCTTGCGCAAATATCGAAATTCGATGTCCGGCTCGAAGAAAATGTAAAACGCCTGCAAAGTGTTTGCATAGAGCTCAAAGACATCACTTCAGAGCTTGAAAATATAGGTGAAAAAGTCAATTATTCGCCTGAACGCTTTGAAACAATTTCACAACGGCTTAACGAGATTTACCACCTTCAGCAGAAACACCGCGTAAATACTGTTGGTGAACTGCTTGATATAAAAAATGAACTGGACCGGAAGCTTCAGAATATTTCATCTCTTGAAACCGAAATAAAAACGCTGGAGTTGCTCATCGGCAAAACGGAAAGTGAGTTGCAACATTCGGCAGCCGGCATTTCATCAGGAAGAAAAAAGGTTTTTAAAGAAATTGAGGGAAAGGTTGTCGGCATCCTCCAGCAGCTGGGTATGCCCAATGCACGGATAAAGATTGAACATGAGCGCTCGCCACAAATCCATGCCACAGGTTCGGATGTGATCAGATTTACATTCAGCGCCAACAAAGGTTCTGATCTGAAAGAGATTGACCGTATTGCTTCCGGCGGCGAATTATCAAGGTTGATGCTGGCTATAAAATCAATTATTTCACGCAAAAGATTATTGCCGACCATCATTTTTGATGAGATTGACAGCGGGGTTTCCGGCGAAGTAGCATCAAAAACCGGCGCCATCATGAAAGACCTTGCCCGTGATATGCAGGTGATTTCCATCACGCACCTGCCGCAAATTGCCGGTAAAAGCGATTACCATTACCTTGTGTACAAGAAGGAAGAGAAGAATGCAACCTATTCGCGTATCAGAATACTGAAACCGGACGAAAGGGTGGAGGTGCTTGCCGAAATGCTTAGTGGCAGTAATGTTACCGATGCTTCGATAAAAACGGCAAAACAACTGCTGGGGTGAAAAAATTTACAGGGATGCAACACCACCCAACATATTTAAATTTCATACACGACATTTGCGAAGGTGAATAAGCATTATTTTTTTATAATATTTTTTTTTCTTCTGATGCAGGGCATTCCAGGAAGAGTTGAAGCTCAATCCAGGGATACCGTCATAAACAAATTTGCTGTTAAAGCCGACCTTGTCCCTTTGTATTTTGATATTTTTGATAATCGTGAACAGGCCAGGATAGGACTGGATTTTGAAATGAATATCGCGAAGCGCTCTTTTATTTCGTTTTATTGGGACATGGGCCTTTATGATCATTATTCCTTTATCAAATATTATGATTTTTTCAATCAGGGTCCGGGATTTTATTCGGTTGAACAAAAAATAAAAATAACAGGTTTCCATTTCATGCCTGCATATAATTATTATTTCTGGCATTCAAAAGTCAAGAGCCATCAGGGAATGTACGCAGGAGGCATCCTCGATATTAATTATTACCGCAGGTTGTACGATGTATACAACTCTAATTTGGATGAAACAAATTCCGGAAAAAATCATCAGTTCAGAATGGGCGCGGGATTGAGCCTTGGTGGGAAATATTGTTTTGGTTCACAATTTTTCGTTGAAATCAAAACTTCTTTTCTTGCAAAAATATTCAAAGTAGCTTCAGATAAAGACATACAAGTTGTTAAGCCCATCAACGCTCAATGGGTCGATATAAAGAACAATTTCTGGTGGGTATCAAATCTAAACCTGGGTTATGCATTTTAAACAAAATAGAATCCGGCTTTTTGTCTTCTTTATTTTTATTCTTTTGCTGATACAGGCCTGTAGTAAAAGGGAAGAAATTTCAGATGATGACTATTTCGGAACTAAAGTAATGATACTTGGCCATCGCGGAATGGGTGAAATGTACCGGTTCCCGGGCAACACGCTTCAGGCTATTATGCCTGCTCTTGCTATTGGTACCGACGGCTGTGAAGTTGATGTTCAAATAACGAAAGACACCGTTCTTGTGCTTTATCATAATTTGTTGCTTGATTCAAGGACAACATGTTCCGGCCGGGTTTATGAATCAAACTGGGCTGAGTTGCAGCAATGTCAATATAATGCCATACAAAATGGCATATATGTAAACTCCGTCGATTCGGTCTTTAGAAAAATCCCTGGCCTGACAAACCTGTACTTCTCATTCGATTGTACAAAGGTGGATACCGCCATTGATGACCAGGATCATTATCGCGGGCAATTACTGAGAGCTATTCAGCGGATATGTGAAAAATATCATATGTGTAACAATGTTTTTCTGGAAGGATATGGCGATTTGCTGGATAAAGCCCAAAGCCTTGGCATGACCAATAAACTATTCATATTTGGCAACCTTGATGAAAATACTATAAATTTTGCTGCTGAAAGGCATTACTGTGGGGTTTCAACATCCATTGATGCCCTAAATGTGGATACTGAGCTTGCCCATCAAAAAGGCCTGTATGTGATGACATGGTCGCCCGATAATTATGCGGAGAACAAAAAGGCGCTTCGGCGCAATGTTGACATCATTCAAACAGATGATCCGATTTCGATATTAAAGTTACTTAAACGGTATAATTACGAGTATATAATTCCCTGATTAATCCATAGACGTACTGCCACTTTCTACTTTGCCTGCCTGTCGAAGGCAGAAAAGGGCAATGCCGATGGTTTAAATAATATAGTCCCAACGAGTAAGACGAAGTTTGGACTATAAAATTTTCCAATCGGTTTAATCTGCTCATTAATAATAATGATTCCTATGCTAAGCTTTAGAAAACTCAAAAACGAAATCTGGTATTAATGATATATCTGTTCCGTCAACCTGTCTTTCCGATAAAGAATAATGATAATGATAATCAGGAGGTTTGTGTTTGCCCCCAATAAGCTTGTTATTATTTTTACACTTTCACTAAAAAATGTAGTATATTTGTTTTGATGAAAATATACAAATCATCTGTAACCAATAATTATTGACACACAAACAAACTGATATGAAAAGAATAATACTATTTACATTAATATTTATTTTTAATTACGCTTTTATACAGGCACAGGAAGACATAACAATTCCCTATTCAGGCTATGCCGTTCCAAAGGAACGTCCGGCAGGATATGAAAACCTCTCGGCGCCGGGCGCTTCGGGGGTTGATCGCGTAAAGATGCCCATACCGGGTAAATCCGGAATAAAATTAGTATATCCGGTGCTAATGATGCACGGTGTGAAAGGAATACCTGACCAATGGAATACCTTTACAGATTCTCTTGACGCTGTTTATGGTTTGACCTTTGGCGGACGCTTTGACTTTTGTTTAAACTATGATGGTAACAATTCTACGTCAAACCTGAATTTCTATCCAACGGCAAATGCTGATTTAGCATTGTTTTCCGGTACCTGGGTCACCGGCGATTATTATTATATGAATTATGAGGTGGGTGATGATGGCAGTTACCCTGTCAATTTCGGACACAGCGTTCTCAGCAGCATGTCGGCTGCATACAAACAGGGTAGGGCAATACGCGAAGCCGTATACCGGATTATGCAACTGACCGGCCGCGATAAGGTAATTTTACTGGGGCATAGCATGGGTGGCCTGGCGGTGCGTCAGTATTTGCAAAATCCTGCCAACTGGCAATCTGATGGAGAACACCATATCGCCAAGCTGGTTACAGCAGGATCACCTCATGCCGGCAGCGATGCTACACTTAGCCAGTTTGGTGACTGGGTTGTCGGATTCGACGACCGTTCGGAAGGCATCAGAGACCTGCAGGTAGTATATGAATACAGCGGAGATTCATGTGTGTTTTTATTTGGCGGCCTTGAAAGCTATGCTGTAATGGATGGAATGTTGTTTTCTGATTATTATAATGTCGATGTAAATTGCAATAGCTTCGAAGGAAATTATATTCTCGGATTAAATGAACGTACCATGCCCACCGATCTGGATCATGCCTGCATCGTAGCTGAATGCGACGGATGCCCCGCGGCAACGCCGGGTGATGGATTGGTATTGTCAACTAGCGCCAATATTAATTGCATTTATCCCAAGCTTACAAAAAATGTATTTTGGTATCATAAATTTAACCTGATTCAGATTCACGGAGATCTGCTTGAAGTAACCCACTTATTGATGGAAGGCCTTGACGAACCTAATGATTATGCTTTGTCATATGACATTGGTTTTGATATCACGTATACCGCTTTTACATCACGACAACCCGTGGATGGATATTTAAATGATTATGATGATTTTAAATTTTCAATTCCGGTAATGAGCAATGTGAAGGTCAGCATAAACAATATTGCTTTAAGTGATCTGAAAGTCCGCTTTGTGGATATGGGAGGCAATACCATAGGAACGATCGGGTCAAGCAGCGGAGCCACCAGTTTAATATATTCGCAGGTGCTTGACCCGGGGAGTTATTATCTGGAAATTTATGAAATACCTACCAACACAAGCTATTTGCATCCATACAACTTCAAAATGACTAAAACCACGGTCACTACAGGTATTGAATCTTCAGATGCCCCGGCGGGTATCTCCATTTTTCCCAATCCTGCCGTTGACAGAATAAATATTGAAGGACTCAATGGAAAAACCGGCATTAAAATATATGATATGATTGGTAATCTTGTGATGCAGACTACAGCAGAAGATAATATTGAACTTGATATAAGCTGCTTATCACAGGGAGTTTACACAATCATTGCCGAACAAAATGGCGAAAAGATCATTAATAGAGTGGTCGTTAACCGGTAGTTTTTTTTAAGGCTGAATTTCTATATTGTTATTCCAATTGCATTTATTTTTTGAGACAAAAAAATAAATGCAATTGGTAATACTGCCCAAATACTTGATTTTCTTATGTCATCACGAAGAGTGAAAAATTCTTGTGAATTTTTCATGTTATGTTAGACTCCTAATATGCTTGTTATTATTTTTACACTTTCACTAAAAAATGTAGTAAATTTGTTTTGATGAAAATATACAAATCATCTGTATCCAATAATTATTGATACACAAATCAAGTGATATGAAAAGAATAATACTATTTACATTAATATTTATTTTTAATTACGCTTGCGTACAGGCACAGGAGGAAATAACAATACCCTATTCAGGCTATGCCGTTCCAAAGGAACGTCCGGCAGGGTATGAAAACCTCTCGGCCCCGGGTTCTTCAGGGGTTGATCGTGTAAAGATGCCCATACCGGGTAAATCCGGAATAAAATTAGTGTATCCCGTGCTAATGATGCACGGTGTGAACGGAAGAGCCGACCAATGGAATACCTTTACAGATTCTCTTGACGCTGTTTATGGTTTGACCTTTGGCGGACGCTTTGACTTTTGTTTAAACTATGATGGTAACAATTCTACGGCAAACCTGAGTTTCTGGCCAACGGCAAATGCTGATATGGCATTGTTTACCGGTACCTGGGTCGCCGGCGATTATTATTATATGAATTATGATGTGGGTGATGATGGCAGTTACCCTGTCAGTTTCGGACACAGCGTTATCAGCGGCATGTCGGCTGCATACAAGCAGGGTAGGGCAATACGCGAAGCTGTATACCGGATTATGCAACTGACCGGGCGCGATAAGGTAATTTTAGTGGGCCATAGCATGGGCGGCCTGGCGGTGCGTCAGTATTTGCAAAATCCTGCCAACTGGCAATCTGATGGAGAACACCATATCGCCAAGCTGCTTACAGGAGGATCCCCGCATGCCGGCAGCGATGCTTCACTTAGCCAGTTTGGTGACTGGGTTATCGGACTCGACGACCGTTCAGAAGGCATCAGAGACCTGCAGGCAACATATGAATACAGCGGCGACCCCTGCGTGTTTTTATTTGGCGGCCTTGAAAGTTATGCTGTGATGGATGGAATGATGTTTTCTGAATATTATAATGTGGATGTAAACTGCAATAGCATCGAAGGAAATAATATTCTCGGATTAAATGAACGTAGCATGCCCACCGATCTGGATCATGCCTGCATCGTAGCTGAATGCGACGGATGCCCCGCGGCAACGCCGGGTGATGGATTGGTATTGTCAACTAGCGCCAATATTAATTGCATTTATCCCAAGCTTACAAAAAATGTATTTTGGTATCATAAATTTAACCTGATTCAGATTCACGGAGATCTGCTTGAAGTAACCCACTTATTGATGGAAGGCCTTGACGAACCTAATGATTATGCTTTGTCATATGACATTGGTTTTGATATCACGTATACCGCTTTTACATCACGACAACCCGTGGATGGATATTTAAATGATTATGATGATTTTAAATTTTCAATTCCGGTGAAGAGCAATGTGAAGGTCAGCATAAGCAATATTGCTTTAAGTGATCTGAAAGTTCGCTTTGTGGATATGGCAAACAATACCATTGGAACGATCGGTTCAAGCAACGGGGCAGGCAGCCTGATATATTCACAAGTGCTTGACCCGGGAAGTTATTACCTGGAAATTTATGGATTACCTACCAACACAAGCTATTTGCATCCATACAACTTTAAAATGACCAAAACCACGGTCGGTACCGGTATTGAATCTTCAGATGCCCCGGCGGGTATTTCCATTTTCCCCAATCCTGCCGTTGACAGAATAAATATTGAAGGACTCAATGGAAACACCGGCATTAAAATATATGATATGATTGGTAATCTTGTGATGCAGACTACAGCGGAAGACAATATTGAGCTTGATATAAGCCGCTTATCACAGGGAGTTTACACCATCATTGCCGAACAAAATGGCGAAAAGATCATTAATAGAGTGGTCGTTAACCGGTAGCTTTCTAAAGGCTGATTTTTTGCAGTGATTTTGGAGCGTTGGCAATTCCTGTCGGCGGTCCATAGGACTCCT
>CAZVKJ010000061.1:0-21694 GCA_964626855.1 uncultured Bacteroidales bacterium
TCTTCACATTACGTTGTTAATTTCAGACTAAATTATAATGGCTAATGGTATAATTTTCCCCTTCCGGCCAACAAAATATATCAGTGATACCTTAATAATTGGTATTTTCAAAAATATTCTTTATCGGATTGCCTACTGCCAGCATTATTCCTGCTCATTCATAAAATGCACTTCATTTATTTCTGAATGGGTCCGGTTTAATTGATTATCCCAAACTTCTTCATCTTTTTCCACAAGGCAACGGTGCTCACCCCAAGTTGCCTGGCGGTTTCATCGCGGCGGTGATTATTCATGGCCAGGGCATTCAGCAGTTGTTCTTTTGTAATAAACCTGAATGATAGTTTATCCATCATGTTTGAACTGTTTTTAAGAAGGTTCACGGTATCGGTTGCCGGGTCAAATTTCCTGCAGAGCTCCTGCCGCAATGATGCCACCCTGATCTCCTGCGGCAGATCAAACACGTCGATCATCTGTTTATTACAAACAACAAAAGCATGTTCGATGCTGTTTTCAAGTTCACGGACATTGCCGGGCCAGCAATAATCCATGATCACCCTGTAAGCATCCTCAGTAAGGCCTTTGATATTCTTTCCGGTTTGTGTGTTGAACCTGGTAATGAAATGTTCTGCCAGTAACGGAATGTCATTCATTCGTTGCCGTAGGGGAGGAGTGGTTATCGGGAAAACATTCAGCCGGTAAAACAGATCTTCTCTGAACAAGCCTTTACTGACCAGCTCCCGGAGATTCTTGTTGGTCGCGGTAATGATCCTCATGTCCACCTTGACCGGTTTGTTGTCACCGACACGTTCAATGGTTTTTTCCTGTATCACCCTGAGCAGTTTTACCTGTATCATCTGGCTGATTTCACCAATCTCATCCAGAAAAACAGTGCCGCCTCCGGCCGCCTCAAACTTACCCGTTTTATCTTTGTAAGCGCCGGTAAATGATCCTTTTACGTGACCGAATAATTCGCTTTCCAGGAGGGTTTCTGTCAGCGCGGAGCAGTTCACTTTGACAAATGGTTTGTTTTTCCTTGCTGATAACTGGTGAATGGCGTTGGCAACCAATTCTTTTCCTGTTCCGCTTTCACCTGAAATGTTGACATTTGCCATGGAGTCAGCTGCCATTTCGATCATCCTGTACAATTCAAGGATTTTATCGTCATGTCCGGCTATCTGTTGCAACGGAGCCTTTTCATTTACGACCAATGGCGTTATTGACGCCGCGCTGCATGTGATTTCGCGGGATATATCCGTAATGATGACAACCAGTCGTTGTTCTGTTTCATATTTGATAAAGCGTGCATTTACAAATACCAGAACCTGTTCACCGTTTGAACGTTCAAGAAAAGCTGTCTTTGCAATATTGGCCCCGCTTCCCGTTAAACAGTTTCGAAAGTCAAGCTGCTCGCGTTTTGTATTGTTAATGGAATAAAATTTCAAAAATACTAGCTTCTGATCCAGCGCTTTTTTGCTTTCAATACCGGTCAGCCGCTGCATTTCATTGTTCCAGAATGTGATATTCAGCTTACGGTCGGTCATAAAGATACCACCGGGTGATTCAAGCAATGCGTGTAATTCTATCGATTTTTTCATTTTATAGATCAGGGTTAATTTAATTAATGCAAAGTTAATAAAGTTAATTAAATGGTTAATACAAAATTAACTTAATTTATGGTTTTTTATGGAACATCATATCAATAAGTGGCAGATAATCAGTTTGTAAAGTATTTTGGTATGATGCTTGACAATGCGATGGAAATTAAAAAATAATTTTATGTTCGGATCAAAGAAAAAAGTAATGAACCTCACCAAGGAAAATTTTTCCGAAGTATTGAAAAATAAACTGGTGTTGATTGACTTTTGGGCAGATTGGTGTCTGCCTTGTAAAATGCAGGCTCCCATTCTCGAACAGGTAGCCGGCGAATTAGGCGGCAGGGTCACTATAGCAAAAATGGATGTCGACAAAAATCAGAATTTAGCTTCTAAATATGGAATCAAGAGCATACCTACCTTGTTGCTGTTCAGAAGAGGCAGTGTGGTGAAACAGTTTGTGGGGGTACAACAAAAGCAAACACTGATAAATGCCATTGACCGGTTGTTTATTTAATGAATAATTGAAAAAACTATTTAAAACTTAATCTTATGTTTAAACTTAAAAATTATACCTGGGCTTTTCTGCTGACAACGGCCATTATAGTGATCGTTTCCAGCAATGTTGATTGTACCGGTAAAGCATCAACTAAAATAAAAGATGTAAACAACAATCCCGAATTTTTAAAAACTGCCGGCAACAACGACAATAACAATGTTGTGATACTGACAGATCAGACTTTTGATGCTCAGATCAAAAAGGGTGTTGTTCTGGTAGATTTCTGGGCAACATGGTGCAGGCCATGCCGTATCCAGGGGCCGATTATTGATGAAATCGGCGCTGAGTTATCACAAAAGGCCGTGGTAGGCAAACTTGATGTAGATCAGAATCCGGTAATTGCCTCACGATATGGCGTTCAGAGTATACCAACCATGATCATTTTTAACAATGGCAAGGTGGTTGGCAGATTCCTTGGTGTTACATCCAAAGAACAAATATTGATGGAATTAAATAAATATATTAAATAATTTTAAACACGAAAACAATGGAACACTTAACAAAAGAAACTTTCAAAGAAAAAGTTTTTAATTATGAAGTTAACAAGGAATGGAAATTTGAAGGGAACAATCCCTGTATCATCGATTTTTATGCCGATTGGTGTGCTCCCTGCCGCATGGTGGCGCCGGTTCTTGAAGAACTATCGAAGGAATATACCGGCAAGGTAGATATTTTTAAAGTAAATACCGATGTTGAGCAGGAACTGGCTTCCATATTCGGGATACAGAGTATACCTTCCATACTTTTTATTCCCAGAGAAGGTCAGCCGCAAATGTCGATGGGAGCCATGCCGAAACAATCCTTTGAGCAGATAATCAAAGATGTATTATTGAAAAAACCGGCAAACTGAAATGGACATAAAATCAGAAACAAAAGTTAATATCAGGGCCAGGATACTGGCTCTGATCAAATCAGAGCGATGGTCGGTTGTTGGTACGATAGCCGGTGGCATAGCGGGATATTTTTATTACAAGTCTGCCGGCTGCTCAACAGGTAGTTGTGCAATTACTTCTAACCCCTGGCTCACGGTAATTTGGGGCGCACTGGTAGGTTATTTACTGGGAAGCACGTTCAGAAAAAGCAAAAATAACAAACAAAAGGATGAAAAAAAGCATGGGATTGATTGACAGAATTATCAGGATACTGATAGCTGTCGTCGTATTGGTACTATTCTTTACCAATATTATAAGCGGGGCGCTTGCCGCAGTGCTTTTGATTTTTTCGGGTATTTTCATACTTACCGGGTTTATTGGGACCTGCCCGCTTTACCTACCGTTTAAAATAAGTACTAAAACTAAAAAAGAGTGATTATGGCAATAATTATTAGTGAATCAAGATGTCCTCAAAATCATCGTTGCCCGGTTTTACGCATATGTCCGGTAGAGGCTGTATCTCAGGATGGTTATGGTTTACCTGTTGTTGATGAATCAAAGTGTATCGATTGCGGGAAATGTGTACGATTTTGCCCGACGGGAGCCATGTCTGTGAAATTGAAATAAGCAGTATTGCAACTGAAGCTATTGGGGCTTTATAAAACCCTATGAAGATATTCCGGCCTGTTTGATTATAAATAAAAAGTGATTACGATATTTCATTGTTATAGATGAATGTATTTCGTGGATAATAAATTAAATTGTGTTATATTTGTAAATTGAACAATATATTTAAAGGCCGGAGAAGCGGTTGGGTATTGATAATTTAATGTGAAATCAATTTGCGTTGATAAATTAATTAATTCAGGAGTCCGGACTTTTACCCTTTTCAGGGCGAAATAATATTTAAACAAAGGCTGATGTTGACTGAACCAGGTAGTATTCTTATAAATATTGTCGATTCATATACGATAATATCGTATTCGGTACGTATTGTGGAAAAACTGCTGGTCATTTATTTTCTGCTTTATTTTTGTATAGATATTTTTCTGTTTATCTATTCGCTGATTATACACAGGAAGCAGAAAACTGTTACTGTTTCAGACTCCATTTACGAAGGACATGCTATTTCAATTATCGTTCCTGCATATAATGAGGAAGTTTCTATTGTTTCCTGTGTAAAAATGTTAGCCGGTGTTGATTATCCTGATTTTGAAATAATTGTAGTTAATGACGGGTCTAAGGATGATACGTTACAGCAAATGCTTTCCGGATTTAATTTTACAGAAACAGCCACACTTACGGGGGAAATGATACGAACGAATAAAATCAGGAAAGTATACAAGGAAGCAGGTGGTAAAATCATACTTATTGATAAGGAAAATGGTGGGAAAGCTGATTCAGTAAATGTGGGTATCAATTATTCATCGAAAAACTATATCTGTACCATTGATGCTGATTCTATACTTGACGGGGAATCGCTCAAAATGGTAATATTGCCGATGATTAAAAACAAAAACAATATTGTAACCGGTGGCTTTCTGGCAGCTTCAAACGGCCTGGTAATTTCAGGCGGCAAAATAGTCAACCAGAAAATGCCCCGTAATATTTGGGTTTTGTGGCAGATAGTGGAGTATATCAAATCATTCATGATAGCACGTTTGAGCCTGAGCAGGCTGAACATGCTGCTGATCATGTCAGGAGCCTTCTCGCTGTATAAAAAGGACGATCTGTTGAAGGTGGGAGGCCTGCTGACATCATATAATGAGCACCCCTATATCCGTTCAAGCCTGGGATTAGGCAAGAAGACAGTCTGCGAAGACATGGAAATCGTAATCCGCTTGTGGCGCTATTATAAAGAAAACCGGATTAAAGGCCGTGTGTCATTTTTGCCTCAGCCTGTATGCTGGACAGAGGTGCCGGAAAATTCCAGAAGTTTGTTTAAGCAGCGGGCACGCTGGCATCAGGGCCTGGGAGAATCGCTGAAACTGCACCGGAAAATAATTTTTGAACCTGCCTATGGAGTTACAGGCTTGCTTGCCATGCCCTATTATCTTGTCTTTGAGTTTTTTTCACCCTTTGTCAAGATATTTAGTCTCGTTTTCCTTATCGTGTTATCAATTATCGGGGTTATCAATGCTGGGTGGATGCTGCTGCTATTAATCAGTGTGTTGCTGATTACAACAATAATCATGAGTGTTATAACGGTTATTCTTGAAGCTCAGAGTAAGTCGGGGATGGCTATTAACAGGCAAACCCTACGTTATAATACCTTGTGGGATTGGTTGCTGCTATTGTTTTCCAGCATAGCCGGAAGCCTTTCATATGAATTTTTTAAGATGTTTGCACAATTAAAAGGAACAATAAATCTGCTTCTTCGAAAGAATGAATGGAACAAGTTTGCCCGTAAAGGCATAAAATCTATTGAGGAAAACCATGAAAAAAACTAATTTATTTTTCTTTGCACTGATTATCCTTGCTTTTTCAGGCACAAAAGCCCAGGTGAGTTCGGATACCAACTCTATGATTTATCTGATGAATAAGGCTGCTGTTGCATATCAGAAAGGTGATTATCCGGTTTCTGAACAGTACTATAACAAAGTTTTATTGCTTGATAAAAATAACTACGATGCGCGGTTTGGTCTGGCCATGAATTTATACCGGCAGGAAGAATATGATAAAGCTATAGAATATTTTAAGGCTCTTTATCGTGAAAACCCCCGGAACACGGATGTTCTGAACGGTCTGGCACGCTCTTATTCCAAAAAGGAATTATATGATGACGCCTTGCCACTGGTCAAACAATCGATACAAATCAGTAATAACGATGCCTCTCTATACTTTGACCTTGCTTTTCTCTATATTGTTAAGAACAAACTTGATTCAGCCTCTTATGCATACGGGCAGGTACTTCGCATTGACAGCACATATGCCGAAGCCTGGGCCGGTATAGGAAAAATTTATTACTGGCAGGATAAGCCGCGATCGGCATTAAAATATTATAAAATGGCACAACGGCTTGATCCGGAGGATATTGAAATAAAAAATAAATTGAAAGCCGTCAGGAGTGAACTGGAATATACAGTTTCCGGAACATTTCAATACATTACCGAAGATGAGCCCTCATACCATATTGGTGCCGTCATTCAAAAATATGGTTTGGAAAAACGTATTACTGACAGGTTGTCTCTTGGGGCATACACCATGTGGGATTATTCCCATAGGGATAATCTGTATTTTGACGATGTAAACAGGTGGTACGACAATACCTGGATAAAGCCAACCATAATTTTGGGAAATCACAGGATTAGCCTTTATGCAGGAGTCAGCATCAATGACCAACGTATTACATCATATGGAACTACCTGGAATATGGCATATAACATTAAAAATTTCAAAATCAGGAATTACCTGACCGCAGCTTATGATTATTTTTATTATTGGAATAAGGTCGGACAGAATTTTTTACAGAACACACTTGTCCTTTCCTGGAAAGGTATCATTCTCGGAGGAACATACAGATATGGGGTTATCAGAAACAATTATGTATGGGATTATATTGAAAAAACTGATAATCCAAATACGCGGTATAACATTGAATTAAAGTATCAGTTTTTGAAAAATCCTAAAATAACCCTGGGAGTTAATTACCTTGGGATGGATTATAAGTATTCATCTCCTTTGTATTATTCACCTTCGGGAAGAACAATATTAGGAGGTTTTTTCTCTGAATATGTCAGTTACAAAAAATTTTACCAGTATTTAGAGTTTGCATATGGCAGGGACAATTTTAAAACAGACCAGTATAATGGCTCTCTTGAGTTTGGCATCAATATTAAGAAAACCAGTGTGTCGTTGGGAGGCAGCTATTTTTACAATAAGTATTACAAGAGCCTGAACACGATGTTATCCGTAAAACAATCATTCTGATGAAGATCAAATACCTGATTATATTATTTCTCGTACTGGTTCTGGCTGTTGTGGTTTACGAAATGCTAAGGATGGAAGATGCCCGGATCAGGGACATTCAAACTGCTGTTGCTGATGAGCCGGAATCGCCTGTTCAATTGCTTTCCAGGGAGGAACTGGTCAAAATCCACGATAAAGTGAATTACTATGCGATTGCAGGCAATGACTACTTTAACGTATTACAGCCCAGAATTGATGAAGGAAATAATAAGAAAGTCTGGGAAAGGCTGTATTTAAAAGGTGTGAATATCGGGGTTGCCATGCCCGGGTACTTTCCGGTGGAGTTTTCCCTTACATTTCAGGATTATCTTACATGGTTAACCGATATTGGAAAAATGAATTCCAATGCCATACGTGTTTATACCATTTTACCACCGGCATTTTATGATGCTTTGGCATTTTATAATTTACATAACCACGACCGTAAACTGTATCTGATCCAGGGAGTCTGGGCAGAGGAACCTGCTGACAGAAATTATTTTAATAAGGAATTTGTTAATAAGTACCAGGCTGAAATAAAAAAGACTGTTGACGTTATTAACGGAAATGCGGTGCTGAAGCCTAAACCGGGACATGCTGATGGCGTGTATGTTTCTAATGTGTCAAAATTTGTCATTGGCTTATTGCTGGGCCGCGAATGGGAGCCAAAGTCAGTATTGTTTACCAATAATATTAATAAAGGAGTTACAAAATACACAGGGAATTTTGTAACAATAAACGAAGGTACTGCCATGGAAGTATGGCTTGCACGAATGATGGATTTTGCTGTTCATTACGAAACACAAACCTACCTTGCCCAGCATCCGGTTTCATTTGTTAATTGGCTGCCGCTTGATCCGATGTCCCATAATTTTGAGTTCACCGATAGCGAAAAAATAAGGGAATATGACAACGATCTTGTAAGCCTGGATTTTCTTAAATTCAATTCCACGGAATTGTTCATTCCGGGTATCTATGCGGCCTACCATGTCTATCCATATTATCCTGATTATATTTATCTTGAGAAAAAATACAGGAATTTTCAAAACGGTAAAGGTGAAGATGACAATTTTCTTGGGTATCTCACCGACCTTAAAAAGCATAATGGTTCTTTGCCACTGCTGATTGCGGAGTATGGTTTGCCATCAGCAAGGGGCATCAGCCATTACAATACACAGGGTTATAATCAGGGCGGACATAGCGAGCTTGAACAGGCCCACCTGTCTTCGATACTGACTGATGATATTTATAAATCGAAATGTGCCGGTGGACTTTTCTTTGAATGGATCGATGAATGGTACAAACATAACTGGCTTGTAATGGATTTTGAGCAGCCTGCCGAAAGGAGTAAATTATGGCATAACCTGGAAAACCCAGAGCAAAACTACGGGATCATGGCCGTTGAATCCAGAACCAAAACCATCGACGGTGTGCTGAACGACTGGAAAGATGTTCCTGATGCCCGGAGTAAGAATTTTATAATAGCAGATGCTGATGCAGCCTATTTTTATCTTGCCTTGCATTTGCCTGCATTTGACTTATCTGAAAATAGCCTTTATGTTGCTTTCGATACATATGATAAAAATAAAGGGGATCACAAGCTTTCTTTTCTCGCTAAAGAACTGAACCGCGGTATTGAATTCCTGCTAAAAATAAAATCATTCAGCGATGCCAGAATCCTTGTTGATGATGCATATGCAGTCTATACCGATGTGGTGAAAAATATAAACCCTGTTTATGCTTCGCAGTATAACAACAATGGTGTTTTTGTGGATCAGCTTTTATTGGCGAACAGGGGTAAGGAGTCCATTCTCGGTGAAAAGGTTGATTCCGTTTGTTTTGATCGTGGTATATTATATTTTGGGAATAGTGGCTTGCCTCAGAATTCCAATGCCGATTGGTACTGGAACAGCAAAACCAAAAACCTTGAAATAAGGTTTACATGGCAGTTGCTTAACGTCAGTGATCCTTCATCACGTTCTGTGCTTGACGATATTGCAGGTACCGATAAAATAGAGTATTCACAAACTTCCGGATTTAATATATATTATTATGTGACAGATAAAAAGGATAAACTCATTGATGAAAAAGGTGACGTTAAGCCCTATTTTTATTCGTGGAGCACCTGGGAGATGCCTGCATTTAAGACACGCCTGAAACCAATTTATGATACACTGAAAACAGTTTTTGCCGGTTTGGTCATACCTCCGAAAGATACAACAATAAAAAGTCCAGCAGCTCAAAAGGTTACAATATGTAATTTCTTTGAGAACAAGCCCGGAGCAATTTCCATTACCTTTGATGATGCTGATTACAGCCAATTTGAGTATGCTCTGCCTGTTCTCGGGAAATATAGCTTAAAAGCAAATTTTGGTATTGTGAGTTCATGGCTCGGCGAAACACCAACGCTTATTGCGGAGGAAGGCAGCTTTGCCATAAAGAGATTGGGTCTCCCACAGGTACAGGATATTATTTATGAGGGGCATGAAATTTCTTTTCACGGAAAGGATCATAAGGTATACGAAAATCTTTCTTCGGATGCTCTTGCAAAGGAGTTTTTGGAGGCAAAGCAGGGCCTTGAGAATAAACTGGGAGTCCTCATTCCGGTAATCCATTATCCTTTTTCAAAATCATCTGATAAAATCATCAAAGCCGCTCAAACCGCTGGATTTATAATTGGCCGTACCGGCGAAAATGCTAATGCTGATAACGTTAATGGTAATATGATGAAGTTGAACAGTATAGTCTTCCTAAATGCTCAAACGCCCACCATAAATCAGCTGGATTCAATGATAACAAAAAACACAAACTCGTGGACTATCTTATTATATCATCATATATTTCCGGAAGTGTCGAAAGAATATAAATTATACAGTGCACATAATGTTACCAACACATATACAGTAACACCGGCCGATTTTGTAAAGCAGATAAGGCTGGTGCGTAATTCAGGTTATTGGATTGCAACCCTTTCGCAGGTTGGTAAATATATTCAGGAGCGAAAAAATGCTGTTATAAAGTCATCAAGTAATGGTAATTCCATTTTTCTGAGGGTCGATTGCAGGCTTAATCCTGATTTTTATAATTTTCCGCTGACGATAATGATGGAAACAAATTATAAAAGATTCCGGATTACCAATTGTGCTGCTGATGGAATTTATAATTCTTTTAATGGTAAACTTCAATTTAACGTGTATCCGAATAAAGATGTAACAATAGAAATTTTAGATATATGAGACTTATAAAATACATGCTGTTTTTTCCTGTCATACTGGGGCTCTTGTATTCATGTACCAATAAAAAAACCGGTGATGAGCAAAAGGATATAAAACCTGGCGCCTATATGTTACCGAGGGTTCTGATTCTTACATCAGGAACCAATGCCGGCAATGGGGTGATGGCTGAGGGCGTAATACTGGCCATTCAGGCATTTAATAAACGTGGGGCATTTGTTACATTACAGACCAGGGATATTCTTCTTGATTCTGCAGCGCTGAGCCGGTATAATATTATGATTGCCCTTACTGCAGCCGGTTATCATGATGCCGACAGAAAATATTCACTCACCTTTATGTCGGACGAGGAATTAAAAACCATCAGAGATTGGGTTAAAGCAGGCGGAATTTTGATAGCCGGCGATAACATCGGCCGGAATATGATGGATGCAACCGACCGTACCAGCCTTTATGGTGAGATTACTCCCGGTAATTGGGCATTGGGCGAATGTTTTGGGCTGTCTCTTGTTGAAAGGAATATGAAAGGATTCCGCATCGATGGGAGCATCAATCAAGACCTGAGTGGTAATTTTGTTCCCGAATTCAGGGATGATATTTGGGTGTTGACCGTAGATACTGTTGTTTCTGACAGCCTGAGGGTGCTTGCCAATTGGGTTGGCGGACAGGTAAGGATTCCGGCTATGATACAGAATCATTATGGCAAAGGGCTTGGAATTCTGTTGCCATCGTCCTATATGTTGCATCCGGCCAACTCAGGAGGTTACTGGGGTGCTGAGGAAATAGACGGGTTTTATAAATATATACTTGAGCAGTTTAACCGCCTCAATCATTGTTCTGTCAGCTTTAATATCTGGCCCGGAGCTCATGATTATGCTTTTTGCGCGACAATAAATGCTGCCGGAAACCCTGACGAATATAAAAGGGAATTTAGCCTTTTTAAAGACGAAAAAGTAGAACCTTCGGTGTTTGTCAGCAGCAAGCTTGATTCAGCTGCCCATGATATGCTTAAAGATTATGCTATTCAATCAAATGGATTTGTCAAATTGGATTACCAGGCAGCCCAGTTTTATGAAATAAAAAGAAACATCATTCAGAATGAGCTATATTGGAACAGGAAGTTTTCAGGATTTCGTTTCCCGTTTACCCGAAGCAGTTATTGGGGGTTTGAGTGTCTATCAACCTCGGGTTATAGCTTTGATTCAAGTATTGGCCTTGATAACCTTGAAAATTTTTATGGCTCCGCCTTTCCGTATAATATTATCATTTCAGCAAATGGCCTGTATAAAAATACAGATATGATTGAGATATCTCCGGTTTTACATGACGATTATTACTTTTATGAAAATTTACTGACGGACAATTATCCTGATAATGATATTTCAAGGGATGCACGATTATACCAGAAGTATCTGATGAATTTCTGGGAGCTGGTTGTGAAACCCAGCAACGGATTAATGGTTTGGCTTGGGCATCCATTATATAGTGGTCATAATGATTCAACCTTATTTCCTGTAAAGCAGCTGATTGAAAAGGTTAAATCTGAGAATACCTGGATCACAACCATTGAGTCCGTCGCCGAATACTGGAAGAGTCTAGCAAAAATGCAATTATTGGTCAATGAAAATGAATCATCGGCGGATGTTTTTGTTGCTTTTCCGGATAGCACTCTAATAAGGGAGGTTTCAGTAAAAACATTAAGGCCGGTCAAATCAGCCGAATCAAAGAACGGGGCTTGCAAAATTGTGAAAAAAGACAGTCTTAATTATGTGCTATTTGATGCTTATAATAAGCAACATGTTACCATAAGGTATTCTAAATAAGGCTATTTATAGAAATTGTTCTGGGTTTATAAGGAAAATGTATTTTCGGGGTCCTTGTCGTTCACTGATGAGTGGATTTCATCCTATATTAATCGATAATTGCATTTTCATTCATCCCATACGAAAATAGAACAGCCGGCTTTCACCGGCTGCTTTTTGTGATCATGCTGGGATTCGAACCCAGGACCCCTGCCTTAAAAGGGCAATGCTCTACCAGCTGAGCTACATAATCGATTTTTGAGGGTGCAAAAATACTGACTTTATTTTAATTTACAAATAAATTAATGACAAAAAGTGAAATTTTAATGCAAGCAATTATGATTCAGTACTTAGGAATAGATTTTTAAAGAATGTTTTAATTTTTTTATAAAAAATCTGATGGATTGAATTTTAATTTGTTTTGCTTCAAAGCGGACTTTTTCCTTCTCCGACGTTTGCCCGTGTTTCACACTGTGGACAACAGGGAACCTATGAAAATCAATTTGTGCAATCAGGGTAAAGTAAACAGTTGTATTTTAAACGCTTTTCTATACACCTCCTAATAGTTACTTTAAACAATTTCAATCATCAGGGATAATCCAAAATTTTTAAAATAATTGTAGTATGAACACACCAAAACATAGCATTAAGCGTTTTTTCTTTTCTGGCCGAATGTTTAACAAACATGTTGGTAAAATACCGGTCAATAAAATGATTTAAATGTTAAATAATGTATATTTGCAACCTCAAAAAAATAAAATGTTCACGCTTTTCATTAAAGAGATAAACAGTTTTCTCAGTTCACTGATAGGATATATTATCATTATTGTGTTTCTGCTTATAAACAGCTTGTTTCTGTGGATTTTCAACAATGATTTTAACATCATGTCTTATGGTTTTGCCTCTATCGACGGACTGTTTGTCCTGGCTCCATTTGTATTCTTGTTTTTGATTCCGGCCATCACCATGCGTTCTTTTGCCGACGAAAAGAAGTCGGGAACTATAGAACTATTGCTTACCAAGCCTCTGAGCGACTTACAGATCATATTGGCGAAATATTTCGCGGGTTTATTATTGGTTTTATTTTCATTGCTGCCCACACTGGTATATCTGGGTTCTGTTTATTGGCTGGGATTCCCCGTAGGAAATATTGATATGGGTGCCACATGGGGGTCGTATATCGGATTGTTACTGTTAGGCGCAGCTTTTGTGGCTATCGGTCTTTTTTGTTCCTCCTTAACCGACAAACAGGTGCTGGCTTTCGTACTGTCGGTATTCTTCTGCGGCTTTTTGTATATGGGTTTTGACTTTATATATTCGCTTGATCTTTTTGGTAAGATCGACCTGTTTATTAAATCAATAGGGATGAATGCTCACTATATGTCGCTGAGCCGTGGTGTGATTGATACCCGCGATATCATTTATTTCATAAGCGTAATAGTGTTATTTGTTTTATTGTCTAAAATATCTATTGAAAAACGGAAATGGTAAAAAAAAGAAGCAAGCGTAAAAACAGGATAAAAAAGAGCAATCTGATGCAGCTTTTTTTGAGCTTGCTGATTTTGCTTTTTGTAAATGTAATTTCGTATTATGTTTTTACCCGTTTTGATCTCACATCAGAAAAACGCTATACATTATCTGAATCAACAAAAAAATACCTGAAACAAATTGATGATTTGGTATATTTTCAGGTGTACCTCGAAGGTGATTTTCCTGCCGGTTTTAAACGCCTGAGAATGGAAAC
Organism: uncultured Bacteroidales bacterium; assembly: GCA_964626855.1. GTDB lineage: Bacteria > Bacteroidota > Bacteroidia > Bacteroidales > CAIWKO01 > CAIWKO01. Next base: position 13,751 of record CAZVKJ010000061.1, read on the forward strand.
CAAGGAGATGCTTGATGAATTCAGGGCATACAATGATAACATACAATATACATTCATTAATCCTTCGGCCGGTGATGACAAGAAAAAGATTCAGAATACTTACGAACAGCTTATAAATAAAGGAATTCAACCCACTAATATTAAAGTGAAAACTGCTGAAGGCAGTTCCCAGCAATTGATTTTTCCAGGCGCTATTGCTTCTTACCGGCAAAAAGAAGTACCTGTTCAGTTATTTACAAATCAAATCGGAACTCAGTCCGACCAGGTTCTGAATAACTCTGTACAAAATCTGGAGTACAATCTCATTAATGCAATCCGTAAATTATTGGTAAAGACAAAACCCCGCCTTGCATTTATTAGAGGTCACGGCGAACTGGGTGTTGACAGGCTTGCTGATATTATTTACAGCTTGTCAGATTACTATGGAGTAGATACTGTAAATATCGACGGAAAGATCAACAGCCTGATGGTCCGTGGTTCCAAAGAAAAGCCGCTACTAAATAAATATGCTGCCCTGATCATTGCCAAACCCGACAGCGCTTTCAATGAAAAAGACAAATATTTTATCGATCAGTTTATTATGCATGGCGGTAAAGTTTTGTGGCTGTTTGACCAGGCTGTGGCCAATATGGACAGTTTGCAGCGCACCAGCGAAACTATCGGGTTTGCCATTGACAAAAATGTCGATGACATGCTGTTTAATTATGGTGTAAGGGTCAATACCAACCTTGTACTTGATATGAATGCCCTCCCAATACCGGCGGTTACAGGGCAGTATGGCGGACAGCCCAAGGTTGAATTGCTCCCGTGGTATTATTTCCCTGTGATTCTGCCATCAACAAAGCATCCTATTGTAACAAATCTCAACGGCATTAAAATGGAATTTGCCAGTACTATCGACACTGTCGGTGGAAAAGGAATCAGGAAAACGATCTTGCTGACCACATCGAAGTATTCAAAGGTAATTAATTTGCCCGCCAGGATTTCGCTGGATATTATGCAGTCAACCCCGGACGAAAGGCAATACAATAAATCATATTTACCTGTAGCCGTTTTACTCGAAGGAAGTTTCAATTCACTATATATCAACAGGCTTCCGCCACAATTGATCGAGGATAACAGCAGTTTTGATTTTAAGGAAAAAAGCCCGGAAACAAAAATGATTGTGGTTTCTGATGGTGATGTCATTAAAAATCAGCTTGACAGAAAAAACGGGAATCCATATCCTTTAGGTTATGATCAATATACCGGTGAGACCTTTGGCAACAAAGATTTTATTTTAAACTGCATTGATTATTTATGTGACGATTCCGGAATTATTTCTGTACGTTCACGCGAGGTGAAAATGCGGCTTCTCGATAAAAATAAAATCAATAACGCCAGCACAAAGCTTACCATGCAGTTGGTCAATACAATAGGCCCGGTACTTCTTCTCATGGTTTTCGGAATTATTCAGATGATCATAAGAAAGTACAGGTTTACCAGAAAAAAATAAAATCCCTGAAAATGAAAAGAAACCGCACCGCGATCATATTGGTAATAGTATTGGCCGCAATAACTGTTTTTTTACTCTTATTTAAAAACCATACCAATACCCTGGATAAAAAATTCAGCAATTTTGCCGTGGACGATACTGCAAGTATCACCAAAGTTTTCATGGCTGATAAAGATAATAATACCGTTACCCTTAAAAGGCTCAGCCCGGCAAATTGGATAATTAATGACCAGTATACGGCATCAAAAGATGCTATGAATATGTTGCTGAAAACATTGATGAGCATAGAAGTAAAAGAACCTGTCTCGAAAGCCGGAACAAACCAGGTGATAAAACTTTTGGCCACTAACTCGACCAAGGTGGAGATTTATCAAAAGGTATATCGCATCAACCTGTTTGATAAGATCAAACTTTTTCCGCATGAGAAAAATACTTTGACCTATTATGTAGGATGTGCTACACAAAACAATATGGGGACTTATATGCTTATTGAAGGGGCCAAAACTCCCTATATCACTTTTATTTTTGGATTCAATGGTTTTCTTACCACCCGTTACAGTACACTCGTAAAAGATTGGCGCGATCATACCATATTAAATCTGAAATACAAGCAGGTAAAATCTATTTCAATACAAATCAGTGATGATCCAAATAACTCTTTCAAAGTTCTTAAACAGTCTCCGAAAGATTTTAAAGTCATCTCTCTGGGCGATCAAAAACCGGTTATGAATTACGATACCATTAAGATTATGGACCTTTTTTCTGCCTTTTCTGATATCCGCTTTGAAGCAATTGTGAATGATCTGGATACATTAAAAAAGGATTCTATATTGACATCTAAACCCTATATTGTTATCAATGTGGAAGAAAATAACGGAAAAATGCATAATATCACTACTTTTTTACGTAAAGCACCGCCTGATGAAACAGACGCGGAGGGAAATCCTGTACTGTACGACCGCGATCGCCTGTATGCTTCGATTAACGATAAAAAAGACTTTGTAATAATACAGTTCTATACATTTGGCTCTATTTTTAAACCGCTAAGCTACTATACGGGTATTCAGCCTAAAAATCAACAAGTTAGTCATTAATAAAAATTTTTAAAACAATCATTTTTTTTTATATTTTTGTGAAATAGTTAATAATCGAAAAAAATTTAAACTCTATGAAATTTATTGTATCAACGTCCATACTGTTAAAAAACCTTCAGGCTGTCAGCGGTGTTCTTACCACGAGCAATACTTTACCTATACTTGATAATTTTCTTTTTGATCTGACCGGTGAAAAACTAAGTGTTACTGCCTCTGATCTTGAAACTACCATAACGGTGGTCATTCCCGTTACTAAAGCCAGCGAAGAAGGTATTATAGCAGTTCCCGCACGATACCTTATTGATATATTGAAGACATTTCCTGACGTTCCTATGTCATTTAATTTCAATACCGAAACTTTCCAGATTGAAATTTCGGCCGGAGAAGGCAAATATAAATTAACCGGATTCAATGGTGATGTTTTTCCACAGACTCCTGTAGTTGAAAACGGAACCAGCATTTCGCTCGATTCACTTATTTTGGCCAATGCTTTTAATAAAACACTGTTTGCTACCGGCAACGATGAGATGCGTATTGTTATGACAGGCGTATTCTGCCAATTATCCGATAAGGATATTACGTTTGTTGCCACCGATGCTCATAAGCTGGTAAGATATCGCCGTACCGATGTTCAGGCAAGTGATGCCGGCTCGTTTATCTTGCCTAAAAAGCCCCTGAACCTGATAAAAAATATTCTTGGAACCATCGATACCCCGGTAAAAATTGAATATAATAACACCAATGTTCTTTTTGAATTTGAAAATATCCGGATGGTTTGCAGGCTGATTGATGGAAAATATCCTAATTATGAAGCTGTTATTCCGGCTAACAACAATAAAAAACTGACCATTAACCGTCAACAGATCATGACGGCCATAAAACGTGTTTCTATTTTCTCAAATCAGTTAACCCGCCAGATTCGTTTTTCGATCAGCGGCCAGGAACTCATTATGTCTGCCGAAGATGCTGAATTATCCAATGAAGCAAAAGAGCGCCTGAGTTGCAGCTTTGCAGGTGAGGATATTGAGATCGGGTTCAACTCAAAATTTATTCTTGAGATGATCAATAACATGGATTCCGAAGAAATCATTATGGAAATGTCAGCACCCAACCGCGCAGCGCTCATTTTTCCTGTTAACAAAAATGAAGGCGAAGAAATACTGATGCTGGTAATGCCGGTAATGCTGAATCAATAATTTTAAAAAAAAATAATCCGGAAAAGCAAGATTTTACAGTCTTGCTTTTTTATTAAGAACTGATTCATCAAAATATTAAAGTGTATTAAATGGGGACAACTGATACTAATAAAGAACTTGCTGCACTTATCAACCTCATAGATGAACCGGATGAATTGATTTACAAACAAATCCGCGACAAAATACTTTCTTACGGGAAAGACGCAATTCCTTGCCTTGAGAAGGCCTGGGAAAACAATTTACAGGTTATTGTTCAAAAACGTATTGAAATACTATTACATAAAATACAGTTCGGAAATCTGACAGAGGAACTTAATAACTGGTATAGCTTAGGCGGAGCCAATCTTATAATGGGATATACACTGGTAAGCCGGTTGCTATACCCCAACCTTGATGAACAGAAGATTAAAAATGAATTTAAAAGGATACAGCAGGATATCTGGCTTGAACTGAATTCGCAACTGACAGCTTTTGAAAAGATATCTGTTTTTAACCGTATATTTTATATAGAAAACAGGTTTGAACAGGAAAAATCGGATTTAAACTCTCCTCTGATATACTATTTAAATAATGTTTTGGAAACACGAAAAGGAAACCATTTGTCGCTTGCATTGGTTTACCTTATTCTTGCAGACCTTGTTGAGTTACCTGTTTATGGTGTTAATCTTCCCGGGCATTTTGTTCTGGCATATATGGACGAGCACACACGTATTCCCGGAATGCCTTTGTCTGAGGCTGATGTTTTGTTTTATATTAATCCTTTCAATAAAGGCGCTTTTTTTACCCGGAATGAGATAGATTTATATTTAAAGCAAAGAAAAATTGAATCTCAGTATTCGTATTTCCATCCATGTTCAAATATTACTGCGATTAAAAGATTATTACAGGAATTGCGTGACGTTTATGCCAAATCCGGTAACGAAATTAAATCTGGTGAGGTTGAGATTCTTTTAAAGATTTTTCAGTAGAGGTTTTAAAAAAAAAACGGCCTCAATTCAAAAAGAATTGAGGCCGCCTAAAAGTATTCGTTAGTCAATATCTTAGTTAAAAGACAATATTGACTTTTTGATTATTTCAACTGCTTCAAGCACTTGTTTCTCAGTAATCACCAATGGTGGAGCAAAACGAATAATATGTCCATGGGTTGGTTTTGCCAGCAGCCCGTTTTCACTCATTTTCAGGCATACATCCCATGCTTCTTTGCCATTCTTGGGTCTGATTATAACAGCATTCAATAAACCTTTTCCACGCACCAGCTCTATCATATCTGAATCTATCTTCCTGACTTCTTCACGGAAAATTTTCCCTAAACGTTCAGCACGTTCACAGAGGTTTTCATCCTTCACAACCTGTAATGCAGCTATGGCTATTTTTGCAGCCAGAGGGTTTCCGCCAAAGGTGGAACCGTGTTCCCCCGGTTTTATAGTTAGCATGATGTCATCATTAGCCAGAACGGCTGAGATCGGAAAAACACCGCCAGATAAGGCTTTTCCTAATATTAAAATATCGGGTTTTACATTTTCATGGTCGCAGCAAATCATTTTTCCGGTACGGGCAATACCTGTTTGTACTTCGTCGGCAATAAATAATACGTTTTTAGCTTTACACATAGCATAAGCCTTTGAAAGATAACCTTCATCCGGCACAAATACACCGGCTTCACCCTGTATAGGTTCAACAAGAAAACCGGCTACATTGGGGTCTTCAAGGGCTTTTTCCAGGGCAGGCAGATTGTTATAAGGAATCTTTACAAAACCCGGAGTAAACGGACCAAAGCCATTGGTAGCATCGGGGTCGGTTGACATGGAAATGACCGAAATGGTTCTGCCATGGAAATTATTTTCACAGCAAATAATCTTTGCCTGGTTTTCAGCAATGCCTTTTACTTTATAAGCCCACTTACGGCAAAGCTTTAATGCTGTTTCATCACCTTCGGCTCCGGAGTTCATTGGCAATACTTTATCGAAGCCAAAATATTCAGTCACATATTTTTCATATGGCCCCAGGCAATCATTATAAAAAGCCCGCGATGTCAGTGTGAGGATTTTAGCCTGTTCTATCATTGCGTTAATGATTTTTGGATGGCAATGTCCCTGGTTCACAGCTGAATAGGCAGAAAGAAAGTCATAGTATTTTTTGCCTTCAACGTCCCATAAAAAAACACCTTCACCTTTGCATAATACAACGGGCAGCGGGTGATAATTGTGGGCTCCGTATTTATCTTCAAGCCCGATAGCGGCCTGTGTGGCACTTTTCGTATTTACTGATTCTTCCATAATATTTTTTGATTTAAATGAATTTTTTCTTTCGCAAATATAGTAAATTAGCCTGTTCAATAAATACTATGTTGCTAAAATTCTTTTATTTAAAGTCTGCAGATCATGTATCAGTTTGAGGCACAACTTAAAAAAGGTTCTGCTCATCAGGGATGGACATACGTTGATATTCCTGCCGGAATAAGTATTGAAATCTTGCAAACAGGACGGGTTCCTGTCCGTGGGTTTATCGACGTTGAAGCATTCAGGACTTCACTCTTGCCCGGAGGGGATGGCACACATTATTTATATGTTAGCCAGCCATTACAGAAAAAAATCAACAAAACTGCCGGTGATTTTGTAATGGTACAATTTGAAACCGATCAGGAGAAGCGCACCGTAGATGTTCCCGAAGAAATTATTGATGCATTTTCGGTTAGCCGGAAAGCATTGGAAACTTTCACAAATTTTTCTTATTCACATAAAAAGGAATTATTGCAATGGATATACAGTACCCGTAACCCTGAAACACGGGAACGAAGGATTATCAAAGCAATCATGATGCTTGAAAATTATAGGAAACCCGGAAAATGAAAAAAATACTAATTATATTTTACTATTGTCCGACAAAAATTAAAATAATTGTTCAGTAAACATACGTATTTGAATATTAGTTATATGATGTTTAGTATTTTTGTATTTTACAAAGTAAGCCCCCTTAAAATAGAGCTAAATGCTCAAGATTTATTTTTATTTACCCAGTCTTTGTCAGGATTTCCCAAAAATTTTGTCAGGTGAATATAATTGAATAAGTGGATTTTGCAAAAACTAACCAGATTGGAGAATGCCCATGACCTTTTGAGTGTTTTTTGAATGACTGTCATTAGCAGATTTGCAATCAATACACACTATATTTGAATTTTAATGACGTTTTCATTATCACCGATAAGGTATTTAAGCGGAAAATTCTGCATGAGTTGTTTGAATAGCAATTCTATTTGCCAACGTAATTTGTAAATTGCAGCAATCAAATCTGGGCGTATTTAAAACATATTTGTCAAAAACTCAAAAGTGCGCTTTAATGCTCTGTCATAAAACGTTACTTTATGCAGTTTCAGGACAGAACTTTCTGTTTTATCCTTAACAGTTAGTTCAATAATAACATCTTCTAAAACTCCGCTGTGTATGTTATCTTCAATTTCTTAACTTCGGACACATTGTAAACAGCATTATCATTAATTACCGTGTGCACTTTGATCCCACTTTTGCGTTAATTGGATTTCGGTTTTCTGCCCACACATTTCAAAATATCCAGAAATAAACTGATCGTTGTGCTGTCAAAAATATATATATCTGTTTATTTATCAATTTTTTAACTTGGATGTCCAACAAATGATATCCATATTTCTTTAATAGTTTATTATAGATGGTACAAAAAATATATGAGCATCGCCTCTTATTTGCATCAGATAAAGTGCTTTTATGTGGCATGCTTTCAAGCTTAAAATGTTTGGTTTTACCTGACAGCCCTAACATTGCCCCAGAAACCTCAAGCAAAGATGTACACTTAGCAAAAGCACAAAAAAGCATACTGATAAGATGATCCTTTGTTTTTAAACCGCATAACATAATGGTCAGCACGATGTTTTAATGTAGCTTGTGAAATAATATCAATATCAATTCATGAAATCAGCTGTCCGAAAACAGAATTCCAGAAAAAAATGTGTACTTTTATCGCTCGTAGTTGGTTTGTAAAAAACAAAACTACAAAATTGAGAGAATGGAAGATGTTAAAGACTTCCTTCCCTTATTTTTTATTGGACAATAGTGATTATTTTTGACATTGTTAAGTATAATAGACGAAACATGAGAAAAGTACCAATACATTTTACAAGATTACCTCA
>CAZVKJ010000062.1:0-21180 GCA_964626855.1 uncultured Bacteroidales bacterium
TAAATGAGCCGCAGAATAATGGCAAACACGCGGTAGTATTTTCGCAGAAGGATTTGCCATCGGGCATGTACACGTTTAAACTTGAATATATTAATGCAAGTAAAACAAAAACACTTGTGCTAAAATTGATTCACTAAACTGATTTAAATTTCTTTAGTAAGAGGCTATCCTGTTTAGGGTAGCCTTTTACTTTATAAAGACAATCCTGTTTAATCCCCAATTAAGCAATAAGAGTATGCGAACTAATGCTTTAGTTGGGTTCATCCCGAGTTAGAAAATGTTGAAGCTGTCTCAAAAGCACTCTGTGTAATTCTTTAACTTATAGTTACACAGAGATTCACAGAGGCGGCTATCGCGATTTACAGAGAAACACAGAACTAAAATCATCAAAATTTCTTATTTTTCATGCCTGTTGGCGGCAGAAAGGGTAATGCCTATGTTTAAAATTTCTGCCGCGAAGTATAAATGAGTTAGACGAAGTTTGAACTATATTTCTGGCAATCGGTATCATGTGCACATTATAAAGCATAATTTCTAAGGCTTTGCATTAAAAAATTTCGGCGTAAACCAGGTTAAAACAGTATGGTTAATTATTGCTTAGTATGTTTAATCTTGTCCAAAATGAATAATAAGTGCTGCTCTCTGTCGAAAAGTAAATTTTGGTGCGATGGCATCATTTAATAGAAAATAACCTTTCCAATAAGGCGGGGTTGATCATTATAATTCAGAAAAAGGACATAACAACCTGCTTTCATATTTTCTCTCTTAATCAACATGCTCGAATTATTTAATATAAAATCGGGTTTGTATTCCTTACCCAGCATATCATAGAATACAGGTTTTGAATCCGCAAGGATTTTTTCTGATACGATCGTTAAATCACCATGAACAGGGTTGGGCATAATTACAAAATCTTCAAACGCGCTGGCTGAAACAATAGTTATGGTAATGTGGCCTGAATTGACGCACCCGTTATTATCAATTACTGAAACATCAAATTCGGTGGGCCCTAAAGGATAATCATGGCCGTTAATAATGATGGAATCGGTCGTTTGCCCTGTATTCCATTGGTAAGAGACATAACCTGAGCCGGCAAACAATACCATTGAACTATTTTGTAAAAGTGAAATATCAGGGCCAAGGTTAATTTCATATGTGGGATGTAAAATGACGGCAATAGTATCCATATCGGAACAACCGGAAAGTGTTGTGACTTTTACAAAATAGTTACCGCTTTCAGTCACTGTAAAAAGCTGACAATTTGATGAGCCATCATTCCAATTGTATGCTGTATATCCTGCGCCACCGTTTAATGTAAGGCTGCTGCCGCATGCCGAAATGTCGTTACCAAGGTTAACAACAGGCAAGGTATCTATTATTACCGATATAGTATCAATTCCGGAACATCCGTTGGAGTCAAGTACGGTAACAGAATAAATGCCACTGACGGTTACAAGATATGTCGGGTTAAATGATAAACCATTGTTCCAGTCATAAGAATTATAGCCTGTTCCTGATGATAGTAAAAGTGAGTTTCCGCATAAACTGGTATCTTTCCCCAAATCTACTTCAGGTTTGGGATGAAATATTACCTGAACAGTATCCCCCCCAGTACAATTAAAATTATCGAAAACCCTTACATAATAAATTCCGCTGGTATCAATTGTCTTATATTGCCCGGCAGAGTTGTCATTCCATAAATATGAAGTGAATCCGGGCCCGGCATCAAGCAAAACACTTTGTCCGTCACAACGTTCGTATATTTGTCCCAGGTTTACATTTGGTGTTGGGTGTACGGTAATAGTAACCGGATTCGATGTTACTTCACAACCGGTGATGAAGTTTTTTACCGTGACAGTATAAGTTCCACTATGTGTAACATGAATTGTTTGGGTAGTTTCACCTGACGACCAGTAATATGATTCATTGTAGGTCGCCCAAAGGGTTAGGGTGTCACCTTCGCATCCTTCATCTGAAGGATTAGCTACAATGGTTGCAGAGATGGCTGTATTTGTAATAACAAGAGGCATAGAACATACAGATCCGACAGTATAAGGATTGGTTGCAACCACCCGTACACGGTAATTCACACCAAAAGTTGTATTTGAAGGGATGGTTCCCGCTATGATCCCGGTATTAAACGGCATTGTGCCTACTGTAACCGGATTGTCAAAGTTGCCCCACCTGTCTGATAATTGTGCGATAAAAGAACAGCCAAGAGGAAAGGTGCCTGTCGACGTATATTCTACAATGATATTGCCCCCGGCACAAAAAGAAGTTTGTGTTAAATCTTCTGTTGTAATAGTGTTTTGACCAAAGCAAAATGGTTTCAAACAAACAAATACAATAATGAAAAACAGAAGTTTTTTCATCGTGGAAAATGCATGATTCCTAAGAAAATTGTTGATGGCAAATTTAATATTATTCGGAAATTTGATAAAGATATAATTAAGATGTTACAAATTTATTTAACCTGAAAAATTCATATGAAATTTTCACACTTCGGGCCGACCAAAGAAAATCTGTCATATCTGCAATAATTTGGTATTTTCAAATATTTTCTTTGTCGGGATTAACCTGATTTGCCTGACTCTCTGCTTGTGCTCATTCACAAATTTTACTTCATTTATTTGTGAATAGATCAGGTTAAATATGCCGGGTCACAACAATAATATAATAAATAACCCCTTACAAAATCATCGTAAAAACACTTGCAGCGTTTTTGTATTTTATTTACATCAACCGTATTGAATGAGGAACGCCTTGGTAAATTCTTCAAGATCGCCGTCCATGACGGTTTGAACATCAGAAGTTTCGATACCGGTGCGGAGGTCTTTTACCATTTTGTAGGGATGCATTACATAGCTTCGAATTTGTGATCCCCATTCAATTCTCTTTTTATTGCTTTCTATTTCGTCGATTTTTTCCTTTTTCTTACGAAGCTCAATTTCGTAAAGCTGTGATTTAAGCATCCGCATTGCTTTTTCACGGTTTTGCAACTGTGACCGGGTTTCCTGGCATTCTACGATGATTCCCGAAGGAATATGTTTCAGGCGGACAGCCGTTTCAACTTTGTTTACATTTTGCCCTCCCGGTCCGCTTGAGCGAAATGTGTCAAAAACAACATCGGCCGGATTTACATCAATAGTAATATTATCATCAATAATAGGATATGCATAAACCGAGGCAAAAGAAGTATGCCTTCGATTATTGGCATCAAAAGGCGAGAGGCGGACCAACCGGTGGACACCATTTTCCCCTTTAAGATACCCGAAGGCATATTCGCCTTCAAATTCGATGGATGCAGATTTTATTCCGGCGGTTTCTCCATCCTGTACGCTGATAATTGTGACCTTGTAGTTATTCCGCTCACCCCACCTGATGTACATACGCATCAGCATTGAGGCCCAATCCTGGCTTTCTGTGCCACCGGCTCCAGGGTTGATGTTTACAATGGCGCTGAGTTTATCTTCCTCCCCTCGTAGCATTTTACGAAACTCAAGTTTTTCGATAAGCATTGTGGCCTCATCTATATGCTTCTGCACATCATCCTCATCGGCTTCTCCTTCTGAATAAAAACCCCAGATAACAATAATATCATCAAAAGCAGTTTTTGCTTTCTGATAAGCCTCGGTCCAGGTTTTTTTCTCCTGTATGCTTTTTAAAATAGATTCTGCCTTTTTAGTGTCGTCCCAAAATTCAGGCTGGTGAGTAAGGCTTTCTTCGTCTTTTATCTGAATAAGTTTATTGTCGATGTCAAAGAAACCTCCTGAGATCTTCAAGCCGCTTTTCCAGATCTTTGATGTTTTCGTTGGTGATCATAATATATTTTATTTACCTGCAAAGGTAAAGTATTTACTGATAATAAAGTTTATAAAAGATTTATGCTTTTTGAAATAAGATACAGTTGAGCTAAATCGAAGGATATCTTAAGAAATTGTTTTGATCCGCCAAGGCGGATATCTTTTAATATCTTTATGCGTCTTTTTTGCTGCAACTTCGTTAGATTTTTTGACATAGGATAAATTATGTCTGCAAAATCTGCCTCGTTTCGCTAAAAAATCCATCATAAATCTTATTTAACATAAAATCAAAACAGTTTCTAAAAGTTTTATTTTTTCTTGTTTTTTCATAAAAATGTATTAATTTTACCGTCTGGTTAAACTATATGATTAAAACAGATAGTTTAAATAATTGGTTAAAATGAAAGAAATATCACATAGTACTGAAGGAATTATACTGGAAGCTGCCAAAAAGATTTTTGTTGAGTATGGATATGATGGCGCAAGGATGCAGCAGATAGCAGATGAGGCAGGAATCAATAAAGCTTTATTGCATTATTATTTCAGAAGTAAAGACAATCTGTTTGATTATATTTTTGACAAATCATTCAGGGAGTTTTTGCCGGATATTTCAACAATCATGATGTCTGATTTATCATTTGAGGAAAAAATCAAAAAATTTGTTTCACATTATATAGATGCATTAATAAATAATCCGCATTTACCTGTTTTTGTACTTCACGAGCTTCAGAGGAAACCCGAGAGGATAGTGAATTTGATTAAGAGCTCCGGAATAAATCCTGCAAAAGTGGGAGAGATGCTCAAACGCGAATCTGATAAAGGCAAAATCATCATGATGCCGGTTGAACATTTGATCGTGAACATGATTGGAATGTGTATATTCCCTTTTATTGGAAGGCCAATACTTGAAGGGTTTATCTTTAACGGAAACGCAAAGGCGTTCGATCGTTTTCTGGGGGAAAGGAAAGCTTTAGTTGCAGAATTTGTCATAAATGCATTAAGAAAAAATCAATAAAATGAAAAAGTTCATCATTTTGTTTTTCATACTGCCTACTGCAGTTTTTGCCCGGCAAGCCGATACTATAAGCCTTACTTACTGCCTGCAAACAGCTATAGATAATTACCCGCTGATTAAACAAAAAGATCTTCTGAATCAGGCGGCAGATCTCAGGTTGAAAAATCTGAACACAAATTATTATCCGCAAATATCGTTGACAGGTCAGGCCACCTACCAGTCGGCAGTTACAGAAATACCTCAAATCAGTCCAATGTTTAGTTTCCCGTCAATGAGTAAAGATCAGTACAAATTTTACTTTGATGTAAACCAGGTGATTTGGGACGGGGGCGTTACATCGGCAATGAAAAAACTTGAAAGCAGTAGTTTGCAGGCCGATAAGATGAATGTTGATGTGGAAACGGCAAAAATAAAAGAACGGGTGATTTTGGCATATTTCAATATTTTGCTTGCACAACATAATGAAAGGGTGATAGGAAATGTAAAAGATGAGCTTAATTCAAAATTAAAAAAGATTGAAGCCGGAATAAAAGACGAGGTAATGCTGCAAAGTAATGCAGATGTATTAAAAGCAGAAATAATCAAGGCTGATCAACAACTGATTGAACTGGAAAATGCAAAAAATGCCTCCTTGAGCATGTTGTCAGAGTTTTTAAATCGCCCGCTCAATGAAAATGTATTCCTGAAAATGCCTGAAGACATTGCTGTTATTGAACCAGCCTTCGACAATAAGCGCCTTGAGATGCAATTACTTGACCTTCAAATCCGGAAACTTGATATTTCAAAAGGTATAACCGATACCAGGCTCATGCCCCGCTTCTATGCTTTCGGGCAAGGTGGCTATGGCCGGCCCGGTTTTAATATGTTGTCAAATGACTTTGATTTTTATTACATAGCCGGAGTAAAAATGAGCTGGAACATATCGGGATTTTATCAGTCAGGAAAAGAAAAGCGAATAATCGATATACAAAAGGATTTGCTGAATGTTCAAAAGGAAACATTTAATAAAAATTTGAAAATATCCTCACAAAAAGACGCTTCAGATATTATAAAGTTCGGGCAATTGATCGGCAAGGATGAAGAGATTATAAAGTTAAGGCAGAACATTACCCGAACAGCTTCTGCTCAGCTTGAAAACGGTATGATTACGGCAACTGAATATGTTACAGAACTAAATGCGGAAACACAGGCGCGATTAAATTGTGAGCTTCATAAAATTCAAAAGAAAGTGGCTGAAATCAATTTTCAGAATTCAATGGGTAAGCTTTAATTTGTGAATATAAAATTATAATAGTAAAAATGATAAATATTATATTATGAAAAAATATCTGTTCATATTTAGTATTGCATTGTTAACGGCTTGCACAGGCAGAAAAGACAAATCTGATGCATATGGAAATTTTGAAGCTAATGAAACCATTATTTCTTCAGAAGTAAGCGGCAGGATTATTCAATTGAGCCTCGAGGAAGGCCAGGAACTTCAAAAAGGTACGCTGATCGGCATTGTCGACACCACCGATTTCCAGTTGAAAAAAGAGCAATTATTGGCACAGCGAAATGCTGTTTCCTCAAAATCTGAGAACATTGCATCGCAGGTTGAAGTGCAGGAACAGCAAAAAAGTAATTTGCTGATCGAGAAAGCACGCATTGAAAAGCTGTTTAAAGATGGTGCTGCAACCAAAAAGCAAGTTGATGATATTAATGGCAGTATTAATGTGGTTGATAAGCAAATAAAATCCATCCTTACTCAAAACACATCAGTGGCCGATGAAATATTAGCGCTAGATAAACAAATTGATCAGCTAAATCAAAATATTAAAAAATGTTATTTCATCTGTCCTTTTACAGGAACCATATTAAGCAAATATATCCAGGCCAATGAGCTTGTGGTTCCCGGGAAATCCCTTTATAAAATTGCGGATCTTTCTGCCGTTTTTCTCAGAGCATATGTGGGAGAATCGCAGCTTTCAGGCATTAAACTGGGGCAAAAAGCAGAAGTTTTAATAGACAACGGAACCGGAACTTCAAAGAAATATGAAGGAGTGATTACATGGATATCATCATCAGCGGAGTTTACCCCCAAAATTATCCAGACAAAAGAAGAACGGGTTAACCTGGTGTACGCGATTAAAGTGAAAGTAAAAAATGACGGAGCTTTAAAAATTGGTATGCCGGGAGAAGTGAATTTTAATAAACAGTAACAAAAAAACATCAAACATTAAAATATAATCCGACTTAATTTATGAAGAAAAAAGAACCGGATATTGTGAATGATTATTCTTCTTTAAGTACTTTCTTTACTGAAATTAAATTCCTGAAAATGAAGATGAATAGGGATTGGGGCTTTTTTTATATTTAATAAATCAGTATTTTTGAGCAAAATACTGAATAAATTAAATAATCATTAAAATACAAAAGTATGAGAACAACACAAACACACAAAAGAGCTTTTCGCATTAATTTGAAGGTTTTGTTTATGCTTGCCTTTGCATTAATGTTTTTTACAAATGGCAAGGCTCAGCTTGTATCAGTAGAAAGGGCCAAAACTGTTGCAAAAAATGTATATAATGAAGTTTTTTCAACCCCTGATAAATCACTGGCCAATGCCGGCATTATTAATGAAAATACATATTATAAAAGTGAAATTCCTGCCTTTTATATTTTTAATATGAGTGAGGGCGGTTTTGTTATTGTATCTGCCGATGAAAGGATACAGCCTGTTTTGGGCTTTGCTTCGGAAGGGACCTTTAATTTGAATGATATCCCATGCTGTTTATCATGGATGTTTGAGCAATACAGCAACCAGATATATGAAGTAGTATCGGATAATTCCGGTGATCAAAATTATGAGAAAAATGAAGAATGGATAAAATATGAAAATCCTAATTTTCAAAAATCGACACAACAACTGTTAGCTGTTTCGCCATTAACCACCACCACATGGTCGCAGGGATGTTATTACAATGCTATGTGTCCTACCGATGCCTCCTTAGGAGCCAGTGATTGCGGAAGGGTGCCGACGGGTTGTGTTGCCACGGCTTTTTCTCAGATTCTGAAATATTATAACTTTCCCGAACATGGTGTAGGTTCAAAAACCTACACTCATGCTAAATACGGAACCATCTCTGCCAACTTTGCAGCTACAACTTACAAATGGGCTTCAATGCCAAATAAGCTGCTCTCTAATAATCAGGCTGTGGCAACGTTGCTTTTTCATGCTGGCGTCTCTATCAATATGGATTACGGGCCGGAAGGGTCTTCTGCATACTCGGAAGATGTTAGAAAAGCTCTTGTTAATACTTTCAAATATGCTTCTACAGCCAAGTATGTAAATAAAACATCTTATTCTGCAGCATCGTGGAGCGCATTAATCAAGGGAGAATTAGATGCGCAGCGTGTTGTTTTTCTTACGGGCTATGATAATGCAGCTAAAGCAGGACATGGCTTTGTTTGTGACGGTTATAATAATTCCGACTATTTTCATATTAATTGGGGCTGGAATGGCAGCCGTGATGGCTATTTTACGTTAAACGCCCTCAGTCCTTCTTCTTATTCGTTTAATTCCTCTGTGGCGGCTATTGTTGGAATAACTCCGTCTGTAACCGCCTGTGCATGTTCAGGGCAGCAGACTCTGACTCCCACCACCGGCACTGTTACTGATGGTAGTGGAGCAAATAATTATGCAAACAATCTCGACTGCAAATGGCTTATCAAGCCAACCGGTGCAGGCTCTGTTACCCTGACCTTTACAGCTTTCAACACGGAATCAGGTTATGACATTGTTAAGGTATACAATGGCGAAACAACATCCTCCCCGCTTTTAGGCACATTTAGCGGGACATCTCTTCCCGGCCAGCTTACAGCATCATCAGGTAAAATGTTAATCCGTTTCACTTCGGACAATGCAACGGTAAAAGCGGGATGGAGCGCCAATTATGTCGGAAATCCAATCTCCACCTATTGCAGCGGAACCAAAACACTTACTGCCGCATCAGGAACTTTCAGTGACGGCAGCGGAAGTAATAATTACAGTAATAATTCAGATTGTTACTGGCAGATATCTCCTTCCGGCGCAGTATCTGTTAAACTAACATTTACCTCTTTTAATACCCAAAGCGGTTATGATAAATTATACATTTATAATGGAACATCAACAAATGACCCGTTATTGGCTACTTATAGCGGAACGACCTTACCAGCTTCCGTTACAGCCAGCAGTGGGAAAATGTTGCTCAGATTTGTAACCAATGCATCCACCACAAAATCAGGATGGTCAGCAAAATATACCTCCTCAACTGCATTTTGTTCCGGTACCACAACATTAACAGGCAATAGCGGAACAATTACCGACGGCAGCGGCAGTCAATATTATGATAACAATGCCAATTGCAAATGGCTTATAAAACCAAGTGGCGCAAGCTCGGTCAAACTGACGTTTACAGCTTTTAATACAGAATCAGGTGCCGATTATGTTAAAGTGTATAATGGAGAAACAACTTCTTCGCCTCTTTTAGGATCTTTTAGCGGGTCTTCTACTCCTGCTGCAGTTACTGCAAACTCTGGTAAAATGCTCGTGTGTTTTACATCAAATGCAACAACCAAAAAACCAGGATTCTCCGCCAATTATGTAAAGCTTTCAAAAGATTTTGCAGGAATTGAAACCGAAACTCCGGAAGAAGAAGTTGTTCAGGTGTTTCCTAACCCTAATGACGGGAAGTTTAATCTTAAATTTTCGGAATACAGTAATGTTACATCATATATGATTGTTGATAATCTTGGGAGGGTCATGTATCAGTCACCTGTTAATAACTTAGATGATAATAACGAAATATCTGTATCTCTGCCATTGGCGAATGGGTTTTATTATCTGATAATTGATACTCCTGAAAAAAGAATCAGTTCAAAATTTATTGTTAGCAGGAATAATTGATTATTGTAAGCAACAAATGATAATAAAAAACGTGTGTAACATAGATAATAAACTGATGAAAAATATAATTTTTACCGCGGTATTATTGGGAGTTTTCCTTGTTGCGGAAGCACAGACGGGGAAAAAAGTTCAGACAACAACCGGCCTTGAAAGGATGCAGGTTTTGCATAAAAAAAAAGATGTCAAAAATAAATTATTTGCGAGGGCCGATGCTTATTTCAAGAAAACTGAAGGGAAGCAATCACTCAAAAATAATCCCAATAAGAATAACAACCTGTGGAATGTACAGTTTACCCACGAGGTGCAGATAGGCAGTGGTATTGAAACCGATGGTGCCAATTTTTATGTTTCGCAATGGAACATGGATAGTATTTTTGTTTTTGACCTTAATGGAAATCCATCCGGAAAATTTAAACTGCCGGTTACGGGCATCAGGGACATGGCATTTGACGGTACATATTTTTATGGATCCAATGCTTCAAATGTGATTTACAAAATGAATTTCACCACCCATGCGGTTGTTGATTCCATTGTTTGCCCGGCTTATATAACCGTAAGGCATATTGCCTACGATAATGTTAATAATGCTTTTTGGGTTGGCGACTGGGATACGGATATATACCTGGTAAATCAATCAGGAACTGTCATCAACACAATTTCTGCCTCAGATCACGATTTGTATGGCATATATGGTTCTGCATTTGACAATACAACATCCGGAGGTCCATATTTGTGGGTGTTTGATCAGGGCGGCGATGGCTGTGATATTGTTATGATAAAAATTTCGACAGGAAAACAAACCGGCATTATTCATAATTGTGTGGACGATATCGGTGCAAACCTCCTGGAACCTATTGCAGGTGGCCTTTTTATCAAATCAAACCTGGTATCGGGGGAAGTAACGCTTGGAGGTATTATACAGCATCAGCGCATTTTTGGTTATGATCTTTCTTCTGTTGTGGCAACGAATGATGTTGGGGCTGAGGATGTACTTTCTCCAGTTTTATCTTCAGGTTGTTCTTTGGGTAGCAGCGAAAGCATTACCGTGAGGGTGAGAAATTACGGGCTTAATAGTGCCGGCAATTTTACGCTGCACATGAACCTGAATGGAACAGATTACTATAAAACCATTACAAGTACGCTAAACAGCTTGAACTATGCTGATGTCACTTTTTCGGGAACCTATAATTTTTCACAGCCCCTGATGTACAAAATGGAATTTAACACAACCTATACATCTGATGAAAATTCAGAAAACGATACGGCATATTATAATATCATCACCGGCAACGGGCTGATAACCGTGGATGTAATGACTGACGCCTATCCCAGTGAAACTTACTGGGAACTCTATAATAATTATACTTACGATCTCTACGGGTATACATTTTATGAAATGGATTCCAATACATATTACAGTACCGACATATGTGTTGACACAAATTTATGCTATGGTTTCACAATTTATGATGAATATGGAGATGGAATTTATGCCCCTGGATATTATGAAGTGTTTTTTAACGGGGTTTCTGTTGCCTATCAGGATAATTTTACATCATTGTTTGAGGAAGTTCCTTATATCGGGCATTGCGATTATGCCGATATGGGCGTAACGGAAGTTTTATCTCCCGTGTCTTCATGCAACCTGGGCAGTGAAGAATTTGTAACGGTTGTTCTCAAGAATTATGGAACACAAACAATAGATAGCGCGGAGGTAGCTTATAGTGTTGATGGAACCACTTATGTGGAACCATTACCGTTTTCACTCGCCTCGCGGGAAGAAATGGAATATACATTTATTAATTATTGCGACCTGTCTGTAATTGGTACACATGGGCTGAAGGTTTACACTGTGCTGGATACAGATATGAATGAATTCAATGATACTGTAAACTATAAAGTAGAGTACTACACTCCGGCCATTGCACCATATTATATCACCTTTGAAGATGAAGAAGTAAATTCCCAGATGCAGATTGAAGATGAAAACAATGATTATTTTTCGTGGGGTATATATGATAACAGCGGCATAGGAAATTCAAACTGTGCGTTGTATTCGTTTAATCCTAATGAACCGGCAAATGACTGGTTGTTTACAAAATGTATTGAATTAAACACCGGACAGCAATATCTGTTGTCATTTTATTGTAAGGCCCAATCAGCATCATATCCCGAAAAACTGAAGGTACACCTTAGTGCAGGACCTTTCTCCTCTGCCACATATTCTGATCCGCTGGTTGATTTAAGTAATATCACGGATACGGCATACACTCTTGTTTCTGTCCCTTTTAATGTTGACGATGAGGGAAGTGGTGATTATTTTATCGGGTTCAATGTATACAGCGATATGAGCGGATGGAACCTTTACCTCGACAGTATTTCCATTTCACATGTGCTGTCAATTGCTGATTTAAATAACATAAATGACAGGTTTTCTGTATATCCTAATCCTGCTGCAAATACGATCACGGTAAGTAAAATTGCCGGTTATTCAGGTAGCAGTGAAACAAAAGTAACCATCTGTGATATTCATGGAAAACTTTTATTACAGCAAACATTTGGAAGTTTTAAAACAGATATAGATGTACAGGGCCTTTCAGAAGGTATGTATATATTGAGAATAGAAAGCGATCATACGTGTTACGTACAGAAATTTATTAAAGAGTAGTAAGAATAAGCTGAGATTTTTTCAGGAAGCTTTTTTGAAAGGTGATTCTGTAGGCTATATAAGTAGATTGCAAGTATTTGGAAGTTGGGATTCGGATTGGGGTGGAAAGACGGGGCGTTTTTATGGGCCAGGTATTTTTTGTATATAAAGTCTGATGAGGTTATAGCTAATACAATACAAACCGGATAATTCAAAAATGAACAACGTTGTTGTTGAAAATATCAGCAAGAGTTACCTGAAAGTAAAGGCACTGGAAAACATCACATTTAATGTTGATGGCGGTGAATTATTCGGTTTTATTGGCCCTGACGGAGCCGGAAAAACAAGCTTGTTCCGTATATTGGTCTCTGTATTATTACCTGACCATGGCAAAGCAACAGTTTGTGGTTATGATGTTGTGAAAGATTATAAAAAGATAAGGAAAATCACGGGCTATATGCCGGGAAAGTTTTCACTTTACCAGGATCTCACAGTTGAAGAAAATCTGACTTTTTTTGCAACGATATTCGGAACCACCATACGTGAAAATTATCATCTTGTTAAGGATATTTACAGCCAGATTGAGCCCTTTAAGGATCGCAGAGCCGGGGCTTTGTCAGGAGGGATGAAACAGAAGCTGGCATTATCCTGCGCAATGATCCATAAACCGGAAATTTTGTTTTTGGACGAACCTACTACCGGCGTAGATGCCGTGTCGCGCAAGGAATTCTGGGAGATGCTGCACAAACTGAAAAATGCTGGAATTACCATCATTGTTTCAACTCCATATATGGATGAAGCGTCGATGTGCGATCGTGTATCGTTGATACAGGAGGGAAGAATATTGAATATCGGAACCCCATCTGAAATTACAGCCGGATTCAGGAAAAACGTTTTTGCAATACGATCTGAGGATACATATAAACTCATCAGCGACCTGGAAAAGTTGCCATATTGCGAAAGTGTTTACCCATTTGGCCAATATCTGCATTTTATTCCGAGTGAAAATAATATTAAGCCGGAAGATCTTGAGATAATGATCAGTTCAAAACATCCTGAAGTAGTTGTTCTCAGCGTAAAACCGGATATAGAAGATTGTTTTATCAATTTGATGAAAGAAAAAAAATGAACCATTCAGAACCAGTTATAAAAGTCAGGAACCTGGTGAAAAAGTTTGGAGATTTTACGGCCAACGATCATCTGAGTTTTGAGGTATATAAAGGAGAGATATTCGGTTTTCTGGGGGCAAACGGCGCAGGAAAAACTACCGCTATAAAAATATTGAGCGGTTTGTCGAAACCGACATCCGGCGAAGCGATTGTTGCGGGTTTTGATGTGTATCATGAACCAAATAAAATTAAAAATTGCATAGGATATATGAGCCAGAGATTTTCGCTTTACGAAGATCTTACAGTCAAAGAAAATATCAGGTTTTTTGGTGGAATTTATGGTATGAAGCGTAAGGACATCAAAGAAAAAAGCCAGCAATTGATCGACAAACTGGGATTAATGGAAATGGCCGACAAACTGATTGCCGATCTGCCTCTCGGATGGAGACAGAAACTGGCTTTTTCCGTTGCGCTGGTCCATGATCCCGATATAGTATTTTTAGATGAACCGACCAGCGGCGTTGATCCTATTACCCGCAGGCAGTTCTGGGCGCAGATTTATGAGGCGGCAAGCATGGGGGTGACAATTTTTCTTACAACACATTATATGGATGAAGCCGAATATTGCGACAGGGTGTCCATCATGGTTGACGGGCGTATTGCTGCCATTGATACCCCGCAAAAACTGAAAGAAAAATTTGATGCTGAATCAATGAACGACGTATTTATTAAACTGGCAAGAAACAGTGAAATCAGGAATTAAAGAATAAACAAATTATGAAGCATTTTCTTGGGTTTATAAAAAAAGAGTTCCATCATATTTTTCGCGACCGCAAGACGCTGATTATTTTATTTGGTATGCCCGTGGTGCAAATGCTGCTTTTTGGTTATATCGTTACCACCGAGGTTAAAGATGCCCGCATTGCTATTCTTGACAGGTCCGGCGATGTTACAACCCGCAGGATCATTAATAAAATTGCCTCCTCTGGATATTTCATCATTACGAAATATATCAATAATGAACAGGAAATCAATGAATGCTTCAGAAAAAACCAGGTAAAGGAAGTAGTAGTTTTTGAGCCGAATTTTGAAAAGAAAATGCAAAAAGATAAAACAGCTTCAATCCACCTGATAGCTGATGCTTCTGACGCAAACTCCGCCAACCTGGTTGTAAGTTATACCGCGGCCATTATTAATGATTATATAATCAAAGAGAACACTTCTGCCTTACCTATGCAGGTTGTTACAGAGTCCAGAATGCTTTATAACCCTGAACTCAAAGGTGTATATATGTTTGTTCCGGGCACTATGGCCATGATTCTTGTATTGATTTGCGCCTTGCTTACCTCTGTAAGTATTGTCCGTGAAAAAGAACTGGGCACAATGGAAATTTTGCTCATATCACCGCTAAAACCAACACAGATCATATTTGGTAAAGTAGCGCCATATATAGCATTGTCTTTTATTAATGTAATTACGATCCTGCTTTTAAGTAATTTCGTTTTTGGATTACCGGTGCAGGGCAGCATAGTTCTGCTTCTGGCAGAAAGCCTGTTATTTATTATACTTGCTTTGTCAATCGGTATTTTAATATCTTCCTCCACAAACAGCCAGCAAACGGCCATGTTCGCATCAATGCTCGGGCTGATGCTGCCGACCATTTTATTATCAGGTTTTATTTTTCCGATCAATAATATGCCAGGTTGGATTCGGTGGATATGCTATATAAATCCCACTACCTGGTTTATTATAATTTTAAAAAATATTATGCTGAAAGGATTGGGATTTATGAGCGTTTGGAAAGAAACAAGCATTTTGCTCGGCACAACCATATTTTTATTATTGGTAAGCATTAAAAAATTTAAAGTCCGGCTTGGCTAAATTTTAAATAAGATCATGAGAACCATATTGTTCATATTACAAAAGGAGTTCACGCAGATACGGCGTAACCGGATGATGCTTCCCATCATTTTTGTTGTTCCGCTGGTTCAGTTGTTAATTCTTGTCAATGCAGCCAATATGGAGATGAAAAACATCAAAATATGTCTTGTTGATGACGATCTGAGCAGTACATCCCGATTGTTGACCGGTAAGTTTAGCAATTCGAAATTTTTTGATGTAAAAAGCAATACATTCAGCATTGAAGAAGCAATACAACAAATTGAAAAAGGCCGGGTAGACATGGTGCTTCATATTCCATCCGGATTTGAGAAAAACCTTGTACGCGAAAACAAAGGCAAAATTCAGCTGATGTACAATGCGATCAATGGTACTGTTGCCGGAATCAGTAATTCATATGCAGGCCAGATCATCAGTGGATATAACAGAGAGATTATTACTAAATGGTATGGGGTTTCATCGATGCAGGCAGGACAGGGAATTATTAACGTAATACCCTCTTTTTGGTACAATCCGGATATGAATTATAAAGTATTTATGGTTCCTGCCATACTTGTCCTGCTGGTGACCATCATCGGGATGATGCTGGCAGCATTGAACATTGTACGTGAAAAAGAAATGGGCAATATCGAACAGATAAATGTAACACCCATCAGGAAGATACATTTTGTAATAGGCAAATTGCTTCCTTTCTGGATTATTGCGCTTGTAATGCTGTCATTTGGATTATTCATAGGAAAGCTGATTTACAACATTCCGATTGTTGGTAATTTGTGGCTTCTTTTTGCCATAGCCGGTGTTTATCTCGTGGCCATGCAGGGTTTCGGGCTTATGATTTCCAATACCGCAGCAACCCAGCAACAGGCAATGTTTCTAAATTTCTTTTTCATGATCGTTTTTATTATGATGAGCGGCATCTTTACTCCAACCGACAGCATGCCTCACTGGGCACAGGTCATTAATTACTTTAATCCGATCGCATATTTTATGAAAATCATCCGGATGATTTTACTCAAAGGATCAGGGTTTCTTGATATTTATAAGGATTTTATGATATTACTGGTTTATGCCTTTGTTGTGATCACGGCAGCGGTAATACGTTACAGGAAAATCACATAGCTATCAGTTAAGAACGCCTTTTTATTCAGATTAGTACCAATTGTCTAAGGCTGACTTCACCCGTCTTTATATATTGACAAGGGAATGTCAGTTACAGTTCTGGTTCATCACATTATATGCTTCTGTTAGCCCCAGATCGCCGGCTTTTTTAAAATCCTGGCAGCCGGATTCTTTTTGCCCTGATATTATTTTTGCCATGCCTCTGTTAAAATATGCGTCAGATGATTCGGGCCTGATAGCAATTGCTTTTGTAAAGTCGGAAACAGCCTCACTGTATTTTTCCTGAAGGCAAAGTGTCATACCTCTGTTAAAATATGCCTCAAAAAACTCTTTGTTGAGCCTTATTGCGCTAGAATAATCTTCAATGCTCCCATTATAATCCTTAACTTTATTCTTTAACAACCCCCGGTTATAATAAGCCCAGACAAAATTTGAATCTAAACTCAGCGACTTATTAAAATCAGCCATAGCGCCCGTGTCGTCTCCGGTTTCTTTTTTTGCCAGACCTCTGTTACAATAGGCCCATACATATTCAGGATCATTTTTAACAGCCATATCAAGGTCTGCAATGGCTCCCCGATAGTCACCCATGTCTTTTTTTGCCAGCGCCCTGTTATTATAAGCCAAAGCTAAATTCGGCTCTTTCTTAATGATATCAGTAAACAGGGTGATATTGTTTTCCCAGACTTTTATCCTGACAGTTGTCCGGTAGCAATAAAAAACAATCATAACAAATAAGAGAACAAGTAAAAATTTTTTTACTTTATTAGAGTATGAAAACTTTCCGTCAATTAGATAAGTATAGTATTGGCCAATAATGAAAAACAGCCCTGTATATGATAAATAAGTATATCTGTTGGCAGTTTGAAAAAATCCGGAAGGAACAATTCGAAGTAATACTGAAATGGCTACAACAAAGAACAGCAACCCGAAGATCAGTTCTTTTTTAAAAATTCCTGCTTTATGAATTAAAAATAAAATAAGAGGGATTACGGGTATAGCCAGGTAATATTTTAAAGGTAAAAAAACATCGTTTTCCGGATAAGGATAAATAGTGCAAAGTTTAATGGGAAGCAGCAACTTTTCAATATAAAATGCAACAGAATAATTTGAAACAAGAAGGTTGTTGATAAAAGAATAACTTTTATTTACATCAAATATAGTATCTTCAAATTCACTGTGTGTATATATGGTTAAAAAACCAAAAAAGAAAGCAATGATAAAGAATGGTATCTTTTCAAGAAACAACCTTTTATCTATATTTCGTGATATATAATAGTCCAGTAAAAATAACATCGGGGCGAGGGTTACCGCAGAGGGCTTTGACATTGCAGACAGTATGAATAGCAATGCAGTATAGATAAGATATTTATACCTGTATTTATTTCTTATATATTCCAGGTAATTGATAAGCGCCAAAAAATAGAAAATAAGGTACAGCGAGGTTTTTAATTCCGACACCCATGTTACCACTCCTACATGCATGGGATGTAAAGCAAATAAAAGGGTAACAATAGTGGCGGTTTCGTATCTCAGTGTCAGTTTAAAAATAAATTTATAGATTACGATAATCGCTATAAGATGGAAAATGATATTAAAAAAATGAAAGGCGCCGGGATTCAATCCCCAGAATTTAAAGATTATCGAGTAAATTAAAAAAGCCAGAGGATTATACATTCCGATGACCGGAGTAGTAAAGATATTTTTAATTCCTTCTAATGAAAGATCTTTGATCAGGCTATTCTCTGTTATATAAGAATTATCATCCCATAAAACAAACTGGAACCGTATGGCTTTGGAAAAAAGAATAAAGGTGATGGTAATGATCAGTCCGATAATAATTGTATTTCGCCATCTGTCTGTCAATAAGGGTATTTTAGCCCGAGATTTTTTGTTTTTTTTATTGCCTGTAATTTTATTTTTTTTCATCTCTTAATACAATAATGAAAATCGTGAAAAATTGAAAAATACCTTCAATAATTTCGCAAATATTTCATTAGGTGATTTAAATCAACCTGCAAAATACAAAATTTTTGAAATGGCTTTTATTTTATATTTTAAAAAAAGAAAGATTTCTCAAATAAATGTAACTTTACTTTCAATAAGTTTTTATATGCTTGCATGATAGAAATTCAATTAATTTAAAAAGCTTGTGATGCCCTGAATGAATTGATCAATAAAGCAAACTGGCTAGTTAAGAATCATTAGTTCAACACTAAATGTCAGATTGTTTTATATAAATGGATTATTGAAAAACATTATTGATGGAAAAACTCAGAGATTTATTTCAGAAAAAGGAAAAATTTTTACTTGGTATTGAATTGGTTGGTACACGCGGGATTATCCGGCAGGAAAACGGACAAAAGTTAATGTCACTGGTCGAAGCGCTGTGTAAATATTCCGAAATTGACTGGATTTCTTTTACGGATAATGCAGGCGGCAATCCAATGATTTCGCCGGAAATTCTTGGAAGAAAAGTTCATAGCCTGGATAAAAATGTTGTTATCAATATTACCTGTAAGGACAGTAACAGGAATGCCCTGGAGAGCAAAGCATGGCAATATGCCAGTGAAGGATTTGAAAACCTTATGGTGTTGACCGGAGATTATCCGGTGGAAGGATATCAAAGCCTTGCGCAACCTGTCTTTGACATTGATTCCGTTGGTTTGTTGAAAATGCTGAATGACATGAACCACGGCCTGGCAATTAAAGGGAAAAAGCCGGGCACAACCAATACACTTGATAGAACCAATTTTTTACCCGGATGCACGGTGTCACCATTTAAGCTTACTGAAGCTGAGCAAATGATGCAATATGAGAAATTGTTGCTGAAAGTGAAGAATGGC
This sequence comes from uncultured Bacteroidales bacterium, assembly GCA_964626855.1. Taxonomy (GTDB): domain Bacteria; phylum Bacteroidota; class Bacteroidia; order Bacteroidales; family CAIWKO01; genus CAIWKO01. Next base: position 19,369 of record CAZVKJ010000062.1, read on the forward strand.
GCCGCATTTATTATTCCACAACTGGGGTATGATATCAGAAAGTCCCATGAATTGATTTGCTTCATGAAAGAAAACGTTATCAATGTTCCCGTTTTTGGTAATATATACAGACTTGCAGCCGGCATTGCCCGTATGTTTAACCAGGGATTTTTTCCTGGTTGTGTTGTTTCTGATGATCTTCTGACAAGGATTGATAAAGAAAAAACGGCGCCTGATAAGGGGAGGGGCTTTTTTACAGCATTTGCAGCCATGCAACTTTGCTGTTTTAAAGGCATGGGATATAGCGGAGTGTATATTGCCGGTATAGATAAGCCCGACGATCTTGAGGCTATACTTGAAAAGGCCAAAGATTATGAAAACAGCGACTGGCATGATTTCATTCCTGAACTCACCAATCCTCGACCTAAAGAGTTTTATTATTATGAAATTGATGATGCAACAAAGCTTTCAAATCCTGACAGGAAGAATGAAAAACTTTTAATCTACAAAAAGTCCGGCTATTCGAGGGATGTATCGTTATCATACCGCTTTAGTCGTTTAGTACATGCTGTTTCTTTTAAAAAACCATCCTCGTTTCTGGGCATACACCGTGCTTATTACAGGTGGGCAACGAAAGGCACTTCACGTAAATGTTATAATTTTTCGTATTTCCATGAACGGCTGATCAAATCTGCGCTTTTCAATTGCATGGAATGTGGCGACTGTTCGCTTCCTGATATTACCTATTTATGCCCTCAATCGCAGTGCTCCAAAAACCAGCGGAATGGCCCGTGCGGCGGCAGTAATAGCGATAAGTGCGAAGTGACGAAATTCGGTAAATATTGCATTTGGGTAAAAGCTTACAACCGGAATAAATATTTTAATAAGGATCGGGTTAAAATTCTTGACAGGCCTGTAATAATAAAAGACAATAATTTATTCAGAACTTCGGGTTGGGCGAATTTCTTCCTGGAGCGCGATCATAGTTCGATCACAAACGATTGATCGATCAGATTTAAGATGTGCCTTTGAAATAATAATCTTGACGTGAAAAGTATCTGTATAACAAATCCGACATTAGAAAATTTTGGAAGAACTATAAAAGTAATAATATTAATGAAATTACCCAAAGGTCGTTAAACAATTCTTCTGACTTGTCAATTATAGTTACAAATTATAACTTACAGAATAAAAAGTATAGAAATGTATAATGTTTTCTGTTGAGATATTACTGATCATCTAAGTGAGAAAATGTGGCTTCGCAGCGTTTTCTGTTTTTTATAATAAATATGGAAGTTGATGCTATTGATGTTAGTTGTTCTCATATCCTGCAGCTATTTGATAGATTATGATTAATTAGGTTGAAAAAATAATATAAATTTGAGAAAAAATTTAAATGAATAAAAATATCACGTAAGTATTTATGAAACATAGTAACATATTGTAGGATGAAAAAAATAATAATTCCATTAATTTTTATAATCGTTTGTTTTTCAATTATATTTAGTTATTATTTTTTATATTTAAATAAAATTGTTATTTATAACCTTTCCAATATAGAGTTTTATGGAATCTCAGCAAAGGATAGTAAAAGTATTGAAATATATGGAATTACTCCATTAAATAAACAAATTCCAATAATTTTAAAAGAAGACAAACATGTTATTTATGGTAGCTTTAAAAACATTGAGATTGTTATTCCTGAAAAAATTGAATCAAAAATTACTTTTATTGGAATAGTTTTGAATAATAATTATTATATTATCAACACTAACGACCTTAAAAAAATATCCAGTGGAAACAAATTTCATAGATATGCTTTTCCCGCGAAAT
>CAZVKJ010000063.1:0-21092 GCA_964626855.1 uncultured Bacteroidales bacterium
ACCTCAACACCCTCCTCAAGTGCAAAAGATTTGATGATTACGGCGTATCTGTCGTTGCCCATGTGGTTAATAATTATACTATATTTTTTCATATATTAAAAATTAAGAGTTAAGATGTCGATCCATTTTACATCTGTCAGCGTATCTGTGGCAGTAACAAAACCAGATGCGCTAATTGTTAAGCGCTCAACTATCCAAACAGCATCATCCTCATTGCTACCTATCGGCGCTCTTCCGTTGTATGAATAAGGATTATTCCAATAATGTTTGCGAATATAAGGCACTCCCGGAGGACCCTGAGGCCCCATAGGTCCATAATAGACATAAATATGATTATCCTGTGGCACAACAAATGTAGGATCAGCTAAAAACTTTTGATCCTGTAATGTAAAACTCATGCTATATCCAAAACAGCCATAAAAATCTACTTCCGGATCTGTATGAATATTGCTACACATTAAATGTCTCATTATACTGCTACAATATTGCTTATCATATAACATGCAACTGCGCACCTCCTGAAGCATTATCGCCATATCATGCAAAGTATCCAGATATCCATCCTCAGTATCATCCTTTCTGTCGATACGTTTGACAAGCATGGTCAAAATAGGCGAATTTTCATCAATATTATCTACATCAGGAGAATCTGTATCGGAGCTCGGAACAATGATTATAAGAACAATGCTGCCGATAGGGATGCTTTTAATCCGCTTTTGTATCTCCGCTTCCGTCACCAGGCAAAATACATGGGTTATGCCTTGCACACGTTGCTTGTACCCGTTGAAGTATGTTTTAAGTGTCTTAGGACTTAACATTGCTCATCATTTTATCATGAGTGGCCTTATTATCGTTCGATTCCTTTACTGACTTATACATCAGTGTAATCACATCGTACAGGTTGCTGTTATCAACCATCTCGATGGGGCCCAGCGTTCCTTTTTCCGCGATATTGAAAAGTATTCCTATCAGGCCGATATCAGGACCGGTACTGACAAAATCAGGATCATTTTCGTAGAGAACTTTCAACTCTATCTGGCTATCGCCAACGGCGATGGTACCGTACCTTAAAAATTCTTCAATATTCATAAAGAACTGGAACACCCCAAACTTATACATCACATGCAGCTTGTTAATTTTCTCTGCACGTTTCAACAAATAAGACTCGTTCGTTTTACCGGTGATCTTCTGGCGGATATCCCCGTTATACCCGGGTAAATGTTTCCGGATAAAAAGAAATAATTTCTTTGGCCGATACAGCGTGGCAATAAGTTTTGCCAACGTCATATCTTCCTGGGCGCTGGTATACTCAATAAAATAATCGTGTGCACGCCTGAACTCAAAGAAAGTGCAATTTCCAAGAGCATCTGACGGACCATACAGTTTACGTTTGAAAAATTTCAGAAACGGTACCGTGATCAGTGGCTGCAAATTATTGGTAAATTGTACGATCGGATGTTTTTCTTTTTCCCCTTTTTCGTTATCTTTATCTTCGAAAAAGCCATCCAGATTACCTATTAAAAGATTGATATTTTCATTGATATATTGAACAATGCCCTTTGCATCATCACTTTTTGCGGATATCCGTACCAATTTATCAAAATGCTTCCCTGAAGAAGCATTCAGCAAAACCAAAACCAATTGCGTTTTGAATTCTTTTAGATTGATCATATTGGTTCGCAGTTGCAAAACCAGGTCAATATAACGAACATACTCATCCGGAGTAAGTTCATTGATGTTTGCTGCAAATTCCTTTTTGAAACTTGTGGCCGGAATCTCAAGTATATTCATAATAAAATTAAATATGTCCTGTCTTATTTGTAACGATGCTGTGAATGGATCTGCATCTGGGATGTATTTTGCACGGATATTGTCGATCGTAGGGAAACAATGAAGGATCTCCTTACAATATCTCAAAACAAAATTAATCCAGCACAGTTCACGATGTTTCGCCACATGGTTATCCACTTCAATAGAAAAAGCCTTCACATTGAATTTCCATTTACGCTGTGGGTTGGTCAGGTACCCATGGCAGAAAGTCCTCCATTGCTGGTTGAGAGAATCAAATTTTACAAACACTTCAGGGCAAAGTAAAATTTCCCCGTTTTTCTCCTTAAAATAGCGGTTTTTGTACTCAATATACCTTTTAAGAAGCCCGTTAAGGGTTTCTGATGCCAGTTGTTTTTCCCTGCGGTCTGCGCGGGTGTCTTTTTTTTCCGTATCTTTTTTGTTTACCTGCATATTTGTGAATTTATGGTCTGAAAAATTTATAATCCGCATCCATTCTATCCGTCATATCTTCCGCATCAGGTGTCACATTATTATTGATGTTGTTTATCCGGGTGATCTCAGCCTGAAGGTCGCGCAGGTGTTTATCGCCTCGTGATTGATAAAATTGGATAGCCTGGCCCCGGTCCATGGTAACTATTTGGGGTCTGCCGGTGTCCTTATTTGAAATTGAATTTTTAAAGATTCCTTCAGGGAACATATCCAGCGACAATCTGCTGACGGCATCAGCAATAGCATAAAATGGAATACACAATTTTGCCAGCCTGATAAATTCTTTTTCTTCGGTAGTAGTATTGCCGGCCACCATGTGTGCAATCATTGTATTCCATGCCGATTCAATAAAACAAGATCTGATCGTACTCAATTCGCAGGTTTGCATGGATGGTACCAGTGCAAAAAACATCCTGAATGAATTATTAATGTTAAAAACAGCGTTAAATTCTGCTGTAGAAGTGATGAAACGCTTCTTACTTTCCGTATAAATAGTGGATGCGGTCCATGTAATGAAGCCTACTTTTGTTAAATACTGTAATAAAACATCGGTTTGATCCCAGGCAAGCGTTAACAAATTGCGGTCATCCTTATCAACCATCCATTCAAATGGAGTCTTTTCACCTTCATTAGAATACATGCGCCTTCCTGCATCAGAGTGTGACAGATCATTAGAGGGCGCGTAACGTCTGTAAGCATGCAACGCCAATACTCTTTGAATAAGAAGTACCAGGTCATCCATTTGCGTTACCGTATAAGTAGGTGGCGGTGGCGGCGGTGCCGGTGGTGGTGTCGGAAGGCCGTTATGATAGTAATCATGGGCAAAATCATAAACCGTTTCCGGGATGGTCAACAGCAGATCCATTAAAGCCAGATCCATTAAAGATTCCAGTCCTTCATAAGTAAGTGATGCACTGGTAAAGCCCAGGGCTTTTTTTATTTCGGCATCTCCGTTTGATGTTTTGTTGAAGATCATATCAATTACGTTTAGTATTTGTAGGATTACCGGGAGCGGAAGAACTGTTTTTAATCCGATCTTTGGGTGCGGTGGCTTCTTCGGTCAATACGGCATCGTGATAAAAACCAAGTTTATATTTTGTTCCCGGGAAGTTTGCCTGTATGGCATCGTTGATATCCTTCATCACGATCATCTCAGGAATATACACTCCGGTCATGAGGTACAATTTAAAAGCGTACAGCTGCTCACTTCCTGATGGCAGGTTTCCTTCGCGGCTGATATTAGATATTGCAGGGTGCAGGTCCATCCCGGCAGAGATCTCAAAACTCATTTGTTTCAGGATGTCAAGCTGAGCGGTGATAAAATCACCGACTTTTTGGTCAAGAACTTCAATTGTCCAACCAACGAACTCTTCGGCATCCTCATGCCAGATGCTATCAGTCTGCACAATTTTGCCAACATTCTTATATGAAGACAACACATCAACGAATTTGCGCATATGATCATCCTTCATTTTATCAATCATCTTCTGGGTCAGCTCTTCATTATTTCGGATACATTGTTCCTGCAACTTTTCGGTTTTCTGTTCCCAGAAAATGGCGGGCACTCTAATATGATATTTTATGGCTGCCGAGTTATCGTTAAAACTCTGGAGTAGGACGGCAATAGAACTGCCAAGCTTTATTGAGTTGATAGATCCGTGGAACGGTGCCCGGGAGTATTCGTTATCGAGAGCAAAACCATAAAGATTATTATAGCGCATGGATACCGGGTGCTCAAATGGGTTCATCCGGTCCCATATTGGGTATCTTTTCAGGCCTTTTTCCCATGGTTGAGTATAATTACCCACGATAATAGCATTTACATTATCGTTTTCATCATACCATTCAAGTCTCGCCTTTCTGTTTGCAATGCTTTTAAGCTTTGTAATGTATGATTTTTTACCTATCCGGGTGCCCAGGTTTCTGTAAAATGCGCTGTAATATCCATTAGATGTCTGAAATTCGGTTGTAATTTCTTCTAAATATTTGTTGTAATCCCAGTCATCAAGCCATTTTTGTATTTCTGGAACTTCGTCAAAATATTTAATTCTTTTTCCGTTCTCAAATCTTTCTTGATAAAAAGCTGTACCCTGGCCAAATAAAAGAGCTACCTTTTTATTGGTTATGGCAAATAAAATATTATTATTATCCAGCAATGTGCGTAATTCTTCCGGATACGTATTATCGGGACCATTAGGAACGATCTTGAAATCTCCGATAATCTGAGGCTGCGTAATAGTAGTGTCATTATACAGCGAAAGAATGGAAGTACTGGCAGTACTGGATGCGCCAAAATCAAAAGTGTAAACATCAACTCCTGAATGAACAAACCCGTATTTATATTCAGGATCCCTTACAATTTTTTTACCATCTATATTGGTTTCAACTTTATTTGCTTCACTCATATAAATACTTTTTTGTCGTTAAACCACATAATGAGATGCTGCCAGCAATTACGCGGCTCACCAATTTCTTCATCAAAATAAAACAGTTTAAAATCAGCATTAGAAACCTGATCATCATCAGCTGCCGGTCTGAGTTTCGCGTGCAATACCTGGCGGATGCCGGAGGTAGAAACTCTGTCACGATCATAGGTAGAATGCACAAAACTAAAAGTTTTTCCAAGCTTTGTCAGCTCTCTCATTTGCCTAATAGCTTCATATAGCTGTATTTCTTCCATTGACATAGGGCAATATTACTATATCATCTAAAAATACGAAAGGACAGGTATTGAAGGGAAGGTGCAAGCCCGTTTTTGCTTTCGGTTCTTTTTGTAAACTTTTTCTTTTCTGTAAGAAAAAGTTTTTTTTGCAAAAAAAGCCGTTTACAAACGCTTACAAACGATTGAAACGGCTATGATTTAAGGGGATTAAATCAAGTCTAAAGAGTTAATAAGGTTGTTTAGTTCGGGGTTTTTGGTTGCCATCCGTTGAATTAATTGTTTTTTGGTTGCTTTTTCCAGTATGATTTTGTTTTTTGAGCAGCGCACAAAAACAAAGTCATCAAGAAAAAAATTAAAATCATTTAAATATTTACCTGCCAATTTTATCCCAGGCACATAAGATTTTTTTGTTGATGACTGACTAACTTTTAAAATTTTTTCCATATTCACCTCCTTATATAATTTGAGTATTAGCGAATAAATAAGCGAGGGGAAAATATTTCATCTTTTTTTCTTCCTCTGTGCTTTTATCATCAATTTTTTGTTGCTCAATCTCCCGGGGATGTCCCCAGAATAAAAAGGCTTTACTTCCTTTTATTATTTTTTTGCCTTTTTGCTTCCACTGTTTGAAGGTGTTAAACTCTTGAATTTGCTCATTTTCTTCCATGTACATTTCAATCAGTCCTTCATTAACTGTTGATATTGCACCCTCTTTCATAAGCTGGCGGAGTGGCTGACTCATGGCAATTAGTTTTTTTCTATTTTCTATGTAGGCATCATTTTTTTTCATAATTTCGTTTCCTCCTAAAAAATTAATTTATTTTTTGTGAATTAATTTACCGGCAGGGGGTCAAGCCCTGCCGGTTTTTTTATTGAAAATTACATTATAATTTCCTTTTCAAGTTCCGCAACTTTAAGCGAAATTTTTACATTGATAAACTTTAAAAACTCTTCAATCAGATCAATGTTATTAACGCTTATAGCTTCATCTTCTTTGTATGTGAGTTTTGAACAAAGTTTGATGTAAAAAACATCGGTTTCCGGGTTGCCTTTTGTTTTTTCTTTTTCAAGGCTATCAGAATACAATGATAATCTTGTTTGTGTCGTTAAAAATTTTTCCCTGTGGGCAATTTTCATGCTGAGTTGTTCAAATTTATGTATTTGAACATCCAACATTTTTTTGATTTCGTCAACCTTAACCGGTTCTGCCTTTGGCATTGGAACAACATTTGTTTTTTCTTCTTTTTTTTCTTCGGTGGCTTTTGCCTTGCCGTTTTTTTCATCTTTTGTGTTCATTTTTTTAATCTCCTAAATTTTTAATTAGTTAATAGTGAATTAATTATACATAAAAATACTACTTTTATTTCATATAACCAAACTTTAAAACGTTTATTTTCAGACAATTAATGTTTATTAACATTTATAAATAACTGTATATCAACTAAATACAAAGACTTATTAAATTTAAAACAAGTCTAAATAAAAATGTAATAAAAACAATATCAAACACTTACAAAAACACCTTTTCACATTTTAAAACATCAAAAAAAGCATCCTTATATCAATCAATGTATTGATATAATTCTGATAATCAATATATAATCCATGCCAAAAATAAAATTTTTGTGCATGGGGGGGCTTGCTGCCCGACCCGGTCTGCCCATAGTATGCGGTCGTGTGTGTTTTTTATAGGCGGATATATGACAGAAATCCCACAGATAGCGTGTTACGGCACGTAACACACCTATTTTCCCACCTATTAAAACAAACAAGTGGTTTTGTTTTTTAAACCACTTGTTTACATTTTTGTCTTATGCATTAGGGATAGTAGCGGCATCCTTTTAAATGTGAAGCCATAGAATGATTACCTGTATTCAGGTATTCATTGAGGGGTTGCCTGCAATCATAGAATGCAGTGCAGGATAAACGAAATGATATGGTTGCAGGTAACAGGGCAAAAGATACAGCGGATAGCCCGACCCCGCATTTTCTGCGGGGTAATGCCCAAATGGTCTAATTGGTTTTGATATCTCCAAAGCTTTCAGTGATCCGATGCTTTACTATATTGATCATACGCTTTCTACATATAAAATACTTAAAGGCATCGCTCATGTTGGTACTCTTCATGGGTAACTCAGATAGTTTCTTCTTTTCACTTGTCTTTACCTTTTGTATCATCTTTCTACCATTCTTAGCAATCACTACCTTAGCTTCAGCTAACTGTAAAGAACTTCTCAACTCCTTACATTCATACTTATCTATTAATATCCCGGGCAGTTTACGTTCCCTGCCTCCAAGCATGGCATTAGCCACATCATACTCATCCTGATGCGTGATGTCTCCCTGTCCTATAGACATTAGGTTAACCTTCCATCCTGTAGATGCGCCCGCACCATCCTTCTCAATGGCAGACTTCAACTGTGTAGCCATATCTTTACCTGCCTTACGATACTGATTGGCTGCCCTGTCGTAATACAGATCGAGCACCTTATACTTATGTGGCCTGAAGAACTTAACAAAGTTCCTGCCCAACTCATCCGACCATGCTGGTGCCAGTACAAACATATCTTTAAGCACTCGTAACACATCACCCTGATCCTGCCCGAGAATCAGGCTGTGCATATTGCCTGCATCATAACCGGCCTCTAACTTCTTATTCATATTGAGATGCCGGAGCCCCAGACAGGACTGAGAAATATTATCCTTTATGGCAAACTGATCATAATAATCATAGTTATACCCATCCTCATAAAAGTGGCTATCCCTTAGATTTGGATAGAAGCGAAGGCCACGCTCAATAGAAGGATTACAACTAAGAATGGCAGTTTTGAATTCTTCGTAAGAAGTAGCTGAGTCTCTTTGATCCAAAATATATTCGAAAGTCAGAATGTCCATGTTGGCCAAAGAGCTAACCACATAATAAAATGTTGAATTTCTTTTTCTGGCTTTAACAAAACGCTCTTTCCATCTGTCTATATTGCGCTGTATATTCTGCCTGACATGTTCAGATTTATTAGTTTGTTCAGCAACATACAGTTCCCATTCAAGATCATTGATGACCATTCCAGCCTGAAAAATGTTCCAAATAAGTTCCGGATCCATCAGCGCCTGCATTTTATCCATCCATTCATATTCACCATCTGCAGGATTAGCAACGTCAGAGCAAAATGTAGATCCCCTGAAATAAGGAGAATGAGCAAATTTAATGGAGCTACCCCGCAGAGTCGGGGTAGTTTTCTTTAATTTTTCAGGATTGAAAAATTTCACTTCATCACCAAATCGATGGATTACAGAAATACCGGCGTTCATTGATGGCCGGTCAAGACTCTTAATAAGAAAAATACAACCGTTGTATGTTGAGATAGTATGTTTCCATTCCTTTAATTTCATTGGTTGATTTCTCAACCATGATGGGATTGGTTTTTCATGACATACATAATGGAATTTCTCATAAAACTTATTTCGCTCCCATCCTTCCATCAGATTGGGAAGTATGTTGGTCAATCCATTCACATACGTATCGCAAATAAAAGAGAAAACGCCACCAGGTAGATCTTCAATAATGTCAATAGAACGTTTAGCAATTACGTCTTGTGTTTTAGCCATGCCGCGACCGCCATAAAGAAACAAATTCTTAGGCTTGATCATGTCAATCAATGTAGATACCCAGTTAGAATAACGGATATCTACTTGCTCTTCATTAATTTTGACCTTCGGCATTTTTTTCTGGCGGTGTTAAAATTTCATATTCAACTTCTTCAGACTGGTTATCGCGATGCAGGCGCAGTTTATCTTCTTCAGAGATATCCGGAAGATTGTCGATCCAGTTTGCGGTTACCTGCCTGTCAACCTGGGCAACTTTGAATTTTTTAGGATCATTGATATAAATCACTCTTGGTTTCCGGTACATGTCTTCGGGGAAATCATTCTGCTGGTTGGCTTCGATACGGCATCCTTTTGCTTTGTCGAGTAATTTGCCGTATTGGTCCATATCATTCATCTCCAAAGCCAATAAAGCTGCATCTTCAAATTTATCAGCATAATAATTCAACCAGGCTTCTTTAGTGACCTCAGTATTATTACAATTAAAAAAGTTAATGGAGTCATTATATACCTCCAGAGCTTGTTTCCGGCTTTTTATTTCTTCCGGATAACTATTCATCAAACAATTGATCACATAAGATTTAGACTGGAACCCGTCGATCAGGCGCCGGGCAAAATCCAACTTTTCATATAATCTTACTTCAGCAACCGGAAGATTAGAAGCATCCCCTGAGCCAATGTACCTTTGAAGCTTATCGATGTCACTGACTGCAGCATCGATCTGCATCTGCTTTTTCTTGTTGTCAATCTTTTGGAAAAACTGCTGTTTTAAAACCTGTTGATATGCGGTTATATTACCCGTTTTGGCAGCATCAACCAGTTTCATATCAGAAGTTGCCTGAGTGATCAGCAAACCACGATCATAATGGTATCGAATTTTCGAATCTTTATCGTTCCATTCTTTTAAAAACCAATCCTTAGGAACATCCAGGTACATGGCAATCTTTTCAGGAGAATAGCTGCAGCCGGAAAGTTTTTCTATTTCTTCGTATTGCTCGTCAATTAACTCCATGGATGCACTCCTTCCTGAAATCGAAAACTTTTTGATTGTTCAAAAAAATGTATTGTTCGTACCGGCTGTTTTCGGACCAGTTACCAGATCCTTCCATCACAAAATGATCATCGCCACATTGCATCAGGGTAATTTTTGAATGATTCCATGAATACTTGATTTTTATATTGTCATAGGCCAGCGCCAGCGACTCCATCACATCAACCACTTTTGGCATCCGGAACTTAAGAGAATCGCTTACCAGGATAAATATTTCCTTTATGCAGCCTTTATGGAAATAGCGCATCAAAGATTCAATGATACGCTGATTGATACTGTATGTAGAAATGATAAGGCGGTCAATAACCTTGCACTGTTTGATGATATATGGAATAAAAGTGAAGGCGTTAAAGCTGTTTTCTGTCCACAGAAAATAAATCTCACCAGGTTCCGGCAGCTTCATTATTTTCTTGATGCTGTCGATCTTGTTTTCATGAATGGTGATAAATTTATCAGCCACGCCAGATGTGGGATCGGGTGTGGCTGATTGTTCAATGTCATTAATATCAAAAAACTTAGGCATTTTTAAAGCCTAAAAGTTTGTTCAGGATATCAAGTTCCTCTTCTTTTGCTTTCAGATTCTCTTGTTTATCGTGAAGTTTCTCGGGTTTTTTGTTGTTTTTTATTTCAGTATTCAGGCCTGAAATACGTTTTTTGCAATTCTCCCTGGCACTGATCATCGAGGGGATATCCAAAGCAAGATATTTTTCGCGAAGATCCTTACGTTTGAAAATCGGGTGGTTGCCTAAAATCTCACCGGTTTTATTATAATGGTTCAATTCATCCCATATAGCCTGGTTATCCAGAACATTCTCAACCACGGTTGATGAAGCATTGAGCAATTCATCTTCATTTTCAGCTTTGAAAAGATCTGCATGCGCTTCCTTGAACTTGATATAATGGGAATATTTATCTGCCACCAATATTTTGAATTCATCCGGGCATTCAGGATCAGACAGGAACGGGAATTCTTCACGCAGCTTCAGAACGGCTTTCATACCTGTAATAACCTTTTCTTTTTCGGCCAGTAAAACCGGATCCGGTTTGTCCTCTACAGTATGTTCCTGTTTATTAGATTCTTCTTTGGTTTGAGCCATAACCACGATAGGGTTATTCAGTATGATATGTAACTGCCTGTTATCGATACCGGCCAGTTCGGCCAGTTCGTTATGAAGCACGTCCAAAAGAAATTTACTTTCGATCTGGGTGTTCAGGCTTTTCAAAAAACCCATCTTTTTGCCGAATTGCATATAAAGTGCACGACCTTTTTCAAAAGAGCGATCGCTGCGTAAATAGTTAAGAATTTGTTCTTTCATGGTTTTAATATTAATATTTATGCAAACATATATATGTTACTATACAGAAAAAAGGACTAAAAAAGGCGCACCCACCGGATGCGCCTTTTTTAAATCAAGATTTGAAAAATTATGAACGGGAGAGTTCAATAAATTTCCATGAAGATACACCAACTTTAAAGGCAGCAAATGTGATTGTTGCTCCTGAAATGGCGGTCCATGTGGTACCATTTTTCAGAACAAAATCATTAGCTGAAGTAATTGTTGACGGGTAGGTTCCTCCAGAACCGAGCAGTGTATAAACAGCGCCATCAACTATGTTGGTCATCGTTGTAATTGTAACAGCGGATACGGTGCCATCAGTAAGTTGATACTGGCCACTTCCGGCGGCTGCATCAATTGATGTTGCATCGGCAGCAACGGTATCGGAAACTGTCTGATATGTGAGTGTACCCTGATAGATGAACTGATCAGGACCCTTCTGAGCACTGGTAAGTGTGAATTTTGTTTTTGTCGCATCTTTATCATCCTGGCAATCGAAAGCCATCTGCAATTTAGCACATGGGCCACCATATAAATGCTTTGTACTGGTAGAGCAACGGTTAATAATTGCATAGCAATTTTCGTTCATCCAGTAATTACGAAATTCCAACACTTCTTTTTCAAGTCCCGGATGGGTAAACTCAATGTTATGCATCACGCCTTTTTCATCCATGCCGCCTTCAGATTTAGGATTCACCTTAATACTATCCTGGGTACCATAGACATCAATGACATAACAACCTGGCTTCATCACGAAATTACCGGCGATTACAATACCATTTGCATCCGGAGTAGGGAATGTAAGAACATCTTCGCAACGTATAAGAGTGATTTTATCCTGTTTATCTCCACCCTTTCCAGCATTGGGAGTAACAGGCCTGACAAGATTACCTATGGTGTATGCCAGGGAACCATTAGGTAAAATCGGTAAAAATGATGAACCGAAAAGAAAAGCGATTAAAGCAAACGGCGCGGCATTGACTCCGGCAATCTGAATATTCAGACCGAAGATATTGCTTATTACCCCGCCAACCAAGGTGGCGAACAATAAGCTGATTACGATGTTTATGATTTTTTTCAACATGTCTTTATTTTTTTTAGTTTGATTTTAAATGGTTTACATGAAAAAATAAAGTAAGCCGGCCGGAGCCGGCTTACATTTTATTATCCTCTTTCTATTTCGTAGAACTTATCATTCTGCATTTTCTGCAATTTGATCCAGGTTCCCACTGAAAGTGTCATTGCTGCGGTAAGAGAGAAATTACCGGCGTTTGCTATCGTTGAAGCGTTTGTTGAGCTCCCACCATAAATTGTATACACGACACCATAAGATGCGTTATCTAACGTGGTAATAGCTGTAGCAACCGTATTTGCTGAAGTGATAAATTCATTACCTAAAGCAACATCTGGTGATGTATCATCGGCTGCGATCACAAGGGCAGATGAACTGACAACTGAACGTGAAACTTCGATAAATTTACCATCAGAACGTTTTTTCACGATCAGAATATCACCCAGAGAAGGATTCCATGCGGCGGTAAGCAGAGAGAATTTGCCTGAAGCTGCAATCGTGATGGCGTTCGTAACGCTGTTACATTTAATTCTGATTTCATCACCAACTGCGGCATCATCAATATCGGTAATAGCGGTGGCTGCGGTATTGGCAACTGACTGAAGTGATTTGTGATACAAAACAGATGGAGTTGCATCATCATGAGTCATGTCAATATAAGTGCCTGCGGGAAGATCCACATCGTTACAGAAGATCATCTGAGTAGAATAATCGGTAGGGATAGCAGCAAGCGAATTGTATTTCTTTCCGACCATTTTAGCCCACAATGATTCTTTCCAGTTACTCCATACTTTTAATGACCAATCTTGCTGTTCTAAATTGAACTGTGTCATTTCGCCAACTTTGTCGGTGTATGTATTGAAGTTTCCATCGAGAGTCCATACCATAAGTTTAGAGGAGCCCAAACCTGTTAAAGTTTGAATTTTCACGTTAGGATATTCAGGAACATACATTTGATTGGCTTTATAGTCCATATTCCCTCCATAAAGAGTTTCACGATGTTTCCAGTACTGAGTCAGTGCATCCGGAGACATGTAAAGAACTACCTTGCCTGTATCTCTGATAGCCTGGGGAACCATTCCGGTAGCAGTATAAACATAAGTAGAAATCGTGTTTGAATACCATTCGCCTAAAGCAAAAGGCCTGATTTTGAAAAGAGCAACTTGTGAACGAATAAATTCGCGGAAACCATTGGCAGCTTCAAGAGCAGTTCCAACCGTGTTAACAGCCGGTTTTTTGTAAACACCATTGATATAACGATTTTGTTTTTCGTTGTGCAGTTTTTTGGCAGTTTCAACCAGGATGTACTGAATAAATGACATTTTGATCACGTTGGAAGATTCGCGGTTCAGGTAACCCAGCCAGTTCTTTTCGAGTTCTTTCAGGTCGGTGAACTTGTGAACGAACATCACATCATACATTTTCAAAATCTCAGGTTCGAAAGTATAAGTACCTTTTACCACATTGTCGAAAGAAGATCCGATAGTATTTTCAGGTTGTGAAAATTCACCCATGAACATATTTACCAATGCAGCCTGATCCTGGTATCCTGATTCCAGAGGAAAGATATTTTCCAGATTGGGCAGTTCAACGAGAAAGCTTTGAATGGCATCCTGTTTCCTGATACGGTAATAATCTCCCAGGTCGGATTTCAACGTGGTATAATCCATCGAAGAAGCTTCTTTGAATGGGATCATCATACCGCCATAGTTACGGTTCATAGCATTGAACGCACGAACGTTGTAAGGCCTGTCGGCGCCTATGGTCATGAATGGGGCGTTAATACCTCCAAGGAATTTCTGATTGGTGATATCCCAACCTTCTTTTGCACCTGGTACCGGAATTGAAGGAGGATCATTTTCCGATTTTTTGGATAACGTTTCGATCATGTCATTTAAGTTTTTCACCTGAGTAGCCAGTTGATCACGTTCAGATTTCGTTGAAGTGATACTTGCCGTAGCTCCGTCAAGCGCTGTTTGTGCCGTTTCAAGCTGATTCTGAAGCTCTGTTATCTGTTCGGCAGTTTCCGTTGGCTTTGTACTTTCCGGACTGTCTTCAGTTTTCCCGAGCTCAGCTTCCAGCGATTTAGTAAACTTCTCACCGAAGTGATCAGTAAGATTTTTTCTTTGCTCTTCTGTTAAAGCATCTTTGCCTTCAATTTTGGTAAAGGCAGAGATTCCTAAGAAGGCAAAAACTGTTGCAAAGATTTTTTTCCACATAGTTTTAATTGATTAATGATTTAGAAAATTGTTTTATTTTATTTGTAAGTCCTAGATTATAGGCGGTTTCAAGAGCGTATTCCACGCTCGGGTTTATTTCATGGGCCAGTCCTAGGTCAATACCTTTCTGGGCGGTATAGATGGCTCCTGTAAATACTTCTGAATTTTTTGGGATATTTAGATTAGCAGAAATGGCGTCATGAAAAAAATCATTTGTAAAGTCCAGGTCGTTTAAAACTGGATCTTTTCGTTCCTCTATAGTTTTAGAAGTATCCTGCAGGGCACGGTAAATTTCATTTTTGCGAGTAGATTTACGGGCATAGATTTCAAACTGTTCTATTCCATATTTTTTCAATAGCGCAGAAAAATCGGTATAGCCTGTCATCACGCCTATACTTCCCACATAATCCAAAGGAGATGAAAGAATGATCCTGTTGACTCCGGACATTGACCACATTCCGGCAGAAGCCTGCATACCTATCACATAAGAAACTGTGGGTATTAAGCAATTTTTTATTGTATTGCTTAAAATATCGGTATATACCACCATTCCCCCGGGAGTTGATGTTATAAAAAGAATGGAAATGATATTAGGATTAGCCTGGGCCAGTTTGACATTATTTTCAATTTCCATGCTCTTCCATGTGGTGAGCACTCCATTAACAGGAATAACGGCCACGCTGTTTTCAGGAATTTCAGCAGAAATAAGATCGTACTTAGTTGCAGTATTGATACCGTTAGCGACAGCATAGGCTTTTTTATCATCTTTAAATTGGGAAAGATCGATCTGGTGCCCCGAGATAAAAGAAATGAAAATAGGGATGAAGGAACTAATTACATCTTGATGAATCAGCCACTTAGCTGAAAATATTTGCTGTGCCCGGGTATAAAGCATTGTTTAGAATTTGTTTAAACAATGCAATATTAAAGTAGTGTACGCTCTAAATAAAGGACTTAAAAAGCCTAAGTTGTAGTAGAAAAAGGCGGATCACAGGCATTACACCAAAATGAAATTGAACGGCCACCCTTATCGGTAGCAAAGTCTTCAATATATTGTGCAGGGTTTTGCAAGCTGCCAATAATATATTTGTCACCGCTGTTCATAGTAACCTTTACAATATAAAACTGGTACCCTGAATTAAACAGATTATTGATGTTGGCAATATCGAGCCCGGGAAAGAATAAGGAAGCTTTTTGTCTGAATATCACGTTGCCATCCTTCTTTTCGGTTGGGAATTCAAAATCAACACTTCCGGGAGTGCTATAAAAATCTAACCACGTTTTACCAGGTGCAAATGTGATGGATAACACATTAAGCTGAACCACCATATTAATAATGTACGAAACGGGCACATATTGTATGTGGCAAACTTTTGGATTTAGGTGTGAATTTCTATTCATAACTATTTAGAATTAATATAAATAACAAAGGACAGGATACAACACTATTTTACATAAATTTCCGATCATTCCAGAGTATAGATTTTTGTTTTGAACGGTCCCAATCTTTTTTGAGCATTTCATAATTGATATTGTCCATTGTCAGATTGTACATATCGCAAAATGCATAAAATGCCTTTTTCTGTGATCCGGTTTTCATGTTATGTGCAACAAGAAACCCGGCAACAAAATTCCGGAAGATATTTTTAAACCACTCCTGCAGATCATCATTGATTATGGTGATGGAATATTCACTGAGGTAGTTCCTGAAATCTGTATGGGTACATTTTCTTTTGCTGTTTAGTTCCCAGAAATAATTAACAAGTTCGATCCTGATGAAACAATCAGGTTGTGAAAAATGATAATCAGCCGGAGGCAGTTCCAGGTGATATTTTATTTTTTTGGATAATGATGATTTTTTACCGGCCTTGATAGTATCTGTCCCGTACCAGGCAATAATGAATTCGCGCAGGATAGGACTTACCTTCAGATTGATTATTACACCCATGGGTTTGTTTTACCCAACAAATATAATCTTTTTGTTGCTATAAGCTATAAAAAGATAGATAATTTTATAAGAACGATTGCTAACTATAAATTGCTGCAACGAATACGCTGCAGCAATTTATCTGTTAGCATGAATTTAAAGAAGTTTCAACCTACCTTCACTAACTCTGCCTTCAAAACTTTCTTGATCTTCATAAACAATATTATTCGGGTCATTAACATCAATACACCTATTCAATGGCAGTATTCCAAGTCCTTTCCATTCGTCAATGATTACTATTCGACCAATTAATCCTGATTTTACTTCTAAAAGCTGTTGGTTTAGTTTGACAGATAATGTTTGAAGATTTACTGCCTTGATTGGTTTTGTTTTTTTTGGCTCGTTGATCAGATGACCGTACTTATACATAAAGTCATCTAAAGGATCATAATTTTGTTTTGCTTTTTTCATATTATCTCCTTTTTTTCCTGTGCCATAAAATAATCAAGTTCACAGGGGTATATGATACCATCAATCCGAAGTTCCAGTGCAACAACACGCCCCATGCTAAAGATGAAGTTAAAAATTTCAACTGTTAGGCCATTGACCAGGAACTTTTGTTCCCGGTGTAGCTCCGGATGGTAATTTGTTGGTATGCTTTTTGACATGGGGCCAAAATTTTAAAAAAAAATATTTTTACAATTTTCACGAGCTATCATAAAATCTTCACTACAAACTTTTTTTTAATATAACTTACTAATATTTAATTTTTTAACTGTGTAGTGAGTGTAGTGAAGTGTAGTGAGAATTTTCAACGGTTTTTTTTACAAACTACATTCACTACATTTATACTACAGATTATCACTATTTAACTTATTAATTTTTAACATTGTAGTGAATGTAGTGAGTGTAGTGAGCATTTTTATAAAATAATTTCATTGTTTATTTTTATTATTATGGGTTAAAAAAAAATAAATATTTTTTTTAGAATGGAAGATCATTTTTATAATCCGGTTTTTTGTTATCATCAGTGATCATTTCAATATGCAGCTTATCATAGTCGAATGCCATGGCCGTTGTAACCTTGGTGCCAAAGCGCATACTTTTTTTAGTTCCAATAAATGCCAGGCTATGTTTCATATAATACTTCAGGGAGTTTTCCGGTAGTATCTCCGCCTGCCTGATCTTTACTGCCTGTTCTGCAAACAACTGATATAATCCATCCCACTTGATATAAAGTACCGTTTTATAAGGTGTCCAAGTATAATGCTGTTCAATTGTGGATCCTTCTACTTCTGTAAGAAGATCTTCTTCAACCGGGTGTTTGATAATGAAATGATCACCATCTTTGATTAATCCGCGATCCTGCATATAAACAAGCGTACTCCAGAACCCCGCCAGTTCATTACTGCTTTGCAGGATATTCATCTGTTCGGTGATGGATGCTACCGACAGGTGAAGCATTTCTTCATAAGTAAAATCCACGTTAATGGCCTTTTCAAGTACTCTAAATGTTGCCAGTATGATGGCATTGTTTTCAATGAGCCTTGAATCTGATTCCGTAAGCATATTTTTAAGATCCTTTTCAGTTTGTATAAATGCATCCTGCCATTCATTTTCAATAAGTGAACGGTACTGGATGATATCATTTGTTATATTGCTGTGGCCTTCTTTGCAATAATCCTGAAATTTGTTAAACATATCTTTTTCATCCTGGCTGTGCTGGTCCTTATAGTTTGAAATAAAAATGCAGCGTGAAAGTAATGCCACATCTGCGGTTGGCATTTGCTGACCGCAGAGAAATACCATCGAATTAACGGGAATCTTTTCAACGTTAACCCCTTCCTTAACGGATCCCCTTACCCGGCCATGGCGGTTGTACAAACTCTTGATGAATTCTATTTTATCAATGCCTATGCTGTTTTTGTACTCGTCAATAACACAGATAGCGTTAACGAAGATCTTCATAAGATAGGCACTGGCATAAGGGGTGGCCGATGATATATTAAGGATGTCGGGCTTTTCACCGAAAAGATATTGTAATGATGTGGCTTGTTCGGTTTTTCCGGTGCCCTTAGGTCCGAAAAGATTTATCAGCGGAAGCTTTCCCTTTCGGGCAAAGATAAAATCACTGAAAAGCGTTGTGAGGTATGCACAGATGCAAAGCTTTGCCTTGTCTCCAAAAACTTCAACATACTTTTTTGTGAACTCATTGATATTGGATTTCGTTTCGATGTAACGGAAGTTTCTTTCATTCACAAAAACGGTTTTATCATCACGGTAGAGCTCGCTGAATGGCTTTAGAAAGTAGCTTCTTTTATTAACTGAAACCCGGCCATAATCATCAATATCGATAAACTCACCGTTGGTGGTTGATACTCCGTTAGCCCATGCCCAGAAACCATCCCTGTGCCATCCCAGATCCTCTATCTCCTGAGAGTATACTGTCTGGTCCATCAGGTAACGTTTAAGGCGTTTTAGTTCGAATTTGCCACCGTCAAAGCGAAAGTTTCCTTTTTCCTCAAGGCGACTGCAGAACTTAACTTCTGAATTGAGGCATTCGGTATTCATACTTATCATTTTCGTGTCTCCATAAATATTATGAAGTTGGAATATCTTCTGAACATTGTTCACTGAAATAGTATGCAATATAGGTTCAATGGTGAAATTGCTGAAGCTTTTCAGCCCTTCATCCTTGGTTGTAAAAAATATCTGATCATCTTTAAAATATAAAGTGTAATCGTTGCGACATTTTAACTGATCTTCAGTAAGGCCATCGGGGTTATCTATATTAATGGTGACTTGCTTATGATCGGTTGTAGATTTGTTTTTTTTAAGATATGTCTGCAGTATCTTCTGAAACTCACTTTTTGAAAAAGAAATATTTTTTGCTTTAAAAAAATTCTTTATTAGATCGATGCTGGTGATACGGTCGGTTTCACTCAGGAAGGAAACAATTTCTGCGCTGCGCTCCAGGGCGATGGTTTTGGTATGCCGGTTTGATACTTGTATTTTACCAATCAGTTGCTGTATGTAGAAATCTATGAAATTTGTTTTGTATTCTTTACAGGAATCGCTATTTTCACAAAGAGTATTTAAATCAATGGTATTTTTAGGATAATCATGGTTAATTGTTTTAGTTGTGATTGTAATGTTAAAACCTTTTGATATCATAAGTTTACACATCACAATGAAATCTATTTCGTCATAAAATTTATTTTTAAAAATTGTATATTCCTGTTCGTCTATCCTATCGGAAAAAATAACATCCTTTGTTATGCGGCGAAGTTCTTTTAATACGGATTTGTCTATGGTATCGGTATATCCAACAAAGTTTTCGTTGCCTTTCAAATGTTGCTCAATGACTTCCGCATTGTCGGAAGTTATATTACAACAATTTTCTGTTTTTATGGCATTAGCGGCCTCTTTAAAACCGAATAAGGCACCGGGTTTTATCAATGGATTTTCAACCGGAACATGTTTCTTTTTAACCTCAGTATTAATGATCTCTTCTTTGAGGTCTGCAATTTTGCAAAGCAACTTCGTATATTCTTCGCGAATAACGGCATCAGGTAATTTTGCAATGAGATCGGTTATAAGTTTTATGTTTTCCGCACGCTTTGCCGGCAGATCATCCTTTTTAAAATAGGTGTTGTAAAGAAATTGTATCGAGTTAAAACAGTTTTCTTTATGGTATTGTAATATCTCTTCAGGTGTGTGTTTGCGTGCAAATGAATCGGGATCTTCTTCTGCCGGCAATAATGTTATTGTAACTTCAAAACCCATCGGTAAGGCCGTGTCTATAGATTTAACAGCAGCCTTAATGCCTGCGGCATCTCCATCAAAAAGAAAGTTCAGGTTATTTGTAAATCTTCTGATCAGGCGAAGCTGGTCAGCAGTGAGCGCCGTGCCGCATGGCGCCACGGTGTTTTCAAACCCTTTCTCGACATATGAAATAACATCATGATATCCTTCAACGATGAGCGCTTCATCACGTTTTGCAATTGATTTCTTTGCGCGATAGAAGTTGTAAAGAACATTTGATTTTTTATACAGGACAGTATCCTTAGGATTGATAAACTTGCTGATCTTATTACCGGATTTTTGGTAATATTCCTCTATTTCAGCTTTTGTTTTCAGGGTTCGGCCGGCAAATCCTATAATGTGATTGTAGAACGGATGGGTTATCGGATAGATGACACGGCCACGATACAGATCGTTTTCTTTTTCTTCGCTCATTAAATACGCATCGATCAGAACTGATTTTTTCCAACCTGATTTAATGGCCTGTTCGGAGAATGATTTGAAGGTATCAGGGCAATATCCGATACCAAACTCACTGATTGATTTTGCTGATATTTCTCTTTCTTTAAGAAATTGTAGTGCCTTGCTCTGTGGCAACTGATCAGTGAAATATTTCCCGGCATCCTGAAGCAATAACTTAATGGCTGTTAAATTATCTTCAAAATGCTTTTCTTCAGGTGACAGATCAGGGTTAATTTCAATGTTGTATTTTTTTCCTAGGTATTGAAGCGACTCAACAAAACTGTATTTTTCCTGATCCATCAGGAAAGTAATCACGTTACCGGATTTTCCACAGCCGAAACATTTGAATTTCTGTGATGAAGGGTTAACGACAAAACTTGGTGTTTTTTCGTCATGGAAAGGGCATAATCCAAGATAGTTCGCGCCTTTCTTTTGAAGCTTAACGAAGTCTCCTATTACGTCTGTAATATTCGCCGTGGATAGTATGGTATTTTTAGTTTCCTGGGAGATCATGGGGTTGTATTGAGTTTTAGTCTTTTAATGAATTTACATAACTCTGTAATTCAATCTTATAATACTTTCTTTCAGAAGCTTCAGATTCCAGTAGCTCATCATATAAATCCATATCAAAAACAGATCTTACAGACTCTTCACATAAACTCATTAATTTTTCTG
>CAZVKJ010000064.1:0-19523 GCA_964626855.1 uncultured Bacteroidales bacterium
TTTTCAATGCGTTTATTGCCCCGCTAATATCATAACCCGACTTTATTAACCAATTAAAGGCCAATGAATCTGTCGAGTATTCTTCTTTTACAGTATATTGAAATATCGATTTCATATTATAACTCAGCAAACCCTTGTCAAATTTCCCGGTTCTGTCCGAAAGGTCATTAATTTGCTGATGATTGAGATAATAATGACCCAGCTCATGTAAAATAATGTAGGCCAATGTTGCTTCATCTGAAACATCAGCGAATAATCCAATATTAATGTATATTTTTCCTGCACCTGCTGAAAAAGCATTGACCCTTCCATCTCTGACAATATATGCATGAATCATTGTGTCATTTTTCATTTCAACAGGCATGATCCTTCGAACAATTTCATTAATATAGCCTTCCATTTCAGGCCAATCCATGTATATATTATTGCTGTATGTAAAATTACTTACCCTCGAAGCTGTTTCACACGAAAACAAATATGCCATCAGCTTATTTAATGAATCCTTTTTATAACGATCAGGAATTCTTGAAAAAATTTGTTCAGATAAATCTGAAGCATCCAGGCAATACTTTCCGATATTACTGCTATTGTATTTTCTATTTGCTTCATCACGCAACTGTGAATATCCCAGTAACGGAATAATAAAAAATATGATAAGTATTTTTTTCATTATTTAAACAAAGTTTTATAAATTTTAACGGATATATACTGAACAAACATAATATAAACATCATAAATACATATGTATTTTTTAATGTAGTACCATATATTAAATAAATTGTAATGTTATACCAAATCAAGGTTTCTATAATACGGATATGAAGCAATACGCCTAAACCCGCAAGGCCTTTGCAGGACAACGCTTGCATGTTACTGACAGAAAGGAATAATACATCATATGCGGGCAGCAAAAAATTTAAGTTTTTAGAGAAGAAAATATTAAATACCCTATTTGTTTTTACAGAAGTGTGTCCATTTCCGGTACCGTATTCATTAAATACATGTGAGTTTACTTACAGGTTTAGATTTCGGTTTTAGTTATCGTGAAAACCACAAAAAAAGCGGCCATAAAACCGCTTTAATAAAAATATGGATTTCGACGCTAATACATCAGGTGTTTTTTGCTGGTGTTTTTCCAACCCGCGTCGCTCTTATAATCGGCAAAATATATTATCAAATCTGCATCACTTTTATAATCGCAAAAATATATCGTCTTATCGGCATCGCTTTTATAATTGCAAAAATACCATAAACCCTGATTACCCGTGGCATCACTCTTATATTCACATTTATAAACCACCAGGTCAGCATCACTTTTATATTCGGCAACATATACCTTCACTTTGGCATCGCTTTTATAATCACAGGAAAATACTTTCTGAGCGCGTGCAAACGAAAAACTTATGCCAATGGCGATCACAAATAAGCTGAATCTTACCAGGTTTTTCATTTCAATATTTATTTCTATTTATATTTACAATCACCTTTTACTTACTTTTCTGAGCCTGTATCTCAAAAGTATAACTCTCCATTATAGGATTTGAAAGCAGCTCTTTGCATGCCTTATCAAGAATTTGAGATGCTGATTTTTCATCTTTGGCGTCAATTTCAACAGATATATGCTTACCAATGCGGATATCGGTAATTTGAACAATACCCATATTTTTTAAACCTGATATTACAGCTTTACCCTGTGGGTCAAGAAGCTCTTTTAAAGGCATAATGTCAATTTCAGCTTTGAATTTCATTTTTTAATGTTTTTCTGGTTACAAATAAATCAATAATAGAAAGAGCAATATACAAAATTATGATAATTGGAATTGCCGCAAAGTAAAATAAGAAAATAAAAATCAGGGATAATATCAGAAATATATATCTGATCTTGTTTGTTTTCCATCCGAAAGTTTTAAACTTCATAGCTATCAGCGGCAGCGGTGAAACAAGTAAATATGACAGTATAATAGTGGCAGGTATCAATATTGCCGGGTGTACGATGTAATATGATAAAGCGATGTCCCAATCAAACCATGGAGATAATCCCTTTAATGATACCAACGGCAACAATGAAAAAATCAGCAAGCCATTAGCCGGTGTGGGAAGTCCGATAAAACGGTCTGACTGGCGCTCGTCTATATTGAATTTCGCCAGTCGGAATGCGGAACATACAGGTATCAGAAAAGCAATGAAAGCAGCATTTTCAGGCAAGCCGGTATCCCAAAATGCCAGTCCCTTTTCAAGGAGCAACAACATGGCAAGACCAGGCGCAAGACCAAAAGACACCACATCTGATAATGAATCCAACTGCTTACCCATTTCAGATTGCACATGAAGCAAACGGGCCACAAATCCATCGGCAAAATCAAACACGGCAGCAGCAAGAATGAGGTAAACCGCTGTCATCGGCCTTCCGCAAAATAAAAAATATATTGCCAGACTTCCGCAAAGCAGGTTCATACTGGTAACAATATTGGCGATATTTGATCTGAAACGCTTCATGGTATTCCTCACAAAAATAATTATTTCGCTTAACAATAATCCAATACATTTGGCTTATTTTTGTTTTACTAAAAAAATTTATCATGAAAAAAGTATTTATACTTTCATTTTTAATAATTTGTATTGTAATTTCATCCTGCACCGGACATAAAAAACATAACGGACAGGAAGAACAACCTATAGAATACGGCAAGATCAATAAAACAGTGAAATGTAAAAAAAATGTCACTCACACTTACGCATTATATATTCCCTCAAACTTTGATAAAAATAAAAAATACCCGATTATCGTTTGTTTTGACCCGCACGGAAATGGCGCCCTGCCACTTGAATTATTAAAAGACAATGCTGAAAAGCTTGGCTATATTCTGGCAGGATCTAATGTCTCAAAAAACGGATTGTTGTGGGATGAAGTTTCGGCTCATTATGATATTCTGCTCACAGATCTATCGGACCGTTTTAGCATTGACCCTGGTAGAATTTACACCTGTGGTTTTTCAGGCGGTTCCCGCATAGCAAGTTCTGTTGCCATAATGAAAAGTGGTATTGCCGGGGTTATTGGCTGTTCAGGCGGATTCCCGCAATTTAAACAATCATTGAAAAATAAATTCGATTATATCGGTTTCGCGGGTAGTGATGACATGAATTATGCAGAAATGGCCGGTTTAGACCTGGGACTCGAACAGAATAAATTCAGGCATCAGTTTGTCAGATTTGACGGAACCCACGGCTGGCCACCAAAAGATATACTTAAAGAGGCATTTGTATGGACAGAACTTAACGCCATGAGAGACAAGAAAAAAAATGAAGACAAGAATTATATCGAACAGCAATTTTCTATATTTAAAAATGAATTGGAAAATGTAAAAAAACAAAGAAATAGCTATGATGAATATCTGATGACCAAAAAAATCGTAAACTATTTCAAGGGACTGGCTGATACCAAGGTTTACGAAGAATCTCTTTCAAAACTCGAAACTGATCCTGCCGTAAAAAATGGCATAAACAATAACGAGCTTAATCTTAAAAGAGAACTCACCATGCAGAAACAATATGGCGAAAAAATTTCAACAGAAAATGCTCAGTGGTGGAAAAATGAAGTTGCCAAATTGAATACGTTTATTATAATGGGAAAAAATGATGAAGAAAAACACATTGTAATACGTGTTCTTGAATATTTAAGTCTCGCATCTTTTTCGGCAAGTTCATCATTATATAGCCAGGGCAGGTATGCTGAAGCGGAACACTATATTGAACTTTATGCCATCATCGACACGGATAACCCTGAACCTGAATTCATGTATGCACAGATTTTTGCCCGTCAAAATAATGCCGATAAAACAATGGAACATTTAAAAAAAGCAGCCGGGTTGGGTTTTTCGGAAAAATCACGCATTGATAATGATACCATCTTTCAAAAATTCAATTCCGACAAGCGTTTTTCTGAAATTACAGATATTATCATAAAAAACGAAAACCAAAAGCAATTAAATACCGGCAAATAGTTTCCGGCAAAAACACAAACTGCTTTATTCTTTTTAAAACTCACATAAAATCATTATTTTATAACAGCATTGTGTATTTTTGCACCCATTAAAATTGAATCCATCATTAATATTTTTTTCATGAAAAAATTCATTCTGTTTATTATTACAATGATCCCGTTTTTGATTTTTGCACAGGAACAACAAAACAATTTCGGCATTCATTTTTCGGGCTACGTAAAAAATGATTTCTTTTATGATTACCGTAAAACGGTTGGTATTCGCGAAGGACATTTTTATCTTTATCCTGAAAATATTAAATACGATGCCGACAGTGTCGATATTAATGCCAAGACAACATTCAATTTCCTGTCAATTCAAACGCGTCTTCGGGGCGACATTACCGGTCCTGACGCATGGGGTGCAAAAACTTCCGGAGTAATTGAGGGTGAATTTTACGGCACTACCGATGCCAGCATCAATTGCTTCAGGGTACGGCATGCCTATGCCAAACTTTCATGGCCGAATACTGATCTTACGATAGGTCAAACCTGGCATGGAATGTTCTTTGAAGAATGTTTTCCCGAAATCATGTCTGTAAATACAGGATGTCCGTTTCAACCTTTCTCCAGAAACCCGCAAATTAAAGTTGCTCAAAAATTCAAGGATTTTAAATTTATTATCTCTGTAATGTCGCAGCGTGATTTTGCCGAATGGGGTGGTTCCGACGCTTTGCGCAATGCAGCTTTGCCCGACCTGAATTTACGAATATCATACCAGCATTTTAATGAAGATAATACCCGCGAATTGTTTATAGGTGGAAGCGCCGATTACAAGGTATTAGTCCCGAAGATAGTTACTGACAGCAACTACAGCACAAACAGCAGCCTGAATAACTATGCCTTTTCTCTTGTTTTCAAATACCGTTGCCCGAAAGTTACTTTTAAACTTTCAGGAATTTACGGGCAGGATTTATATAACCATACCATGCTCGGAGGTTATGCATATAAATATACTACTGACAGCATGACAATTGCACGTGGCGATTTCAGCTATACGCCAATTAACACTTTTTCCAGCTGGATTGATTTTACCACCAACGGATCTAAATTCAGGTTTGG
The DNA here is from genome assembly GCA_964626855.1 of uncultured Bacteroidales bacterium. Taxonomy (GTDB): domain Bacteria; phylum Bacteroidota; class Bacteroidia; order Bacteroidales; family CAIWKO01; genus CAIWKO01. Next base: position 5,102 of record CAZVKJ010000064.1, read on the forward strand.
AATTTTAGGCGGGTATACCAGAAATTTAGGCTCTTTCCATAATATTTTAAATTGGACCGATGAACACTCATACTTTTCCCGCGGATGGAATATTGCTTATGTATACCGTATTTCACCAAGGTTCGTATTTATTACAGGGAAGATTAAAATGGGTATCGAAGGCGACTATACTGTAGCTGGTTATGGCAGTAGCATCAACAGCCTTGGAGAAGTAAAAAATGTAAAACCTGTTTCCAATATCAGGTTAATGTATTCAATGTTTTATTATTTCTGATCAACGGTATCAGCAGGAAAATTCCATTCCTCGTAAAATTCTGATAAAAAAAACTCCAGAAATTGATGTCTTTTCCCGGCCAGTTTTTTAGCTGTTGCTGTATTCATACGATCTCTCAACAAAAGCAACTTTTCATAAAAATGGTTGATCGTATGCGATTGATTATTACGGTATGCTTCAAAATCATTGTGCAAAACAGGAAGCACATCCGGGCGATATAACTCCCTGTGCTTGTACCCTCCATAAGCAAATGCCCTGGCAACACCAATAGCTCCAATGGCATCAAGCCGGTCGGCATCCTGTACTACCTGTGCTTCTATTGTTTCAGCATGTGTATCCTGGCCGGCGCCTTTAAATGAGACCTGTTCAATTACCTCCATGACTTTCATGATAAGCCTTTGATCCAGACCAGATTTTTGCAACCATTCCGCAGCATTATTTGACCCGTCATGATTGAATTTCCAATCATCAAGATCATGTAAAAGAGCTGCAAGTTCAACAATAAAATTATCGGCTTTTTCTGCAATGGCCAGATATTTAGCCATTCTATGCACCCTGTATATATGCCACCAGTCGTGACCGGATGATTCTCCTTCGGACTTTGATCTTACAAAGCTGACTGTTTTAGTAATAATATCCCCTTTTGAGTACGTCACTTTTTACTGTAACAAGCTCTCAACTTTCTTATAAAGTTCCTCGCCCCTGAGATTTTTAGCTACTATTTTACCATCTTTATCAAGTAAGACGGTATAAGGAATAGCTTTAACACTATACATGGCAGCTACTTCCGATTGCCAGAATTTCAAATCACTTACCTGCGGCCAGGTCATATGTTCTACTTTAATTGCGTCTACCCATTTATCACGAGTTTTATCCAGTGAAACACCAAGTATCTCAAAACCTTTATTTTTGAAGTCATTATATAGTTTCACCATGTTGGGCATTTCTCTTCTGCAAGGGCCACACCATGCTGCCCAAAAATCAATAACAACATACTTTCCTCTGAAAGAGCTTAGGCTGATCTTTGTTCCGCTTGTATCCGGAAGGTTGAAATCAGGAGCAGTGGCACCTATCGCCGTGGCTCTGCTTGAAATAAGCTGAAGATGAAAATTATTTACATAATAATTATCCGGGTATGTTTTAAGCAGCGTTGAATCAACGCTTGAATACACATCATAATTAGCATCAACAGGCAACGCATCTGACAAAAACAAGATTGCAAGCGATGTGGGATTTTGTAATATAAATGCACGCAATGCTTTATCCTGGCTGGATTTTATTTTATCAAAACCAGTTGAGTATATTGCCCGTAATGAATCGAATTTCGGGCTTGCCACTTCTTTATTCACCATGCTATTTATACTATCTAATTTTTCCTTATTGGCAATCATCATTTTTTGATTTCGGAAAATATGTGCCGTATGAACAGATCCTTTTACGTCAAGTTGTCTAATGAAATCATTGGCATCAGTAGAAACCTCAATTTTTTCGCCCGGCTGCAAAACCATCATGATAAAATTATTATTATCAAACTGAAGCTTGTAAAAATCAGTTTTGTCTATTTCTATTGCAAACGAAAATTTGCTGTCGGTGCCGATTGGCAAGGTTTGCAATAAAGCAGCATCTTTACCGATCTGGTAAAGGGAAACTGAGGTAAATTTATTATTCCTGATGCTTCCATTAATACTTACCTGTTTTTTTGTTTGCGCTGATAAAGTCAACGTGCAAAAAATACAGACCATCCATATGGCAAAACTGAACTTTTCAAATACTTTTTTCATTTAGGTTGGATATTTCAAACGAATAAATTGTTACACTAAAAAATAAAAAATCAAAAACCCCAGGTGGAATTTTTGATTTTTTATATGATAATAAAATATTTTTATTTAAGTCCTAATTCGGCTTTCACCAATGGCAATATATCTTCAGTAGGATCAGAGAAAAGAAGTACGCCGACACCTGCATCAAAAATATATGTATATTGATTGTCTTTCCCGACTTTTTCAATTGCAGCTTTTGCCTTATCAATAATAGGTTTTAAAAGTTCATTCTGCTTTTTCTCCAGATCATCCTGGGCTGATTGCTGAAAAGCTTCAATACGTGCCTGTATATCCTGAAGTTCTTTCTGACGGGTTTGTTTTATCAGATCGGTCATTTTATTCGCCTGTTCGTCTGTCAAATAGTCCTGGTATTTGGTATCCAACTCGCTTTGCATTCCTTTCAACTGGTTTTCGAGAGTTTTGGCATAATCCTGAATTTTTGTCATAGCCGAGTCCCTGCCGGGCATAAGCTTCAGTAATTCATTTGAATCAATATGTCCAAATTTTTGTTTTTTCTGAGCAAAAGTAACTGTTGTCAAACCAACTAAACAAACGATAATTAAAATTCTTGTCAGGTTTTTCATATTCAATTTTTAAAATTTTTTATTGTGTGCAAAGATAGTATTTTTTATTTTACTTATTTATTCATCGCCTTTATCATTTTTATCATCATTGGTTTTGATGGCACCGGGCTTATAACCAAGTTTTTCAAGTACTTCATCGCTTTTGTCATTCTTTGAGTTGGCATAGAGCATGGTGGTGCTTCCTGATTTATCAAATATAACCGCATAACCTCCGGCATTGGCGATACTTTCAACGGCATCATATACTTTATCCTGAATAGGCTTGATAAGTTCCTGGCGTTTTTTGTAGAGATCGCCATCTTTGCCAAATCTCTTTTTCTGCAGGTCCTTGGCTTCTTTTTCTTTGGCTACAATATCATCCTGGCGTTTTTTCTTGATATCTTCCGGAAGCAAGACGGCTTCGGATTGAAAATCCTTATACATTTTGTCTATTTCGGCAAATTTTGTTTCAATTTCCTTTTGCCAGTCAAGGGAAATTTTGTCAAGGGCATCTTGTGCATCACGGTATTCCGACATGTTTTCAAGAATATACTGAGAATCCACAAATGCAAACTTTTGCGCTTTTAAGCCAAAAGAACAAGCAACAATGGCTAGTGTTAATACAAATAATTTTTTCATAAAGACCTCCCTGTGTTTAATTTTTTAATCAATTGATTGATTTATTGAAAAATGGAACTGGCTGCCACCTTTCCCGATGCCCGGGATATTATCAAAGCCATATCCCCAGTCTAATCCCAGCAATCCAAACATCGGCAGGTAAACCCTGACACCTACACCAGCAGAGCGGTAAGTATCAAATGGATTGAATGATTTCCACTTTGCCCAGCAGTTACCGGATTCTGCAAATCCTAAAACATAGACCGTAGCCGAAGGATTAAGTGAAATAGGATAGCGCAATTCCAAAGTAAGTTTGTCAAATATCGAACCTCCAACATAATTTCCTGATACATCTCTCGGAGTAAGTGAATTATTGGTATAACCTCTCAATGCTATCAGCTCCCTGTTATCCAGATCATATCCTGATAATCCATCACCACCTAAATAAAAACGTTCAAAGGGCGGAACTCCGATTTCTTTTCTGTTATAGCTACCAAGAAACCCAAATTTTGTGCGGACGCTCAATACCAAATTTCCTGCCAATTTTGTATAAACCGATGCCGCAAATTTCCATTTATGGTATTCTATCCATTTATATTTCTCAGGATCAGCTAATTCAGAATAATCTTTTTTACTAAACAACGAATACGGCGGGGTGATCTGGGCCATTAAAGATATTTCCGAACCAGACCTGGGATATATCGGAGCATCTATTGAGTTTCGTGAAATGGAAATAGAATAATTTAAGTTATTGGAGGTACCGTCGGTAAATGCGTATGACGAATAATAGTTTTTAAGTTTGTAATTTTTATAACTGATTTCATGATAAAGCGTAAAGAAATCATCAGGCCACTTCAGCCGTGAGCCTAAACCTACCGAAGCGCCTAAAATACCAATAGCCTGACGGTTTGCATCCCCTTTTTTCAGGCCGTTTGTCTGGGCAGAGTAATATACCGAAACGCTGAGTGCAAGCGGCTTATGCCCTCCCAGCCATGGCTCAGTAAAGGAGGCATTATAAGCCTGGTAATATTTACCATTTGTTTGCGCCCTGACACTAAGCTTTTGACCATCGCCAGAAGGCAAGGGTGACCATGCTGATTTTTTGAAAAAATTATGCGTTGAAAAATTATTGAAAGAAACGCCCAGGGTTCCTACCAATCTTCCAGCACCCCAGCCCCCTGATAATTCCAACTGGTCGGAAGACGTTTCTTCAACAGAATACTCAATATCAACAGTTCCATCGGCAGGATTAGGTATTATATCGGGAACAATTTTCTCAGCATTGAAATAACGGAGTTGTGCCAATTCACGGGTGGTTCTGATAATATCTGACCGGTTAAACAATTGCCCTGGTTTTGACCTGATTTCCCTTATCACAACATGGTCGCGCGTTTTAGTATTGCCTCTGATTGTTACCTTATTTATATAAGCCTGTTTTCCTTCAATAATACGAATTTCCAGGTCAATGGAGTCGCCTTCTATTGCAGTTTCCACCGGAGTCGCACTAAAAAAGAGGTAGCCGTTATCCATATATAATGAATAAATGTCCACACCATTGGGGTTATAACTCAAATTGGTTTCCAGTTCTTTTTGGTTATAAACATCACCTTTACCAATTTTCAGGATCATGTTCAGATCGCGGTCGGAATAAACTGTATTACCAACCCAGGTTATTTTACGGAAATAATACTTCCTGCCTTCTTTAAGATCAATTTTGATATCAACGGTATTTTCGCCCGAACGGACTACCGTATCGTGAAGAATTTTTGAATCACGGTAACCCAGCTCATTATATTTGTCAATTAAAGCAAGTTTGTCTTTCCGGTATTCTTCGGACAGGAATTTTGCGGATTTAAAAATTCTTAAATTGATACGTTCAGAAATATAATTGATCCAATTATTTTCAATACTAATACTATCGCGTACAAAAAGCTTTTTTACGGACTGAACCAATAAAGTATCAATGCCCATAAAAGGCCTGAAAACACTTTTTTCCTTTGTTTTTTTCATAAGGTGTTTCAACCGGAAAGCTGATACAGTATTATTGCCTGTAAATATTATTCTGCGAATTTTAACTTTTTTATTTTTATTGATTTCGATATTTAGTTTTGCAGAATATTTCCCTGAGGTACTATCTACAACCTCTTTGATTTTAACATCAGCATTATAAAACCCTTTATCACTGTAAAAGGTTTTTATCATGTTTTCAGTCTTCAGCAGCACGTTTGGTGTAATAACATCACCTTTTGAAAGATTGATTTTTTCTCGCAGGTCATCGACATCAGATTTCTTGATATTTGCAGAAAACATGGGTGATGCAGCAAGCCTTGGATGCTCTTTCAGGTGAATTTCGAGCCAGATTTTTCCTTCTTCAATTTTTGAGGCATATATCCGGACATCATCAAATAATCCTTGTTTCCACAGATTTTGAATGGCATTTGAAATATTTTCACCCGGAACTAAAAGTTTCTGGCCTTCATATAACCCTGTCAGCAGTTTACATATATTGGTATCAGTATATTGAACGCCACTGAAACTGATTTTTTGAATTTCGTACTCCCGTGGATTCGAATAATCAATATTTCCTTGGTCATCTATATAAACCTGGGCTTTTAATGGTATGCTTATAATAAGGATTATGAATAGTCTGAAAAAGTTTTTTACCATCATTGTAATTTAATTTGCTCGCTAGTCATACCAAATCTTCTTTCTCTTTTTTGAAAATCTATGATAGCATTTAAAAAATCGTTCTTTCTGAAATCGGGCCATAAAATGTTGGAAAAATACAACTCTGAATAAGCCAGTTGCCAGAGAAGGAAATTGCTGATACGATATTCTCCGCTTGTCCTGATAAGCAATTCGGGATCAGGAATACCCCTGGTTGCAAGGGCATTAGAAACAACATCGGGATTAATATCTGCTATTTGCATTTCATTATTTTTAATCTTTGAAGCAATATTTTTTACGGCTTCTGTAATCTCCCATCTCGAGCTATAACTCAGGGCCAATATTAACGTCATTCTGGTATTATTTGCCGTTATATTCATTGTTTCCATAAGCTCTTTATAGCAATCCCCGGGGAGACTTTTTATGTCACCAATTGCTAATAAACGTATATTATTTTTAATTAGTGTTTTAGTTTCATTATTTATTGTTTTGACCAAAAGTTTCATCAGGGCATCTACTTCCATTTTCGGCCGGTTCCAGTTTTCGGTTGAAAATGTATATAAGGTAAGAAATTTTATGCCTATTTCCGCGGCAACTTCAACTGTTTCCCTAACTGCTATAACTGCATTTTCATGGCCAAAAATACGCAGCGCTCCTCTTTTCTTTGCCCAGCGCCCGTTCCCGTCCATAATAACAGCAACATGCTGTGGCAATTTATCAGGGATAATTTTATCTTTCATAATAAATTGAAACGGAATTAATCCTTGTATCTGAGTTTAATCTTCGGGTGTTGCTTATAAGCATCACACTTGTCATGTTTGGGCTTAATACGCACTGAAATCGTGAGTCCCGTATATACATACCAATCTTTTGTTTTAGAATTTCCACGCGCTAATCCTGCATGTTTTCCAGGATCAGTAAGCGACCTGTCAGACAGCGCGGCAGCAACAGGCCCATTTTCAGCGGCTATTGTTTCAATGTCAGGATATGACCCGCTAACATCATCGATATAATCCGTAAAAGTCTTTCTGATTCCCCATTCCAATCCCAGGCTTATGGCTTTATGCGGGGACGCTTTAAGGCCCAAACCGAAAGGTATTCCGACTGTAGTCAATGAATAGGGTTTATCTGAGCCCACAATCGTTGTTCGCTGGCCTTCAGTTCCAAGTGATTGCAACGAATACCACTTACCATCGATACTCGCCTTAGGCTCAAAGTTAAACACAGAAACACCAACAAAAATATAAGGAGAAATAAAATAGTGTTTGTCACCGGTAATGTATTGTAAAAAATTAAATTCTATTTGCGGCGAAAAGTCAAATATATATGTTTTAAAACTGAGATTACGCTCAACATTGGCTTTTGAAACAGCATCACTTGCTTCTAAGCCACCTAATAAAGCGCTCACTTTCAGAGCCCACCTGGGAGAAATGTTATACCTGTAAACAATTCCTCCGGCAAACTTGGTCCCAAGAAAATGCTTCGAAGGATTTAAATCTCCGAGATAATAAGACCCGCCCAAAAAAACGCCGACTTCGGAGCGGTAAAAATCCTGAGCATTACTTCCAATGGCAAAAAGAAAGAAAATAAACCCACACAACAAATTCTTCTGCATAAATTTTTAAAACCTTAATTTTGGTGTATATCCCTCTGTAATTGTATAATATAAAGTAAATGACAATGCAATAAAATGATCTTTATCCCTGGGGTCGCCTCTTTGTTGACCTGGCAATGTGCTGTTATATAACGGCTTATCCGGAGTATTGTCTAATGCAGGATTTGCCATGTCAACTGCGAGCTGCCCTTTGCTATTGAATAACGCATTCTCATCAATATATGTTGTACTTACATCGTCCAAATAATCAGTAAAAGTAAGCCACTGGCTGTATTCGATTCCTACCTCCCAATTGTCGGCGACCTTAAATCTCAATCCAACACCCATTGGTACTGTGAATTGCACCGAGGAATATTTTTTTCTGGTAGGAACTAACGTCTCTCCTTCAGTGCACAATGGTTTGAGCCGATGCCAGGAACTCTGGTATTTTCCTTTGGAACTAAAATACAATCCCCCTATCCCAATTTGCGCATAAGGAGTAAACAAAACATCGCCCGATCCTCCTATCCGGCTTTTTTTATATCCATGCCTGCTCTTTTTAATGTCAAAAAGGACAACAATGGATGATGTAAGCCCATAAGTGGGCGTTCTGAAATTCAGGTTTCTGTTGTGTCGGAAGGTCTCCTGTGTCCATTTATCATTTCCGCTTAACCAGATATAATCAAAGGATGACCGCCATGCTAAATAATGCGAAAAGCGATATATATAACCCATTTGAATGGCAGGACGAATAGCCTGAACATCAAGGTCTCTCATGCTAAAAGCCTCAGACCCGATCCTGTTGGCGCCCCCAAGGTCACCCAAAAAGTTTGATGCACCTAAAGAAAAGAAAAATTTATGTATATCGCTACCTGAAGATTTCCTGCTGTTCAGCGCTTTAGACTCTGTAAAAGAAAAAGGGCTCAAATTGCTTATATACCGCTGTAACATATTATTTTGACCTATGCTGCTGCTTTGGGCAAAAGAGCCGGTCACAAATAATACAATAGTCAATATAACAGCTATTGTCCTTTTCATCATACTAAATACTAAATTTACAAAATTATAAAATAATTAGTATGTGGCAAAATAATAATTTTTAATAATCTACAAAGGAATCAATTCCTTTTATCCCATCCCCACATAAGTTTTTCTCTAATGGTTGAGAAAAATGAATGAGTATTCAACTGAACGAAATTTATGCAAAAATCTTCTTTTCTTATTTCAAGTTCAATAGAAGAGTTTATTACGGCATTGTTTGAATCAAGGGTCACAAGAAAATTATCCATCCTCCCCTCAACTTTAAGTTTTACAACTGCGCTGTCAGGAATGACAACAGGCCGCACCGTAAGAGTATGCGTGGCAATGGGAGTCAAAATAAAATTATTCGCATCGGGCGCCATAATCGGACCGCCACAACTCATGGAATAAGCAGTAGATCCGGTAGGAGTTGAAACAATTAAACCATCGGCCCAGTATGAATTTAAAAACACATCATTAACATAAGCCTGTATCGTGATCATTGAGGAAGAATCCCGCTTATGCACGGTAATTTCATTAAGGGCATAATTATTATCCCCAAAAAGATTTTCCGGTTTATTCAAGCGGATCAGCGAACGTTTTTCAATATGATATTGTTTTTCTTTTAAACATTCCAGTGCCTCACTGATCTCATCCCTGGAAATATCCGATAAAAAGCCCAGCCTCCCGGTATTAAATCCCAGAACAGGTATGCCCGAATCCTTTATAAGGGACAATGTCTTTAGAAATGTTCCGTCACCGCCCAGGCTGAATAAAAAATCGATTTTTCCATTAATGTCGTCGTGGTTAACAAAAGGTTGTATTTCCTCGCCGATTAAACGGTTTTCGAGCAATTTCCTATAAAACGGCTCATAAATATAAATATCGAAATTCTTATAACGTAACCTCCCGAGAAGCTCTATATACAGGGGTTCAAGCTCTTCAGAAAAGCCTGTGGAAAAAAGGGCTATCCGCATATTTTTCAATTAAATATTCAAATAATTCATTAAGGCATCATAACGATCCTGCAGGTTGTTCTTATAATCCTCTTCGGTAAAACTTGCCAAAACTATATATCCATACCGTTCAAATGTTTGCAGGATAGGAAAAATATCCAATTTACTAATTTTGATCGTAATTTCAAGCTTCATTGAGTCATGGAAACTGCATACAAAACAATTCAGTATTTTAGCATCATTGGCTTCGACAATTCTTGCTATTTCTTCCAGTGAATAATCATTATGATTACGTTCAACAACTATAATACCTCCGGGATTTTGAATCGACGCTATCTGGGAATACTTTTCAAGAAGGTTGGGAAGTGTGATTGAGCCCAGGTAGCGGTTTTTTTCGTCGACAACAGGAATAATGGAAAGGCTTAATTCACCGGCAAGGGAAATAATTTCATAAATATGCTGATGCTGATTTACAAAGGCATTGTTTACCGAAAGCTTGTGGCTGCCAATTGATTCTTCAGGTTTATTAAAAGAATAAATATCATTCTCGGAAATCAAGCCTAAAAACTCAACATTGTTTACTATTGGTAAATGACAGATTTTCTGGTCTTCCATAAGTTTCAGTGCATAATTAGCCGTATCGGAAGTATGCACAGGAATAACAGCATCTGTATATAGATCTTTTGCAATCATATTTATTTTAAATACAAATATTTTTTACAAACATACTAATTTTTTAACTTTGCCGATAAATTAAGGATATGACTCAATTAAGTGTAAATATAAACAAAATTGCCACACTCCGCAATGCCAGAGGAGGAAATATACCAGATTTGTTAAAGACCGCCTTAGATTGCGAACGTTTTGGCGCCGATGGAATTACTGTTCATCCGCGTCCTGATGAACGGCATATAAAATATGCTGACGTACGCGACCTTAAAAAAAACATCCGGGCAGAGTTCAATATTGAAGGCAACCCGACAGATGCTTTCATCAAACTGGTGCTTGAAGTAAAGCCTGCCCAGGTAACTCTTGTCCCTGACGGCCCCGAAGCACTTACCTCCAATGCTGGTTGGGACACTGTAAAAAATGCAGTTTTTTTAATGAACGTTATTTCTATATTCAAATTTCACGGGATCAGAACTTCCATTTTTGTTGACGCCAATGAAAAGATGATTGAATACGCTGCAAAAACCGGCACTGACCGTATTGAACTTTATACTGAAAACTATGCGGCAAATTATCATTATGACAGGGAAAAAGCTATCCTGCCATATATGAAAGCTGCAAAAAAAGCAGGAGAAGTAGGGTTGGGTTTAAATGCGGGGCATGACCTTAACCTGGAAAATCTCAGGTACTTTACAGAAAACATTCCCGGTTTGCTCGAAGTTTCGATTGGCCACGCACTGATATGCGACGCCCTTTATTTGGGGCTGGAAAATACGATACAGATGTATCAGCGCTGCCTTAACCCTATTTCTGACTAACTGCTGCTCCCGGCTCCTCGTAAATAACGGTCAGTAGTGTTTGCCCGACGGCCTTCAGGGTTAATTTGTTCACATTGTCAATATTATCCTTTGTTGTGTGCCAGTATTTATAAAATCCTGACTTGGTCTGGTTGTCATGATGGATAATATCTATCGTGGGAATTCCAATGATTTTGTTGATGTAATAATGGTCATCGGTAATCGGGTTGGTGGTTGTACTTACAAAAAATCCACCATAACCAATCCGCGAAGCAGCATCCCAGACTTTGTTCACCACATCCGGGGCGTAGTCCATTGAGAAACCCTCTTTTGTAAAATTTGCGTTTTCAACTCCGACCATATCAAGCAGAATTCCATAATGTGCTTTATAATTTTCCACATGAGGATTTTTCGACCAATACTGCGATCCCAGCCCCCAATTATCTTCTGAATAAGTGTTTTTATCATCCTGAGGTTCTCCATAATCTTCAGCATCAAAAAAGATGATATCCACCCCGATATTTAATTTATTTGCATTAATAATTCTCGCAATTTCGATAAGAATTCCGACTCCGCTGGCGCCATCGTTGGCTCCGTCGATAGGTTCCATGTGCTTGGTTTTATCCTCATCCCAATCAGCATAGGGCCGCGAATCCCAATGTGAACAAAGCATAATTCTTCCCGACATTCCGGGATTAAAAGAGGCCACAATATTTTTCATGCTTAATAATGTACCGTTATATGCCCTGACTTTTGCCTTTTGAACTATAACATCTTTTGTATATGATTTCATTTTTTGCTCAAGCCAGGAGGCACATTGTTCGTGAGCCTTTGAATTCATCACCCTGGGGCCAAAATCCGTCTGGGTTTTTACAAAATAAAAGGCAGAATCCTCATTAAAAACGGGCACACTGACTTTTGTACCGGATGGTTTTTCTTTATCAGCAATATCATTTCCTTTCTTTACTGAATTACCGCATGAAACCAGCATCAAATCAATTACGGTTATAGCCAGGAGCAAACTAAATAATTGTAGTATTTTTTTCATCTGCCACATATTTTAAAAATTTATTTAAATGAATTATCGATTCTTTCACAGTAATGTACCTGAATGGTAACGTATCAGGTAATTTTTTATTTGAATATTTTGAAGTTGCCATGGAAATTTTAGCAGTTTCTTTGTTAAATCCTGCATCCCTGCCTGTAAAAAATGCTTTTATCACCTCCATCCTCCAGGCCAGGTCTAATATAAATCCTGAGGCACAGCGGCCGGGTACAGGTACATTCATAGTTTCAGCAACTAAATCGAAAAATTCCCTAAAACTAAGATTTTCAGACGAAACAATAAATGCTTCATTCTTCACATGGCTGTCCGTCAATTTTACCATAGCTGAAGCAACATCACGTACATCAACGTATGCGCTGCCTCCGGGAGGATAATATTTTAATCCTCTTTCAATTTCCCTGAATAAAATCCCCATGCCCCTATCGGGCATCCATGGACCAAGCACCACTGAAGGCCTTACAACAATACAATCGAGGCCTTCAGCCATGCCGCGCCATATCTCCTGTTCAGCCATATATTTGCTTTGTGCATAAACGGAATGCCTGTCATTGCTGTCCCATAATGTATCTTCCGTTATTATTTCGTCGTTGCCGAGTGCAGCAACAGAACTGACGAAACAAAGCTTTTTAACGCCGGCCTCAAGGGCAGCATTTACTATGTTTGATGTGCCTTTTATGTTGATTTCTTTCAGTACTATAGCATCCTTATCAGAAAAACTAACCTTTCCTGCACAATGGTATACCACATCAATCCCGTTCATGGCTTCAAGCAGTGAATCGGTATCATTCAAATCGCCATCGACCCATTCAATGCTATTAAACAGGTATTCCTGATGATAAAATCCAAGAATTCTTTGAATAAAATCCGTATCCGATGATTTTCTTTTCAATCCCCTGACCTTTGCTCCGTTTTTGCAAAGTTCGATCAGCAGGTGTGATCCTATAAAGCCTGTACCTCCGGTTACCAGAATCATATTATTATCTCTTTACAAAAGTAACATTAATAATTTAATAATGATATGGCAAATTACGGCAGCGCCCGGGCCTGAAAGGAATTGTTTTCTTTACCTACACAATCATTCAGCTTTATGCGCCCAGTTTCATTTTTCTTTTCATTTCAGGATCAAAAAGTTCCAGCTGCAATGTGCGTTTTTTATATTTTTTCCTTTTGAAACTTTGCTTGATATCCCACCAAAATCCTTGTCGTTTCTTTACCATATGGGATCTTTTATCGAAATAATACTGCCTGTTTTCGGAATTTCTTTTGCCATGGCCAAATGAGCCTTCTCCAATATCTTTATGCCTGAACAACGAAACTTTTGCCGTCACTCGTTTACGTCCTTTGTTGTAACCAAATGCGCCATAATGATTATTCACCTGTACATTGAAACTCCTGGCCGACTTCAGATTTTTTATTCCGTTAAAACTCCCCCTTGCCCTGAAAGGCTTTTTGGAAAAAGTACCGCTTTCCCCGTTTCGCTTGTGAAGGGCAAATACCAGAAATTTTTTCTTTGACACCACAGTGTTTCGGGCCTTACTGTATTTAAAAAGCCCGGAAACTTTTTTGTGCCTTGAGCTATAGCTGTCGCTTCCTCCACCAAAAGAGCCCCTGCCTGAATGCCCGCGTTTAGCTGACCCGAAAGAATCTTTAAAAACACCCTTGGAGCGGGCAAAGCCACTGTGTTTTTCTACAGTGCGGTTTCGTGTTTTGCTGAATTTAAACTGCGTTTTCTGATTAATATCTTTTGGTATGAACGGGTCAATAAGGTTACGATGGCATGACGACAGCAACAAAGAGAAGAATATTAAAATTATTACTGTTGATTTCATCGGCCTTTTTTATTTTTTCCTGGTTTTGAACCAGTCTATAATTAAAGTACCATACTTCGACCTGACATAAATTGCACATTATTTAATACACAGGAAGCTAATTAATAAGCACTTATGCTACAACAAAAAATTTATTATGCCAGTGCTATAAGTTGTTTTAAAAACAATATGTCAAGCCATCATATACTTTAGCAAATATACATAAACCACATAAAACAATAATGAATCTATGAAGTGTTCACTTTGGGGATGCTTATGGCACAGAAGAAGGCCTCTAGTGCGGTTGTAGGAGCGAGCCGGCCTAACTGCCCGAAAAGATGAAAACATTTGTTTCAAACAGGTAGTAAAAAAATACAAAGTCTACGGTGAAATTTAATATTAACCTTTAGGGCGATATGGTAATATTCAGCGACATAGTTACTTAGGTCTGTTGTCTAATAAATTTTTTATAAAAAATTTTATTTTTAAAAAAAGTATTATATTTGCAGCCCGGTTTTGCGGAAGTAGCTCAGTTGGTAGAGCATGACCTTGCCAAGGTCAGGGTCGCGG
>CAZVKJ010000065.1:0-18348 GCA_964626855.1 uncultured Bacteroidales bacterium
GTTCTTCACATTACGTTGTTAATTTCAGACTAAATTATAATGGCTAATGGTATTAAAATGAGATTTTATGAATGTAAAACAAAGACGTTCCCCTGAATTTCTGTAAAAGCAACAATACCCGGATTGGCCGATCATATTTGCCTGAATACTTGGAAACCACCAAATAATTTCGTAACTTTATAACATGAAATACCAGAGTTCTTTTTTTATAATAACAGTTAAATAAGGAAGTTATGGAAAATTATTTTTGTCCGTTCTGTAAAGGCCAGCTCAATGTGAATCATAACATTGTCCTGATCATTAAAAACAAAAAAGACAAGCAGGGAATCGTTTTTCTGCATACCGAACTCGGCAATTATGCCAGCCAGGTGGTCTCCACCCTGGAAATTGATAAAGGCGAGGCTGTAGATTTTTTCTGCCCTTACTGCCACACCAATATTGATTACCATAAAGACAAGACCAACCTGGTTAAATTAATACGTGAGGACAGGCACGGCAAAAAGACCCAGGTGATTTTCTCAAAGATTTATGGCGAAGAAGCTACGTACCACATCGACGAAAACAAGGTGATGTCGTATGGCGAACACGCCAAGCTATATATGGATCCCGAGTGGTTTCTGAGGTAAGTTTTATGCTTTTATTATTTTACTTTAAAAAGCTTCTCACAGCCGATCATTTTGCCGCCGGAATAAACCACTACATCATAAAGCCCGTTGTTATTTGTGCCTAAATGCACGGTCTTTTGCAACAGGCCTGCCTCACTCCTGCCCGACCAAACCAGCGCTCCCAGTGGATTATATATATAAATTTCAAACACGTTACTGCTGAAGGCTTCATCTACCCGTATCATGACATCATCCGTGAAAGGATTCGGATATATTGTAACAGCATTTTGCCGGGCGCTGTTCTCACTTATCCCGATATGCTGGCAATCAACATCGATGATGGTATCGGCCATGATATTACCCATAAGGTCGGCGACATTGCCTACATACAGAACGTCAGGCCCCGATGCTACCGGCTGTGCCAGGATCAGCATGACGATATTCTGCGATGGTCCGTAAATGATATGATCAAGGCTGTTGTTGTTAAAATGATAATTTATGGTATCCAATGCGGAGGCATCGACATCTTCAGTATATTCCACCCAAACGGTGTCGCAGTTAACAGTTGTAACCGCGGCAATGCCGGGGGGAACATCATCAAGGGCATAGGTTCCTGTGATCAGGATATCATCGATACGGTTATAACCGGTACTTGTAAGCCCTGTTCCCGCGGCGTTGGAATCGGAAGTCATCACCCAGCGCAGAAACACATGATCCTGTTTTTCACATGCGACAGGCAAGTCCAGGCCAACAAGCGTTCCGGAAACAAAATTATCATTCAACGAAATAATATCAGAACCGGAAACAAGATCCCATACATGCGATGCCGTATCAAGAGTATATTCAACCTGGTAGTTGCGCGGCCCCGAACTTGTTGATTTCTGGCGCGAATATAATTTCAGGGAAACATAACCGCTTCCGCCTCCTGTGCTGCTCGAAAATTCAGCCAGCCAATATTTTACACCATTCCCTGCCGACCACGACGATGTTCTCAGGCATTGATCGGTAACCCCGGCATCATAGTAATATGAACCGGTAAACGTACCTTCGCGGCTGAATACCCTGCCGGAGTTTTCAGGTATTCCGGCATCGGCAACCTGGTCAGAATCTGCAAACCCCCAATATACCAGCGTGTCGACTATAGAATAAATCACCGGGAATTTCTGAATATTATCCATCATATTTCCTGAAGAATCAGCCACATCAAATACAAATAGGGTATCCATAACATTTAACTGTAAAGGCACAGACAAATGCAAACGAACGATGTTATCGGCGATAAGCGTGCTTTGGTCACAATAGGCATTAAAGTAAAACTGGAAATTTGACGGGTCCTCCGCGGTGATGGCGTCAAGATATTCATTGAATGTAACATCAATGGTATCGGTAGCTCTGACATACACGCCGGTTACATATGGGGCAATGGTATCGGGTGATGCCGGATACGGCAGGCCCATAATCAAAATATCGTCTATCCGGTTATAGCCTGTTGAAGTCAATCCTGTGCCGGTAGCATTTGAATCCGAGGTCATGATCCAGCGCAGGTAAATCACGGTCTGCGTATCGCAGGCAGCCGGAAGGCTTAATGATGATATGGTCCCCGACACGAAATTATCATTCAGCGACTGAATATCTGACCCCGGAACCGGAAACCAGTTGAGCGTATCAAGACTGTATTCAACGGTAAAATCGCGCGGGCCTGCATTGGTGGAGTATTGCCTTGATGAGAGCATCAATGAAGTATAACCGGTTCCTGCTCCTGTCCTGCTCGAAAATGAAGCCATCCAATACTTTGTGCCCGAGCCGGATAACCAGGAAGAAGTCCGCAGGCACCTGTCGGTAACCCCGGCATCGTAATTATATGTCCCGGCAAACCCATTCTGTCTTTTTATGGCAGCATTTAAATTAACCGTAATACCCCTGTCGGCAACCCGGTTTGAGTCGGCAAAGCCCCAATAAACCAGGGTATCGCTTTGCGAAAATGCCGAACCTGTCAACAATAGAAAAGCACATAGAATCAATAAAAAGGATATTTTTTTATTCATAATCAACTTTTTTAAATTTCGGCTCATTCATCAACAAAAGTACAATAAATCGGTGAAAAAAAAGCCGGCATGAGCCGGCCCTGATAATTAATGGAAACAATCTTTTAATAACTCTTTACTTCATAGTCCTCGGCACAAACCTTT
This sequence comes from uncultured Bacteroidales bacterium, assembly GCA_964626855.1. Taxonomy (GTDB): domain Bacteria; phylum Bacteroidota; class Bacteroidia; order Bacteroidales; family CAIWKO01; genus CAIWKO01. The sequence continues at coordinate 2,795 of CAZVKJ010000065.1, forward strand.
GCCTTCATGAATTGCCTGTTCAGGCGTGCGATGTTGGTTACTTTTATCTCTTTCGGGCATTCGGCTTCACACGCGTATGTGTTGCTGCAATTACCGAATCCGAGGCGGTCCATTTCGGCCACCATCTTTTGAACACGCTCAGCAGCCTCAATTTTACCCTGGGGCAATAAGGCAAATTGCGAAACTTTGGCCCCCACAAACAGCATGGCTGAAGCATTGGCACAGGCAGCCACGCAGGCACCGCAACCGATACAGGCGGCGGCATCCATGGCAAGCTCGGCTTTTACCTTGGGAACAGGTATGGAATTGGCATCGGGAATGCCGCCCGTATTAACCGAGATATAGCCCCCGGCCTGGATGATAAGGTCTAACGCCGAACGGTCAACCACCAGGTCCTTCACAATCGGGAAGGGTTTGGCACGCCATGGCTCAATGACAATGGTGTCGCCGTCTTTAAATGAACGCATATGCAGCTGGCAGGTAGTGATACCCCGCTTGGGGCCATGGGGCCGGCCATTGATATACAGGCTGCATGTTCCGCAAATACCTTCACGGCAATCATGATCAAATGAAACCGGGTCATTGCCCTTTTCTATGATCTGCTGATTCAGCGTGTCAAGCATTTCAAAAAACGAACTGTCGGGCGAAACACCTGTCACATTGTATGTTTCAAACTTTCCTTTTGCTTTGGCATTTTTCTGACGCCAGATTTTTAAGGTTAGATCCATATCTTATGAAATTAACATCAACATTAATAATTATTTATAAGAACGCTGCGACGGTTTTGCAACATCAAAAGTCAGTTCTTCCTTATGCATTTCCGGTTCAGCAGCGTCACCTTTAAATTCCCAGGCTGAGACATAAGCAAATTTTTCATCATCACGTTTTGCTTCGCCATCTTCTGTTTGCATCTCTTCGCGGAAATGACCGCCACAGGATTCTCTTCTCTGCAAGGCATCTTTCATGATCAGCTCGCCCAGCTCAATAAAATCGGCTACCCTGCTGGCTTTTTCAATCTCAGGATTGTATTCATTCAGATCGCCGGGAATAAATAAATCGCTCCAGAATTCCTTTTTAATCTCCGGCAATAAGGACAAGCCTTTTTTCAAACCTTCTTCCGTCCTGCCCATGCCGCAATATTCCCACATGATCTTGCCCAGTTTTTTATGGATGGAATCAACAGACTGTTTGCCTTTTATGTTCTTCAGCTTTTCAATCTGCATCTTAATATCATTTTCGGCTTTGACAAACTCCGGAGCATCTGTAGGAATACGCTTTGTGTGAATTTCACCGGAAAGATAGTTTGCAATGGTATAGGGTAAAATAAAATACCCGTCGGCCAGTCCCTGCATCAATGCCGAAGCGCCCAGGCGGTTAGCACCGTGGTCGGAAAAATTACATTCGCCAATAGCATATAAGCCGGAAATGGTCGTCATCAGTTCATAATCGACCCAGATACCTCCCATAGTGTAATGTATGGCAGGATAGATCATCATTGGTGTTTCATAAGGATTTTCATCAATGATCTGTTCATACATCTGGAAGAGGTTTCCGTAACGTTCCGCGATCACATTTTTACCAAGCCGTTCAATGGATTCCTTGAAATCGAGGTACACGGCCAATCCCGAATGGCTGACACCGTAACCGGCATCACAGCGCTCTTTCGCAGCCCGTGAAGCCACATCACGCGGCACCAGGTTGCCAAAGGCAGGGTACCTTCTTTCGAGGTAATAATCACGGTCTTCTTCGGCAATATCCGAAGGCTTTATCTCTTTCTTACGAAGTTTTTGCACATCGTCCTTATTTTTTGGAACCCAGATCCTGCCGTCATTACGCAAACTTTCACTCATCAGTGTCAGCTTCGACTGAAAGTCGCCATGCACGGGTATGCAGGTCGGATGAATCTGTGTAAAACACGGATTGCTAAAGTACGCACCTTTTTTATAAGCCCTCCATATCGGCGTTGTATTTGAACCCATAGCATTCGTCGAAAGGAAATAAGTATTTCCATATCCGCCGGTGGCTAAAACTACCGCATGCCCGAAATACTTTTCTATTTCACCGGTGACCAGGTTCCTGACGATAATACCCCGTGCCTTACCATCGATGAGTACTACATCAAGCATATCGCGCCGGTTGTACAGCTTTACGCTGCCTTTTTTTATCTGGCGGCTCAAGGCGCTGTATGCTCCAAGCAACAACTGCTGGCCTGTCTGCCCACGTGCATAAAAGGTTCGCGACACCTGTGCCCCGCCAAACGAACGGTTATCGAGGAGTCCGCCATAATCACGGGCAAAAGGCACACCCTGTGCCACACACTGGTCTATAATACTGTTGCTTACTTCGGCAAGACGGTATACATTGGCTTCACGCGCCCTGTAATCGCCGCCTTTGATGGTATCATAAAACAGGCGGTACACGCTGTCGCCATCGTTCGGATAATTTTTAGCCGCATTGATACCTCCCTGGGCTGCAATACTATGCGCACGCCGCGGGCTGTCCTGGTAACAAAATACCTTGACGTTATAGCCTAATTCTCCAAGTGATGCCGCTGCAGAGGCGCCGGCAAGCCCGGTGCCTACGATGATAATATCAAGCTTTCGCTTGTTGGCCGGGTTGACCAGTTTACAATTATCTTTATATTTTGTCCACTTTTCAGCTAAAGGGCCTTCCGGTATTTTTGAATTTATTTTTGTCATAGCTGCTGGCGTATTATATTTTAATTATTTGAAATAGCGAATTTTATTAATAAATGAACATAAAATAAATAGGAATAACAGAAAATCCGCCTGCAACAACCAATGCATAAAGCAGGCTGACGGACTTAATCGCCTTATTATATTTGTTGTGATTCAATCCCAGTGTTTGAAAACCGGATAATATGGCATGATTGAGGTGAAATCCCAGAAAAATAAAAAAAGCAATGTAAATAAATGAATAGACCTTATTTTGAAACAACAGGATTGCCATTCTGTAAAAGTCATGAGTATCGATACCCGCTGGTGGCTGAACCCATCCCATCTTAATAAAAAAGAAATGCATGAAATGTATGCACAGGAAAATAAAAATGATGATTCCCGTGTAAATCATGTATTTGGAAAAAAATTCGGTATGCGATTTATTCACCACATGATAACGTACCGGACGTGAAGCCCAGTTACGTAATGTCAGCACCACGCCAACAAGGATATGAATAAAAAAACCACCAAACAACACGAACTCAAATATTTTCACAAAAATATTGGTGGTCATAAAGTGAACCGCTGTGCTGAACATTTCACCGCCGTCACCGGCAAGCATCAACAGGTTTATTGTGAGATGCACCAGTAAAAACAAAGCCAGAAACAGCCCGAAGATACCCATGATGATCTTTTTGGTAATGGACGAAAACACGAATAACTTGCTCATAATAATCTATTTTTCAAAAAAAATTTTTAATTTCACAATATATAACAAAAAATAATTTCCTTTGTATTTTGTCACTGACAAAGGTATATTTTGAAATTATTTTATCAAATAAAAAGTTAATTTTTTTTAAACCTTATCAAAATGCGTTACCAACAAATAAACCCTGAACTCTTTGCCAGGAACCGGCAAAAACTGGTAAAAAAACTAAAACCCAATTCCCTGGCAATAATACTTTCCAATGATGAATTTCAAAGAAATGGCGACCAGTTTCATCCGTACAGGCAAAATTCTGACATATTTTATCTGACCGGTCTCGATCAGGAAAAATGTATTCTCTGCCTCTGCCCCGATCATCCGAAACCGGAAATGCGCGAGATAGTTTTTACCGTCCAAACCAACGAAAAAATGGTTACCTGGTACGGGCATAAATACACGCTCGATCAGGCAAAACAGGTTTCTGGTATAAAAAATACCAAATGGCTCGACAGTTTCGAAGATACATTAAAGGATCTTGTGCTCAACTCCGGAAACATATATATTAATATTTACGAAAATGCCCGTTTTTCAACCGATGTACCATCAAATGAGCAAAGGTTTGCAAAGCGGATGAAAAAAGAATATCCGTTACATAATTTTGATAGGATCAACCCGCTTATCACCGAACTTCGTTTATGCAAGGAACCTGAAGAGATTGAAATGATGCAGCACGCATGCAACATTACCGAAAAAGCCTTCAGACGTATCCTCGACAGGCTTCGCCCCGGCATGATGGAATATGAAGCTGAAGCGGAGATCACGCATGAATTTATCCGTAACGGCGCAAGCGGCCATGCCTATGCCCCTATTGTAGCATCGGGAGTCAATGCCTGCGTTTTGCATTACATTAAAAATGATGTAAAAATAAAAGACGGGGATTTAGTGTTATTTGACATCGGGGCCGAATATGGTAATTATGCTGCCGACCTGTCGCGTACCATACCGGCTAACGGAAAATTCACCAAACGCCAGAAGGAATGCTACAACGCCGTACTAAAAGTGATGAAACAGGCCCAACAACTTATCGTTCCCGGAACTACCATTGAGAAAATAAACAAAGAGGTTACGCTGCTGCTGCAGGAACAAATGATCAAGCTGGGACTGTTTACGGCAAAAGACGTTAAAAACCAGGATCCGGATAATCCATTATATTTCAAATATTACATGCACGGCAATTCGCATTTCATCGGGCTGGATGTTCACGATGTGGGAACCCGCCAGGTGGTGCTCAAACCCGGCATGATACTGAGCTGCGAACCGGGATTATACATCAAGGAAGAAGGCATCGGCATCAGGATAGAGAACGACATCCTCGTCACCAAAAAAGGGCCGGTGGATCTGATGAAAAACATTCCGGTAGAAGTTGAAGAAATAGAAGCATTAATGAAGAAAAAATAAACATTTAATATTTATAATTATGTTCCCTGCAAACGTTTATATCGAAAGAAGAAAAAAACTTAAAGAGTTGATCAAAAGCGGATTGCTGATCTTCACCGGCAATACCGAACTGTCGATGAATTATCCGCAAAATGTTTATCATTTCAGGCAGGACAGCTCATTTTTGTATTTTTTCGGGCTCGACGAACCCGGATTGGGCGCCATCATTGATATTGACAACAACAAAGAAATCATTTTCGGTAACGACGTTGATATTGAGGATGTGATCTGGACCGGCCCGTTACCTCCATTATCAGAAAAAATTATTAAATATGGAATTGCAGATTGCGCGCCATTTTCAGAGTATACCGCCTATATTTCAGCAGCAAAAAAACAAGGCCGTAAAATACATTATCTGCCGCCATATAATGCCAACACAAAAATATATTTAAGCGAAGTGCTGGCTATTCCTGTTGATAAGCTGAAGGAAAATGCCTCGCTGGAATTCATTATGGCCGTAGTAAAATTACGCTCAGTAAAAACTGCCGGGGAAGTTGAAGAAATAGAACGCGGCATGGATACGGCTTATGAAATGTTCACACAGGGTATTAAGCTCGTAAAGCCCGGAAAATATGAATATGAAGTAAGCGGAGCCATGGAAGGTATAGCGCTGGCAAATAACGGAACGCTCTCGTTCCCGACTATACTGTCGGTCAGGGGTGAAATCCTTCACGGCCATGCGCATGGCAATAAAATGAATGATGGCGACCTGCTGGTCATCGATGCAGGCTATGAAACACCCGCTCATTACGCAACCGATCATACACGCACCGTCCCTGTCAGCGGAAAATTCACCGAAAAACAAAAAGAAATTTACCAGATCGTGCTGGATGCCCAGATGGCGGCTATCTCAGCCATCAAACCAGGAGAAAAATACCAGGACATCCACTTGCTTTCATGTAAAATATTAGCAGAAGGCCTTAAAAAACTGGGATTGATGAAAGGTAATATTGATGAAGCAGTGAAACAGGGCGCACACGCCTTTTTCCTCCCTCACGGGCTGGGACATATGATGGGCCTCGATGTTCACGACATGGAAGACATAGGCCAGATTTATGTAGGATATGATGACGAAGTACGCCCCATCGACCAGTTCGGCACGGCTTACCTCCGCATGGGCAGAAGGTTACAACCCGGGTTTGTTCTTACAGTGGAACCCGGAATTTATTTTATTCCCGAATTGTTCAAATTGTGGAAATCCGAAAATAAATTTACGGAATTCATCAATTATGATAAGGTTGAAGAATATCTCGGCTTCGGCGGAATACGTATTGAAGACGATGTACTTGTAACGGAGACGGGCCACAGGGTTTTGGGAAAATATATTCCAAAGACTATTGCTGAAATAGAAGCCCTGATGAATCCGTAATCTATTTTTCCAAAGATATTTTCAGCATCTTTTTCAGGGCATGCAAATGTATCAGCTCATACAAAGCGCTTAGATAGTTTTCATCCAGCCCGTTCTCTAATGCAAAAGCTTTAATTTTGTCTTGTATTTCATGCCATCTACCCGGCTCAAAAAGCTGCAGATTATTCTCTGCCTTTAGTTCGCCCATCAGTTCAACCAGCTCTTCACGCTGCATAAGAGCTTCTGCAATTATTTTGTCCAGGCTGTCCACCTTCTTCCTGATGCTGCTGAAATCCTTTTCCAATGAGGCGCTGCCGGCATCTTGCAGTTTTACATGATCTGTTGCATTTTCAAGGCTCATGGCCGACACTTTTGTATCCGGCTGTTTGGTCATCACTACGCCAACACCTAACTTGCCCATAATTTTATAAAATAAAGCCCGGTCAGAAATCTTTGCCAGCTCACATTCAACAGCACAATCCACTTCCAGGTGGCATGACGAAAAAGAAAAATAATTCTTCAGGGCATCAATGGTATCATATGATACTTCAGCCCCGCCGATCATTTCCTGCATTTGAAAACAGACCAACACTTTTGTGTTAATTATTTTCCTTCTGAAATCATCAAATTCATTATGCGCAACAACCACAAAATCAAAAGCAGAATAATCTTCCATTCCTGCCATATCGCTCACCTTAATGTAATACCCCAACAAACCATGCTTCTTTTTAAATTCTTCAATTTCAGCACGCGGAATTTTTTCGGGTGCATCACTACGCAATACGAGAGCACAGGGGTTTTTCATTTCTGCCTCAGTCCTTTTCAAATCATCAATGATATAATAAACTTCGGGTTTCAAGCAATGGTTTTTGGATTGATAAAACAGATTGATAAAATATCGCAATAAAAAAAAATGGCAGATCCATCATTCATTAGCCGCCGTCAATTCTATAATGCCATCAAGGGCAGCAACTTTTCAGGGTATCAATGGCATCAACGATATTTCCATTTTTAAAAACGCCGTTACCGGCAACAATGATATCGGCGCCGGCATCAACAACTTTCTTTATGTTTTCATTATATATACCGCCGTCAACCTCAATTAATGCGCCGGCGTTACAGTCAAGAATCAGCTCTTTTGTATCCCGGATTTTCCGCACAGAACTCTCGATAAACTTTTGCCCCCCGAATCCCGGATTCACCGACATAATAAGTATCATATCGGCAAAAGGGATGATTTCCTGAAGCAACATTGCCGGGGTATGCGGGTTTAATGCCACACCTGCCTTAACGCCCAGGGATTGTATCTGGTTTACGGTGCTGTTCAGGTGAGTACAGCCCTCGAAATGCACAGTAATATATTCGGGTTTGTATTCGGCAAAACGTTGAATATATTTATCGGGGTCGACGATCATCAGGTGAATATCCAATGGTTTTCCGGCATATTTCACCAACGAATCAAGTATGGTAAAACCAAATGAAATATTGGGGACAAAAACCCCGTCCATCACATCAATATGAATGAAATCGGCATTGCTGCCATTAAGTAACTCGATCTGCTCTTTCAGGATTCCGAAATCAGCAGATAAGATAGAGGGAGCCAATAAAAAAGCCATCAGTATTTTGTTTGATTAATATACAAAAATACGAAAAGCTTTTATTAACCAAGGTAGGGTATCAAATTTTTGCATCGTGATGAAATCTTCAGCTTCCGCAGAGCCTTTTCCCTGATCTGGCGGACACGCTCACGTGTAAGCCCGAATTTTATCGCAATTTCATCAAGGGTAAGAGGCAATTCCCCTTTCAGCCCATAGGTATACCTTAATATTTCGGCTTCCCGCGATGTAATGGTTGAGAAAACCCTTTCAATTTCCTTTCGTAATGAATCAAGTAAAAGCCCTGTTTCCGGATCATACAATTCATCATTTCTTAGCAGTTCGATCATGGTTGTATCATCATCGGGAACAACAGGAACATCCATTGAAACATGTTTCCCGCTGTTGCGCAATGATTCTCTGATCTCCGATTCCGAAAGATTAAGAATCTCTGCAATCTCATCAGGGTTAGGCTCGCGCTGATTTAACTGCTCAAAGTTATTGTACGTTTTATTGATACGGTTCAATGCTCCGATTTTGTTCAGAGGCAACCTGACAATACGCGCCTGTTCGGCAATTGCCTGCAATATGGATTGCCGGATCCACCATACGGCATAGGAAATAAATTTAAATCCCTTGGTTTCATCAAAACGTTGTGCAGCTTTTATCAGTCCGACATTTCCTTCGTTAATCAGGTCGGAAAGGCTAAGTCCCTGGTTTTGATATTGCTTGGCAACCGAAACAACAAAACGAAGGTTTGCCTTGGTCAGCTTATGCAACGCTGACTGGTCGCCTTGTTTTATCCGTTGTGCTAAGATTACTTCATCCTCGGGAGTGATCAGATCCATTTTACTGATTTCCTGAAGGTACTTATCAAGTGATGCTGTTTCCCGGTTGGTAACCTGCTTGGCAATCTTTAATTGTCTCATGGTATTTTTCCTCCATATTGAGAAAACATTTGAAACAAATAACAGCATTCAACTTTTGCCATCCATTATGAACATACAAAAAATTGAATGCAATTATGAATAATAAGACAATTATTACAAAAAAAAGGTTGCTTTAAAAAAATTATTCTTTGGGCGGCTTGGGTAATAAAGCTTTGCGTGATAGTTTTAATTTCCCTGTTTTTTTATCAATCTCGATTAGTTTTACCTGTACCTCATCACCTATTTTGAATACTTTTTCCACATCATCGGTTCTTTTCCAGTCGATCTCGGAGATATGAAGCAGGCCATCTTTACCGGGAAGTATTTCTATGAAAGCGCCAAAGGGCTGCAGATTGCGTACTTTTCCGGTGTATACTTCACCAACCTCAGGGACAGCCACAATCTTCTTTATCCAGTTAATGGCTTTATCGGTAGATTCTTTGTCGTTTGAAACGATGTCAACAATGCCGAATTCACCTTCTTCTTCAATAACTATAGTGGCTCCTGTTGAATTCTGAATTTCCTGGATGATCTTTCCGCCAGGTCCTATTACAGCACCGATGAATTCTTTGGGTATGGTCATCTGAACGATGCGTGGCACATGAGGTTTATAATCTGCCCTGGGTGTTGAAATGGTTTTTTCCATTTCGCCCATAATATGCAAACGGCCCTTACGTGCCTGGTCCAGTGCTTCGGTGAGTATCTCATATGAAAGCCCGTCGATCTTGATATCCATCTGGCATGCAGTGATACCGTCGCGTGTACCTGTGACTTTAAAATCCATGTCACCCAGGTGGTCTTCGTCGCCCAAAATATCTGAGAGTATGGCATATTTTCCGTCGGCACCGCTGATCAATCCCATAGCAATTCCTGAAACCGGCTTTTTAAGCTTTACCCCTGCATCCATAAGTGCCAACGTGCCGGCACAAACGGTTGCCATTGATGAGGAACCATTGGATTCGAGGATATCGGAAACTATTCTGATCGTATAAGGGTTTTCCTCTCCCCAGGGTATCATATTCTTTAAAGCTCTGTGGGCAAGGTTTCCATGTCCGATTTCCCGGCGGCCCGTACCACGCAACATTTTCACTTCACCGGTAGAAAAGGGCGGGAAATTATAATGAAGCATGAATTTGTTTTTCCCGTCGAAAATAACGCCATCAATGATCTGCTCATCGAGCTTTGTGCCCAATGTCACGGTGGTCAGCGACTGTGTTTCGCCACGGGTAAAGATTGAAGAGCCGTGAGCAGCAGGAAGGTAATCCACCTCGGACCATATCGGCCTTATCTCATCAAGCTTGCGTCCGTCGAGGCGTTTGCGCTCATTAAGTATTACTGTGCGTACAGCTTCTTTTTCTACTTCAAAAAAGTACCTGCCAATCAAGGGTTTCTTAGCTTCCCGTTCTTCTTCAGGAATGCTTTCGATAAAATCGGCCTTGATTTTTTCCATAGCATCAAGGCGTTCATGCTTGGCTGTAGCTTTACCGGCTATTTCATAAATTTTCGGATAAGCAAAATTATGCAGGCTCGTTCTCAGGTTTTCATCATTTTTCTCATGGCAATACTCGCGTTTAACCTTTGATTTTTCAACAAGCTCTGCAAGTTCAAGCTGTGCGCGGCATTGCAGCTTTATCGTTTCATGTGCAAATTTCAGGGCTCCCACAAGGTCATTCTCTGATACTTCTTTCATCTCACCTTCAACCATCACGATATTGTCCAATGAGGCAGCAACAATAATATCAATGTCGGATAATAATATATCGGCAGTACTGGGATTGATTATATATTTGCCGTCTATCCGTCCCACGCGAACCTCTGAGATAGGCCCGTTGAAGGGGATATCGGAAATAGTAAGCGCCGCAGATGCAGCCAGGCAAGCCAATGCATCGGGCATAAAGTCTTTATCTCCTGAGATCAGGGTAACCAAAACCTGTGTTTCTGCATGATAATTATCCGGAAACAATGGACGCAAAGCTCTGTCAATGAGTCGCGACACCAATATTTCATATTCTGACGGGCGGGCCTCCCTCTTAAAAAAGCCTCCCGGGAAACGGCCAGTGGCCGCATATTTTTCCTGGTAATCAACCGAAAGAGGCATAAAATCTACATTCTCTGCAGCATCTTTTTTTGAAACCACGGTGGCAAGAAGCATTGTATCGCCCATTTTTACGACTACCGAGCCGTCAGCCTGTTTTGCAAGCTTACCGGTTTCTATATTTATTATTCTTCCGTCACCAATATCAAATGATTTATTTATTCCATTCATAATTTGTAATTTATTGTATTTGTTATTCTTTCCTTTATAAACAAAAAAAGGCAATTCGCATTGCCTTTCTTTGGTAGTTTTAATATTTACTTTCTTATCTTGAGCTCTTTAATAAGATTCCTGTAACGTTCAATATCTTTTTCCTTCAGATAATCGAGCAGTCTTCTTCTCTTACCGACAAGACGTACTAATGACCGGCGAGTGAATGTATCCTTATCATTAGTTTTTAAGTGCCCTGTAAGATGCTGGATTCTAAAGGTGAATAAAGCAACCTGTCCTTCCGTTGAACCTGTATCAAATTCTGATTTACCGTATTGTTTGAAGATATTTTTCTTTATTTCGTTTGTTAAGTACATGATATTGAAAAAATTTAATTGGAGTGCAAAAGTACAAATATTATTAATATGAAAAAAAATTTCTTGATTTTTTTTTAAAATTATTGAAAATTAAGATTTGAGGTATATTCCCCAGTAATAAGTTTATGAACGGACAAGGCTGTCAGGTTATAAGAATTCTTTTTTGTATACCGGCACGAAAAGATGCCCAGGCCATTGGCGATGTTTGTATATAAGGGCCTTTCCTGCACTATGGTTGTTGAAGGCCTATTCAGGTTAATGTATGTATTGAGTTCATCGCCTCCGGCTGAAACCATAAAGTCAACCTTGCCAATGATTCGGACAACATTATTATTTACAGGAACTTTAATGCCGATATTCTTGTAAAAATCCTCTGTACTGTAATCCAGTACCATCTCCTCCCCGCCATCAAGTTTTTCCGAGGTAAGTTTTGTCAGCCGCCAGTCAACATATTTATCGGTAGTGTCCAGAGTACTTATATTTACTTCACGGTAGTGAAAACGAAACATAGGTTCATATACCCTACCGTTTTTACCTGTCTTCCACGCCGCTTCATTAACTGAATAATTTAAACTCGGGCCAACGAGCCCCAATTGAGGGCTATCAGGGTTATAAAAAGGCTTTGTAATACTGAAATCATGTATCAGGCAAGTGGATGCAGTAGCAATATTTCCGGTAACGGTATTCACTACCTTCAGCCTGAAAGAGTCATTGACAGCCATTGCAGGATACGGGATAAAACGGTATACCTCCTGAACCGGTGAATAAAATAATCCTGAATCTTTATTGGAAACAATCCTCTTCTCTAGATTAAAGACTTTTACTTCATTGCCATTGTGTATTTGTGTTACCGTAACAACGATATCATCGCCATATGAGCTTAAAGTCGGATCCACCGCCATTTCCAGAGCATTCTCCTCGCCAAGGAAAGCCCGGGTAATTTTCACATATTGTGCAGTATCATTCTGATCTAATAATCCGTAAACAATAGCAATTTCTTTTTTTTCGGCATTGATGTCAAAATCTGTTGAACATGAACAGACAAAAAGGCTCGCGATAAAAAGCAGCAAAAGGACGGTAGAACGCATAAAATCTCTATTTGCAACAAAAGTATAAAAATAATTCACAATCAAAAGTATAAATGATATTTATCAACGGTAAAAAAACTCATAATTCCCTGAAATATTATATGAATTTATACCTTTGTATAAAATTACATGTTTATGACAACAGATTCGGTAAAAATAACAAAAATCACCACTCATGTATTGCGTGAGATGAAAATGTTCGGAAAAAAAATCGCCATGCTCACGGCATATGATTATTCCTTTGCCAAAATACTTGATGCTGCCGAGATAGATGTTATTCTCGTAGGCGATTCCGCTTCCAATGTCATGGCGGGTCACACATCTACCCTGCCCATTACGCTCGACCAGATGATATACCATGCCACATCGGTGATGCGTGGCGTTTCACGTGCGCTGGTGGTGGTGGATTTACCTTTTGGCACATACCAGGGGAACTCAAAAAATGCTTTATCGTCGGCTATCAGGATTATGAAGGAATCGGGCGCCGATGCGGTAAAGCTCGAAGGGGGCCGCGAAGTACTTGAATCTGTTGAAAGAATTCTTTCCGCCGGCATACCGGTGATGGGCCATTTAGGGCTGACGCCTCAATCCATACATAAATTCGGCACCTATGTGGTTCGTGCTACGGAAGAAAAAGAAGCACAGAAATTAATTGAAGACGCTCATTTACTTGATGAGGCCGGCTGTTTCGGCATTGTGCTTGAAAAAATTCCTGCCAGACTGGCTGCACAGGTAACCCTGGAAGTAAAAGCTCCCGTCATCGGAATCGGAGCCGGCAGCGGTGTTGACGGACAGGTACTGGTATTGCACGACATGCTGGGTATCAATACGGACTTTTCGCCACGGTTCCTGCGCCGTTATCACAACCTAAACGAAGAAATTACCGGAGCCGTTACCGCTTATATCAATGATGTCAAATCAATGAATTTTCCAAACGAAAAAGAACAATATTAAAATGCCTTTTGACATTCCTGCCCAGTTACTCTACGAAGACAACCACCTTATCATACTGAACAAAAAGCCCGGACAGCTTGTCCAACCTGACCCGGCAGGTGATGAAGCCCTTGAAACGGAACTTAAATCATATCTGAAACACAAATACCATAAGCCCGGCGAAGCTTTTGTCGGCGTGGTTCACCGTTTAGACAGGCCTGTCAGCGGTGTAGTGGTTTTTGCAAAAACCAGCAAAGCGCTGGTACGGCTGAATGAAATGCTGAAAGCTCATACAATGAATAAAACATACTGGGCAATCGTAAAACAAAGGCCGCCTCAGGATGAAGCCCTGCTTTCGCAATATATTGTCCGTGACTCCCGGCAAAACAAAAGCTTTGTTCATGATTCCCCTGTAAAGGATAGTTTGGCTGCCGAGCTCAGTTATAAGGTGATTGCCTCCAGTGAAAACTACTTCCTCCTGGAAGTCAATCTCATCACAGGCCGCCACCACCAGATACGGGCACAGCTTTCGGCCATGGGCTGCCCCATCAAAGGAGATTTAAAATACGGATACCCCAGGTCAAACAAAGACGGCTCCATCTGCCTTCATGCCAGAAAAGCTGAATTTATTCATCCGGTAAGCAAAGAGAAAATAAGCATTACAGCTCCTGTTCCGGATAGTGATATCTGGAAATTTTTCTGAAACCATACAGTCCATATTTAGTGTTTGCAAGAAAACGTCAATTTCTTCGTTACGCTTGCGAAAAGCAAGTGATAGGATGACTGCGTGCTGATCCTGCGCCTCAGACAGTCATCCTATCACTAAATAGGTAAACTCCGCTTTTTGTCGCTTTGCAAGCCTCGAACTTGACGTTTTCTTTGTGCAAACATGAGTTTTCCTACCGGCACTATTTATTTTATTAAACCGCCGGAGTGGTTTTAATGTTACCGTACCAATACTTATTATTTAGCAAACAATAATGATATATTAGCCGTTTCGCGTTATTAAATGTCTTTCTTTATATTACAAATTTGTTAATTGTTAATTATAATACACTTTTGTGACGTTTTATAATTTATTTATGTATTTTTACTTAGTTTAGTTCAAACTGATTTGTACATTTTACAAAACATGAGTAATAAGTCAAAAACAATTAAAAATATGCATGTACATCATCATCCGGACGTCAGAAAGAAAAGCTTTAAAGAATATCTTTTTGAAGGTATTATGATCTTTATCGCCGTCACCCTGGGTTTTTTTGCCGAAAGAATCAGAGAAGGCCTTACTGATCATGCAAAAGAAAAGGTATTTATTCAATCGATGATTGAAGACGCTGAAACCGACATCATAAACTTCGATAGAGCAATAGAAATGAATAATAAAAGAGTATTTAAACTGGATACAATTGCAAACAGATGTTTTAGCTACGGCAACCCTGGCAACAATGATGCTTCATTGTACAGTGTAATCAAAGCCTGTATCCAGCATCCCGATTTTGTTTGCCCTGTTGAAAGAACCATGGCACAGCTGAAAAATGCCGGAGGAATGAGGCTGATAGAAAACAAAATTGCTGTCGACAGTATTATTTTTTATGATAATATGTTAAAAAAAGTGGTGAATCAGCAGGACTATTATGAATTACATCTTAAAGTTCTATTGGATGCAACCGAAAAAATGTTCAACATGACATATTTTCCGCTTAATCCCAAGACACTAAAATGGGAATCGGACCCGAAGGCTATGTCTTCTGCAAAACTTATTACCCGGGATAAAACAACAATCATTGAATTCGGGAACAAGGCAAAAATACTCCAGGGTATTGTCATGTTTTATATCGTTCGTTTGAATGAAGCCCGGCAGCATGCTGTCAACCTGATTGAAACATTAAAACATGAATATCATATAAACCCATATTAAGCAATAGAAGTATGCGAACTATTGCTTTAGTTGGGTTTATCCCGACTTAGAAAATGTTTCCCGACTTGTCGGGATTACATTATTCTTAGTCGTTTATACATCAAAACTGCTAATTTAAAAATCTAATAATCTGCGCATTAGAAATATTGATTCATAATACTATGCATTAGAGAATCTAAAAGCGTAATTCCATCTAACTTATTCTAAGTAATTAAAAGATCATTAGCTACAATGTTGAGT
>CAZVKJ010000066.1:0-18220 GCA_964626855.1 uncultured Bacteroidales bacterium
CTGAATCACATTCCTGAGGAACACCGTCATCGCAAACAGAATATACAAAATGATCTGGGCCATGATATCCGTTACCCGGAGTGTAGGTGAACGTTCCGTTGCTGTTAAGCACCACCGTACCATGTTGCGGAAGCGCAATAGGTGTTGTGTTCACCGTCTGGTTGTCTCCCTGCGGATCATAGTCGTTGTTCATGACATTACCGGATACAGGAAAATTTTCGTTTGTGAAATATGAATCGTCTTCAGCAAAAGTTGAATTGCCATCATCATTGGGCATTATGGTTATAGTTACTGTTGCAGTATCACACAAAGATGGTGTCCCTAAGTCGCAAACCTGGTACTGGAATGAAACCTGTCCGATGAAACCGTTAGCCGGTATATAATTAAATGTGCCGTTAGGATTAAGTACAAGAGTTCCAACAGCCGGAGCCGGTCCTATAGGAAGAACACTATTGGGATCAAGATTTCCGTCAGGATCGCTGTCATTGGCAATCACAGTTCCAATCACAGGTGTATTAATGCTTCCCTGGTAATTATCATTCACTGCAATAGGCGGGCGATTGTATTGCCCCGGCTCTGTAACGATAATTGTCACAATAGCCGTGTCACAAAGCTGGAAAATATTATCGTCACACACTTCATAAGTATATGTATCAACTCCCAAGAACCCGTTATTGGGGGTATAAGTATAAGAGCCATCCTGGTAAACTACAACTGTTCCATTTGAAGGATTGGTTAATGGCGTGGTATTAAGAACAAGGTTGTCCCCATCGGGTTCATTGTCATTGGTTAATACATTACCCGAAACGGGAGTATTGATCAAAGTAGTGTTAATATCATCTATAGCAATAGGTGGATTATTATTTGGATATACGAGAATATATACAGTGGCAGAATCACATTCCTGCGGGGAACCATTATCACAAACTTCATATACAAAATGATCCGGTCCGTTGTATCCAAATGCCGGAGTATAAATAAATGTACCATTGGAATTTAATGTTACGCTTCCATGCATCGGAGCAAAAACCGGTGTAGTATTTACGGTTTGCTGATCGCCTTGAGGATCATAATCATTGGCAGAAACATTACCGGAAACAGGAATGTTTTCAATAGTAATATATGAGTCATCTTCAGCAAATGTTGAATTGCCATCATCATTTGTCATAATATCGATGGTAACCAGCGCCGTATCACAAAGCGATGGCGTGCCGAGATCACATATCTGGTAGTGGAACGAAACCTGTCCAACAAAATCTGTAGCCGGTGTAAATGTAAATGTCCCATCGGGATTAAGCACAAGTGTTCCGTTTGCCGGAGCCGGCCCAATAAGAACAACACTGTTTGGATCAAGATCTCCGTCAGGATCGCTGTCGTTCACAATAACTGAGCCAGTAACAACAGTATTAACACTTCCCTGGTATGCGTCATTGATAGCGATAGGCGGTTTGTTTTGATTCCCCGGCCTGTCATCAACTATTATGGTTACAAGGGCTGTGTCGCAAAGCGCCGGAATCTGATCATCACAAACTTCATATATATATGTATCTGTACCTAAAAATCCGTTATTGGGAGTGTAAGTATAAGAGCCGTCAGGGTTAATAACAACGGATCCGTTCGTCGGTAATGTTAACGGAGTAGTATTGATAACGAGGTTGTCGCCATCAGGTTCATTGTCGTTAGTAAGCATATTGCCGGTAACTGGAGTGTTGATAAGAGTTGTGTTTATGTCATTAAGGGCTACAGGAGGATTGTTAGCCGGATAAACCAATATATAAACCGTTGCAGAATCGCATTCCTGCGGAGTTCCATCGTCGCACACTGAATATATAAATTGGTCGGGGCCATGGTATCCGTTAACCGGTGTATAAGTGAATGTTCCGTTGCTGTTCAGCACAACCGTACCATTCTGTGGAAGGGCTATAGGTGTGGTGTTCACTGTCTGGTTGTCGCCCTGCGGGTCATAATCGTTTTCAGAAACATTGCCTGAAACAGCATAACCTTCAGGAGTTGCATAAGAATCGTCTTCAGCAAAGGTCGAGTTCCCATCATAATTCGTCATAATATCAATAGTCACTAATGCAGTGTCACAAAGTGACGGAGTGCCAAGGTCACAAACCTGGTAATAAAACGAAACCTGTCCTACAAAATCTGTAGCCGGTGAAAATGTAAATGTGCCATCGGGATTAAGTACAAGTGTTCCGTTGCCCGGGGCGGGTCCGATGAGCACTACACTATTCGGATCGAGGTTCCCATCAGGGTCATGGTCATTAATAATTACCGTACCTGTAACAAGGGTGTTGATGCTTCCCTGGTATGCGTCGTTAACAGCCACCGGAGGTCTGTTGTCGTCTGGCCTTTTTTCAACATAGATCGTAACAAGAGCGGTATCGCAGAGGGCGGGAATCTGGTCATCACAAACTTCATATACATATGTATCAACGCCAAGGAATCCCAAATTAGGAGTATAGGTATAAGAACCGTCAGGATTGATGGTTACCGTACCATTGGTGGGGTTTGTCAAAGGAGTCGTATTAATAACTAGATTGTCGCCATCAGGCTCATTATCGTTGGTAAGAACATTTCCTGAAACAGGCGTGTTGATCAGTGTGTTATTAACATCATTTAAAGCAACTGGCGGGTTGTTAAACGGATACACCAAAATATAAACCGTGGCGGAATCGCATTCCTGCGGAACACCGTCATCACAGGTATTATAAACAAAATGATCGGGCCCGAAATAATTCAGGGCGGGGGTATAGGTAAATGATCCGTCTGAATTCAATACAACCGTACCATGTTGTGGATTATGGAGCGGTGTTGTGTTTACAATTTGATTATTTCCCTGCGGATCATAATCATTATCGGATACATTGCCGCTGACAGGATTATTTTCATTGGTCATATAGGAATCATCTTCAGCAAAGGTGGAATTGCCATCATCATTGGTCATAATATTAATGGTCACCGTAGCTGTATCGCAAAGCGACGGGCTGCCTAAATCGCAGATTTGGTAATTGAAGGTAACCTGTCCGACAAAATCCAAAGCAGGAGTAAATATAAATGTTCCATTCGGGTTAAGAACCAGTGTGCCATTGCCGGGAGCAGAACCTATAAGAACGACGCTGTTCGGGTCAAGATTCCCGTCGGGGTCGCTGTCATTGATAATTACGGTGCCGTGAACCGCCGTATTAATACTGCCCTGATAAGCATCATTGATTGCAACAGGCGGTTGGTTAGGAAAGCGGGGTTGTTCTACCACAGTAATAGTTACAACAGCCGTGTCGCAGAGTGTTGGTGTGCCATCATCACATATTGAATATATGTATGAATCAACTCCTAAAAATCCACTATTAGGAGTATAAACATATGAACCGTCGGCATTAATGGACACTGTGCCATGTGTGGGGCCGCTCAACGGAGTAGTATTCAGAATGATGTTGTCGCCATCCGGTTCGTTGTCATTGGTGAGCACATTTCCTGAAACAGGCGTATTGATAAGTGTTGTATTAATATCATCAATGGCTACCGGGGGATTGTTGGAGGTGGATACAAGAATGTATACCGTGGCAGAATCACATTCCGGGCGATAAGCATTATCACAAATCTGATAAACAAAATGATCGGGGCCGATATAATTATTATTTGGAGTATACGTAAAGGTTCCATCAGCATTAATCACTACCGTACCATGAGCCGGAGGAGTAACCGGAGTGGAGTTTACCGTCTGCTGGTCTCCCTGGGGGTCATAATCATTATTGGTAACATTGCCTGAAACCGGTACGTTTTGATTTGTAAAATAGGCATCATCTTCAGCAAACGTTGAATTGCCGTCGTAATTGGTCATAATTTCTATGGTAACCAGGGCTGTATCACATAATGACGGGTTTCCCAGGTCGCAGATACTGTAATGAAATGATACATTACCTATAAAATCCGTTGCAGGTGTAAACGTAAAAGTGCCGTTGACGTTAAGAACCAGAGTACCATGGCCAGGTGCAGCGCCAATAAGTGTTACGCTGTTCGGATTCAGGTTTCCGTCAGGGTCGCTGTCGTTGGCGATTACAGTGCCGTGAACAGCAGTATTTATACTCCCCTGGTAAGCGTCGTTGATGGCTATTGGAGGCCTGTTGCCGTTGGCTGGTTTGGTAACAAGAATACTAACCATTGCGGTATCACATAAAGAAGGATTTGCATCATCACATACAATATAAGTATATGTATCTGTTCCAATAAATCCGGGATTGGGAGTATAAATGTAACCGCCTCCAGGGTAAATAGTCACTGTTCCGTGCGTAGGATTGGTAAGTGGAGTTGTATTGATAATCAGACTGTCGCCGTCCGGCTCGTTATCATTGGTCAACATATTACCCCAAACCGGTGTATTGATCAGTGTTGTATTAATATCGTTTAATGCCACGGGCGGTCTGTTTTGAGGAAGAATACAAATTTCATGAGTATCAAACGTCCTTCTGCCGCATTTGTCCTGAACCATAACAGAAATATTGCAGACGGTAGGTACAAGAACTATGGGAGGAGTAAAATAAATACTCGATACGCTTGTACCGGCGCTGAA
This sequence comes from uncultured Bacteroidales bacterium, assembly GCA_964626855.1. Lineage (GTDB taxonomy): Bacteria > Bacteroidota > Bacteroidia > Bacteroidales > CAIWKO01 > CAIWKO01. The sequence continues at coordinate 4,577 of CAZVKJ010000066.1, forward strand.
AGTTCCTCCGCAGGTTGTTGACCATGTGTAGGTATAGTCAGTTGAATCCACACCTTGTTGGAAAGACAATGAAATAAGGTGAGTATTAATTAATGTCGGCTGGTTCGAAACAAGTGTAAAATTAATGGCGGTTATGTCAGGAATTACTTCTTTATCCATGATAGCCCAGAAACAAAAATTAAAGAAAATCCGCTGTGCTGCAATGTATGGGGGTGTAGTGCCGTCGTATTTATGGCCGCCTTCAAAACAAACCATGCCCCTGTCGGGATCACCCATACCTCTTCCGTAAGCAAGTATCGCATCACGGTGCTTTAGCGAGTCTGAAATACGGTCTGCATTATTGGGGTCCCAGATACCAATAGACGTTGAAGCCCTCCATCCCGGTTTTAACGGCATATAGTCTTGTTCGGCACCGTTGCTGGTAGCGCCGTCGATGAGTCCCATAAACTGCATGATGGGATCAGTAGCGTGGTCATATGAAAAAGGTGGATCAGCATTGTCATGGCCGTCATCCTGAAGAGAATTTGCATAATAATGATTGTCATAAAAGGGGCCTGAAGGGTTAACAGGGCCGGTTTTTTCGGAAAGCAGGTTTAGTTGAAGATTATAATTCGGGGTTTGATAATCCCACATATTTGACTGTCCGCTGCCCGAATGGCAACCAAGCCAGATACCTCCGCGGCAGGTGTCATTCCAGTAATACAGGTTCTTATGAGTTGACCAGTCAGGCTCGGCATGCGGCATCACAAAGATATCGTCGCATCCATTCAGCTGTGAAGGTTCCTTCCAGTTGGAAGATGATCCTCCGTAAGCTGTGGACGGGATGCCCGCGTTGGTCATGTATGTTACCGCTATTGAACCATTCTGAAAATCCATGGTCCAACGGGGGACATTATAGAATGTTGTATATATCGGAACAGTAATCGGAGTCGTGGTTGTTACACCCACAACCCCTAAGGCAGTCCAGGTGGTAATAAGGCTGTTCACTGCAGCGGTACGGTGTTCAGCCCTTACAATAAAAGGCCCACCCTTGTAAGCTACGCTATTGTATGTAAAATCCGTACCGTCTTTTGTCTTGTTGGGGTTGATGACCCAGTCAACAGGGCATTTTGCATTCAGCAACGCATATACCAGCCCATACGGTTTGAGGCCGTTGGCAACAGTCTGCGGTGTTACCCCCATGTTGATGATAAAGGCGCCCGCAGGTAATGTGAGTGTCGTCGCCTTTTGTTTTAATGGAAGTCCGTCTAAAACGGCTTGCTCATTTTGAGAAAAACCATTTAAAACCGTAAATAAAAGCAGCAGACAAACTGCTGTTTTTAATACAAATGATTTGATTGACTTTAGGTAAAGAGTCTTTTTCATATTTGTGTTTTTTTCAAATTTATAATAAACTCTGATTGTATTTTTTATTGTTAATTTTGTTATAAAATTAATAATATTTTTAAAATATCCGGTACAAATATATAATAAAAATTTTTAGAAGTATTTCTGGCATTGAAAAATAATTCGTTTACAATTATTATTTATATATTATTTATAATTATCAGTAATGTATTTTTCATCAAAGTTAATCATAAAACATCGATGTATTGTTAAAATAATGTTAAATAATTGTATGAATTTTTAAGATATTAAAAACTTTTCAGTCATATTTTTTAGAATATCATTATAAAAAATGATTTTTTATGGCTGAAAAAATAATATGTAAACATAAAGTGAATTTGTACAATTATTTATAATATGTACACTGAAATATATAATAAATATGTTTACGTTCAGAAATTCAGTTGTTTTAATTATATAATAGTTATAAGAGCATTAATAGATTTCTACTAATGGGCAAATCAGGAATAGTAAAATTTTATGCTTAAAACTTAATTCTAAAAAAATTGTTAACGGATTTGGTGCTTTTTTCCACAACGTGGACAAATCACGGTGTTCCCGCTGAAATCCGAGGGTACTTTTAATTTCATTCCGCAATCGCAGTTGATAAATGAATAATTATCTACCTTCATCATGATGTCATAAGATGTGCGGGTTGTTGTTTTATGGTCTGCAAAAGCTGCCATAGCTGAGCCTTGTCTGAACTCAATCGTTTCCTGGTTGTTTAATTCTGCAGAAGGAATAATGGTCTTAGCTGTTCCCTTAACGGAATTAAATGCCTTTTGGTAATTAGTGAAACCTGCGCCGCCTGCTATCGCGCGCAATATGCGTATACGTTCCGATATAGGCGGGTGCGTGCTGGTCAGGTCCGACATTTTCATTCCTTTACCCTTTAGCGGATTGCAGATGTATAATGGTGCCGTTACCTTATTTGCCATAGGCATCTCAGCAGTGTTTACCGAAATCTTTTCCAGGGCGGATGCCAGACCTTCGGGATAACGCGTCAACCTTACTGCTGATGCATCGGCCAGGTACTCCCGTTTGCGCGATATGGCAAAATAAAGCAATTGTGCCATGATAGGGGCTAGTATGGCGAAAACAACCGCAATGATCATGATAATAATTTGGCCCTGCCCTCCGCCACTGTCTCTGCGCCCGCGTCCTCCACTAAAGAATAGTCCGCGCAAAAATATTTCCGAGATGATTACGATTGAGCCCAGCATGACTCCGGCAAGCGTCATGAAGCGTATATCACGGTTTACTATGTGTGACATCTCATGCGCTACAACCCCCTGCAATTCATCGCGGTTCATGCGGGCCAGAAGGCCGGCCGTTACTGCAATTATGGCATTATCAGGACTCATGCCCGTTGCAAATGCATTAGGAGCATCCGTGTTGATGATATAGACTTTTGGCATTTTAGGTATTCCTGCTGCAATGCGCATTTCATCAACAACATTGAACAACTGCGGGTGAACATCTGGTGTAACTTCTTTGGCATCGCTTGCCGACAGCATGATTTTGGCGCCGGATGTCACGGCTATGATCGACATGATAAACCAAACCAAAATGGCGATTATTAGTCCTATAAATGCTCCGCCATTATTAGGCGCAACACCCCAGCCTATTAAAAAACCTAATCCGATAAGCACAATGCCCATCAAAACAAACAGTACTGACGATTTGCGCTGATTAGCCTTAATGATTTCCCACATAACAGAAGAATGATTTTAGGAAAAACTTACTTTGGGTACTTCTTTTTCGGCCTGATCCTGAATTTCGAAAAAGACTTCGTCTTTGAAATTGAACATGCCGGCTATGATGTTTGATGGAAATGTCTGTTTCTTGTTATTATAAAATAGTACCTGGTCATTATATGACTGGCGGGCAAATGAAATTTTATTTTCCGTTGAGGTAAGTTCTTCCTGTAATGACATAAAATTCTGGTTGGCTTTCAGGTCGGGGTAAGCTTCAACAGCTACCTGTAAACGCCCCATCAGGTTGCTAAGTTCACCTTCAGCCTTTACCCTGTCGGACATGTTGGTGGCATTCATAGCGCTGGCCCGTGCATTTGTAATGCTTTCCAGCGTTTGACGTTCATGAACCATGTATCCCTTAACGGTTTCAATAAGATTGGGTATCAGGTCATGACGACGTTTTAACTGCACATCAATTTGTGCCCATGCATTCTTTACCTGGTTCCTGAGTCTGATCAATGAATTATAAATTCCGATAACCATGAATACCAGAATTACGATGATTCCTAAAATAATTAATAATGCGATCATGAGTTTTCCTCCTGTAATTTTTATTTGATTTATGATTTTAATTTATATGCAAACATTTCATTCAACAGTTGAATGACTTTATTGTTTTTATCTGTATTTGCCTGTTGTACCAAATTGTGCAGCTCCCCTTTGTCGAACCATAATCCATGGTCTTTCCGGCATTTATCTATTAGGATTTTTTCCCCATTGCCTACAAAAACTTTATTCATTTTTTTGGAGCAGATAGGGCAACGCCGGCGAATCTCTTTATTTTCCGGGCTTAATTTAAACGAAGCCAACAGCTTGTTTTTTTCTTCAGTATCTTCCAACAGTAATTCCAGCTCGCCCGCATCAAGCCATATGCCGTCGCATTGCGGGCAGTAATCGATTTCGATTTGCTGAAGTTCGAGCACCAGCATGGATTTTTTACAAACCGGACAAATCATAGATTATCATTTTCTTAATTATCTTCAAAAATACACATTAATAATGTATTGAATACAAATTTTAATATGTATCGCTATTATCAAATTTAAACCCTTTTTATTTTTATGACAATAAGACGCATTTAACTGTGATATGTTACAATTTGTGTAATTTTTGGCAGTGAGTTTTTCACGAGTCTTGTAAAAAAGTCATATAAACACAAATCAAGCAATAAGAGTACGAGAGCTATTGCTTTAGTTGGGTTTATCCCCACTTAGAAAATATTAGGCTATCTAAAAAGTCAGAATTAGTGATTATTTAGCCTTTTTGTACTTTGTGGTTCAACACCTTATTTATACCACAAAGAAAAAGGTTTGCATAAAAATGCGCAAAGGGCTTTTGAAACAGCCTGAATCAATAAATTAAAGAGGCTATCATTTTGAGACAGCCTCTTAAAAAAATCATGCAAAACCTGAGTCAATTATTATTAAGCCCGGTAGTCAGGGTTGAACGTATTAATACTGTATAATTGATAATAATGAGCATGATTTGCAGGATTAAGCCTGATGTATCACTCGTTGAGGGTACGGAATTTCTATACCTTCTTTTTGAAATGCAATTTTTAATCTTTTTCTTAATTCTCCGCTGATATCCCATTGTTTCAGAGGTTGTGTTTCGCCAAGTATCTTTATAATTATGGCAGAATCGCCAAACTCCGTCACCCGCAAAAACTGCGGCGCTGTTATAATATCATCTTTCCATACAGGATCATTGGATAATTCAGTCCCCACGTCATTAATCACCTTTATGGCATGCTCAAGATCTGTTTTGTATGAAATATTGATGTCGAGGTTGACACGGGCAAAATCTTTTGAAAGGTTTGAAACAACTTTTATTTCACCGTGAGGAACATGATGAACCGTTCCATCAAGATCGCGAAGTATGGTCATGCGTAGACTGATGTCCTCCACAACGCCTGATACCTTATCAAAACTCACAACATCACCAATACGGTATTGATTCTCGAAGATGATAAAAAAACCCGACAACAGGTCGCGAATAAGATATTGCCCGCCAAATCCGACCGCGAGGCCAACAATACCGGCACCGGCCAACAGCGGTCCCACAGGTATTCCTGCTTCCTGCAATATCATTAATCCGCCTACCAGGAAAAAAATGATCCGGCTGGTCCAGTTATAAATCCTTATCAGGGTATATTCTCTTTTCTGTTGAGCTTCGGGTGAGCCTTCCTTATCGGCAATCACGGCCAGATGAACGATTCTTTTTATAAACCTTCTGATGATCTTATATAAAATAAAAGATGCAAGCGCTATTAAGGCTATTTTTACGCCATGTGTTAAAAGCCATGGAAATATTTTTTCTGTCCAGTCATATAATTTTTCTTTCATATTTTTGCGTTTTATTACAGCAAAATTAAAACTTAAATTTTGAAATTATCAGGATTGTGTTTATAACAGGAATATTATCAAAAGAAAAAAAATATGTCAGATAAAATGTTTACTGAAAAAGATATTCAGCAAATAAGTGCGAAGGGCATTACAATGGAGCAAATTGAATTGCAGCTTGAGAATTTCCGTAAAGGTTTTCCATATGCGGATTTGGTAAAGCCGTCAACACCGGAATCAGGACTGAAAGCATTTGATGAAAAATACGCAGAAAACTTCGCAAAATATTTTACAGAGAATATGTTGTTTAATTCTATTGTAAAATTTGTTCCGGCCTCGGGTGCGGCTTCGCGCATGTTCAGCCATTTGTTTGCCTGGCTCGAAAAACAAAAAGCCCAGGGCGATACCTCTATCGAAAATATAAATTCCGATTTTAACTCTGCAGGGTATTTTATTCAAAATCTGAGAGAATTTGCTTTTTACGATGATCTAAAACGAGCCATGGCGGCTGACCAAATTGATATTGAGGAATGCATAAAAAAAAATCAATATGTACAGGCTGTCGATTACCTTTTAAATGAAAAGGGCCTTAATTATGCGGCACTTCCCAAAGCGCTGATAAAATTTCATTCATATGATGATCTGAACAGGACTTCTCTTGATGAACACCTTGTTGAAACAGCCGGTTATTGCAGAAACGACAGAGGTGAAGTGAAAATACATTTTACTGTTTCGCCTGAGCATATTGAAAAATTTGAATGTCACCTGGCTAAAGTTTTACCATATTTTGAGGATAAATTAAAAGTAAGATATTGTATCAGCTATTCAATTCAAAAACCTTCCACTGATATTATCGCCGTTGATGAAAACAATCAACCATTCAGGAATGAAAACGGAAGCCTTTTGTTTCGTCCGGGGGGCCACGGTGCGCTTATTCATAATCTGAATGAAATTGATGCAGACATAGTATTTATTAAAAACATCGATAATGTTACGCCAGATGGCAGATCAGGGGATACGGTATATTTTAAAAAAGTTCTGGCCGGTTACCTGCTTTATTTGAGATACCATATCTATGAATACATTAGAATATTGGACAATGATAACCTTCAGGAGGATGCACTTGCCAGGATCATTGATTTTACCCGGAATGAATTATCATATAATTATTCTGAAGGATTTTTTTCTCTTTCAACAGACGATAAAGCAAGATATCTGAGAGATTTGCTTAATCGCCCCATTCGTGTTTGTGGCATGGTGAAAAACCAGGGAGAACCGGGCGGCGGACCTTTTTTTGTAAAAGATTCACGAGCATATATCAGCCAGCAGATTGTTGAGGGATCACAGATAAATCCCAAAGACGGGAATCAACAAAGCATACTTAAAGGTTCTACACATTTCAATCCGGTTGACCTCGTTTGCTGTTTTACTGATTATAAGGGAAATAAATTTGATCTGTTAAAATATATTGATCCGGCCACGGGTTTTATTTCTGCAAAAACCAAGGATGGCAAGTCGCTGAAAGCACAGGAGCTTCCGGGCTTGTGGAACGGGGCAATGGCATACTGGAATACGGTTTTTGTTGAGGTTCCGATCAGCACATTCAATCCGGTAAAAATCGTAAATGATTTATTAAGAAAAGAACATCTGTGCTGTTAAAATAAATATAAATATGTTATTATATTTCACAGCGCTGGATTGAAAAGAATAGTTTGATGCCTGGCGGGGGCGTTAATTTATTTAGGGCCGAATCCCTTGTTTTTCAAATCTTCAAGACCCATCTGTGCATTTTGAAAATCAGGTTTGATTTTAAGGCATTGCACCAAAGCTTCATAGCCTTTGGCGAAATTTCCGGTCATACAGCTTGTGCCTGCAAGATCATACCAATACTGGGCTTCTGAGGAATCGTGCTCAACGGCTTTTTCATAATGCTCAACAGCTTTTTTAAAATCCTTCTCATCGGATTCTTTTCTGGCAAGTTTGTAGAATTCTCCGGCAATATATTTGTCAAGCTCATTGATTTTCGGATGAATAGGATCAGCCTTTTTAAGCAACTTAATTTTAGTATCTGCCTCGTCAAGCCTGTTCAGGTGAATTAAGGCAATAGCAGCATTTGTGTATGGATCAGGATATGTCGGTAGGATTTCGGATGCTTTATTAAAATAGGGAATGGATTGCGAAAGAAGGTTCTCCCGGTTAGCCTGCGATTCCTTTTTATTGGCCTCTTCAATTAGTTTAACGCCTGCAAAATTATTAGCAACGGCGCTATTGGGAGATACCTTTACATCATTAAGAAAAAGTGAAAGTGCATTTCTCCAGTCATGATTTCTTTTAATAGTACGAAATCCAAGGATGCAAACCAGTATTATAAGAAACCCGCTAATAATGATACTGCGCGTTTTATTGCTGTTTTTTATTTTGTCTGCGGCGACAACAGTTATATAACCGATGAAAATTGAAAAACCCAGTGATGGCTGAAAAAGAAAGCGCTCCCCTAAAAATGCTCCTGTGTCAATAAGAATATTAGAAACAAGGAATATGGAAACTAAATAAAAAAGGATGCTGAATGAAATCAGGTTTTTGCTTTTTATTTTTAGCAGTGAATAGATCAGTACAAACGCGTAAATTAAGATTGAAAGCCATACAAGAGGATTTGAGAATCCTGTAATTGGAATTTGATTATAGCTGTAATCATAGGACTGAGGATATGGAAAAAATAATAATTGAATATACTTTAACAAATATATCATTATTGTAGCGTGCTTTGTAATAAATGTTGTATTCAGAAAAGGATTGTTCAAAATAACATTACTGGTGTGCGTTTCCATACCAACCGCGCTAAACCTGATGACCAGGTATAAAAATAAAGTCAAAAGAAACGGGATGGTAAGCCGAATGATTTTTTTTATGTCAGACTTTGAAAAAAAGTATAGCATAAGGGGAAATAACAATATAAATGTTACACCGTTTTCCTTTGAAAGCAAGGCCAGAAAATACAGGATGATGCTTGACAGGTATAAAACAATTGACTTCTTGTTTGCCGTCACATACCTGAATAAAAATAATGTTGCAGCAATCAAAAACAGGAGGGAGAACAATTCATCCCTGCTTTTAAGATTGGCAACTACTTCGGTGTGTATAGGGTGAATGATGAAAATCAAAGCAGATATAAATGCAACATCGGGATTGTTTTTTAAAAAATATCTTATAAAAAGTGTATAGACAAGAAAGGAAATTATAATAAATAAAGTGATATTTATTAAATGGCTTATATGCGGACTGTTTCCCCACAAGCCATTTTCAACCGCAAAACTCATCAGTGCGAACGGCCTGTATCTTCCTCCGGCCAGGTCATTTGCCGAATCAACAAAGCCCGACAATGTATCGGTTGTAAAGATCTTGCTTATACCGGAAAAACCTGAAAGAACATATTTGTTATTTAATATATACATTATATCGTCCAGCACATAATCTCCCCAGAAAGTGTTGACGTATAAAAGTGCAGTTAAAACCATCAGAAAAATTAGTCTTGCCCGCTCATTCAGAAAAGGGAAAAGTGTGTTTTTTATTCCGGCATTTTTTTCTAACCTGACAGTGGTTGTGATCTTTGTTGTTTGTCGTGAACCGGTCTTTTTGTTTGCTTTCATTTTTTACTGTACTATTTTAAAGTTTAGCTTTACATATTATTAAAGTATCAGATGAAAGTTTATTTGATCTTAAAAATTATTTAGTGACAAATTTGAAAGTATAATAATAAAAAATTCCTGACGGCCAAGATTGCTCAGGCAAGGCTTCATCAAGGAATTGTTTTATTGTTCATATAAGTGCGAACCTTCATAAATTTTAGCAAATATACATAAACCTTATTTAATATAAAATCAAAAAAGTTTCTTAAAAAAGTGAAATTTTGAAGGTTACCCGAATGGATTCCTGCGGCACAAGGGCAGGCACCTGTGGCTGTTGGGGAGCGGGCATGCATGACGGCATGAAATGTCGATACATAGTTGGCCGGAAGGTAGTTTCTTAAATTTTATTAATTTTGAGTTTAATTTTAAAGACACTGTGAGATGAAAAACACCAATACAGATAATGTTATTCTGGAAAAAGCTCGTCAATGGCTCACCAACGAGTATGATGAAGAAACACGCAGGCAGGTGCAGCATTTGCTGGATGAAAATCCTGATGAACTTCTTGAGTCTTTTTATGCCAACCTTGAGTTTGGTACAGGCGGATTACGTGGAATTATGGGTGTTGGGACCAACCGTATGAATAAGTATACTGTTGGTATGGCAACACAGGGGCTGGCAAACTACCTGAAGAAAATGTTCCCGGAAACAAAGCCTGTTAAAGTTGCCGTTGCTTTTGATTCAAGAAATAACAGTAAATATTTTGCACAGATTACAGCAGGAATTCTTTCAGCAAATGATTGCCATGTTTTTTTATTTGAAGATCTCAGGCCCACACCCGAACTTTCTTTTACAGTGCGGCATCTGGGCTGCCAGAGCGGTATTGTAATCACGGCATCACACAATCCAAAAGAATACAATGGTTACAAAGTATATTGGGATGATGGCGGACAGCTTGTGAATCCACATGACAAAAGTGTGATTGAAGAAGTATTGAAAGTAACATCGGTAAACATGGTGAAATTTCAGGCTAAGCCTGAAAACATTACTGTAATCGGAGAGGATATTGACAATATTTATATTTCGAAAATTGCCGGTTTAAGTTTTATTCCTGAAATGATCAGGAAACATAAGGATTTTTCTATAGTATATACGCCTTTGCATGGTACAGGAATCACATGCGTTCCCAAAGCTTTGAAAACATTCGGTTTTGAAAATATTCATATTCTTCAGGCCCAGGCTGCTGCTGATGGCAATTTCCCCACCGTAAAATCTCCCAACCCTGAAGAAAAAGCAGCTTTGACGATGGCCATCGAAAAAGCCGGCGAAATAAATGCTGAGCTTGTTTTAGCCACTGATCCTGACGCAGACCGTGTAGGCATTGCTGTGAAAAATAATGAAGGTAATTTTGTTTTACTGAATGGAAATCAAACGGCTTCGATTCTTATATATTACCTGCTAAATAAATGGCATGAACATGGTAAACTAACGGGGAAAGAATTTATTGTAAAAACCATTGTGACCAGTGAACTTTTAGCTGAAATTGCCCGAAAGTTCGATGTCGGATGTTTTGATGTGCTTACTGGTTTCAAATATATTGCCGAGATCATCAGGAAATTCGAAGGTGAAAAGCGTTTTATCGGTGGCGGTGAAGAAAGCTATGGTTATCTTGTAAGTGATTTTGTGCGCGACAAAGATGCCGTAATTTCATGTTGTATGATTGCCGAAGCCGCCGTATATGCCCGTGAACAGGGATTTACACTTTATAATCTGCTTTTATCCATTTATAAAGAATTTGGTTTTTACTACGAAAGCCTTTTATCTATAACTAAAAAAGGAATATCCGGTGCCGATGAAATAAAGCAGATGATGCAGAATTTCAGAAATGAACCACCGTTAATTATTAATAATTCAAAAGTAATCCTGATCAAAGACTATCTGCATCAACAGGAAATTAATACTGTGACAGGAGACAAAAAACCAATAGAACTTCCTAAATCTGACGTATTACAATATTTTACTGGGGATGGAAGTAAAATAACTGTGCGGCCTTCAGGAACGGAACCGAAAATCAAATTCTATTTCGGAATAAAATCACCGATGGACGGCCCTGAAAGCTTTGCCGCCGTTGAAAAGGGTTGCAATGATAAAATTGAAAATATTAAAAAAGATTTAGGCCTGAATTAATATAATTATCTGACTGTGGTGCCGTAATGATTAGGATGATATGTCGTTGGGCGTTACCGGCTTGGCAGGATTTGCCATTCTGATGGTATAAAAAAGGACGAAAACACTGGTCAGGGCTCCGAAAAAACACCATACCGAGAGTACATGACCTGAAAAATATATTATGGAAAATATATATGAAGCAAGATTAATTAATCCCAGCAGCCACATCTTGCTAATACTTGAAATGAACATAGAAACTACTGTGGGTATCAGGTAAATCAACCCCCATATCCAGGGCAAAGGTGGTATATAATCAAGAGTATATTTAATGTGCAGCCTGGCGGCCGATGCATCAGAATGCTGAAATAACATGATGTACAGGAAGCAAAAGAATAAAAGAATACCTATACCGAGAAATATCAGAAGAACCTTTTTGTTCTTTTTATTCTTTTCTAATAGTGCCATTGAAACAGGCACATAAACTGGCCAGATAAGCCATGCAAAGAACAAAAAGCCGTTGATTAATACATGCTTCAACCCTCCGTAATCACTTTTATCGATAATGATCCATAAAAATCCCTCAATGCATTGTTGAACGGCAAAGAGTAATGGAATTATTGCAAAAACGCGTTGCGGAGTTGTTTTGGCTTTTGTTATGGCAATAACGCCTGCTGTTGCAATAACAGCAGCTGCGATAAAACTTGCAGGGGCTGAAAAACACATAGCGGATTTTTTTTACTAATTTAGTAAAAAATAGAAAAATTTGCAAGGTATAAACAAAAAAACCCTCCGGTAAGCGGAGGGTTCGTTTTTCAAGGTTTTGTATATTTTGGGTTAAGCTATGCTCGTTTTACATTAACTGCATTCAGACCTTTTTTTCCTTCTTTCAGCTCGAAAGTAACTTCATCGCCTTCTTTGATCTTGTCGATCAGGCCTGTGGCATGCACAAAATATTCATTATCGGATTCATTGTCTTTGATAAATCCAAAACCTTTTACTTCATTGAAGAATTTTACTGTTCCTTTTTTCATTGTGATAAATTAATGTTGTGAAAATTTATGCAAAAGTATAAAAAAAATCATTACGTGCATATTCTTTCTTTGAATTTCAATTTCATACAACATTGTTTGATATATAGTTGCTGAAAAATGGCTATTTTTACTCATCTTTTGTTAAATGAGTACTGAAAAAAATTTCATAGTATACAAGGCTTCGGCTGGTTCGGGCAAGACATATACCCTGGTAAAGGAATATTTAAAGCTTGTACTTGCCGATCCGGGGAAGTATCGCCATATTCTGGCAGTGACATTTACAAATAAGGCTGCCTATGAAATGAAAAGCCGTATCATTTCTTATCTGACAGCAATTTCAGATTTAAATGATAAATGCCCCGAGAAAGCCAGGCAGGATGAAATCCGGTTGAAATATGCTGCCCTGATGAATGAACTATCAAAACATACAGGTTTAAATGAGTCTGACCTGTCATATATGGCAACAATGGTTTTACAGCGAATACTGCATAATTATTCAGATTTTGCCATAAGCACCATTGATAGTTTTGTTCAGAAAATCATTCGCACTTTCGCATATGATTTAAAGCTATCCCAGAATTTTGAGGTTGAACTTGATTCCGAGCGTGTTTTGTCTGAAGCAGTCGATGTGCTTTTAAGTTATGCCGGTTCCGATGACACATTGACGGATATGCTTATTGAATTTATCAAACAAAAAATCGAAGATGGCAGGAGCTGGGATATTGAAAGTGATCTTAAAGAATTTTCGAAACTATTGCTGAAAGAAGATGCCCGTAAGTTCATTGGCTTGTTCAGTAACCTGAGCCTGGGCGATTTTTCAAAAGAAATCGGCAGTTTATATGGAAATCGAAAATTATTGGAGAACGAGGCAGCTAAAACTGCTTCCGAAATCATGAATATCATCAGGGAAAATAATATTGAATTGAAAAGCTTTTACCAGGGAACAAAAGGAATTCCGGGCTTTTTCTTAAAAGTTCTTTCAAACGGGCTCGCTGATGTTACCGGAAATTCATATTGCGAAAAGGCTATTAATGAAGATGTTTGGTATAGTAAAAGTTTAGCCGAAAATGAAAAAATAAAGATTGATGAAATAAAGGCTCAGATTTCAGAAGCATATTTAAGGATTATACCAATGATCCGGAAGTTTCGTGATATAAATGTAGTTTTAAAGAGCCTTTATCCGCTATCACTTTTAAGCCAGATTGAGAAAGAAACTGAAACCATTAAGGAAAATGAGAATATCATTTTTATCAGTGATTTTTATAGCAAAATACACGAACAATTGCTTAATGAACCTGTGCCGTTTATTTATCAAAGAGTAGGGGATAAATAC
>CAZVKJ010000067.1:0-17903 GCA_964626855.1 uncultured Bacteroidales bacterium
GTTGTAAGATATGCAAAACAAAGGAGTTTTCAGGTTTTTGGCGATTTTGATCGCGCTGGTATGTTTGTTTCAGCTTTCATTTACGCTATGTACACGGTTGGTTGAAAAAGACGCAAAGGAATATGCACTAAGTGGTAATACCGACAGTCTTGCCAAAGCGCTTTCAAAAGGGAGTCCGGAGATGGAACGGTATTATTGGGATTCCATTACCAACAAAAGAGAGTTGTATTATCTTGATTCCATGTCAAGTGAAGTAATTTATAATTTTGCATGGATTCGTAAATACACTTATAAGGATTGCAAAGCAAGAGAAATTAACCTTGGTCTTGACCTTAAAGGCGGTATGAACGTTACCATGGAAGTTTCTGTTCCTGATATTATAAAAGCCCTGGCTCAAAATACAAAGGATCCTTTTTTTAATAAAATTCTTGACGATGCCAATAAAATGCATGAAAACAGCAGCAAGGATTTTGTTACGCTATTTTATGAATCATTCAAGAATAATAATAAATCAAATGCCAAACTGGCATCTTTCTTCATTGTTGGATTAAAAGATAAAATTAATTTCAATTCGACAGATGAGGAGGTGATTGCTGAAATCAGAAAAGAAACAGATGCTGCTGTTGACAGAACCTTTAATATTCTTAGAACCCGTATCGACCGTTTTGGTGTAACCCAGCCAAGCATTCAGAAATTAGGGACTTCGGGCAGAATTCTTATCGAACTACCTGGTATTAAAGAACCCGAACGTGTAAGAAAACTTTTGCAGGGAACCGCACAGCTTGAATTTTGGGAAACTTATGAATACAAGGATATATATGGTTACCTTGAACAGGCTGATAAAAAGCTGCAAGCAGTATTGTATTCAAAAGATACATTGCCGGCGAATGATTCCTTAACGGCTAACGGAGATTCTATTAAGAACACCCCAATAGCAACAGTTGAAAAAAAGGATACTTCACTTACCAAGAATGTAGCAGGTGACTCAACAAAAGATACAAATAAAAAAGGCCAGCAGTCATTTGAAGAATATGCCTTAGAGCATCCCCTTCTTGCATATCTGCAACCCGCATTGATACAGGATGAGAATGGAAATTATTATCCCAACAGAGGGCCGGTGGTTGGCTATTGTAAAGTACTTGATACCGCCAAGGTTATGTCCATGCTGAGACATCCTGACATTCAAATGATCTTTCCGCGCGAAATGCGTTTTGCCTGGACAGTAAAAGCTATAGATGAAAAAGGTACCACCCATCAACTGGTTGCACTGAAATCATCACGTGATGGTACGGCTTCACTGAGCGGCGATGTAATTGTAGACGCACGTCAGGATATTGATCAGCAACAGGGAAACCAGATTTCAATGAGTATGAATTCAGAAGGTGCTACTAAATGGAAAAGCCTTACCGGATCAAATATCGGAAAATCTGTTGCTATTGTTCTGGATAATGTGGTTTATTCTTTCCCGACAGTGCAGGGCGAAATTCCAAATGGACAATCCTCTATTACTGGTAATTTTACATTAGAAGAAGCAAAGGACCTGGCCAATATTCTTAAAGCCGGAAAACTACCGGCGCCGGCACGTGTTGTAGAAGAAGCTGTTGTCGGCCCTACTCTGGGTAAAGAAGCCATTAACGCAGGGTTATGGTCAATGATCATAGCATTTTTTGTTACCCTGCTTTATATGATATTCTATTACAACCGGGCTGGCATTGTAGCCGATATTGCCTTGCTGACCAACATGTTTTTTGTGTTTGGAATTCTTGCCTCATTGGGGGCCGTTTTAACACTGCCCGGTATCGCAGGTATTGTGCTTACCATAGGTATGGACGTTGATAAAAACGTTATTATATATGAACGTGTGCGGGAGGAAATAAGAATAGGAAAGGGAATTCGGCTGGCTATACAGGATGGGTATAAGCATGCATATTCTTCTATTATTGATAGTAATGTTACTACATTATTGACCGGTATTGTACTTTATGTGTTTGGCTCCGGACCGGTGCAAGGCTTTGCAAGTACCCTGATTATCGGAACACTCAGTTCTTTGTTCTGTGCCATCTTTATCACTCGCTTAGTATTCGTTTGGATGTTGGATAAAAATATCGAAATCAATGTTTGGAATAAATTTACAAAGAACTTCCTGACCAAGGTTCACATTAATTTTATCGGTGTAAGAAAATATTATTATGTGCTTTCATTAACTCTTGTTGTGATAGGTGTTATATCATTATCCGTAAGAGGGTTGAGCTATGGTATCGATTTTCTGGGAGGAAGGAGTTTTGTGGTTCGTTTCGACCAGGATGTAAAAACAGAGGATATCCGTTTATCGCTTGCAAATGTTTTTGATGGACAAAAGCCCGAAGTGAAAACTTTTGGCCCGAATGACCAGGTGAAAATCACCACATCTTATATGTTAAAGGACAAAACGGCAAAGGCTGATTCCATCGTTGAAAATAAATTGTATGAAGGTTTAAAAGGCTTCTACAAAAATAAAATTGAACATGACGAATTTATATCTCATGCCGACAAAAAGGCTTTAGGCCGTTTAAGCTCGCAGAAAGTTGAGCCTACCATTGCATATAGTTTGTTGGTGAAAGCATATTATGCGGTATTCTTTTCACTGCTGATCATTTTCATCTATATAGCCATTCGTTTTAAAAAGTGGCAATGGGGTTTGGGCGCGGTTGGTTCATTACTTCACGATACCTTTATTACAGTTTCGGTATTTTCATTATTATATGGTATTCTTCCCTTCAGCCTGGATATTGACCAGCATTTTATTGCTGCAATTCTAACGATAATAGGTTATTCAATAATGGACTCCGTTATCATTTTTGATAGAATCCGTGAATATATGGCATTATATCCAAAGCGTGATATGAAAACTAATATGAATGATGCTATTAACAGTACTTTAGGCAGAACTCTTAATACATCAGGTATTACATTTTTGGTTCTTTTATCTATGTTTATCTTTGGGGGCGAAGTAATCAGAGGGTTCGCGTTTGCCTTGATGTTCGGTGTTGTAATTGGTACTTATTCCTCAATTTTGAATGCTACACCTATTGCATATGATTTATTGATGTGGCAGCAGAGGCGTAAAGAAAAGAAGGCAATGAAACTTCAAGCAAAAACTTCCGTATAATAACCTTTGAATAGATTATTCCGGCAAATATCTGATTATTTTGATGATTAATGCAAAGAGCTTTTTTATTCAAAAAATTATGTTGTATATGTTGTTGATTAATAATGACATATTATAAATTAAGAAAAATATTGAAAAAAGTTCTTTTATTAATTAAATAATTATTTAAATTAGCACGGTTATTATTTTATGGTCAAATTTCATTAATATGTGTAAGAAAATATATTTCGGATTAGCTTTAATATTTTTGATTCTTCTTGGGCAAACCAATCAGGTATTGGCTCAGCGGAATTTTTCATCAGATGCTGACCAGGCTTTTGATCTGGAGCAATACTCTGTTGCAATTGATTTGTATAAGCAGGCATACAATAAAATTAAAGGCAACAAGCCTGAAAAAGCCAGAGTTTTGTTTCGCCTTGCAGAATGCTATCGCCTTACAGATAATAATAAACAGGCAATAAACTGGTACAGCAGGGTTGTAAAATCGAATTTTCCTGATCCGGCAGCACATCTTTATCTTGCTGATGCTTTAAAAAGTGATGAACAATACGCTGAAGCAATCGTAGAGTATAAGGAATACAGTAAGCTTGCGCCAAGCGATCCCCGCGGAGGTTTGGGCGTTGATGCATGCCAGTATGCCATAAAATGGAAAGATGATCCTACAAGATATGTTGTCGAAAATGTAAAAAAGTTTAATACAAAACAGGAAGATTTTTCTCCGTATTGGGCTGATAAAAACTATAAAGCCTTATTATTCACCTCTTCACGCGACGGCGCAACAGGTAAAGCTACCGATGGCTGGACAAATCAGAATTTTTCGGATATCTACGTTACCACCCTTGATAAAAAAGGCGCCTGGAGCGAACCATTGCCAGCCGATGAAAATATTAATACTGAAGTAAATGAAGGTACTCCATGGCTGAACTCAAAAGCTAATGTCATTTATTTTACCAGATGTCCTTTGATTAAAAAAGAGAAAATGGGTTGCCAGATTTATTATTCAAAAAAACAGGGACGTGGATGGGCAGCCCCCGATACACTTAAATTGACACCTGATATGAGTATTCCCGTTGGTCATCCGGCACTTTCTGACGATGAGCTAACAATTTATTTCGCAGCTGAAATGCCAGGAGGATATGGCGGAAAAGATATATGGGTAGCCAAACGTACAAAAAAGACTAAACCTTTCGATAAACCGGTTAACCTGGGTCCTGGTATTAATACAACCGGTGATGAAATGTTCCCCTTTTTAAGGGACGACGGAAGTTTATTTTTCTCATCCAATGGTTATGAGCATTTAGGTATGGGTGGACTTGATATTTATAAAACTGAAAATAAGGATGGAAAATGGTCAAAACCCGAAAATTTGAAGTATCCTCTTAATTCTGCCGGTAATGATTTTGGAATCATATTTAAAGGAAATAAGGAAGAAGGATTTTTGTCATCAAACCGCAATGGTGGTAAGGGGTCCGATGATATTTATTATTTTTATTTACCGCCATTGGTATTCACATTGCAAGGCGTTGTTAGAGATGACAGTACAAAGCAGATTATTACCAAAGCGCTTGTAAAGCTTGAAGGTTCTGATGGTACTTTGGTGGTTGATTCTACAGATGCCACAGGTACTTATCGTTTTGGTAAAACTCAGATTCTTGAAAATACTTCTTATGAGCTTACTGTTTCAAAAGAGGGCTTTACGGCATCAAAAGGTAGAGAAACCACGGTAGGTATCAAAAACAGCAAGGACCTGATCCATGATTTTAATTTGGCTCCGATTCCCAAACAGCCACAGGTATTGCCTGATGTTCTTTATGTTGTGGGACAGTGGTACCTGACACCTCAGGCAATGGATTCACTGAACTGGCTTGTAAATATTTTAAATGACAATGACCGTTGGGTTATTGAATTATCATCGCATACCGATGCCAGACCAATACCAATGACCAACGACACTCTTTCCGCACGAAGAGCCCGCTCTGCTGTTCATTATATTGTTGACTCAATGGGTATAGATCCCGGACGTATTTATGCAAGAGGTTATGGCGCCAATAGCCCGCGTGTTTTGGATCGCGATAAATCTGTTTTCCTTGATCCGGCAAAATACCCTGCATGTAAAGACAAATCCTATTTCTTTGCAAAGGGAACAGTACTAAATGAAACATATATTAAATCATTAGCAACAACCTGCCAAAAGGAAGCTGCCCACCAATTAAACAGACGAACAGAATTTACTGTACTTCGCGAAGATTTTGTTCCAGCGGCTATAAACGACAGTAATGCAAGAAATGTTGTTATTGAAGTAAATCCTATGGATAATGTACTCACCATTTTGCCGAGCGGTAGCGGAACATTTGAGGGACGTTGTATTATTAACGGAATATCTACCGACTTTAAATATGATGCTGCTGAGGAAGGTATGCAGATTTCCGAAGAACTTGTAAAAAGATTACTTGCTGAGTATAGAATTACCAAATCAGATTTTAAGGATAAAGACAAGGCATTTAATGATGATGGAACTATAAAGGAAAATATGGTGGTTACTTTAAAAAAGATGAATATTGCAAAGAAATCACAAGACTTTTTGACTGCTACCGTAGTAAAAAATCTTAAGCCGGATGTAACCATAGGATCAAAGGTGCTTACTAAATTTGGTGAGTATTATGTAGATGATGATAAAAAGCAATTGATTTTTGGAACGGCTCCTGCTCCTCAGGAAAATAAATAGTTATACTTGACATTATATAAAAAAGCGTCCCTAAATCCGGGATGCTTTTTTATTATAAAAAGAACCATGAACAACGAAAAGTACAATCAGCGCGGAGTATCAGCTTCAAAAGAAGATGTCCATAATTCATTACGCAATATTTCAAAAGGATTATACCCAAGATCATTTTGCAAAATCATTCCTGATTACTATGGTAATGATGATGATTATTGTGCATTGATGCATGCTGATGGTGCAGGGACTAAATCATCATTAGCATATATTTACTGGAAAGAAACCGGTGATTTGTCTGTATGGAAAGGTATAGCCCAGGATGCAATTGTGATGAATACCGATGATCTGTTGTGCGCTGGTGCAACAAAAAATATTCTTTTATCCTCCCTGATCGGACGCAACAAATTTTTAATCCCGGGTGAGGTCATTTCAGCCATCATCAATGGCACCGAGGAAATACTTGAAATGCTTAGAAATTTTGGCCTCACAATATATTCTACAGGAGGAGAAACAGCTGATGTGGGAGACTTAGCGCGTACTATTGTTGTTGATTCTGTGGTATCGTGCCGGATGAAAAGAAGTGAAGTAATTACCAATGAAAAGATCGGGCATGGTGATGTTATTATCGGTTTATCATCCAGTGGAAAATGCAGCTATGAAAATGATTATAATAGCGGAATAGGAAGTAACGGGTTGACCTCTGCCCGCCATGAAATGTTAGATACAGCATACTCCCGGAAATATCCTGAAAGCTATGATGGCGCAATGCCTGCAGAGCTTGTCTATTCGGGGAGCTTTCTTTTAACGGATAAAGTTGACGAAATGCCTGTGAATATAGGAAAAGCCCTATTGTCGCCTACCCGTACCTATGCACCAATCATTATCAATATGTTTGAGCAGTTCAGGGATGATATTCACGGCATGATACATTGTACCGGCGGGGCCCAGACAAAAGTACTTAATTTTATTTCCGGTCTTCATATCGTGAAAGATCATATGTTCCCTGTACCGCCTGTTTTCCGGCTTATACAGGCACAGGCAGGTTACGACTGGAAAGAAATGTATAAAGTATTTAATATGGGCCACAGAATGGAAATTTATACATCTGAGAAAGTTGCCGCCCAAATCATTTCTGTTGCAAGGGGTTTTAATATTGATGCCGGAATTATCGGCCATTGCGAATCTGCACCACGAGCTTCTTTGACCATACAGTCGGAATTTGGCAGCTTTAATTATTAGCTGCAGTTTTTATTTTAATTTTGTAAAAAATCTAATTATGCTTGAAAAACTCAAGGCAATATATGAACGTTGGGAAGAGATCGGAAAACAAATGAATGAGCCGGATGTCATGACTGACGTCAAAAGATTCATCAGGCTTAGCAAAGACTATAAAGATCTTACTCCTATAATTGAAGCCTATAAACGATATAATACCATTTTAAATCATATTGCATCTGCAAAGGATATTTTATATACCGAAAAAGACGATGAATTGCGGATGATGGCTAAAGATGAAATAGAAAATCTTACGTCTGAAAAAGATAAACTTGAAGAAGATATTCGCATTATGCTTATACCTGCAGATCCTCAGGATGGGAAAAATGCTATTGTTGAAATTCGTGCCGGCACAGGAGGAGACGAGGCTTCAATTTTTGCCGGAGACCTTTACCGGATGTATATCCGCTTTTCAGAAATCAAAGGCTGGAAAACCGAACTTGTTGATTTAAATGAAGGCACTGTCGGTGGTTTTAAAGAAATCATCTTTAGTATTAAAGGCGAAAATGTTTATGGCCAGATGAAATATGAATCGGGTGTTCACCGCGTGCAGAGAGTTCCTAAAACTGAAGCCCAGGGAAGAGTGCATACATCTGCGGCCAGTGTAGTGGTATTGCCGGAAGCTGATGAATTTGATGTTGAGGTAAAGGATAGTGATATTCGTAAGGACACTTATTGTTCCTCCGGTCCCGGCGGACAATCTGTAAATACTACATATTCTGCTGTAAGATTGACACACATACCCACAGGAATAGTTGTTACATGCCAGGATCAGAAATCACAGGTGAAAAATCTTGAAAAAGCCATGTCGGTGCTGCGAAGCCGAATATATGAAGCCGAGTATCAGAAGTATTTGGATGATATTTCTTCTAAGCGGAAAACCATGGTGTCAACCGGAGACAGATCCGCAAAAATCCGAACCTATAATTATCCTCAGAGCCGGGTTACCGACCATCGCATACATCTGACACTATATAATCTGCCTGTTGTAATGGACGGAAATGGAGTTCAGGAATTGATAGATGCCTTACAACTGGCAGAAAATGCCGAAAGATTAAAAGCAGCCGGAGAATAAAAACCTAATTTATGAATCGTAAAGAATTAATTGGAAACATTAAAAAGAAAAAGTCTTTTCTTTGTGTAGGCCTTGACCCGGAAATAAAAAAAATTCCCCGGCATCTGCTTGAGAAGGAAGATCCTATTTTTGAGTTTAATAAGTGCATCATAAGTGCTACCATCGATTATGCAGTAGCATATAAGCCTAATATTGCCTTTTATGAATCTATGGGTATTCCTGGTTGGATCAGCCTGCAAAAAACAATAAATTACCTTGAGCCATACAGGAGCGAAGTATTTATTATTGCTGATGCCAAGCGTGGTGATATTGGAAATTCATCTGCTCAATATGCCAGAACCTATTTTGATAAAAAAGTGTCAGGTTTCGATTTTAATGCAGTTACTGTTGCTCCTTATATGGGTGAAGATTCGGTAAGCCCTTTTCTTGAGCATCATAATAAATGGGTTATATTATTGGCATTGACTTCAAACAAAGGCGCTCTTGATTTTCAGTTTTTAAATATCAGTAATTCTGATGGGAAACGCCTTTTTGAGAAAGTTCTTGAGATATCATCAAAATGGGGCACTGCCGAGAATATGATGTATGTAGTGGGAGCCACTCAGGCAGAAATGTTGAAAGAAATCAGGAAAATTGTTCCCGATCATTTTTTACTTGTTCCTGGCGTTGGAGCACAGGGTGGAAGCCTTCAACAGGTGGCGGATTATGGCATGAACCATGATTGCGGTTTATTGGTGAATGCTTCACGCAGCATACTTTATGCTTCTGCCGAAAATGATTTTGCAGTAAAAGCACGCGAGGAAGCCAAAAAATTAAAAGACGAAATGGAGATTTATTTGAGAAAATATTCAGTGATTTAGCGAATAGTCATAATAATAAAAAAGCTCCTCAAAAGGAGCTTTTTTTATTTATTTTATTATATGATTCCATCCGAATTTATCAGGTTCTTCACCATATTGAATAGCACGCAACCTGTTATATAATTTTGTTGAAACCGGGCCGGCTTTGCCATCTTTACAGTATTCATAAACCTTACCTGATTCACGATCGGTAATAGTTTTAATGGGTGAAATTACTGCAGCGGTGCCACATGCGCCGACTTCTTCAAATTCCTCAAGTTCTTCAACCCTGACCCGCCTTTGTTCTACTTTCATTCCCATATCTTCTGCTAAAGTACGTAATGACATATTCGTTATAGATGGCAAAATTGATTTTGAGTGAGGAGTAATATAAGTATTGTCTTTTATAGCAAAGAAATTAGCGGGACCTGCTTCATCAATATACTTTTTTTCTTTCGGATCTAAAAATAATACCGTTGAATATCCTTCAGCATGGGCCCGTTGGCCTGCCATCAGGCTGGCTGCATAATTACCGCCAACTTTTATCGTACCCGTTCCCTGAGGAGCTGCCCGGTCGAAATCATGGATCAATTGTACCTTTACAGGTTTAAATCCTTCTTTGAAATAAGGTCCTACGGGTGTGACAAAAATAATGAAAAGGTATTCGTCAGCAGGCTGAACACCTACTTTGGCGCCAGAACCAATAAGCAACGGCCTTATATAAAGCGAAGAACCTGTTTGATGAGGCGGAATGTATGAGGTGTTATGTTTGATAACGGTTTCCAGGGCTTCTTTAAACAGTTCAAGAGGAACCGGCTGCATCATAATTCCTTCTGCAGAACGCTGCATACGTTTGGCATTTTCTTCCCAGCGAAAAACACGAATACTATTGTCTTTACATTGAAATGCCTTAAGCCCTTCAAAGGCTTCCTGTCCGTAATGCAGACAGGTTGCAGCAATGTGTATGTTGACATATTCCGAAGACGAAATTTCTAGTTTGCCCCATGAGCCATTACGCCAGTAACAGCGAACATTATAATCGGTTTTCTGGTAACCGAAAGGCAGGTTGGTCCAATCAATATTTTGCATACGAATTTTATTTTAATTGGTGAATAAAACGTGCTAATTTATAAATATAATCAATGCAAAAAGCATTATCAGTAAATTTATTTTAGTGATGAAAATAAATTTGTTACGAATTAAAAATGATAACAACAGGCTGTATTAAAAAAACTCACTGGTCATATTTTGTCCGAAAGGACTTTGTGCTCTCTTCATGGCTCGGCATATTTAAAAAACACCGGAACTATGAAAAGACAGGAATCACCAAGAGGAAATATTCCTTAATAATACAGCCTGTTTTATTAAATCAGATAAGTGATTTTATATCATCATCAGGATTGGTAATACCACTGATCTGGAAATTTTCGACAAGCACTTTTGCCACGTTGGGTGATAAAAATGCCGGTAATGTCGGGCCTAAATGAATGTTTTTTACTCCAAGGAAAAGCAGTGCAAGTAAAACAATAACTGCTTTTTGCTCGTACCAGGCAATGTTATATACAATAGGCAACTCGTTAATATCATTCAACTGAAAGACTTCTTTTAATTTAAGGGCTATAACCGCCAGTGAATACGAATCGTTGCATTGCCCTGCATCAAGCACGCGTGGTATGCCATTGATGTCGCCTAATGGTAATTTGTTGTACCTGTATTTAGCGCAGCCGGCTGTGAGAATTACAGTATCCTTGGGTAACTTTCCTGCAAATTGGGTATAATAATCGCGGTCTTTCATTCTGCCGTCACAACCTGCCATTACCACAAATTTCCGGATAGCGCCGCTTTTAACAGCCTCAACTACTTTGTCGGCAAGTGCAATAACCTGTGCATGTGCAAAGCCACCAATAATTTCCCCTGTTTCAATCTGCTGTGGTGGCGGGCATGTTTTTGCCAGATCAATGATTTCAGAAAAGTCTTTTTTTCCATCCTGTGTGCGGTCGGGAATATGTTTGAAACCCGTGAAACCGGCAGCGCCCGTTGTAAATACCTTATTACTGTATGATGCATTTGTATGAGGGGGAACAAGGCAATTTGTTGTAAAAAGAATCGGGCCGTTAAAGGTTTCAAACTCTTCACGTTGTTTCCACCAGGAATTTCCGTAATTTCCGGCGAAACTTTTATATTTTTTGAAGAAAGGATAATAATGTGCCGGGAGCATTTCGCTGTGTGTATATACATCAACTCCGCAACCTTCTGTTTGATTGAGCAAATCTTCAAGATCGCGAAGATCGTGGCCACTGATCAAAATTCCAGGGTTTGAACGTACCCCAATGTCTACTTTGGTGATCTCGGGATTGCCATAACGTGAAGTGTTTGCTGTATCAAGCAGTGACATCACTTCAACCCCATATTTGCCACATTCCAGCACTAATGATACGAGATAAGTGGCATCAAGGTCCTCGCGTGTTGTTTCAGCCAGAGCCTTTTGAATAAACGCATGAATTTCCTCTTTTTCAAAGCCCAGGTTTGATGCATGTTCGGCATATGCCGCCATTCCCTTAACCCCGAAAAGTACAAGGTGTACCAACGAACGAATATCTTCATTTTTATAAGAGAGAGTTCCCACTGATGTAGATTTTGTATCAAAATCAGTATCTGAAAATCCGATCCACAGGGCAGAATCATGGCTTATTTCAGAAATATCAATACCATTTGAAATGCAATATTTTTTAATTTTTTCACGCCAATCAATTGCCTTACGAATTCTTTGATAAAAAACATTTTTATCAAAATTGGCGTTCGTAATTGTCGTGAAAAGACCCTCAATCACAAATCTGTTCAATTGCTGATCGTTATAGCCTGTTTTTCGTGCAGCAGTACTATATAACGAAATTCCTTTCAGGATATGGATAAGCATATCCTGCAAATTGGCTACGTCTTCTTTTTTACCGCAAACGCCGGCAATATTACAACCAATACCTTTGGCTGTTTCCTGGCATTGATAACAAAACATACTCATAATTTTTCCTCCAGTTTTTTAATAAATAATATAATAAGGTTAGATCCATTCTTCATTTAATAATTTGCCCTGAATGCTTATATAAATGGCTTTAACGGGAACTTTGCGGGAGGACTTTTCCATCGCCATTTTTACAATTTGCAACAAACCCCCGCAACAGGGCACTTCCATCATGATCACCGTAATTGTATTGATTTTTGATTGGTCAATCATTATGGTCAGCTTTTCAATATAGGATTCAATGTTTGAATCAAGCTTTGGACAGGCTATAGCCAATGTTTTGCCCTTTAAAAAATCATTGTGGAAATTTCCGTAAGAGAATGCAACGCAATCGGCAGCAAGCACCAAATCTGCATTTTTGAAATATGATGCTGCAGGGCTAAGCAAGTGCAGTTGAACTGGCCATTGCCGCAATTGCGATTCAATTATGGTATCAGCAGATGTAGCTGAGTAATTTTCATTTTTTGTAAAATCCATTATTTTTGAACCGGGGCATCCACCGGAATGAATGTGATTTGGTTTTGTATTATTTGCCCCTGTTTCAAATTGATTAATGACATCCAAATGTAGGTTTTTTTCCTTCAAATAATGAAGCCCCTGGTTCAGGAATTGTTTTTCATTATGATCATGTAAATGGCGGAAATGAGCCATAATAGTTGCCTTACCCAAAGTACTTAATCTATCCATGACCCTAATCTCATCATATGGTTCGGCTTCGCGTTCTTCAAGAGTGATAGCACCTTCGGGGCATTCTCCGATACATGCTCCCAGGCCGTCACAATAAAGTTCGCTTACCAGGCGGGCTTTGTCTTCAATTATCTGTAAGGCGCCTTCGTGGCATCCCTTAACACAAATTCCACAACCGGTGCATCTATTTTCATCTATTTTTATTATTGTTCTTTTCATAAGAAATTCTATTTAGGTAAACAGGTACGCAAATATACAAATAAAAAAACAAAATCAAAGATTTATTTTAATTCTAAATAACAAAAAGCTGAATATAAATATTATAGTTGAATAATTTAATTAATTGGGAGAAAAAGAACAACAATTTTATTGAACAGGTTAAACCAGATCAATTAGTTTTTTCTTACTAAAATGTTCTCTTACTTCTTCTGTTACCCTGTGAATGATTCCATCAGTAAGACATTCTTCAAAGGGGCATATTTTATTGTCTAACGGACATTTATTAATTGCCATAGTGCCTTCAATTGCTTCATAAATATCCAGCAAAGTGATTTTTTCTGCAGGGGTGTTAAGAACAAATCCTCCTGAAGGTCCGCGGGTAGATTTAACGTACCCATATTTTACCAGGCGCTGCATTACTTTAGCAATATGATTTTTTGATGCACCAGTTAGCTCTGATAATATATTAACATTTATGTTGGTTTTTTTCGAGCGGGCAATCAAAACAATTGCATGTATTCCAATAGAGGCAGCTTCTGAAATATTTACAAGGTGTGCCATATAGAGTTTTTATTTTGAATTATTTTTTTCGAATTTTGTTATAGCGAACCTGATTAATATATAACATACAATAATAAATACGGGCCAGCTAAGGTACCAAAGTATGGATGCTATCATTGACGTATACATCTTTCAGTTGTTTAATATTTATGTTCTGAATCAGACATTTCCTGTCTGTTAATTTTTATTTTATCAATAGCTTTCCAGGCAAAATAAATATAGACAATGACAAAAGGAACAAACAGCGATACATAACTCATAACTGTCAGTGTGTATTTACTTGAAGAAGCATTTTCAAGGGTAAGCGAACTTTGTAGGTCGGCTGAAGACGGGTAAAAACATGTGTGATTAAATCCGGAACAAAGCAACAATGAAAAAACGGTTAATATTGTTCCCGGACCGGTAAACCAGATTCCTTTTTTACTTTGGCCAAATAATGAAACGGCTATGCCGGTGATGACAAGAATAACGCCGGCAAGAAAGATAATGGATAATGCCGGCAATTCAAGGAAATTCTGTAAATATTTATTTGAAACCATTGTAATTATTCCATTTGTTTCGTATCCGTATCCGGGACTCAGAAGCAGTAATGTGATAAAAGTCAGAAAAAACGCCAAAAATATAACAGTATTATAAAACAGGTGTTTTTTTGATCGCTCATAAATTGTTTTGTCATCTATATTATTCATAAAATATAAGATGGCCAGAATTCTGGAAAGAGAAAAAACAGAAAGTCCTAAAGCAACATTTTGAAAATTGAGTGCTGCTTCAAGTCCACGCCAGCCTGTAAGCCATTCCACATTATTCATTGAGTTTAACCTGAAAGACGAACCCGTAAAGAAGGTTCCTACTGCTACACCAATGAGGAATATTCCTATACTGCCATTTATGTATAAAAATGTTTCATATGTCCTTGCCCCCAGAAAATTACCCGGTTTTTTTCGAAATTCATATGATACAGCCTGTATGACGAAACAAAAAAGAATAATAATCCAAACCCAGTAAGCACCGCCGAAACTTGTCGAGTAAAATTTGGGGAATGCAGCGAACATGGCGCCTCCAAAAGTTACCAGCGTAGTAAATGTAAATTCCCATTTTCGACCGACAGAATTAATAAGCATAGTTTTTTCTTCTTCGGTTTTCGATAAAGTATTGAAGAGTGTCTGGCCACCCTGAACAAATGTCAGAAAAATAAACAGAGCGCCAAGCAGAGAAACAATGATCCACCAATATTGCTGTAAAAACAAATAGCTGCAGGATTCAAACATTTTCGCCTCCTTTGGGTCCGATTTTAATTTGAGTTAGCATTATCTTAATTTCAGCGATCAGCAGTATTGTGAAAAGTAACGCAAAAAGTATGAAAGTAGTCATAACCGCGGTAGCATCAATATGCGTGGTGGCAATAGCCGTGGGAAGAAGATCCTGGATAGCCCATGGCTGCCTTCCCACTTCTGCAACTATCCATCCGCATTGCGAAGCAATAAATCCAAAAGGTAAGAGTAGAATCGCACTTTTGAGAAATAGCTTTTTGTCGTCGATTTTGTTTTTAAAGGAAAAGAAAAATATGATAGCAAAAAATAGAATAAAGAGTGCTCCCAGTCCAACCATGATATGAAAACTGTAAAACGTCAGGGGAACATTGGGAATGATACTATCAGGGTCGTTTAGATAACCGTAGCCCATATATTGAGCATTTGTTTTGAAAATTTGTAATACCGAATCTGCCCCGGGTTCATTTTTTTCTTTTTTAAAATCTTTGAATGACTTCAGCGCTGATATGGCCAACCGGCCTTTTGCCATTTTATCGGTTGCAGACATAATATTATAGCTGTTATTACCGTCCGTCAGGTCTTTAATACCCGGCACGTAAGCATCAGCATCACGGTATCCGAGCAGCGATAGCATTTTGGGGATTTCAAATTTGAAATGGAAATTGTCAGTTTTATTTTTGTGTGCGTCGGGTTTTGGGATTCCAAAAACAATAAGCCCTGCACCTTCTTTTCCCTGGTATAGCCCTTCTATTGCGGCTAATTTCGCTGGTTGTTTCTGAGCTATCATATAAGCTGAACCATCACCGGTCAATGCAACAAAAAGCGCAGATAACAGACCAAACAATGAAGCCAGGATGATGCTTTTTTTTGCCAGGAGCAGCTCCCGTTTTTTTAAAAGATACCATGAACTTAACCCGATAATGAATAGAGCCGCGACAACGTATGAAGAGGTAATTGTATGCAGAAATTTGTTTACTGCCACCGGTGACAATAATACTTGCCAGAAATTCAGCATTTCACAACGGGCTGTTTCCGGATTGAATTCCATGCCCACGGGATATTGCATCCAGGAGTTTGCGACCAGGATCCACAAGGCGGAAAGGTTTGAACCAAAGGCTACAAGCCACGAAGAAGTGAGGTGAAATTTTTTGCTGACTTTGTCCCATCCAAAGAACATTACAGCAATAAATGTTGATTCAAGGAAAAAGGCAAGAATTCCTTCAACAGCCAAAGGAGCGCCAAAAATATCACCAACAAACCATGAATAGTTTGACCAATTTGTTCCAAATTCAAATTCCAGGATAATACCGGTCGCTACTCCAATAGCAAAGTTAATCCCAAACAATTTCATCCAGAATTTGGTGATCCTTTTCCATTCCTCTTTGCCAGTCCTGACGTAAATAGTTTCCATTATGGCAATCATAAAAGATAAACCCAGGGTAAGAGGAACAAAAAACCAATGGTATATTGCAGTAAGAGCAAATTGAGCCCTTGACCAGTTTACCAATGAAAGATCAATATCCGCTATCATTAAATTATTCTGTTATTTTTTACCAGTCAGTTGTTCTAATACATAATTACTTCTTTGATCGTCGTTTTCAAACCTGCTTTTTAAAAAATCAGGAAAGAAAAAAAGTTTAAGCAGAACAAATATTATAAATAGTTTTACTAAAATAATTGACCACAATTTTTTTCCTACTGTCATATTGCGGAAACCATCGTAATAGAGGAAGAAGATACTTCGAAAAAAACAAGAGGCTTTCCGTAACATTTTTTATCAGCTAATTGGGTTAATTACAAAGTTATTGTTTTTTCGACATGCAAACATTTTCCACTCCTGATTGTGGTTAATTTTCAATAAGTTTTAAAGTTTAACAAACAAAACTTCTTTTAAAATCGTTACTTACAGTAAACTGAATGATATTTCTTTGCAGTCCTGTCCCCCAGGGATGTGGCTTTTTTTACATCCCGACATCCATCGTATTTTCTTCCTGCACTGATTTTTACCATTCCACGGTTGAAATATGCATCTGCTATCAAAGGTTCAAGTTCAATAGCATGGGTATAATCAGAAATAGATTTATCAAATTCGTTCAATTCATTAAAAATATAGGCCCTGTTAAAATATGCATCAGCATTTTTATTATCGTAATTTATTGATTTTGAATAATCATCTATGGCATTTTGATTGTTTTTAATTAAATCATAATCATATGCCCGGTTGAAGTATGCTTTTGCATATGTAGAATCAATCATGAGAAGAGACGAATAAACATCTATGGCGGCCTGGTATTCTTCCATTTCATCATAAAGGCATGCAAGAGCATAATAGCCCTCAATCATTTTAGGACGAAAAGAAATAAACTGCTTAAAATCATTTATGGCCAGCGTATCAAATCCCATATTTTGATAAATAAGCCCACGATGGTAATATGTGTCTGGTATATTTGGATTAATTTTAATAGCCATATTAAAATCGGACAGGGCATTTTTTATTTTGTTCATGTCTTTATAAAGCATGCCCCTGTTAAAAAATGAATTATCATCATTTGGCTTTAATTCAATACAATTCGAATAGTCTGAAATTGCTTCCTTGTATTTTTCAAGTTTTACGTAACAGATAGCTCTGTTAAAATAGGAATCCGTATTGTCCGGCTTTAATGCAATAACTTTGGTGAAATCATCAATTGCCTGATTTATATTGCCATTTTGGAAGTTGTTTAACCCGCTTATAAATAATTCATCGGTATTTTGTGCCGAAGCCCAAAATGTTGAAAAGCAAAATATTAAAATAAATGAAATTTTCGCAGTCATTCGGAAATCATTACTACAAAATTAATAATTATTCTTATTCGGCCCATAAATACTTAAATATATTTTTGCCTGTTTATCAATAGATTAGTAATTGTTTGAGTTTTAGGTTATTTAGTACCTGATTTCGAATTAGCATATAGAAATAAGGGTCACTCCCCCAAAAAAAAGAAGCTGTCTGGTTAAGAACAGCTTCTTCTTTTTAAATTGTTAAAATGATCAATGTACCATTTTCAGAACAAGGCATTTGGATTTGCTGATTCCAGTAAACTCAAGTTT
>CAZVKJ010000068.1:0-16255 GCA_964626855.1 uncultured Bacteroidales bacterium
CAT
This sequence comes from uncultured Bacteroidales bacterium, assembly GCA_964626855.1. Lineage (GTDB taxonomy): Bacteria > Bacteroidota > Bacteroidia > Bacteroidales > CAIWKO01 > CAIWKO01. Next base: position 4 of record CAZVKJ010000068.1, read on the forward strand.
ACCTATAGACATTTTCCTTCCAGGCCTGATTTCCGAGGGAATCTGGAAGGTTGCACCACCAATCCTGCGGCTGCGTACTTCAACCGAAGGTGTTACATTGGCAAGAGCTTTTTTAAATACTTCAAGCCCGTTTTCACCACTCTTTTCCGACACTATATCAATAGCATCGTAAAAAATATTGAAAGCAATATTCTTCTTTCCTTCCAGCATGATGTTGTTGACAAATTTTGTCACCAAACCATCATTATACTGCGGATCAGGAAGAATAATTCTTTTCTTTGGAGTTGCTTTTCTCATTTTATATTAAAAATTCTTTATTAATTACTTTGTTGGTTTTTTGGCTTTGGGTCGCTTGGTGCCATATTTTGAACGGCGCTGGTTTCTTCCGTCAACACCGGATGTATCAAGAGCTCCCCTGATGATATGATAACGGACACCCGGTAAATCTTTTACCCTGCCGCCCCTGATCAACACAATGGAGTGTTCCTGCAGATTATGGCCTTCACCCGGAATATATGCGTTCACTTCCTTGCTGTTTGTAAGCCTTACCCTGGCAACCTTACGCATTGCTGAATTAGGTTTTTTAGGAGTTGTTGTGTATACCCTGGTGCATACCCCGCGTCTTTGAGGGCAGGCATCCAATGCTCTGGATTTACTTTTATCTGTCAATTTTTTCCGTCCTTTTCGAACTAATTGCTGTATTGTAGGCATATCAACCGTTTTAAATCTTTAATTTTTTCCCGCTTTTTTAGGGACTGCAAAGGTAAAACTTAATTTTATATTAACAATGAATTTGTGAAAAAATATTTTTTTTCTATTGCCCGGAAAGCAATTATGGCATGAATTCTGATAAACACCACAACGCATTTCATTGATTCCCTTTTATTTACATTATCAAAAAGAAATTAATATTTTCTGATAATCCTTTTCAAAAATACTTGTCAGCATTATTTGTACAATTATTCAAAATAAAAATAAAACTCATTCAGGATATCACACCGGCAATTCCTCCATTTTATATTTTCCTTCAACTCTTATACAATACTCCATGTCCCCCTGCCATTTCTATATCCTCTACCTGTTGTCTGGCGAAATTATTTTTTCTCCATCTGTTATTCCCTTTAGACACATATAATTATTAAGCATGAATTCCATCATTGTACCCCGGAATATTTCATTAACAAACCACGCATTCGAAATATACAATAAACTATTAAAGGTATCACGCTGTTATAAAGGTTTGTAAAGCACTGTATCTGATGCCTCCGGTTTAAAGCAAAACAATTATTGCATTTAATTCAATACAAATAAAACATTTCCTATTTTTGTTAAAAACATTGGAAAATGAAAAAAACTGCAGTTTTCCCCGGTTCATTCGACCCCATCACCAAAGGCCATGAATCTGTTGTGCTCCGCAGCCTGGACCTGTTCGACAATTTAATTATAGCCATAGGGTTCAATGCAGAAAAAAAGTATCTTTTCCCCCTGGAGCAACGCCTGCAATGGATTAAAAAGGTATTTGAACCATACCCGCAGATCAGTGTAACTTTTTATGAAGGCCTGACTACTGATTTCTGCAGGAAAAATGACATTAAATATATTTTACGCGGTTTGAGAACTTCAGCCGATTTTGAATTTGAACGCGGCATCGGGCAGATGAATAAAAAAATCTATCCGGTTATCGAAACTGTTTTTCTGCTGGCATTGCCGGAATATAATGCACTGAGTTCATCAATAATCCGCGACATATATATAAATGGCGGCGACATCTCGGAATTTATTCCTGATAAGATACAGCTGCCGCCATTAAAATAATTACTGGCTGTTTTCCGTTATTCTATAAAATTTTATGAGATATAAATCCTTAAAAATCCTTTTTGTATTTTTTATATGCCTTACCATTACGGTTAGCGTAACATGCGAAAATGTTACCATTAAAGGAACAGCCAAAGGCGCCGAAGGCAAAACGATCACCATTAAATATTACTCCGACTATTTTACACTCAACGAAACATTTTTATCAAAAACTACGGTCGATTCTGCCGGTACCTTCGAATTGAAATGCTCCATACCTTCTACCGTCCTGGCAGTGTTCCATATTGAATATTACAGCGGTGAAATGTATCTTGAACAAAATAAAAGCTATAACATAAATATAAGGAATCTTGTATTCAATGATACACTTGATAAAGTCAATTACAACCTGAACCCATTTACCTGCTATATCAGGGTAAACAGCAGTGAAAAAGAAGAGCTGAACCATCTTACGCAAAAATTAAACATAATGTACAATTCCTTCCTGAAGGATAACATTTTTGCTTTGAAATCTAAACACATATCTCAAAAAGTCGACACTTTTTTAATAGCTGTTAAGGATACCTTCGCCCAGACAAAACATGTGTTTTTTAACCAGTACCTCGAATACCGTATTGCTTCATTAAAGCTCATGACCAATTACTCCAACTCCTACAGGTTAATGGCCGATTATATTTACCAGAGGCCAATATTATATGACAACATTGAATATATCACTTTTTTAAGTACTTATTTTGAAGATTATTTTCAGGATATAACCAGCCCCTTGCAGGCCAGCGACCTGTATGCGCCAATAAACGTGAACCATAGTTTGCCTGAACTGATGGATGTTCTCGGGAAAGACACCATGCTGGTCAATGAAAAACTCAGGGAACTCGTTATGCTGGGGGCTCTAAACCTTTTTTATTCATCAAATAATTTCAGCAGGAAAAGTATTACCGGCATTCTTAAACAGCTTACCATCTCAAGTAAATTCGAAAACCACAGGCAGATTGCACAAAGCATGCTCTCCTACTATACCCGCTTCGACAAAGGCTCACCGGCGCCTGATTTTTCGCTGAAAAGCTCCGGCAACACTATGGTACACCTGAGTGATTTCAGGGGAAAGTATGTGTACCTGAACTTTTATACATCATGGTGCGTAAGCTGCAGGGATGAGATGGAGATGATGAAAAAACTCAGGCAAAATTTTGATAATGATGTAGTATTTATAAGTATTTCGGCCGACCGTGAATTCATGAATATGTATCATTTTGTTCACGATCAGAAGTACAACTGGCTGTTTCTGCACCTGAACAGTGATTATGATCTCATGGAATCATATGCGGTATATGCATTCCCTGATTTTGTCCTGATTGACAGGGAGGGAAATTTTATTAAATGCCCGGCATTAAAACCCAGTGAAAACATCGAACTCATCCTGACCACCCTTATCAATGAAGATATAAAAAGCCAGGAAGAAAAAAAGTGAGAGGAATTTCTTCGTTTTAAACTACTTCACCACCATTTTTCTGGTCACCTTGGAACCTGCGGCATTCGTCAATTCCACGAAATATATCCCTTTTGCCGATTTACTAATATCAACGGTGATCATCTTTTCCGAAGACCGTGATTTGTAAACGCTGTTTCCCAGCATATCAAAAACTTCTATATCAAGTTTCTGATCGGGTATATTATTTACTGTGAAAATGCCATTTGACGGATTAGGATAAATGCTCACCGAATTTCTGAATGCATCATCCTCAACACCGGTAATAAGGTCACCAACAACAACAACATTATCGATGCGTGATGTACCTGCAGAGGCAACAGTACCACCTCCAACCGAAGTATTTGAAGTCATTACCCACCTTAAGAACAACTGCGGATAATTATTACATTCTGTAGGAAGGGCAACATTGGTTAATGTACCGGAAACAAAATTATCGTTGGCACAAACCACGGTTCCGCCGGTAACATCGGTCCAGGTACCTGTTGTTCCTAAGCGATACTGAAGCATAAAATCCTTAGGGCCGGTAGATGATGATTTTTGACGGCTCGAAACCAAAATATTCATATGAGCCGAAGTAGATATGGTGGTATAATAACACTTTGCCGAATCGAGGCCTCCATACCACAAGGTGGAAGAAAGACAAAAATCTCCCGTTCCGTCAATACCCGTTGTATAGGCATATAAAATGTTGTACGTGGCATCACGCAACATAATATCATCAACATTATAGGCATTTCCGCTCGTCTGGGAACTATCCTTTGCAACTTTAAATTTAAAAGTCACGAGGGTGTCCTGAGCAGAAACCGTAATACCGGCAAGTATTACAAAAACTAAAATGAATAGAATTCTTTTCATAGTTTTATTTTTTTACAAATATAATAATAAAAAATAGAAAAAGAGGCTGTCTCAAAATACAATTTTTTTGATGATTTTCTCTCAGTGTTTCTCTGTGAACCGCGATAACGGCCTCTGTGAATCTTTGTGTAGCTATAAGTTAATAAATCACACAGAGCGCTACGGAGCATACACAGAGTACTTTTGAGACAGCTTCTTTTTGTTATTTATCCTTTACTTCTTCAAAATCCACATCGGTAACATTATCATTTTTACCACCCTGGCCCTGCTGTTGCTGCTGTTGCTGCTGCTGGCCGGCATCCTGTTGCGCACCCTGTCCCTGCTGGGTTGCATTGTACATATCCTGGCTGGCAGCCTGCCATGCTGTATTTATCTTGGCAAGAGCAGCATCAATCAGGTCAAGATTTTTACTCTGGTAAGCATCTTTTAATTCCTTTAATGAACTTTCAATAGGCGCCTTTTTATCGGCAGGAATTTTATCACCGTATTCCTTCAGCTGCTTTTCGGTGGTAAATATCATGGAATCGGCAGCATTCAGCTTATCGACCTGTTCTTTGGCTTTTTTATCAGCTTCCGCATTTGCCGATGCTTCATCTTTCATACGTTTAATTTCCTGGTCGTTCAGTCCCGATGAAGCTTCAATCCTGATCTGTTGCGACTTGCCGGTAGCTTTGTCTTTAGCGGAAACATTCAGAATACCGTTTGCATCAATATCAAAAGTAACTTCTATCTGTGGAATTCCGCGCGGGGCAGGTGGGATGCCGTCGAGGTGGAATCGTCCGATGCTTTTGTTCCCCGAAGCCATAGGCCTTTCGCCTTGTAAAATATGTATCTCCACCGAGGTTTGGCTATCGGCAGCCGTCGAAAATGTTTCGGATTTCTTTATAGGAATAGTGGTATTTGATTCAATCAGCTTGGTCATCACTCCGCCCAGCGTTTCAATACCCAATGACAGCGGGGTAACATCGAGCAAAAGAACATCTTTCACTTCTCCGGTAAGTACACCGCCCTGTATAGCTGCGCCAACGGCAACAACTTCGTCAGGATTGACACCTTTGGAAGGTACTTTACCGAAGAAATCTTCAACCAGTTTCTGTATCATAGGAATACGTGTGGAACCGCCGACAAGAATAACTTCATCAATATCTGAAGCTTTCAGGTTGGCATCTGCCAGCGCTTTACGGCAAGGCTCAATGGTAGCGCGGAACATTTCGTCGCACAATTGCTCAAACTTGGCACGTGTAAGTTTTCTTACGAGGTGCTTTGGAATTCCGTCTACAGAGGTGATGTACGGCAGGTTGATGTCTGTTTCCGTTGAGCTCGACAGCTCAATCTTTGCCTTTTCAGCAGCTTCCTTCAGACGTTGCAGCGCCATGGGGTCTTTGCGCAGGTCAATATTTTCCTCTGCCTTGAATTCCTGGGCAAGCCATTCAATGACGTTATGGTCAAAATCATCGCCGCCAAGGTGTGTATCACCGTTGGTGGATTTCACTTCAAAAACGCCTTCACCGAGCTCAAGAATAGAAATATCAAAGGTTCCGCCGCCAAGGTCATAAACCGCCACCTTCAGGTCGTGGCTCTTTTTATCAAGTCCGTAAGCAAGAGCGGCAGCAGTAGGTTCATTGATGATCCTCTTTACATTCAACCCGGCAATTTCACCGGCTTCCTTGGTAGCCTGCCTCTGCGAATCGCTGAAGTAAGCCGGAACAGTAATAACGGCATCTGTCACCTCCTGCCCGAGATAATCCTCAGCGGTTTTTTTCATCTTCTGCAATACCATAGCCGAAATTTCCTGCGGGGTATAAAGCCTGTCGGTAATTTTCACCCTCGGGGTATTGTTCTCTCCGCGCTCAACTTTAAATGATACACGGTTTATTTCTTTATTAACACGGTCGTAGGTCTCACCCATGAACCGCTTGATCGAATAAATCGTGTTCACCGGGTTCGTGATGGCCTGACGTTTGGCCGGGTCACCAACCTTGCGTTCGCCGTTGGTTGTAAAAGCAACAACCGATGGTGTGGTACGCTTGCCTTCACTGTTAGGTATAACAACAGGCTCGTTACCTTCCATCACTGCTACACATGAGTTTGTAGTCCCTAAGTCAATTCCAATAATTTTTCCCATTTTATTTTTTCCTTTCTTAATATTTCATTTTTTGATTCCGGCAAGCACTTTCAAGCTTTATGCCATTAAAAATACCGGTGGAATTTGGGTAATATTGTCATAAATTGCCACAAAAATGCATCATGGCATGACATATAATAATGACAAAACGACAGAAAAAACCTGTGATTATTTTAGCCGGGAAATAAGCAAAAGTAATTTTTCGGCTTTTTGCTTTATTTCGGCGTTGGGGCAGTTATAATTATTAAAAACAAGGGCAAAGGCCACCTCCTTGCCGCCCGCTGTTGTTACATACCCTGCATAGGATTTTATTTCATCCATGTTGCCTGTTTTGGCTTTCAGGTTGTTTTCGGCAATGGTATTTTTGAGCATGCCTGCCATGCCGCCCGATTTTCCGGCTACAGGAAGCGACGCGCAAAAAACATCATACGATTTTTCCTTACTGATCACTTTCAGCATTTGGCAAAGCTGACGCGTACTGATTTTATTCTTTCGCGATAAGCCGCATCCATCCTCCATTTCAAGCCCTTTTAAATCCACATTTTTTGAAGCCCAGAAATTTTTAACAGCCTCCACCCCGGCCTTTTCCGAACCTCTGCCGCTTTTTTGCTTTCCGGCTGCCTTTAATATTGCTTCGGCAAAAAGATTAACGCTCTTTATGTTGGTGGGCTTTATGATGTCGCCCAGGCAGGGAGATACATATTTGATAATTGTTTTTCGCGGCAGGGTATCCGGCATGTTTTTCCATTCCAGTTCACGGCAGGTGGTAAAAGATTTATCAACCGGTATCCCATTTGCGGACAAATATTCACAAAATAATTTGGCAAACAATTCCGGCGGGTCAGGAATGGCGCCATCTACATCAAAATTTTCCCTGCCTGCCGGCACTGTTCCCTCTAACAGCCTTAGCTTGGTATAGGGCCCGCCATAAATGATCACATTATCGCCGCTTTCTGCCCTGGCCGTTTTTACATGATTAATAAATGAAATATCTATAAGTTCAGGTTCCATCTTCACCAGGCTTGCGGGACTGCCAATGGCGGTGCCTGAATTAAAATACAGCCTGTAATAGTTTTCGTAAAGGTTCAGGCCATAGGCTCCCGAAGCATAGTAGTTGCCGATATCCTCCCAAAGCCAGCTGCCTGAAGCAGGATTGTCATCATAAATACCCGCATCAGCAACCACGGCGCCTCTGATATTTTTTATTTTCAACTTCCCCAGTGCATTCCGGAACATGGAGAAAACACTGTCGGTACTGACAGAACTTCCGAAACGCTTTGACCCAATGGTAGGATCTCCGCCACCTCTAATATATATATTACCGTTCAAATTTCCGGCAGAGTCAATATTTCCTGAATATTCAAGCCATGTTTCAAAAACAAAAGACGGCCCGAGTATCGACAATGCGGCGCCCGTGGTAACTATTTTCATCACCGAGGCAGGCTCCAGCACGGCATCGGCATTATAACTGCCCAGGATATTTCCGGTTCCCGTTTCCATCACACACAAGCCCCATGTGGCATTTTTCAGGCAGACATCGCTTTTCAGGACATCGATTTCATTGTTTAATAATACTGACGGTGACTCCGCATTCTGTGCAAAAACGCTTTTGCCCGACAGCAGAATAAATATACAATAATATATATAGCGTTTCATAAACAGTTTTTTACAAATGTACCTAAAAACATTAAATATCGTTTCATGGTCATTTTGTCAGGAGAATGTCAGTGGCATGTACTTTGACAAATGCCGGCAAAACAATAAAATTCTGATATATGCAAAAAGGTAAGATTAATGTTCAGACCGAAAACATTTTCCCGATCATTAAAAAGTTCCTTTATTCCGACCACGATATATTTCTGAGGGAACTTATTTCAAATGCCGTTGACGCTACACTAAAGCTCAAAGTGCTATCATCGCTGGGCAAGTATAAAGAAGAACTCGGCGACCTCACCATTCAGGTAAAAGTTGACGAAAAGAAAAAAACACTCAGCATCATCGACCGTGGTATCGGCATGTCGGCTGAAGAGCTTGATAAATATATAAACCAGATCGCTTTTTCGAGCGCCGAAGAGTTTATTAAAAACTACATGGGCAAAAGTGAAACCGACCAGAATGCACTTATCGGGCATTTCGGGCTTGGCTTTTATTCTTCCTTTATGGTGTCGAAAAAGGTGGAAATACGTACCAAAACCCATCAGACAGAAGGTAATACCCAGCCCATGAAATGGGTTTGCGACGGCAGCCCCGAATATACCATGACGGAAATTCAAAACCAGGATCGCGGAACCGAGATCATTCTTTACCTGGCCGATGATTCCGAAGAATATGCCCAGGAATCACGCGTACTGGAAATATTGAAAAAATATTGTAAATTTTTACCCGTTCCCATACAGTTCGGCACACAGAAAACATGGGAAACCGTTGAAGGCGAAAAAGACAAAGACGGCAACGACAAACGCGTTGAAGTTGAAAAACCCCGCATTATAAATAATGTAAACCCGGCCTGGACAAAAAAACCGGCTGATCTCAAAGAAGAAGATTACAATAGTTTTTATCATGAACTTTACCCGATGAATTTTGAAGAGCCCATGTTTTACATACACCTGAACGTGGACTTTCCCTTCAAACTCACCGGGATTCTATACTTCCCGAAAGTAAAACGCAATTTTGAAGTGCAGCGCGATAAAATTCAGCTGTATTGCAACCAGGTTTTTGTTACCGATTCCGTTGAAGGCATCGTTCCTGATTTTCTTACCATGCTTCATGGCGTGATCGATTCGCCCGATATACCGCTGAATGTATCCCGCTCCTACCTGCAAAGCGATCCCAACGTCAAAAAGATTTCTTCGCATATCATGAAAAAAGTTGCCGATAAGCTGGAAGAATTGTTTAAAAACAAACGCGAGGATTTTGAAAAGAAATGGGACGACCTGAAAATATTCATCATCTTTGGCATGGTAACCGATGAAAAATTCTACGAAAGAGCCGAAAAGTTCTTCCTGTTTAAAAATACCGAAAACAAATATTTCACTTTCGACGAGTACAAAAAACACATCGAACTTTTGCAAAAAGATAAGGACGGCAAACTTGTTTACCTCTATACTTCCGACAAGGAAGAACAGCACGGTTTTATCAGCAACGCACGTGAAAAAGGATACGATGTTCTTGTGATGGACAGTCCGCTTGACATGCACTTTGTCAATATGATCGAGCATAAACTTGAAAAATCTTCATTTGCCCGCGTTGATTCAGATACCATTGACCGGCTGATACCAAAAGAAGAGGCCGCGATATCGAAAATCAGCGAAGACGAAAAAAATAAGCTGAAGGATATCATTGAACGCAATGTTCCCAAGGAAAAATTCCATGTGGTCTTTGAATCGCTGCAGTCCGACGATTTACCACTCACGATCATTCAGCCCGAATACATGCGCCGTATGAAAGATATGGCAGCCATCGGAAGCGGCAATCCTTTTATGGCCAATTTCCCCGATACATACAACCTCGTAGTAAATGCAAACAACGATTTCATGCTCAAAGTGCTTAATGAATCCGATGAATCAAAACAAAATGACCTCGTCAAGCAGTTTTTTGACCTCGCTAAACTTGCACAGAATCTTTTGAAAGGTGAAGAATTGACAGGATTTATTAAAAGAAGCATCAGCCTGATATCATAATGAAACCTATACCGTCTCCTTTCACAGCAGTGGATGTTGACGACATACGCCAGGCTATTATGCTGGCAGAGTTGGATACTTCCGCTGAAATTCATGTACACCTCGAAGAAAAATGCTCCGGCAATTGCCAGTCAAGGGCCGCGGAATTATTTAAAAAGCTCGGTATGGATCAAACCGTTGAACATAATGGAATTTTAATCTATCTCTCGGTAAGGAACAAGCGGTTTTGTATCTGTACCGATACAGGCATCAGCAAAAATGTTCCGGAAGACACCTGGCTGGTAATTAAACAGGATTTCCTGAACCATTTACGAAATAATAATTATACCGATGGCTTGATTGAAGTCATTAACCGGACCGGTATGCATCTGAAGAAATTCTTTCCGCGCCGGCCCGGCGACCCCAACCAGATTCCTGACGAAGTTACTTTTGGTGATATTTAAGCCTGTGAGGCTGTCACAAAAGTTGCTACAAATATCACGGGGCGCTGCACCTGTGTTTGTATTGAATTATTCGTTGCTACTACAAATATCGCGGGGCGCTGCCCCTGGCACAACCTATAAGCTGGATTAAAAACGAGGTACATAGTACCGATATATTTGTTACTACTATGGTTTTTATTCACCGTAGGCGATAAAGTATTGAAAAAGCATCCATATGACAGTAAAATACCTCGTAGAGGTTATACGCGCCATTTGTAATCATCAATCAAATTTCGTATAAGACTACAGGTTCCTTAATATCACGGTGCGCTGCACCTGGGTTTGTTTCGAATTTAATGATACTTTTATGACGGGAATTATAATTATGCATGCGCGTTGGCCTGTCCTGCCGTGCGGGCCGGCGTTGGATGTGAATGAAAAAAATAATAGAAAATCAAAAAAGGCCCCGCAGGGGTTTCCCGATCCGCCGGCGGATCGGGACCACTTTTTTAGATTTTCTTGTTTTTTTCAGAGCGGGAAGCAGCATCCGGCAGGACTTGATTCTTTCGTTCTTTCTCATCAAGGAGAAAGAACATAATAAAAACAAAATGATATGGTCATGCTGAGTTGTAATTATGCTTTGCATAAAACAATATCTGGTGAATGATTCCAGGCACATAGAGCCCCCGACGATTAAGGTCAGGGTGTCGAAATGTGACCCTATTATTGAAAAGAGATTTTACATAATATTTCGGTCGACTTCGACTCGTTCCGATAGCTATCGGAACGGCTCAGCCTGACCGAAATGGATATTTTTCTATTAAATAAATATAGTTGCTGGTAGCAGAAACATCAATATTCATAAATAAAAAATCATTTGCAGGGCACCCTGCAAATGATTTTTTGCTCAGAAAAGAATTAATCCGACAGGTAATTCCTACCTGAAAACTAATCCTTCAAATTTTTCTTTCTGCCGCGTAAACGTTTCACGCCATAGGCTGCTCCGGCAATCAGAAAAAAGATCGCGCCGCCGTCAATAGGTGCATTACCACCTACAGGGCCCCATTCCCAACCGGGTTCTCCACCCGGATCGGTAGGATCATCAGCAAGAGCGGTGCCTATGGATACTGCGAAAAAAATCGCCAGCACAAATAAAACTTTTCGGAATTTTGAATTAAGTATCATAATTATATTGTTTATTCAAATTTTGGATTACTGAATATTAATCTTCGAAATCGTACTCTTTCCGTTAACATCGATAGCATTTACAATATAAGTACCCGTAACAAAATCGTTGCTTATTTCCGTCCTGCATTTGGTTACCGGCTCATTAAGCATTTTCACGATCTGGCCTACATTGTTGTATATGGTTATCTGTGATAACTTTACCATGGCTGGATTATCAACAACGATGGTATTGTCATACGAATAAATATTCAGTTTTGCAGCGTTTTCATTTATACCTGTTACACTGGTTTCACCGAAAATCAGGTTGAAACGTGGAGCAGAAGAAGCCGGGTTATAAACATGATTGAACTGGTAAACCGGTTCCGAACGGAGGTCGGTGGTCATGCCTGTAACCATATCCTGTAATGAAACAGGTATATTGGAAGTAAATGATGATGCGCCTTCCGCAGTAAAGGTATACACACCTGATGTATTGCAATTGAAGCTGACAGGTATGATGGTATATTCGGTAATTTCCGGCATCACATTCACTGAAAGTTCATTACCTGACCACAATGTTGCAATCTGCGGAGCTTCCGGCATCCCATTCATCTTTTCAACATCAAAATCATTATCTAAATCATTGGTAGCATCGTTGTTGAAATTAACCACCAAACCATCGGAATAATTGTTACCATCAACGGTTAACACCAGGTTATTGGCAAGTGCATCTTTATGGAATGCTGTGGTAGAATGCACGCGTTTGCTTTGCATCAGTGTGACGCTGGCCCCGCTGTTGGTTGATTTCACGATAAATCCCTGGCTGGCGGGAATAACACCGCCCGTAAGTGTACCTACGGTACCGTTCCATGTCTGGTAGTTTCCTGTTCCCGGATTCCATACCCATATGGAGTTGGCAACATTGACTTTTGTCCAGTTATGAATGTCGGCATTCAGCGCTGAGGTAAACACGTTGCCGATAAGGCTGTTACCCCTGTTGGCGCCGCTCCAGGGCAATGAAATCACTTTATTGCCTTCGGTGAGACTACCCGTATAAGTACGTGTAATATTTCCGAGATTAACTGACCGTGACCAGACCGCAAAGCCTTTGCCTACGGGCATCGTAATAAGCGGGTTGGTAATTACTGTATTAAATAAATTGGTGCTTTCATTATAATCTTTCAGGTAGGCCAGTGTCCATACCGCTACTGTAGCTCCCTGTACCGGGGCAGAAATATAATGCCACTGATCCTGGGCAATATAACGTTCCACTTTGGGGCTTAATACATAAGAAGCATTTCCGTTATTCAGGTAGGAACCTGTACCCGCGGCGCTTGATTTTATGGTAAACTGTCCGTTTACAGCCAGTGTCTGCCCTGAGTTTATGGTAAGGTCTTTCGCCGGATTGATGGTAAGATTATTACAGTTGGCAGTAGCTGTTATGGTGCAGGAGCCGTTGATGACAGCCGACTGGCACGGGCCCGGAACGCCATTGCTCCAGTTGCCTGCTGTATTCCAGTTGCCCGACCCTGTGAAGGTTGTAAGGGCTGCGGTACTGTAGGTAGTCACATTCAAGGCTGTTGCTGTATTGGTTCCCGAGGTAATGCAACCTGAGTTGCTTGCCGTACGGTATGTTCTGAACTGCAAAGTGGTTGGCGATGCAGCCACAGGAGCGGTATAGTTAACCCAGCCACTGCCGTTGCTATTATATTGTATAACATCTTCAATAGTTCCGGCGCCGCCGCTGCCGCCCGCTGCTGAAGCAGAAACACTCACGCCCTCGCAAACCGGACCTGTGACAGGATCTGTTACCACATTACCTGCCGAAGGCTGATTGTTGACATTGACGGTGTAACTTGCTGTAGCCGCCGTACACGGTGCACTGGAAACCGTCATGGTGAGCGTAACAGGATTTCCGGCATCACCGGCATCAGAAGTATAGGTAGGTGTTAACGTGGTGCCACCTGATGTGATTGATCCGGCGCCGTTATCAGTCCATAAAATAGTTCCATTGGTATAAGCTGCGCCGCTGACCGTTGCAGTACCGCCCGGGCAAATATCCTGGCTGCCGCCTGCCGAAGCAGTAGGCTGTGGAATTACATCAACCGTATAACTGGCTGTTGCAGCCGTACAAGGTGCATTGGAAACCGTCATCGTAAGGCCAACCGTATTGCCGGCATCACCGGCTGCTGATGTATAGGTAGGGGTTAAAGTGGTACCATTAGCAGTGATTGTACCGGCGCCATTTTCAGCCCATGAAATGGTTCCGTTTGACGATGTAGCCCCGCTGATAATTGCGGCACTGCCAACGCATATATCCTGGTTGCCGCCGGCCGTAGCTGTAGGCTGTGCTTTCACATTGACTGTATAATTAGCCGTAGCAGCTGTACATGGAGCATTAGATACCGTCATGGTGAGGGTAACTGCATTACCGGCATCACCGGCGGCTGATGTATAGGTAGGAGTTAAAGTTGTACCATTAGTGATCGAACCGGCGCCATTATCAGTCCATGAAATGGTTCCGTTGGACGATGTAGCCCCGCTGACAAGCGCAGCACTTCCCACGCAGATATCCTGGCTGCCGCCGGCAGAAGCTGTGGGCGAGGCATTGACTGTCAAAGCTGTTGCTGTATTTGTACCTGAAGTATTACATCCGGTACCATTGGCAGTACGATAAGTGCGGAACTGCAGGGTGCTGACGGCTGCCGACACAGCGCCGCTGTATGTTGTCCAGGCACCACCGCCATTGCTGTATTGAATTACATCTGCAACGGTTCCGCAGCCACCACTACCGGAAGCTGAACAGGAAACGCTGGTACCCGCACATATTGTTGAACCTGCTGCAGGGGAGCTTGTTGCCGTTCCTGCTGAAGGTTGGGCAGCAACCGTTATGGCCGTAGCTGTATTTGTACTTGAAGTATTACAACCCGTACCACTGGCAGTACGATAAGTGCGGAACTGCAGGTTGCTGACGGCTGCCGACACAGCGCCGCTGTATGTGGTCCAGGCACCGCCGCCATTGCTGTATTCAATTACATCTGCTACGCTTCCGCAGCCACCACTACCGGAAGCTGAACAGGAAACGCTGGTACCTGCACATATTGTCGAACCTGCTGCAGGGAAACTGCTTGCCGTTCCTGCTGAAGGCTGGGCAACGACCGTGATGGCCGTAGCTGTATTTGTACCTGAAGTATTACACCCTGTTCCATTGGCAGTACGATAGGTACGGAACTGCAATCCGTTGACAGCTGCCGACACAGCGCCGCTGTATGTTGTCCAGGCGCCGCCATTGCTGCTGTATTGAATTACATCTGTAACGGTTCCGCAGCCACCACTACCCGAAGCTGAACAGGAAACAGCAGTACCGGCACATATTGTTGAACCTGCTGCCGGGTTGCTGCTTGCCGTTCCGGCTGAAGGCTGGTCAGTAACATTGATCAATGTTGCGGTATTTGTACTTGATGTACTGCAATTGTATCCTGTTGCTGTGCGGTAAGTACGAAATTGCAAGCCATATGCAGCGGACGTAACGGCACCTGAGTATGTGGTCCATGCCCCCCAGTTGCTGCTGTACTGAATTACATCGGCAACACTACCGCAACCACCTGAACCAGAAGCTGAACAGGAAACAGCAGTACCGGCACATATTGTTGAGCCTGCTGCTGGGCTGCTGCTTGCCGTTCCGGCTGAAGGCTGGGCAGATATAGTTACGGTTACAGTGTTAGACCAACCAGATACGCCACAACTGTAGTTCCAGGCCCTGACATAATAGGAGTTGGTTCCAACACCTGGATAAACAGTACGGGATGATCCATCGCCGCCATCCGACCATTCCCATCTGGTAACTGTACAACCGTTGCAACCCGGGTTGTTAGCAGAAATGGTAATGGGTGCACCCGCACAGGCAGCTGTATAATTGATATAGGCTGTGGGTGTATAGGGTGCGGTACACGCCATCATATAAGTTGATCCGGAAAGATTTTCAGAAGCATTGGCTACAAATGAAGGATCGTCTCCGTTATCAGTTTTTACTTTCCCATCGTTACCTGCAGTAGCGCCGGGAATAAAATACAACATTCCTGCTATAAGCAGTACTACCGTAATAACGTTAAATTTTCTTAAAGCATTAAATGCTTTGACAAGGGTTTGTGTAAAAATTTTCATAGTTATAATATTAATGTATTTATTATTTTTTTGGGCATAATTTTAGTAAAAAACAAAGGTACAAAAATTTTATAAGTAAAAGCAAACATTTATAGTTTTTTTTTTAAACTTTTTTTCAATTATATAGTGTTCATCTTTATATTTCCAGTCATAGCATGGATTAATTATGAATTCATATTAATAATATTTATTTAAAAACTATATGATTGAAAACTTGTTTTTTATTTTTTTACAACGCAAATTTTTTGAAAATTGAACACTCCTGAATCATAAATGAATAAAAAAAGGCTATTTTAGGTATTTTGTTATTTCAACACTGCATTACCCTTTTAAGGTGTAATTTATCCTGATTCATCCACAATTTTTTTTCTTTGGGCTGAAGCCATTGATAAATGCGGTGGCTAATTGAGGCTATCTCAAAAGTCAAAATTGGTATTATTTCACTTTAGTGAATACTTTGTGGGTATTTTGTCCCTTTCCTGAGTTTGACACCTGAATCGCCATCACTCCTCTGAAACCCTTATTCCACAAG
>CAZVKJ010000069.1:0-15970 GCA_964626855.1 uncultured Bacteroidales bacterium
TTATGAGTTAAACTCAATTTTAGAGTGTAAATATTGAGTGTAAAAACAAAAATAGCATCATAAATTATTAATTTACAATGCTATTATCTTTTGATTTGTGGAGCTGGAGAGATTCGAACTCTCGTCCAAACAAGTAGCAGAAGTGCTTTCTACATGCTTAGCTTCTTATTGATTTTGGTGACAGAGCCGGAAAAAAGCCGTCCTACCCTGCCCTTATCCCCTAAAGTTTTGCTCATACATCAGGGCGCTGGATGAACTATCCCCGCATTTATGATGCTTCTGACGGGACACAGCAGGGAGTAGTTTCCCGGGAAGCAGCCAGTGCCTAATTCTAAATTAAGCAGCTAAGGCGTAATTGTAATCGTTGCCATTTAACTGGCGTGAGCATTGGGATTAACGGGCCACACACACAACGCCCGGCATGCTTACAGGTCCACTAACCTCGCTGTCAAAACCGGTCAGCCCCTGTTTTGCAAAGGTACAAAGAATTCTTTAAATTTCCATATCTTCGTTGGCCTCCTCAAACTTTATATCAGAAGGGACTTTAAATTTATCGGCGGGTATTACAGGGTTTTCATCAATTTTGGTTGCTTCCAACTTGATTTCCATGCCCATTACCGTAGATTTTGTCATTAAGGGTATGCCTTTCCAGATGTAATAAGTACCTTTTAATTTCACCTTTGCCACTTCCATATTATATACATCACATTTTCTGCCCAGAATTTCAGCCGTTCCATTCTTTTTTAATTTTAATTCCCTGGCCATATCGCGTGTGATTGCATTAAAATTAATATCATCAGGATTATTTTCTATATCAACTTTCTTTTTCTTTCCTGTTTTTTCACCAATAGTATATGTATAAATATATAATGAGTCTTTTATTGTGCACATCTTCATTTCCTGCCCCATCAGTTTCTGGCTTACTTCCGACATTTGTCTGCGCCCGTAATCATCAAAATAAATTGTAATATTTTGAGTTAATCCCATCGCAGACGACTGCATTTGAATAATGGCCGATTTAAGATCAATCTTCTTTGCATCTGCCGGAACCTTGTCAACGTATGCAATGGCAGTATCAGCTTTGATCTCGGGTTCATTCTTTCCTGTTTTATTATTGCCACAGCCATAAAGCAGCATGATGGCCGCTGACATAATAATTAATGAATAATGGAACTTTTTAAATGTTTTCATTGATCTGTTTTTTATTAATAAAACAAAAATAACTAAAATACCTGATTTAACTGATTATCTCAAAATCCATTAAACCATATATATCAAAAAAGCAGCTACAAGCCTTACCGGTAATATCGAAGTAAAAAGACAAAAAAGCCCGTGAAAGTATTATAAAAAAGAGATTGTCTCAAAAATCAGAATCAGTGTACTTAGCCTTAGTGAACCCTTGTGTGTACTTCCCTTTGTGATTCAACTCCTTATTTTTACCACAAAGAAGCGTAAAGGTTTGCACAAAGGAGCGCAAAGGACTTTTGGGACAGCCTGAATCAATAAATTAAAGAGGCTGCCCTTTTGAGACAGTCTCTTCATCCAAATAAATAATAATATTAAACTATTATTGCTTATTTCACAACTTTTGCATTTTCCAGCTTAGGTTCTTTATTTCCATTTATCATAAAGTGTGTTGCAATTATCAGGAACCGGGAGTTTATTATCTGATTTAAACTTCGCAGGTTCTATATATCATTAAAACTAAGAAAAAACCAGCCCAAAATTCACTGTATTGTTTCTTATCTCAGAATAATTGCATATTCTGGTGTTTAAAAAAACTAATACTTAAAACACAATGGGCTGGATTTATAAAGCCACAAATGATTAAAACAAATTAATATTACTTAGCCATTGACAGTATACTACCAAATACAAATATCAGTAAAATAATACAAATCAGCGAAATCACCAGACCTGCAATAGCAAGGCCTTTGGGCTTTTTAAATACTCCAATAAATGAAAATATTAACCCCAATACCCATATAATCCAACCGAGTACGGGTACCCATCCCAAAAACAGGGCAACAATAGCAATAATGAACCCTGTCAGGCCGAGTCCGTTTGATTTCTTTTTTACCTGATTGGTTGTAGCATTTTCCTGTTGATTTTGTAAAATTTGAGCGTCGTTTGTCATAAAAATGTGTTTAAAAATATATCTCCCTACTCTTTTGGCTTTTCGGAATCGCCCCGTTTTTCAGAAGTGGTTTCTGGCCTCCACCTATTTTGCTTTTTTATTATTTAGTTGAGAATAAAGAAAATTTCATCATATTAAGTGCATTGCATAAATGTCATTTGTACTTTTTCTTTTGGACAATAAAGCAAGTATAGATCGAATTTATCCCTGGCCGTCTATTTTGAAACAATAATCTTATTAATGATTTTACCATCATTGTTTTCTGCGACAAGAGTGTAAACACCCTGTGGCAGTTGGCTGATATCTAATATTTGGTTTTCTTCTGTTTCGGTTTCTTTAACGAGATTGCCGATCAAGTCAAACATTTTTATTGATGTCCTGGATGTAATTCCTTCAATATTTAAGATATCGGTAGCAGGATTCGGATAAATTGAAATTTTGTTGTTTCCGCTATATACTTCGTTGCCCGTGGTAATAGTTTTTGTCATAACAAAAGTGTAAGGTTTTAGGTAACTCTTTGTTGTCGGCAAACCAAAAATTTCTAAGTAATAATCACCAGGATTTAAATTATAAGTGTAAACCAGACTTGAATTTCCATTACTATGAGCCACAGAGCCGATTGTTGTGCCTGCAGAATTGACAAAGCGAACTTTTAAATCACTAATATCAATATCACTGATACTTATCGTTACTGCGCCGGGGCTTGTTAAGGTAAATTTGAAATCGTCGTAGTCATAATTATAACCACCTAATGGTTGTTGTGTGATAAAAGATGTATAAAATTTATTGAATTCAATGTTGTAGGAGTATTGATAATCATTTGGCTCATCCATTCCTTCCATACACAAGAACATCAGATGACTTAAATCTCCATGAATTTGAATTAAGTTGTTCGCATAATAGTAAAATACATTATTGGTTAAGTTGGGATAAATATTATTCAGGTTGGCGCTGTTTGATAAGACCATACCATCACCCGGAGTGGCGGCAGGACATCCATTGCATTCAGCGATAATAACGGCATAATCAAGATCTCTGGGAATATTTTTATGATTCAGCCCGATGATATTATCGCCGGCATAGCCATTACAATTAACATCAACATTATAATAATCGGACAATAGCAAATCATCCATGACAGTATAGCTTTCCAAACCGCCATACAAAAAAACCCCTGAGTCTCCGGATTGTGAATATGTCAACCTCAAATCTCTCATACCCTCGGAACGATCGTCAGCTCCCACGATCCAGTTGAGAAATTCTGACAATGACGTATTGCTGCCGCCATGGGGACTTCCCGCTGTTATAAGTTTTGCAACATGGTGTTTGCCGTCGGGCTGCCATAATGATGGATTTTGAAGGTATTGCCTTGCCTCCAGTCCAGCGAAACTATGGGCCATCAAAATTACCTTGTCACGACCGGTTAGCTGCAGCACTCTGTATATAACTTCGCGAAGTGCTGTGCCTTGTTTTACGGCACCCGACAATTTGCTTTTTACATCATGTCCCCAGTTAATCGGATTGTAACTACCGTCATCACCAACATTGAAGTTAATGTAGTAATAATCACCCACACACCATGTGCCTGAGAAAAATGCAATATCAGCATTGGCAGTAGGCCAGAAGCTGTTATTTGCGTTAGCATCATTGGCATCATAGTTTAAACAGAAATCAAATCTGCCTCCAAAGCTTGTATTATAATAAGCATCCATTGAATCGGTAACAATGTTCCAGTCATCACCCGACATGCCTCCTCCATGTAAAAATATAACCGGATAGGGCAACTTTATTCCCGATTTATTTTGTGAAGGCTTTTTGGCCGGGTTTACATTTCCCAGAGAATCAGGTTTAGTTGAAAATTCGTAATCGGCAGGGCGAACTTTTGGAACAGCATTGCCTGAATAAGGAGCTGTAACATTTAGCTGTGCTCTGGTTAAAAAAAACGCACAAACAAACAAGGTTGTTAAAAGGGCTGCTTTAATCATTTTCTTTGTTTTTTGGTTTTCGCAACAAATTTATGATCACGACGATTCTCAGAATACGCCCATTTAGCAAAAGGGGTGTTTCATCTATTAAAAACAGCCTGGCAATTAGTTTTGAAATTTTAACAGTAGAAAGAAGAAAATCATCCCGGCTGTGTAACTTGAACTAATCATAAATAAATGAAATACAATTTATGAATGAGCATGGACAATGTGGGCAGCAGGTCGGGTAATCCCGACACAGTAATTATTTGATTTTTTCGGCCCGAAAGGTGAAAAATTCTTGTGATTATTTCAGGTTAAGAAATCGGACAGACGTCTTGTTCAAATTCTTATTATACTCACAATGCCCGCTTATCAGGAGTTTAATGCTTTTCCAATTGCTCAAGCAGGCTTTTCTTTTTTAAAGGGGAAAGAGGAACATTACTTCCATCAGACATTAAAATCTGTCCTCCTTCGGTTTTAATAACTTTTTTAATAAAGTTCAGGTTAACAATATGAGAATTATGGACCCTGACAAAATCATTCTCCGTCAGCAGTTCTTCAAACTCTTTCATGGTCTTTGAAACAAGCAAATCCTTGCCATCTGAAAAATAGAATTTGGTATAATTGCTTTGTGATTCGCAACGGACAATATTTTCAATATTATAAACAAAAAAAGAATCCAAAGTGCTTAACACAATTCGTTTTGATTTTGACGTGCTTTTTAGATTATCATATAAAACGCCCAGTTTCTTCTGTGAATCAGAATGGTTGGCAATTACTTTTATTTTATCAACAGCATTTTTTAGTTCCTGCGAAATTACGGGCTTCAACAAATAATCAACTGCGCTGAATTTAAAAGCTTTTACAGCATATTGCTCATAAGCTGTTGTGAATATTACTTTAAAATTTATATTCTCAATGCCACCCTTTTCAGACGAAATAATCTCAAGCAAATCAAAGCCAGTTCCGTCATTCATGTTTACATCAAGAAAAACCAGATTGGGATTCAATGTATGAATAGATATTATGCCATTTTTTACGCCATCGGCTTCACCAATAACATCCACATCCGGACAATAATTCTGGATATTTTTTTTAAGTAAATCCCGGCAACTTTTCTGGTCATCAATAATTAATGCAGTAATCATTTTCAAATAATAAAAATCAAATTTAAACAAATTTTCAATTACTCAAACCTTTGATTGCCGATTATACAAAGGCTTTTTCATGTTTCAACTTTATATGATAAACAAAAGCTGACGAGGGTCCCCGTTTCCCCTGTCACGGGATCTCCCAGGTCACTATAAGTAATTGCAAATTTTTGATTTTTATTAATATGTTTTAACCGATCACTGGTTATTTGTGTAGCAAATGATTTATGTTCAACATTGCTTTTTACAGGGGATTTATTTAGAAAGCCCACACCATCATCTTCAATTTCGCATAAGATATAATCATCATTCAATATAAACCTGATCCGGATGTTGCCTTTTCCATCTTTTGGCCTTATTCCATGAATTACCGAATTTTCAACAAAGGGCTGGATCAGCATCGGGGCAATAAATGTAAGCTCTTTGTCAATGCGCTCATCTGCCTCGATACTGAAATCAAATTTATTCTCACATAACATTTTTTCAAGATCCAGATAATACTGAAGCAAGTCCATTTCATCCTGTAATGAGATGCTTTCTGCCCTGGAATTTTCCAGAACCCGCCGCATTAATTTGGCAAACATAGCCTGGTATTCACAAGCAGTGTCTATTTCATGATTCACAATAAAATTGCTGATTGTGTTCAGGGCATTGAAAATAAAATGAGGGTTCATCTGCAATTGCAAAGCCTTATATTCGAGATCAGATAATTGCTTTTCCGTTTTAACTCTTTCATTCGCTCTTTTCTGCATTAAAAAAACAAAAACAGCAATGGCAATCAGTGCAAAACTTCCGAGAATAAAGAAAAATATGATATTTTTTCTTTTGATGGTTTCCAGGTTTTTTGTAGTTTGCAGTTCATTTTCTTTCTTGAGCAATTGTATATCTTTTTCCTTTTTCTCCGTTTCATATTTTGTTTGAATTTCAGCTATCTGTTTGCTGTTTTCATTATTAAAAATGCTATCACTTATTTGTTTATATAAGATGTGGTTTTTATATGCCATTTTATAGTTTCCAAGTGTATCATATATATCGGCTAATAATTGGTAAATATTTTTTTGGGCAGGTAATATGCCGGTTTCTTTTGCAATTTCCAATCCCTTTTGGGCATATATGATCCCCTCGTTATAATTTTTCAGGTGAAGGGAAATTGATGCTAAATCTGATAATGCTGCTATTATTGCATTTTTAAAACCGAGTTTTTCATTAATTTTTAATGACTTCAGCATAAACTCCATAGCTTTATGATAGTCATATGCTGAGAGTTTTTCATTGGATTCAATAGCTGCTTTTGCAATATAAACCGATCCTATATTTACGTAGCAGGTGGCAATCATCATTTCATACCCTAATTCCTGCGCCATTTGTAATGATTGTTGATTATATTTTATGGAATTGTTTAACATTTTCGTTGCAACTTCCTTATTTGAGGCCGAAACACCTCTTTCATAGTAAATCCCTCCAATATTTGTGAAACATTTACAGAGATGTCTTTTGTCATTAAGCTCTTCATTTATTTTTGCAGATTTGAAAAAAAACTCAAGAGCTTTATTGAAATTCGATTCCCTAAGCTCCTCACTCGATACCGAATTCAACATTACACTGTATAAATTCCCTATACTTTCATAACAGGAAGCCATTCCCCTTTTATTGCCGATCTCTTCATATAATTTTAACGATATGATAGAATATTCGATTGCTTTATCATAAGCTCCCTGATAAAAATGAATGCTGGCAATACAATAGTATGATAAGGCCATTCCTCTTTTATCTCCGATTTCCTTACCCATTGCCAGTGCTCTGTAAAAATTTTCCATTGCTTTGTCATACTCACCCTGCGCCTTTTGAGCGATGCCAATATTATTGTAACAACGCGCAATTTTATTTTTATCTTCGAGCTCTTCATATATTTTCAGCGATTTTTTGTAAAATTCACCAGCTTCTTCATATTTGCCATTATCATAATACGAGATTCCTATATTTCTTAAACAGTTTGCAATATGCTTTTTTGAATTTGTTTTTATTGCTGCTGAAAGCGCCAGATTATAATAATACATTGCAGAATCAGGCAATTCATTTTCGTATAAATCGCCGATCTCAACGAGCAAATTTATTTTAGCCGTGTCCTGCCCGGAATTTAGTAATCTGCTGTGAAGGCTGTCAATTTCTTTCTTGTTTTGAGAATAAACAGGTTTTAATAAACCTGAAAAGCAAATAAAAAAAACACCTGCTAAACAAAAATATTTTAATCCATTCATCAAACTAATTGTTATTTGAAGAATCACGAAGGTTCCTTACAAACGGAATCATTTCATCCATAAAGCAACTGAAATCGTTATCAAGTTCGTTATAATGCCTAAAGATTTCCCCTGCCGCTTCCTTAAAATTTGATGAATGTCGCATCCGCATAGACAAACCTCTGAAAAAAAGTTTGAAACTATTTGGGTTCCCATAATATTCCAGCCAGTTGGTAACGACCATATGAGGCAGCATGCGCTTCATCCGGGGAGGCAAAATCGGGTAATGTAATAATAATGTCTTGTATACACCGGCAACAAAATGAGACAATGACTCATCATGATACTTATTCCAGTTTGCCGCTAAAAAATGATCATAAAACATATCAACAATGATTGTTGAATACAATCCGAATTTTTTGTCAATACGATTGGAACTTCGGATGAAATGCGCATTTGAATCCGTAAATTCATCAATCATATGATGCAACCGGATGCCCTTTCGAATCTGCTCATTATAATGATGCGATTTACCTTTTACGGTATCGGCAATAAAATTTCCCACAAGGATATCCCCTTTGTCAAATGAAAGATATGCATGGGCCAGATAATTCATATAATACAATAGAAACGCAAATATATTATAAACAGTTGTTATTAACAAGATTTACCTTGAATATTAATCACAATATTTTATAACTTTGCTTCATAATTCTTCTTTAAAAAGTCCATAATTAATGATGGAAAATTAAAATCCATTATTTAAAACACATAATCCAGCATGAATATCCAACAGTTTCAACAGGCAATTTTACAAGGCATCCCCGATTCACTTCCCGAACTTCAGCCGTATGATAATTCTGTGAACCACGCACCCAAACGTAAAGACATACTCACCAAAGAAGAAAAGAAACTGGCATTAAAAAATGCATTAAGATATTTTGATAAAAAACATCACAGCATACTTGCTTCCGAGTTTCTTCAGGAACTTAAAGAGTACGGCAGAATATACATGTACCGTTTCCGCCCGGAATATAAGATGTTTGCACGCCCCATCAATGAGTATCCGTGCAAATCGATACAGGCCGCTGCCATCATGGTCATGATCAATAACAACCTGGACCCTGCCGTTGCCCAACACCCGCATGAGCTTATTACCTATGGCGGTAATGGCGCTGTTTTCCAAAACTGGGCACAGTATCTTCTTACGATGAAATACCTTGCTACCATGACCGATGAACAAACGCTGGTGATGTATTCAGGACATCCGATGGGCTTGTTCCCTTCGCATAAAGATGCCCCGAGGGTGGTTGTTACAAACGGCATGGTTATTCCCAATTATTCAAAACCAGATGACTGGGAACGTTTTAATGCTTTAGGCGTTTCACAATACGGCCAGATGACAGCCGGCTCTTATATGTATATAGGCCCTCAGGGAATTGTTCACGGCACAACAATAACAGTTTTAAATGCCGGAAGAAAAATTGCAAAACATGGCGAAGGCCTGGCCGGAAAATTATTTGTTACATCGGGCCTTGGAGGAATGTCAGGCGCTCAGCCAAAAGCTGCCGTGATTGCAGGGGCTATCGGGGTGATTGCCGAAATCAATCCCATGGCTGTAAAAACACGCTTTTCGCAAGGCTGGGTGGACGAAGTTTACACCGATCTGAACGAACTGATCAGGCGCATTTATAAAGCAAAGGAAAACAGCGAAGCCGTTTCACTTGCTTACCAGGGCAATATCGTTGACCTGTGGGAAAAACTTGCCGGTGAAAATATCCATGTTGACCTTGGCTCTGACCAGACCTCATTGCATAATCCCTGGTCTGGAGGATACTACCCTGCAGGCTTATCCTTTGACGAATCAAAAAAGATGATGGCCGAACAACCGCATTTGTTCAGGGAAAAAGTGCAGGAATCTTTACGCAGGCAGGTAAAAGCAATTAACAAGCTGGCTGCAGGCGGCATGTACTTCTTTGATTATGGCAATGCATTTCTCCTTGAAGCAAGCCGCGCCGGAGCCGACATTGTTAAAGCAAACGGCGAATTCATTTATCCTTCCTATGTCCAGGATATCATGGGGCCAATGTGTTTCGATTATGGTTTTGGCCCTTTCCGCTGGGTTTGTACTTCAGGTGATCCGGCAGACCTTGATAAAACAGATGCTTTAGCCATGCAAATACTTGAAAAGATTGCCGAGACATCACCAGCAGAGATTCAGCAACAAATGAAAGACAATATCCAATGGATCAGGGAAGCCAAAAAAAATAAACTTGTTGTGGGTTCGCAGGCCAGGATACTGTATGCCGATGCCCGGGGACGAGCCGGCATCGCCGAGGCTTTTAATAGGGCTGTTAAAAATGGTGTCATATCTGCACCCATTGTTATTGGCCGCGACCATCACGATGTTTCAGGTACTGACTCACCATACAGGGAAACTTCAAATATTTATGACGGATCGCGATTTACAGCAGATATGGCGGTTCAAAATGTTATCGGTGATTCTTTCCGCGGCGCCACATGGGTATCATTGCATAACGGTGGCGGAGTGGGCTGGGGCGAGGTGATTAACGGAGGGTTTGGAATGGTTCTCGATGGCTCGGACGAAACCGACAGACGACTGAAATCAATGTTGTTCTGGGATGTGAACAACGGTATCAGCCGCCGGAGCTGGGCACGTAACCCAGGAGCATTATTTGCCATAAAACGGGCCATGCAGGACGAACCCAGGCTGACGGTAACACTACCCAATATCGCCGACGACAGCCTTATTGATCAACTTATCCAATAAATGGAACAATATTTGTATTTTGCTGAACCCTCAAATTCTCACCCATGAAAAGCCTTTCAAAATATATTTTCGTATTATGTGCAATCGCCCTGTTTGCAGTCAGCTCATGTGATACAGATAATGACATCACCCCCGACCAGGATGTCAGGGCATCATATCTCGGCACATGGCTGAGCACAGAACAATCGGGAATGACTTACAGTGTTAACATCACGCTGGATCCAGCAAACAGCACACAGATATATATCGGAAATTTTCACTTTTTGGGAGCCAATGAAAAAGCATACGCTATCGCAACATCAAACAACCTGACATTCCCTTCGCAGGTCATTTGCGGCAACACAATACATGGCTTGGGGAACCTCGTTTCAAATAATAAAATTACGCTGAAGTATTACGTCAACAACCAGACGGATATCGATACTATTAACGCCACTTATACCAAATAATCAAGGGAAACCCCTGCTGCCGATCCGTGATTGAGTCTTACTTAATTCCGTGATAACATCCTTATAAATAAGATCTAATTCTTCAAGGTTTGAACAATAGAATTTCAGGCTTTGATTAAATTTTTTATATGAGATCTGGTACTTTTGTAAAATAGAATAAAAATAAAAGTCTTTATTTATACTTATAACCTGCCCTTCATTTCTTCCTTCGATAAGTGAAGCTTCGGCAAGATGAAAATCAACCAACACCATAACCATTTGGTCCGGCGGGATGATATCCGCAGGAATTTCTGCCTTTTTATCCTTTGAACACGACAGGACAAAAAAGGCAAGTATAAATATGAAAAGCAGTCTTTTCAATGAATATTATTTCAGTTTATCATTACACCCTGAATTGTAACCTCATACCTTTAACATTATCCTGAACATTACGTCCATCATAAGCCAAGTATCCGTTGACAAAAGTACTACAAATTTCAGAATGAAAAATTTCCCCTTCCAACGGCGACCATTTGCATTTATACAAAATGTTGTCAGCCGAAACCAGGGTTTGATGACATAAATCAACCAACACCAGGTCGGCATAATAATTTTTTCTGATAAAGCCTCTTCTTTCAATTCCAAAGCATTCGGCTGGATTATGACACATCAGTGTTACAATTTTTTCCAGAGATATTTGTTTTTTATAATAAAATTCAAGCATCATCTGGAGCGAATGCTGCACCAGCGGCCCGCCCGAAGGCGCATTAAAGTACGTTTGCTGTTTTTCATCATAGGTGTGTGGTGCGTGATCAGTAGCCACAACATCGATTGTACCATCAATTACTGCCCCAAACAAAGCATGGCGGTCAGCCTCTGATTTTATTGCCGGATTCCATTTAACCAATGAACCCTTGTTTTTATAAGCCGAATCATTAAACCACAAATGGTGAACACATACTTCGGATGTAATTCTTTTACCCGTAACGTTTAAAGTCCTTTTTAACAATGCCAATTCAGCAGCCGTTGATAAATGAAGAATATGCAAACGGGTATTATTTTTTTCAGCCAGCTCAACAGCTCTTAGGGTAGATATAAAACATGCCTCGCTGCTCCTTATCAGAGGATGGCAATCAAATGGAATATTTTCCCCGAATTTTTGCCGGTACAAGGCTGAATTTGCATGAATAGTTTTTTCGTCTTCCGAATGAACAGCAATTAAAAAAGGAAGTTTAAAAATCGCTTCTAACGTTGCAGGATCATCAACAAGCAAATTTCCTGTAGATGAGCCAAGAAAAACTTTTATCCCGCAATGATTCTGCGGATCGAATTTTTGCAACTCGCCAATATTATCATTGGTTGCACCCAAATAAAATGAATAGTTGGCAATTGATTTTTCAGAAGCCAGCTTGTATTTTTGCTCAAGAAGTTCTATGGTGACGGCAGGAGGCTTTGTATTGGGCATTTCCATATAACTGGTCACGCCACCTGTTACGGCAGCAGCCGATTCTGAAGCAATATCAGCCTTATACTCCATGCCGGGCTCACGAAAATGAACCTGATCATCGATCATTCCGGGTAACACATATTTCCCGGACACATCAATTATTTCAATGTCATGCTGCTGTTGATAATCACTGCCTATATCCAGCTTACCTGCAATATCAGCAATAAGTCCATCAACAAGAAGTAAATCTATATTACAAATGGCACCTTCGTTGACCGACAATGCATTTTTTAACAGGTAATTGGAACTCATCGAAAAATAAGCGAATTATACCGGCCACACTTCCCGTATATTGTCACGTAGCCAGCTTCCGATCTTTAAAGACAAAACGCCAAATATGGCTTCTTTAAAAATACCCGTACTCATCTTGGATTGCCCTTCGGTACGATCGGTGAATATAATAGGAACTTCTATGATTTTAAATCCTAATTTCCATGCAGTATACTTCATTTCAATCTGAAAGGCATATCCGATAAAACGTATCTTATCAAGCTCAATTGTTTCGAGTACTTTGCGTGTATAACATTTGAACCCCGCCGTAGTGTCCCTGATTTTCATACCGGTGACAAAACGGACATAAGCCGACGCATAATACGACATC
Organism: uncultured Bacteroidales bacterium; assembly: GCA_964626855.1. GTDB lineage: Bacteria > Bacteroidota > Bacteroidia > Bacteroidales > CAIWKO01 > CAIWKO01. Next base: position 12,820 of record CAZVKJ010000069.1, read on the forward strand.
AAAACCCGCCCCATCGGCCAGTTAACAACGTTGACACCATTTATATAGCGTGAACCTATTGATAAATCAGCCCCATCAACAGCACAAGCCTTATATAGTTTAACCAGATCTTCAGGATTATGCGAAAAGTCGGCATCCATCTCAAAAATATAATCGTAGTTATTCGCCAGGGACCATTTAAATCCATGAATATAGGCAGTGCCGAGGCCCAGCTTACCTTTACGTTCCTTAATAAACAAACGGCCGGGAAACTCTTTGATAAGACTTTTCACGATATCGGCAGTTCCATCGGGAGAGTTATCTTCAACAATAAGAATATTAAATTCCTTTGGCAGTGAAAAAACCTTCCGGATTATTTTTTCAATGTTTTCCTTCTCGTTATAAGTAGGAATTATTACAATGCTGTCTGTCACAAAATTTTTTTTAAAAAACGTAACAAACCTACGGATTATTTTTCAAAAAAGAAAAAGGTGATTAAAAAAAATTACAATTTGTCATATCCTTAACTTTGATTTGAGCCTGTATTTTCAAAACAAAATGCCGGCAACTTATGTCATAAAATTAATTTTTTTACATAAATTAATGTTGGATAAGCTTTTATTTGTAAATTTGCTCAACTGAAAATAACAGTCTGTTAAAACTTATTACTACTGACACTCAATAAAATATTTATAAACCAAATTTAAAAAAAAATGAAAAAAATTTATCTTTTTGTGATTATTGCCTTTATGGGAATGATGATCAACAAATCATCAGCACAATCATTCACCAGCGGATTTGAATCATGGACTTCCGTAGCTCCCATTACTCCAACGGACTGGTTTGGTTCAAAAACAAACTTCTCTGCAGATAGTATTGCCAAATATACTACCAGTGTTCATGGCGGCACCTATGCCATTCAACTTAAAAGCGGCACAACATCACACAAACGCCTGACCACACAAGGCACCCCTATCGTTGCCGGAAAAACCTATCAGATCAGTTTTTGGGTTCGCGGACATGGCGAAATTCGCACAGGTTGTTACAAAGGAGCAGGATCAAGCGGAAGCACCTATTACAGCTACAATACCTATGTTCTAGTAGACACATTAGGTTGGAAACATTGTACACAGTCCATCACTGTTGACACTACATCTGCTGTTGCACAGTTTATCCTTTCTGTAAAAAGCACAAAGGCCGATAAAGACCATATCCAGGTTGATGATGTTAATATTGATACCATTTCTTCAACACCCACTAATGTGACGATACATGACATACAGTACACAACTGCATCACCTGCTGATTCTCCCTATGCAAATATGACTGTTACTACAAGCGGCATGGTTACCGGCAAATACCAGTATGGATATTTCCTGCAGGATGGAACTGGCCCATGGAACGGAATCTATGTTCTTGATTCAGTAAATTCCGGCTCAATCAACTTAGGCGATGTTGTGAGTCTTAAAGGTTTGGTTTATGAATATTACAACCTGACGGAACTTAAAAATATCACCAATTTTTCAGTTAATTCTACAGGCGGCACTTTGCCGACACCCTATGATGTTACTTCAGCTACCGTAAAAAGTGAAAATGTTGAAGGTGTACTTGTAAAAATAACTAATGCCGACTGTCTTGATGACAATGCCGGTTACGGAATGTGGACTGTAAACACCACCGGTATCCTTGCCGATACATGTAAAATCCATAATTTACTTTATCAGTACCCCACACCTACTATCGGAACAAATTATGATATTACGGGGCCTGTTTATTATTCATACTCGGAATACCGTATCGAACCCAGAGATGCCAATGACGTTCAGATCCACTCCGGAATCAGCGAAGTAAATGAACAATCATTTGGCATATACCCGAATCCTGTTTCGGATGTGATAAACATTTCAAATATTGATGGCATTGACCAACTCAGTATTTCAAATATTCTTGGTGAAACGGTAGCATCATATAAGGTTAACGGAGCCAATACAAAAATCAATGCTTCCAAACTTCAGGGCGGTGTGTATTTCATTTCATTTATTAAAGACAATAACATTGCAGGAACCAGAAAGTTTGTAAAACTATAACATAATATTTTATTTAAAAAAAGCTGCTTCGGTAACGGGGCAGCTTTTTTTATGTACATTTATTACCTGATCAGTTTTATAAACATGAAAAAAATAGTTCTTATATTGATTGTAATAAGTACAATTACAATTGGATGTAGTAAATACGACAGAACATTAAAAAAAATATATGCCTTATATACAATACAAAAATACGAGGTCGATGGTATCGATTCTTTAGACCTATATAAAAAGGCATTAGGGCTTAATTTTAACTTTTATTACCAGGAAGAAAATGATATTAATTGTTTACAAATCACCGGCATCACATCCACGGGCGTGCAGAGTCATTATCATGCTCTTTGGTCCTTAAATGAAGATAATAAAACACTAAAGTTTAGAGGTGCCCATCTATTCTATGGCTTGAGCACAGGGCCATTCGGCACAGGCATCAATCTTCAATGGCAAATAGTTAGATTAACAAATAGATATTTTGAAATAAAGACAAACTATAATGGAAAAGAGTATTACCTTGTTTTATGAAAAAATATCATGTTGAAAAAACAATCAACATCAAACATTGTCAAAATCATTAATTTGTTTACATGAAAAAAACAGAAGAACTTTTATTAGCTACCATTGAAGTGAAAAAGCATGTTGAATTACTGAAAAAGCAAAAACGAAGAATTGCAAAAAGAGGTTAATACGCTTAAAAATTCTAAGTAAATATGAAAAAAATAATTCTTATCTTGATTGCAATAATTACAATTACAATTGGATGTAGTAAATATGAACGTACGGTTAAAAAGATATATGGAGAATATACACTAAAAACATATACTGTCAACGGTATTGATTCTATGTCTTTATATAGAGATAGTTTAGGTTTATTTTTTAATTTTTATAATAATGATGAGTATTCATCTAATGTGCTTTTTATTTCAGGTCCGAGACCAGATGGCAAGGAAAATCACATAATTTGTACCTGGCGTTTAATCAATAAATATAACTTTCTTAAAATTAGTACAGCATATGGGTCTTCAGGTACTGGACTTTAGTGGTTCCCTGTCTTAGGACAGATTTTTTATGATTCTTAATTGATTTTT
>CAZVKJ010000070.1:0-15940 GCA_964626855.1 uncultured Bacteroidales bacterium
CCTGAAAAATTCACAAGAATTTTTCACCCTTCGGGCCGACAAAAGAAAATCAAGTGTTTTAACAGTATTGGTCATTTTAAAATATTTTCTGTGTCGGGATTACCTGACCTGCTGCCCACATCGCCCATGCTCATTCAAAAATTGCATTTCATTTATTTAGTGTTTGTAAGAAAACGCCAATTTTTTCGTTACGCTTGCGTCAAAAATGCTCTTTTACCCAAGTAAATTCCGCTTTTTGCCACTTCGCAAGCCTCAAACTTGACGTTTTCTTTTTACAAACAGGAGTTTTCTTATTGACACTATTTATGAATAGGTCAGGTTAAAAAGAAAAGTTGCCTAAAATGAAAATATTTTATTTTTTTTGTAACCGGAATGAAATTGGGGGCGTCATACTGACAAAACCAATTAAAACATAAAGTCATGGAAACATTTTTTGGAGTATTAGTACCAATAACCTTATTCCTCGGTTTGTTCACCACCATAGTATTTATGCGCAAATACGAAAACGACGAACGCATGGCAATGATCGAAAAAGGTATGGAGCCAGGAGTGCGCAAAAAATCCGACAGATTCGGCACACTTCGTTTTGCACTTCTTTCAATGGGAGTAGGCCTTGGAATACTGGTAGCATTTCTGATTGTTCAGGCAATACCTGTTGATCCGGCAGCGATGACAAAAACCCTTGAGGTAATTGACGAAGGCCATGTTGAATACCATGGTGACGGTGGGGTGTCAGGAGCCATCTACAGCGCCAACATCATGATTTTCGGAGGGCTGGGCCTACTTTCAGCCTACATCATCCACCGGAAACAAAAGAAATCGGAACAATAAGCAATAGTAAAAATTGCATTAAAAAACCGGGCTGTGAAGTCCGGTTTTTTTTTGATAATTATTAAAAAAACGGGGAATTACATTTTCACAAACTTTGTGAATTTTATTTTATCGCCATTATTAATCCTCACAATATAAATACCCTGTCTAAAAGATGAAATGTCCAATTCAGTCTTTCTGCCTGTACATTCCTTACTTTGCAATATTTTCCCGTTTATATCAGATATTTCAATAATTGTGGCATCACCACCCTGATTTATTAAAGAAATATAGTTATGGGCAGGATTGGGATAGACTTTGTAATTATTAAAATCTGGATAATTATTATAATTATCTGTGCCTAAAGCCAGATCGCTTCCATCAGCAGGTATATTTGTACTCACAAAATCACAAATCAGTGGAATTGTCTGGTACATATTTTCCACATTAGGAAAACCTGTTGCTACCGAGCCACTATCCACAGTAATATATGAAACGTCAAGGGAAATATACTGGCCCGGAATTAATTGAAATGGCCCCGTTACTCCTACTGCTCTCCTGTCATAAGGAGTATTTGCCCCGCTGCGTTCATTCCATTGTGCTGTATCATTTGGATTACCGGGAAAGATATATCTGACCGGTCGTGTTGAATCCCCGCCATAAAGGTAATGCCCATTACCACTGTAGACAAAATGTGTTGAATCCTTCCATCTCGAAGTTAAGTATAAATAATACTCTGATGCTTTATCCGGATCTGACATTGATTCATGCAGGCCAAGATTATTATAATATGCAAATGAATTCATCCGCTGGTTACAAAATGAAATTGCCTGAACCGGCGGATTATTCGCATAAGTATGCGGATTACCTATAGATCCGTCACAGGAATCGGCATTATAACCAAAATATGTATTAAGTACCGTATCACATCCAATATAATCGTCTGTCGCATCGCCAATATCAATATCAGTAAATAGTCCGATATAAATGGAATCATAAATTTTTGGTGATTTATTATAGATTAGATAGTTGATAAAAATTGTTTTATTTAACAGTGGATTCGAATTGTATGCATAAGCCATGGCATGAACCTCTACACCAATCCTTTTACCTCCGCTTTCCGCATGCTTGAAAACAGAATCATTATAAATGAAGTATATTGCCTGATCGCCACGAATTTTAGGATAATCTCCATTCAGAGGATCATAATGACCATTACCGTCAGTGTCAACATATGGGGCTAAATCATGGTTTATGTTCAATGATGGATTGGCATATACCGGCCAATGGGCTATTGAATTTGGCATGACATAACCTGTATCACTCCAATGGGCAATATGATAATCTATCGCTGATTTATTGATTTTCCATACTTTATTCCAATTAGCAGCTTCAGCCTGAAATGAAGCTGAATCCATCACCGGACCGGGATAATAATCGCGTCCATTACTATGATACCTTTCTGCAGCAAGAAAAATTGCACCCTGCTTTTTTCCTCCTATCCAAAGAGCTGAAGACATAATTGTCCCTGATTGGCTATCAGCCGGGTATATATAATTTTGAAAACTGCTCGTATCAAAAAAATTAAGTCCACCGGTAAAAATATTTGCTTTTATTTGGTTTATATCCAGGTAGGCACTGCTGTCAAAAACTGAAGTTTGAGCCACAGAAACCTGAAAAACAAATATTGTGATTGTAAAAAGTATAAATTTTTTCATAACTTTTTTTTTAAATTATAAAATTAAATTTAAAGATACAAATATTTAATTTAAATACCATAAAATTGTCTTAATCCAGTTAATGGCTTTATTTAATAAGTTAAAGGCAGGATTTAAACAAATCCAGGGCTTTCTATAATTTAAATAAATGATACAAAATTTTACTATTTTTACTATCTGTTTCTTAAAATCCTAACACAGATGGAATATATTGAGAATGACCAGCTGAAACTTGCTTTTGATTTTGTACAATACACGAATAAAAATATTTTCATAACAGGTAAGGCAGGTACCGGGAAAACTACTTTTCTCCACAATCTCAGAAAAGTAACGCCAAAAAGAATGATCGTGGTTGCGCCAACGGGCGTAGCAGCCATCAATGCAGGAGGCGTTACCATGCATTCATTTTTTCAGTTAAGCTTCTCCCCTTTTATTCCCGGATCGTTGCGAAACGGAAAAAATGAGCGGCGGGTCAATGAATACCAGCATAAGTTCAGCAAAGCCAAAATCAGGCTCATTAAATGCATCGACCTGCTGGTAATTGATGAAATAAGCATGGTGAGAGCTGATGTACTGGATGCTGTTGATGAGGTTCTCCGCAAATTCAGGAACCGGTCGAAGCCCTTTGGCGGCGTGCAATTGCTCATGATTGGCGATCTGTACCAGCTTACACCTGTCGTAAAAGAGGATGAGTGGAATATCCTCCGGGAATATTATAAGAGTATCTATTTTTTTGACAGCCTGGCCCTCAAAAATACTTCTCCTCTTTGCATTGAGCTTAAAGAAATTTTCAGACAGACAGATGAATATTTTATTGGCCTGCTCAACAGGATAAGGGATAATAAAGCAGATGTTCAAACGATAAAGGAAATCAATTCACGGCACAAACCTGGGTTTAAGCCCGGCGATGAAGAAGGCTATATAACGCTTACCACACACAATGCTTCTGCAGGTGAGATTAACCTTGCCAAACTAAAGGAGATTAATGCAGATTCTTATGTGTCCAAGGCTGATATCGATGGTGATTTTTCGCCCTATGATTATCCAACGGATGAAAAGCTGGAATTAAAGCCCGGTGCGCAGGTCATGTTTATCAAGAATGATCCCTTTCATGAGAAAAGATATTATAACGGAAAAATTGGCAAAATAACCCGAATCGAGGAAGATGTTGTATATGTGAAATGCCCGGGAGATTACAGCGAGATCAGCGTAACAAAAATAGCCTGGGAAAATATTAAATACTCCCTTAATGAAGAAACAAGGGAAATTTCTGAAAACATTGCCGGCACCTTTACCCAGTTGCCTCTCAGGCTGGCCTGGGCAATAACCATTCACAAGAGCCAGGGGCTTACCTTTGACAAGGTTATTATTGATGCCAACGCAGCATTTGCTTTCGGACAGGTATATGTAGCTCTGAGCCGTTGCCGCACATTTGAAGGTATCGTGCTGAGCACTCCTATTTCGCCATCAGGCATAAAAACAGATTCCCTTGTTTCGGACTATTCAAATGATGCAAATCAAAATGAGCCCGGCCCTGCAAAACTACTGGAAGCAAGAACGGTATTTCAGCAGGAACTCCTATTTGAACTTTTTGATTTTAACCTGATAAAATACAGATTCGACCAGTTGCTTAAGTTGGGAAGTGAGTATGCAAACATCCTGGATGGCGGATTAATCAGTGAATTGCAAGCCGGAAGAAACCAATGTGATGCTGAAATATTCAAAGTTGCTGAAAAATTCAAACTGCAGCTGGGCCAGTTGCAGAATGCGCCGGTAGTTCCGGAAGAAAACCCTCATCTGCAGGACCGGGTGAAAAAAGCAGCCGGGTATTTTTCCGAAAAAATTGAAAATATTTTATCTCCTTTTCTTGACAATTTTTATTTTGAAACAGATAATAAAGCGGTAAAAATGCTGCTGGCCGAATCGCTGGAAAATTTTCAGAAAGATGTTTTTGTGAAAAAATCCTGCCTTGCCAATTCTGTCAATGGTTTTGAGACTATATCATACATCAGAAAAAGAGCAGATGCAGAAATAGATTTCCAACCGCCGGCAAAGCGTAAAGAAAAAATTAAACCCCTTGCATCAAAAGACATTCTGCACCCGGTATTGTACAATATAATCAAGGAATGGCGCAATAATATGGCAGATGAAAACAATGTACCCGTTTACCGGATTTTACCGCACAAGACATTGATTGAGCTGACCAACAAGCTTCCGGCAACTCTGGCCGAATTAAAGACCATCAAAGGAATTGCCCAGGCTAAAACAAAATGGTTTGGCGAAGAACTTATCGGAATAATCCAAAATTATTGCACAGAAAACGATATTGTTCCCCCGGGAATTGAAATTCCTGTCAAAGAAAAGAAGATAAAAATCAACTCAAAGAAAATAAGTTTCGATCTTTATAAATCGGGAAAAACGATGACTGAAATTGCCAGGGAAAGAGGCTTTTCAGTAAGCACCATTGAAGGCCACCTGGCTCATTATATTACAAGTGGTGAGCTGGATGTAACAGAATTGGTTTCAGAGGAAAAGATAAAAATGGTAGTAGATTATATTGGTGAAAACCCTCAAAAATCTGTTGGAGAGATCAAATTTTCCCTGGGTGATAAAATTTCATACGGCGAATTATTGTTTATTACGCGGCATCTGAAGAAGGCCGACATAGTAAATGAATAACTTTTTAAGATAAAAAAAACGCCATCGTTTTCCGGTGGCGTTTTTCTATAAAATTTCTTTACATTATTCCTTTACAAACTTCTTTTCGATTATCCCGTCACTGCTTTCAATTCTCATAAAGTACATACCATGTGATAGCTGCGAGATATTTATATTAAGGGTGGACTGTTGTGTCAGCTGTTGCAGAGCCAGATGACCATTATTGTCATACACAGAAACTGTGGTATTGTTTCCGGCATTTGATGGCAGGTTTTCTATATTTACAAAATCCGATGCCGGATTAGGATATATACTTATTGCTACATCTTCAGATGATTCGGAAATACCGGTAATGACATATGACGGAGAAACGGATGTATATTTTGCTGTATATCTATAACCAAAAACATTGTCTGAAATGGTATTGCCCGTATATACATCCAACATTTCATTATTGGGCAACCAGCTTCCATCATTATAGACTAAACATTCGCCATTAATGGAATTACCATTTAAATCATGATTATATGAAAAGGCTTCATTGTTAATCCATTCATTGTCAATCCATCTTTCATTTAAATCAGATAATAAATTGCCAGATAGATCGTATGTATAGCTATATCTTTCTTCATTAGCCCATTGGCCGCTGCACTGCGAGTTTTCAATTAAACAACTTAATACGTTTCCAATGGGATCATATGTATATGATTTACGGTTAATGTTTATCCACAGGCCGCTGTTCCATTCTTCATATACTTCAGTTAAAATATTTCCAGCGTTATCACAGGTAAAGAAAGCCTGCTTCCAGTTAACCCATGTCCCGTTCTGCCAGTCTTCATACAAATAATCCGACAGATAACCGTTACCATCATAATTAAAGGATACCTGGTAGTCATTAGTCCAGCTTCCGCCAAAACATAATTCTGATAAATAGGTAAGCATATGACTGTTTGCATCAAATGTATAAGTATGTCTCATCATGTTTGCCCATGCACCGTATTTCCATTGCTCAAGCAAATAGGTCAGCATATTACTGTTTGCATCGTAAGTACATGTATAGCGAAGTGAGTTTAACCATGAACCGTCTTTCCATTCTTCAAATAAATAGGTCAGGATGTTTCCGTTCAAATCATAGGTATATGAACCTGTGTTCTTGTTTATCCAGGCATTATTCTGAAACAATTCGGTAACGTATGTTTGCATGTAACCGTTTACATCATATGTATAATTTGTTCTTTCGGAATATGTCCAGGCGTCATTTTGCCAAAACTCATATAACTGTGATAATTTATTTCCATCAGCATCATAGGTATAAGTGCGCCTGTATGAATTTACCCACAGATTTCCCTGCCATTTTTCAGCTATATAAACTTTTAAAGTACCGTTATAATCAAATGACCGCGTATACCGCTCATAATAATTATTATCCGTATCAAATGAAACAATAGTATCCCATTTCCAGGTCAACGATTTTTCGTTTGACACTCTATCGCCTGACACTGATAAATCGCCGGGGCATGGATATTTGCCTTTCAGTGGTGCAAATATATTTTCATGATATTTATCCGGCTTAGGATTGCTATTGTATTGCGTTTGGGAAAAAGAATAATTTGCAATAAAAAATAAAAAAGCTACAAATAACAATTTTTTCACGTAAACAGGTTTTGGGTTAAACATTGAATTAATGGGTACTGGGTTATGATTAATTAAAAGCTTTTTAAAAAACTTGTGCAAAGGTAAAACTAATTTTGTTAAAAAGCCTGCCTCAGGTAAATATTTTAATTTTTTCATAAGATTTTTTTTACAATTATTAATTTTTCTGATATTTTACTATTTTTTAATAAAGAATAATCATTCTAAATAATTCGGAAATATATTGATTTACAGCATGACAAATTATGAGCCAGGCCGTTTATATGCCTATACTATTTCTGAATTTTTTTTAAAAATATAACAGACAACAATCAAAAAGAAGTTATCAAACATTTGCTGTTAATAATTTAGGCCAAATGCCGGTTCTACGGGTTTTATTAAATAATATTTTCGCTGTAAAATAGGTTATTAGTATACTCACGGTTGCTGTGGCGCTGTGCTAAATTAATTATAGGATTATGCTGAAGAAATCAATTTGTTTAGTTTTCTATTTATCATTGTTTGGTTGTTTGCATATTGTATATGCCCAAAAAACAGCCAGTTACAAAAAACCAATAGCTGAATATCACGATGCTGTTGAGCTTTTTAATAAAGAAAAATTCGGATCGGCACAGGAGAAGTTCAAACAACTGCTTGAAACGAAAAAATACCCTGTTGAAATGCGGGCCAATGCTGAATATTACGTGGCCCTATGCGCTCTCCAGCTTTTCAATGCTGATGGAGAGAGCCTTATGATGACATTTATAAAGGATTATCCCGAAAATCCCAAGGTTAACCGTGGATACTTTGAACTTGCAGGTTATTATTTCAAAAGCAAGGATTATGATAAATCCCTGACGACCTACGAAAAAATCGAAACTGCTCAGTTAAATGATGACGATATGGCAGATTACTACTTTAAAACCGGATACTGTTATTTTGTCAGGCAGGATTATGCCAATGCAAAAAAATCCTTTTATGAGATCATTAACAAAGACTCAAAGTATTCGGCCCCGGCAAATTATTATTATGCACATATTGCTTACAACGAAAAAAATTATGAAACTGCCCTGAAAGGATTTAATAAATTGCTCGGTGATGATAATTATAAAAAGATTGCACCATTTTATATTGTGCAAATCTATTATTACCAGCAAAAGTATGACGAAATCATCGCTGTAGCGCCTTCGTTACTTGATTCTGCAGGCACCAGTAAAAGGACTCCGGAAATTGCCCGTATGATTGCCGAAGCCTATTTTCATACCGAACGTTATGACAACGCTGTTCCATACATCGAGCTGTATCTTCAAAAAAACACTGCCCCCCTCTTGCGCGCTGACTATTATATGATCGCTTTTACATATTATAAAACTAAAGAATATGATAAATCGATAGAAAACTTTAAAAAAATAAGTACAGCTGAAAATGATACTTTATCGCAGCTTACATATTATCATCTTGCCCAATGCTATATGGCTGAAGATCAAAAACAATCAGCTATGAACATGTTTGCATCGGCCTATAAACTGGATTTCGACAAGGAAATCCAGGAAAATGCCATGTTCAATTATGCCAAGCTTACTTATGAAACTGCGTACAATCCTTATAATGAAGCTGTAAATGTTTTCAACGAGTATATTGAGAAATACCCTGAATCGGGCAAGCTTGATGAAGCTTATGAATATCTTTCAAATATTTATTTCACCACAAAAAACTATAAAGACGCCCTGGCATCGCTTGAAAAAATTAAAAAACGTGATGCAAAATTGAATAAAGCATATCAAAAAATTGCATACCTGCGTGGAACAGAGTTGTTTAATAATGGTGAATTTAAGGAATCAATTGAACTTTTTGCCAATTCAAATAAGTTTCCCCTGAACCCGGATTTTGAAATTCAGTCATATTACTGGACAGCCGAAGCTTATTACAGGCTTGGAGACTATGATTCCGCAATTGTCGATTACAAAATGCTGCAAGCGGTCAACGGGGCATTTGGTAGCGAAGGATACCAAAACTCTTATTACGGGCTTGGGTATTCCTATTTTGAAAAAGCCAGTTACTCATCTGCCCTGACTAATTTTAAAAATTTTCTGAGTGAAGCAAAAAATGCCGAGCCCAGAATCATCAATGACGCCTGTAATCGTGCAGCTGACTGTTATTTTATGAATAAAGACTTTTTAAATGCTATTGAATATTATGACAAGAGTATTGACATGAAGCTCATTGATGCCGATTATGCACTTTATCAGAAAGCCCTGGCACAAGGAGCTTCCGGAAAGCTTGAGACCAAGGCCACCTCATTGATGCACCTTATAGATAATTACCCAAAATCAAACTATCGCGTATCTGCAGTATATGAACTTGCCAATACTTATCAAAACATTAACAATAATGCAAAAGCTATTGATTATTATGATATGCTTGTGAGAGAATACCCCAATTCCGGTTATATAAGCCAGGCACTTTTGAAAAAAGGTATGATATATTATAACGATCAGAAGGATGAACAGGCATTGCAGGTTTTGAAAAAAGTTGTCAGTGATTTTCCGGGTACGCCTGAATCAAAAGAAGCATTGGTGAGTATCCGGAATGTTTATGTAGACCAGGATCGTGTGGAAGATTTCTTCGTTTATGTAAAGGATTTACCCTTCGCCAGCGTTTCGGATGCCGAACAGGATTCCATTACCTATATTGCACTCGAAAACCGTTATATGAGGGGCGATTGCCAAAACTCAATCACCGGGTTTAAAGAATACCTTGTAAAGTTTCCTAATGGTGCATACCAGATAGATGCCCATTTCTACCTGGCGGAATGCCTTTACAGTGGAAATGAAGCCGATGATGCGCTGGTCAATTACGGCTATGTCATTGAAAAGCCGAGAACAAAGTTCACTGAAAAATCATTAGTAAATGCGGCTACTATTAATTACGCAAAGAAAAGCTATGACGCAGCGCTGAATAATTACAACGACCTGGAAAAATATGCCGAATATAAGGAAAATATCTTGTTGGCCCAGACCGGACAGATGCGTTGCAATTTACAGCTCGGGCTTTACAATAATGCCATCAGTTCTTCCCAGAAATTACTTCTGGCTGATAAACTTCCCGACGAATTGCTTGTTGAAGCCCACATGACGATTGCAAAATCGGCTCTAGAAACTAAAGATACATCCTTGGCATTAAGCGAGTTTGAGGTTGTTACCAAACTTTCAAAAAGTGAATCATGTGCCGAAGCAAAATACAATATTGCCAATATTTATTACAACCAAAACAATACCGCTGAAGCCGAGAAAAAAGCATTTGATCTGATCAACCAGGTTCCTTCATACGATTACTGGATTGCCAAAGCATTTATATTGCTCGCCGATAATTATTTAAAAACCGGTAATCGCCACCAGGCAAAATACACATTAAAGAGTATTATTGAAAACTATGAAGGCGCTGACTTAGTAAAAATTGCTCAGGACAAACTCAACGCCATTCTTGAAACAGAAAAACTTGAAGAGCAGAAGAAAGCCGAAGATCTGCTGAAATTACAAAATGAGCCCGGACCATTGCCGGAGGAGAATTATTAATCTGTTCGAAAATGCAAATAATAAAAAGTACTACCATGAGGACTATTAAATATTTATCAGTTTTGGGTTTGTTAATAACGGTTTCAACTGTCATAATGGCTCAGCGGCCATATAATGAAAACGTTACTGTTGTTGCGCCCTACCAGCCCACGATCTCAGATGCAAACAAGATCAATTCGCAACCCCAGTACAGCGACACAAATTTTGTGATACCCAAAATGACCTATCAGCTGCTTACGCGTCAATATAAGACACAATACAGCGCTGATCCCATCAAGCCGGCACGTGTTGGTGATGCTAATCTCACAAAGCTTTATAAATTTTTGGCCAAAGCCGGCTTCGGAAATTATACATCACCATACGGCGAACTATTTGTGAATAACACATACTCGCGCTCCTACAGCGTGGGCGGACATTTGAAACATCACTCCTACCTGGGTAAGTTTAAAAAGTGGGCTTATCCCGGAAACAGCGAGAATATAGCAGAATTCTACGGTAAAAAGTTTTTCAAAAAGAACGAAATCGGAGGCGGAATTGGATACAAACGCAATGTTTATCATTATTACGGATTCAAACCGGACGAAACCCCCGACTCCATAAAACCGTTGCAAAAAAACCTTTACAAACAACGTTTTAACCTTATTGATGCCAATGTTTATTTTAATAGCACACATCATCCGGATTTGTTGAAACTGAATTATAATACCAGTTTTAAATATTACTATTTAAATGATTATTATAAAACATCTGAAAACTGCATTGATTTTAGCGGCGATGTCAACAAAGACCTGCACCTGTTCAAAATTACAAGTTCTCAGATTTTAGGCATTCAGGCACAGGTCAAATATTGCTTTGATCAGGATAGTCTAAACCAGCACAATGCCGGTGTTGTCACCCTGAAACCATACATCAGAACGACATTCAAGGGTTTCAATTTTAATCTTGGCGTTGATATTTCTGTATCAGCTGATACAAATGCAAAACTTTATTTCTATCCTATCGCCGACGTACAGTTCAATATTGTTAAAAACATCCTGATTGTGTACGGCGGGATAAGAGGAAATCTCGTACAAAATACATATTATGGTTTTACACATGAGAATCCCTATATCAATTCCGAAGTTCCATTGTCTTATACCAGTAAGCCGTTTGATCTGTTCGGAGGTATTAAAAGCGATGTCAGCAAAAGCATAAATTTTTCGGCAGAAGTTTCCTATGCACGCCTGCAAAATCTGCCCATGTATGTTACCGATACTACCCTGGCCCTGAGGAACAAGTTCGACATCATTTACGACAGCGCTTATCTGCTTAATGTAAGAGGTGAATTAGCATACCAGAAGGATGAAAAATTTAAATTGCTCGTGGGCGGGAATTTTTATAATTACAAAATGGACCATGAACTTAAGGCATGGCAAAAACCCATCTTTGATGCTTACATAGATTTTTGGTACAATATCCAGAATAAATTCATAATTACTGCCGGAATCACAGGGCGTTCAAACATGTATGCAAAAACGTTTAATGGCTCCGAAGTTGTGAAAAAGAGCATCAATGGTTACGCCGATGTAAACCTTGGCTTTGAATACCGTTATTCCAAGATATTATCGGGCTGGATCAATATCAACAATCTGACCTCAATCAAATACTACCAGTGGTATAATTATCCGTCATACGGATTTAACCTGATGGCAGGAGTAACTTACGCTTTCTAAATTTTTATCTTTAAATTCCAGCGGGGATAAAAATTATTTTTCTCGTGTATGGAACTGTAATATCCGAAGCGGTAAAAAACACCCCCGCCAAAAGAAAGAATCTTTAAATTAACAAGATCATTCAACATAAGTCCTGCTTCAGTATACACCTTTTCAGGTGATTTTACTTCGATGACCAGGTGATTCGTTTTATGATTAAGGTTGCCCCAGCCAGCCGAAGCGAAAACATTGATTTTCGGATCAAACCAGAAATGCTTTTTAAAAAAGCCGGGAAATTCATGCCTGGCAAATAATGAAGCACAGACATCTGAATAGTATTCATCAGAATTCATCGTCGTGAAGGTCTCATTGATCTGAAAATAATACGAATCATCAGAACCTTTGGCAGAAAACAGTAGTGACAACGGCAAACTCCGGTCGGCATAGGCCGCTATACCTGTTAATGTCAGCTTTCCGGAATATTTAAAAAGAAAAGCCTTCTTAATTTTCACATTAAACTTATTGTACGAATAATCCCCGCCCAGTATGTTTCTGAATCCTCTGATATAAGCGAAATCCAATATAGGGCCTTTTTCATTTTTCACTACCACATCATAGTCAAGGTTTCTGATAATACGCTCCTGGTAAGCATAACGTAATGCAAACGATAATGAAAAATCGCGAAAAGTACCTGACCCGCATGGAAAATCATGAAAACGGTAATCATACAGGTTTGTTATATCGCTTAGGCTCAAGCCCACCTTCAATTGCAGCGGCGATAACGGGCGCGATTTTACTTCCAATCCTATACGGCGGTAATGGTCAAAACGATGCAGGCTTATTGTGCGCAACCACTCAGATGAAAATAATGCCGGTGCCTCCAGAAATTCATATTTCCCGGTTTCAGCAATATCATCAAAATAATATGCTTTTATATATGTGGCTGATTTATGATGCAACTTGAACTCAACGTTGCCTCCATACTTTAACTTGTGATCGCCAAAACCGTATGCGGCATAAATCCCCAGAGAAAAAGCCATGCTCAATCGCCTGTTTGTGTTTATGCCCAGGCCGATCCTTATCTTTTCATATTTGTTCACATCAAGCAATTTGTTAATATCAAAATCCAGAAATTTATATGGAATTTTCCCGTTTAAAATGGTGTTCAGGTTAGAAACACGTTTGTCAAGTTTTGCTTTTTTCCCTATAGAATCAATAGTGTGATATGTCAGTGAATCTTTGGCATCCAGCTTATTTAGCCTGTATTGGTCAAGCAGCGCCGCTGAATTTTTATCCGCAGATGGATCTACTTCCACTTCGGCATTGCCAGCCATATATCTTTTAATCGAATTATCCAGAACAATATCCCTGAGATAGGTTCTCCCGATTCCGGCAAATTTGACTCCTCCGTTTGTCTGCACCATATTCAGCGAAATATCGGTATTCAGCTGTACCGGGAACCATTGCCGCCCGTCAATCTTTTCATACATCTGCTGTATTTTCAGCTGGTTCAGCTTCGGGTTGGCCGATTCGGCAATGACATTCTGAACAGCATAGCCATCCGTACTGATATACAGCAAGCCTTTTAATCCATCGAAGTTGGTACCGGCAAAAGGCCTGAAGGAAATTATATATACTGAATCTTTTCCTGGATATATGGTATCTTCTAATTGAAAATAATATTTCGCCGTACTTCCTTTACTTAGTGGATTCACATAATTTACACTGAATAGTTTGATGAAATCATCATAGAAAGTAAAAGGCTGAATTTGTGTTATCAGCATGGAGAACAAAGGATCTTCGAAGCCGGATATTTTATAGGCAAGAATAGTTTCGGAACTTTTGTCGGGCTTAACAAAGTATCGTTCCGTTACGCTTTCCATGAGAAACAGGTATTGCCTGCCTGTGAATTTAGTGATTTGCTGAATGGTTGTATCATCAGGCAAACTGTCTGCCAGTTGCCTAAGCTGGTCAGTATTGGGATTGATGATAAACCTGTTATAAGCTTTATAAGTAAAAGACGTTTGCTTCATCGGATTGTTGATATCCCTGTTTTCGATCACTTTTTTAATAATCCGGTGAGCAGGGTTTTCGCCGGGGAATATTAGCACTTCGGAAAGCTCAAAAGACTGTGGACTCATTTTTACATGAATATTTTCCTGTTTTTCGACAAACACAGTCCTGGTATGATAACCAACATAAGTAAATTTAAGTGAACCAGAATTCCCGGATACAATGATTCTAAACTTTCCGTCCACATCGCTTAGGGTTCCTGTGGTATGATCGCCAGCTACAATATTGACGAAAGCTAAGGGTTGGCCGCTTATTGAATCGCTGATTTTGCCACTGATAACAATATTCTGACCTTTGACATAGACAGACTGAAAAACAAGAAATAATAAAATACACAAAGTAAATTTATTAGTCATATATAATTTTTTAAATTCACAACAAAAATACATTTCCAGATTTTTTAATTACATACAAATTATTAAAATCATGTTCCTGGTTAGTCAATGGTGCATGATAATTATTACGGAAAAAAAAATATTGCATTGTTTTAACGAAAATAATAGCTTTGTAGTTATATAAATAAGATATTATTATGAAAAAAATATTGCTTACCATTATCATAACTCTAAGTGTGTATTACAGTTACGGACAATCGGGATCTGATACGCTCCGGCGTTCGGCAGGTTTCTACATCTCACCTGCCCTCACCGGTGTGATTGATAAGTTTCAGTCGGGAGAAAAGCCTATGTTTGGAATAAATGCAGGTTTCCGCTTTATAAATAAACTTAAATATGGGTTATTCATCGAAAGCGGCGCCGGCATAAGCTGGGTCGAAGCAAGATATCCACAGGAGGAATTCAATGTTCATACCTGGGGCCAGGATTGGACTTATTATGAAGATAATATCACAAACAGGATATTCGCCAGTGTTCCATTCCTTATTGGATATAAAACTCAAAAAGGAAAGATTCGATTTCAGGCTGGTGCGGGAATATCATTCAATATTAAGTTTATCGACTTCAAAAAAGTTACCATCAGCGGCTCCTATCCATACGGTATTCCGGGTACTGAATCAAAAGGATTTGAAAATTCATTTGGCACCGGCTTTAGCGCTATTGCCCGGGCCGGGATAAGCATACCTCTGAAAAACAAGCTCTGGATCGATATTTTACCCACATTTCGTTATAACTATTTATCATTCATGCCCGAGGAATTTGATATCACGGAATGCATGAATACAAATATGCAAAATTGGTCAGCCGGCCTGGATATCAGCCTGGTTTGGGCACTTGATAATAAGCCGCGTCAGACGATAAATGAAACAGTTAAACATAAAGATAAAGAACAGGATTATACATTTCAATATAACCCGGATGACCCGTCACTGTTGCAAAAGAAGGAAAAAGTCAAAAAAGGGCCATACAATTTTCTATATTTCGAAGCCGGTGGGCCGGGATTATTATACTCTTTTAATTATGAACGAACACTGTTCAGAAAGGATATTTTCAGCTTGCAGGCACGTGCCGGATACTGCATTGGCGTGAGCTCCTATGCAATTCCTGTTGGCGTAAATGTCGCCTTTGGCCATGCAACCCAGAAGTTTGAAGGAGGCATCTATGTTGCGTTTGAGGATATTTACCCCGAAAGGTTTAGTACAAACCTTGTCCCTGAAATAGCATACAGGCTTGAAACCGAAGAACATTTCTTTTTAAGGCTTGCGTTAATGTCGCATTATATAACCCGGACTGGAGAAATATTGCCAGGGATCGGGGTGTCGGTGGGAGGATGCTTTTGACAGTTAACAGTTAGCGGTTAGCGGTTAACAGTTAGCGATTAGCAATTC
>CAZVKJ010000071.1:0-15757 GCA_964626855.1 uncultured Bacteroidales bacterium
GGAAAAGTTTCAATTATCAATAAAAAAGGCCGGTTACAAGGCCGGCCTCTTTAAATTAAAAAAAAAAGAGGCTGACATAAGCCAGCCTCTTCCGGTGAATCAATTATTGGGTTATAATTTTAGCATGGTCATTTTTCCGGTCAGTACTTCTTTGTCGGTAGCCATCTTATACATGTATATACCGGCAGGAAGTTTAGATCCGTCAAAATCGACTTTGTATTGCTGGTTCTTTAAAGCAAAACCATCAAACAATGTAGCTATCCTTTTGCCGGCAACATCATATACATCAAGCGTAACATGGTTGTTTTCCGGCAGGGTGAAGAATAATGATGTAGTATTTACGAACGGATTAGGATAATTATTTAGTTCTATTCCGCTAACACTTACAGTGCTGTTGTTTTCAGGAGTTTTCATGTCCCTGATTACCGTACAGCCCTGGCAGAAATTATTAATATCTAATGTTGTGTATTTGCCGATAGTAATAGTTTTAGCCAGTATCATACCTTCAATAATATTCGGGCGGGTGTTGGTATAGTCATTCACATCAAAGGTACGGTCAAGTTTACCGGCATTTCCGAGGTAGAAGATTGCATATGCGTTAATACCTTCATTAAATGTAACGTTGTTTTCAACATAGAAAAGCACAGATTTCTTTTCGGGATTTATGGTGACACGTTTTTCGGTAGTTAAGGCATTTTTAACTCTTAATTTACCACAAACATACCCGAATTTTACCGTAGCGCCTTCTTTTAATACCAGGGTTTGAATGTTTACAATTTCTTTGTTGAAAGTAACTGTAGCATTTTTATTTACTGTAATTGTGCCAAAAATGGTATCATCCAACGTAATATTTCCGTTTTCAGCTATTGAAACATTGTTGGTGGAAGGATAGGTATTACACTCAAACACCGGTAAAATAATGTTGGAGATGGCTTGTAGTTTATTCAGCGCACTGCTTGACGCATCTACATTTATTTTATTAGCTTTTACAAAACTCTGACTGTTATTAACTGTAGAGTATTCTTTAATATTACATTCTTTTCCGGCACCTTTTGTTAATACTCCCAGAGCCCCGCTGTTGACCGTAGTCCGTTTTATTTCAATTTTGTCCTTGGCATAAAGCACATACTGCGGAATCATGTCTGTAGTGTCAGCTGACATATTAACAGCATAGGAAGTATCACAGCCAAGGGAGTTGGTCACCGTTATGGAATAATCACCGCCATTGACGTCAGCAATGATGTTAGGTGTGGTTTCGCCTGTTGACCAGAGATAAGCTGTCGGGATGCCCTGTGTGATGGTTGCTTTAAGTTTGTATGAGTTTTCACAGAATAAGCCGTCCTTATTGATCACAACAGTAATAGGAGCGCTTCGGGTAACCAGTTGCGTGCAATGGGATGTGGTACCGTAATTGTCAACCACTGTCCAGGTTACTGTAGTAGTGCCGATTGGGAAGGTTTCGGGTTGATTGTTGGAAACCAAAGAAACACCTTGTATTTCAGGTGGGTATAAATCTCTGAGAACAAAGTTTTCCTGTCCGTCGCATAAGGTGAGGTTGGATGGGCATTCCCATGCAGAGGCTTCGGGTGGAGGGCAATAGCCGCAGAAATCGCCTTTATACCAGTTGGTGTAAGTGCCGGAATGTACGCACTGTGCGAGGAATGTTCCTTTGAAAACTCCGGGGTTGGCAGCTGTTGAATTGGCAATGTGCATATGGTGATATGAGGTGTCACCGCCGACAATATCGCCCAGATAGAAATTGCCGTTTACATGTGATCCTGCTTTGAACGGAAGGTCGGATCCTACATAGAATTTAACAAATTTTTCATCCGGATTAATATGGACATTAGCGCCGCATGTCATGGTGTTCCTTACCAGTATTTTTCCGCACTGTGCAAATTTCAGTGTTGAATTGTCGCCCATAACAATTTTATCGCTAACGTTGATTATAGGTTTTGTCAGGATCGCTGTAGCGTTTTTACCTATTGTTATAGTCTTATATAATGTATCGGATAAATAAGCGGTGGCGTTGTCAGGAACGGTGGCGGCTTTAGTGCCGTTATATGTTTCCGGTTCAAAAACCGGGAAATCCACGTTGGCTCCATCATTGATTTGTGTGGTTACCTGGGCATTAGAACCGATGATCAGGTTGCTTGATTGTGCAAAAGTAGTCGAAGCGGTAACATTCGATGAATTTATAACTTCAAGTTTCCCAATGGTGGTTCCATAATTAGTAACACCCAGTCCGCCGCTATAAACAGTAGAATGGTCAAGTTTAAGATGTTCGCGTGTCAGTATCACATAATCATTAAGGGGAGTAGGAAGATTAGATTCAACCACAACTGTTTTTGTGTTTTCGCATCCTGCAGTGTTTGTAGCGGTAACGGTGTAAGTTCCGGGTGTGGTTATATGGATTTTTGAAGTCGTAGCGCCGGTTGACCACAAGTAAGTACTTGCTGGCGTTGTATTGCCAGAACCTGTATTTTGGCCGGGAAAGCTTCCGTCGCATATAACTGGCAATACAGTTTCGCTGTTATGGCCTGTTTTGCTGGGGCTTGCGTGGATATAAGTCACTTCAGGTTTGCCAAAACCGATTGCTCCAAAAGCGCTTTCTTTTACAGTTACTTCGTACCAAACGTCATAAATCCAATCCGGGTACGAAGAATTAGGCGTATAACTTGCATCTGTAGTTGGAGAATTTGTTAAAAGATGGTAACCTAATTCATTCAGGTTTTTATCAATAGATGTCATACAACTGACAATATTGGCGGCGCTGCCTAATACCATGCTCCCTTCACCGCCGGAAACACCGAGGGATTTATATCCTGACGGAGCTGCGGATGAAGAGCTGATATAATCAATATAGAATTGCAGTTTCATTACATTATTATTATCATATAATGCCAATTCCAGCTTGTCTGAACCGGTCAGGTTGCTGAAGGTATGCCCGCTTGGCCAGCCAATAGCGCCGGTTCCATAAGTGTTATCAACAAAAGTCTTTGAAAAAGTAGTTCTGATAGTAATAACATTTTCACCATCGATCGTATGAGTATACCATTCTGTTGATGCATTAACTATACCGGGTGCTGTCGGGCTCTCAAGGCAAATTCTCTCGTTGTTGTTGGTTGTGCCCGTATCATCAGGGCAGGAGAATGTACTGGCATTGGCAATCAAATCAACCTGGGTATCATCCAGGCAAAAAGTTGGCGTTCTGCTTTCTGTAACATCTACATTAAAACCCAAACAGCATGTTTTAATCGGGCTGCCTACGGTAACGTTGAAACTCTTTGTAGCTGTGAGTCCATAAGCATCGGTTGCAACAAATGTGTTGGTGGTAACACCGACAGGAAACATTGAACCGCTTGGTAATCCTGCTGTTTGCACCCAGGTTACTCCGGGGCAGTTATCAGTTGCCGTTACATCATAATTAAAAGGAGTATAAATAAGAGCAACCGTATCATAAGGAGTGAAAAGTTGAGGAGGGTCATCGTCAGTAGCAGTGATGGTAAACGAACAGCTTTTGGTATTGTTCTTATCTGTAGCTACCCAGGTAACAGTATAAGTTGATCCTACCGGGATAATATCGCCGGGCATCGGGCCTTCCGATTTATAAAAATTAAGAAATACAGGGCAATCGTCTTCAGCAGAAACAATATAATCAACTATTACGTCGCAGGAGGTAGGAACGGTTTTGAGAATTACGGTAGTATTAGGGCAGGTTACTACGGGAGCAACGGTATCAATAACTTCCACGTCAAATGAATCAATTACATAATTACCGTATTTATCAATTGCCTTGAAAACATTGGTGGTGGTTCCAAGATCAAAAACACCGCCGCTTTCAACGCCTTTAATTTTTTCAAATACTATAGTGTCGCCCGAAT
Source organism: uncultured Bacteroidales bacterium (assembly GCA_964626855.1). GTDB lineage: Bacteria > Bacteroidota > Bacteroidia > Bacteroidales > CAIWKO01 > CAIWKO01. The sequence continues at coordinate 3,885 of CAZVKJ010000071.1, forward strand.
TATCGTAGCCCGAAACCGTATAAAAAACAGGGCAGCCGCATGGGCCGGTAGCATTTGTAGTTTTACGTTCAGGTACAATAATAACAGGAGGTTCGTTATCAATAACGGTGACACTAAAAGTTTTTATACTCATGTTGCCGTCTATGTCAAAGGCTCTATATTCGATAGTAGTCGTTCCGACAGGGAATAATGAACCGCTTTCCAGGCCTTCAGACATGTAAATGGTATCGAGTTCACAGTTATCAGTCGCTGTAGCAGCAGGAAAAGTAACAACTGCACCATTTATACCAGGATCGTTGAATACAGTAATATTGTTACTGCATGTTATAACAGGAATTTCTTTGTCTTTAACTTCCACATAATATTTCTGGAATTGATAAGTATACCCTGTACTTGTATAGACTGCTGTCCATGAAACACCCGTTACCCCTTTGTTAAGGAGTATTGTATTCAGGGTAGTTGACCCTGTCCCCGTTGTGGCCCCGTCGAGTTCATAAGTAAAAGTCCATTTGCTTTTCTCAACAAGGCACGTAAGAGTGGTGCCACATGCAACATCGTAGGCATAGTTATTAACAGAGTTATAGCATTGCCCGGAATTGGTAAATACACTTTTTGTTCCTGTTGACCCGGTAAAACAACTCAGATTTTGCCCCGAAATGTTTTTAGATCCGATCAATAAAAACATCACGCAAAAGAACATAACTATTATATTCCCTGCGCTTTTCATTTTTAATAACATTGTAGAATTTTCCATTGGATTGATTTTTAATTTATACTATTTTTTGGTATATTAAATTATTATTAAAAAATTTATTAGAATTCACACATATAATTATTGTAAAGATTTAAAAAAGATAGCTAAGATATATATAAAAATGTCAAAAGTCAAGGATAAAGCAATTTTTTTCAAATAATTCGATATTGAAATACCTAAATCGGCTGGTCTACGATGAATTTATACGAAGGGAATTTTTTTTGGTTTCATTTTTTTTATATTCAATTGAATTACAGGTAAAAATTGATTTTATATGATATCTGATACAATTGTTTTTACAAAATATTTCATTGCAAATATATGAATTTGTTTGCATATCGCAGGAAATGATTTTTTTTATTAAAATTTGTTTTGAACCTTTGTATTAAAGATGTAGGTTGTTGAATTTTAATTTTTTCTTTGATTCAGGATTGCCTGCATGATTCAAACTGCAACAGACAGGGGAGGGGGATCAATTATTACTTTGAAATTTGGGGTAAACAAATCGGTTTTTCTTTATATTATTAAGTGAGTATGAAATAATTGCTTTGAGTAACATATATTCTGATTATTGTGATTACATATTATATTAGTTATAATTTATATTAAGACGAAGTGTATATGAAAAATAAATTTAAGTTTTTAAACAGGTACTTTTTTAAATTTTTTAAAAATACGTAATTCTGTAAATCAATATGTGCTAATGCAAAGGTGCAGAAAGTCAATACATATAAATTAATTGTTTATATTTTGTAGATGAAAATTTGCATTTTATTTAAAGAAAATTAAAATTTATCTTGACTTTTCATTTTTTTTTTATTTAATTTGTTACTACAAACATTAAACTATTTGATATGAAAAAACTATTTATCCTCTCGGTTGCGATACTGACGACTTTCGCTGTCAGTTTGAATGCACAGACTGTGCAACGTAAATGTGGTACCATGGAGTACCTTGCCCTGCAAAAAGCTGCGGATCCGACGCTGGAACTGCGTATACAAAATTATGAACAGGCATTGCATAAGTGGATTGAAAATAATCAGGATTATATCAATTCTTCAAAAAGCACCATCACAGTACCTGTGGTAGTACATATTGTATATAACTCTTCCACGGAGAACATAAGCGATACCCGTGTTTATGAACAGATAAGTATACTTAACACTGATTATGGCGGATTGAATACACATTCCATGCAGGCCTTTGACAACGGTTTGAAAGCAAATACCGAACTTCAGTTTTGCCTGGCACAGCGTACTCCTTCGGGGCAGCCTACTACTGGGATAGAAAGGCGTCAAACTACGCTGACTTCCTTTACGTATGTGGACAATGCCGTAAAGTACTATTCAAAGGGTGGGCTTGATGCGTGGGACCCGACAAAATACATAAATATTTGGGTGTGTAATCTCAGCGGCGGCATTTGCGGTTATGGACAATTTCCTGTTGGCGGCCTGACTGCTACATATGGCGTTGTTATTAATTACCGTTATTTTGGCAAAACGGGTGCAATTGCGCCATATAACCTGGGAGGTACAACTTCTCATGAGATTGGTCATTGTTTTAATTTGTACCACATCTGGGGTGACGATAATGGTTTATGCACGGGAACGGATTATTGTAATGATGTTCCCAACCAGGCCAATTACACATATGGCGTTCATACCGGAGTGTTAACGGATGCCTGCATGACTGCTTCGCCGGGAATTATGTATATGAATTTTATGGATTACAGTGATGATATTAGTTACGCCAATTTTACACCTGACCAAAAAGCAAGGATAGCCGCGCTGTTTGTGCCGGGAGGACTACTTTATTCATTAACTCTTTCGGATGGATGTACTGCTGTTGAGGGAGCCATCTGTGATGCTCCTGCCGGTTTGACGACTACATCCGTAGCGGCAACAACGGCATCCTTGAGCTGGAATGCCGTAACGAATGCTGTTAGCTACAACATTCAATATCGTAAATCAGGAACAACCACGTTCTCTGCAACTACATCATCAGTAAATGCTGTAACGCTCACAGGGCTGACCTCAGGCACTACCTATGAATACCAGGTACAGGCCGTGTGTGCCTTTACGGGTTCATATTCAGGTTTGTCGACATTCACAACACCTACAGTATGCACAGATGTTTATGAATCAAACAATACTGCTAAATTAGCAAAACCGATTTCGGTCAATACCGCCATTAACGCGATGATAAGTACTTCAACAGATGTTGATTATTTCAAGTTCAGTAATTCGAAAACTAAAAAGAATATTCAGATTATACTTTCAAATCTTCCAGGCGATTATGATGTTGCTTTATATAAATCTGATGGCAAAACCCTTTTGCGTAAATCAGAAAACACAGGCACTGCAAGTGAAACCATCACATATAATAATGCTGCTGCTGCAACATATATAATTAAGGTTTATGGCAAGAGCGGGGCATATTCGGCAACTTCATGTTATACGCTTACAGCAAGTATCAGCGGAACTATTTTCAGGTTTGAAAGCGGTAATGCCGGACAGGAGAGCGTTATTTCAGAGGATTTATTATTATACCCCAATCCTGCTTCCAACACTGTTACCGTAAGTTTTAACTCTGTGGCTTCCGAAGATGTTGAAATAAGCATTTATGACCTTACAGGGAGAATGGTAAACACCGGTATCTTTAAAGCCGCTGAAGGGGTAAATGCCAGTGTGATTAATGTTTCTAATTTATCTAAAGGCATTTATATAGTTGCTTTGAAAAATGCTGATGATCTTCTGACAAAGAAGTTGATTATTGATAAATAATCAATGTAAGATCTGTATTGAAGAGGCTGCCGCAAAGGGCAGCCTTTTTTTTGTTATTATCGCGAAATAATATTGCCCGGAATATGACATTCATTGCCGGTTTTCAGAACGGGTAGAAGCATCCGTCAGGACTGTCCTTTCCTGCCTGCCGAAGTATACGGTATGCAGGCAGGTTGGTGCCTTTTTTTGCTTGGACAAAAAGGGGTAAAAGATATCCGCCGCCGCGGATCAACACAATTACTTAACCCAAACATGGATATCTAATTTATGGGCGCCTCTAATAATTTAGATTGGGCAGCTTTAAAAAAGTTTGAGGCGGTCGGAGTTCTGAAAACCGCAGTATACTAAGCGTATGTGAGGATTTGAAGGACGAAGATAAACAAAGAAATTTGAAGTTTTTAGAGGTGCCCTTATATTATAGGCAGCACAAAAAAGTAATTTGCTTGCAAAAAACCTTCTGAATTAATAATCACGATGGTTAATTTTTGACATTACAATATGGAAAAAGCATCAGGTATTCCCGGATTTTTGTTTTTTTTTGACTATAAATGGTGTTATATCTATTTTTATCAGTACGAAAAAATACAATACTCCGTCCTGATAATCAAACCTGTTAGATAAATCAGGATAAGCGGTACCAAATTATGTGATTGAAATTTCGTTGTTTATTTGAAAAAAAATTTGTTTTATCTTGACTTTTCGTGTTTTTTATATTTAATTTGTTATTACAAACATTAAACTATTTTGATATGAAAAAACTATTTATCCTCCCGGTCGCGATACTGACGCTTATCTGTGTCAGTATGAATGCACAGACTGTGCAACGTAAATGTGGTACCATGGAGTACCTTGCCCTGCAAAAAGCTGCGGATCCGACGCTGGAACTGCGTATACAAAATTATGAACAGGCATTGCATAAGTGGATTGAAAATAATCAGGATTATATCAATTCTTCAAAAAGCACCATCACAGTACCTGTGGTAGTACATATTGTATATAACTCTTCCACGGAGAACATAAGCGATACCCGTGTTTATGAACAGATAAGTATACTTAACACTGATTATGGCGGATTGAATACACATTCCATGCAGGCCTTTGACAACGGTTTGAAAGCAAATACCGAACTTCAGTTTTGCCTGGCACAGCGTACTCCTTCGGGGCAGCCTACTACTGGGATAGAAAGGCGTCAAACTACGCTGACTTCCTTTACGTATGTGGACAATGCCGTAAAGTACTATTCAAAGGGTGGGCTTGATGCGTGGGACCCGACAAAATACATAAATATTTGGGTGTGTAATCTCAGCGGCGGCATTTGCGGTTATGGACAATTTCCTGTTGGCGGCCTGACTGCTACATATGGCGTTGTTATTAATTACCGTTATTTTGGCAAAACGGGTGCAATTGCGCCATATAACCTGGGAGGTACAACTTCTCATGAGATTGGTCATTGTTTTAATTTGTACCACATCTGGGGTGACGATAATGGTTTATGCACGGGAACGGATTATTGTAATGATGTTCCCAACCAGGCCAATTACACATATGGCGTTCATACCGGAGTGTTAACGGATGCCTGCATGACTGCTTCGCCGGGAATTATGTATATGAATTTTATGGATTACAGTGATGATGCTGTTTATGCTAATTTCACCCCTGATCAGAAAGCAAGGATAGCCGCGCTGTTTGTACCGGGAGGATTACTTTATTCATTAACTCTTTCGGACGGATGTACGGCTGTTGAGGGAGCCAGCTGTGATACTCCGTCCGGATTAAATGCCACCTCAATCACGGGAACATCGGCCACTTTAAGCTGGACAGCCGTGAGCGGGGCTACAAGTTATAATATTCAGTACCGTAAATCAGGAACAACCACCTTCACATCAACAACGTCTGCCACTAACTCAATGAGCATAACAGGCCTTACCTCAAATACTACTTATGAATTCCAGGTTCAGGCCGCTTGTGCAATAACCGGAAGCTATTCTTCATTGGCTGTATTTACTACCTTATTGGTTTGTACAGATAAGTATGAAACAAATAATACGGCTAAAACAGCAAAGTCTGTTACTGTTAATACTGCAATTAATGCTATGATAGGAACTTCGACCGATGTGGATTATTTTAAATTTGCCAATACAAAAACAGCTAAAAATATTAAAATTACGCTGACCAACCTGCCGGCAAATTATGACATTGCGTTATACAAAGCTGACGGAACAACACTGTTGTATACTTCTAAAAATACCGGAACAACAAGCGAAACTATTACATATAATAATGCCCCGGTAGCGACATATATTATCAAAGTATACGGGACGGGAGGCGTCTATTCGGCATCTTATTGCTATACTTTAACTACAGCCATTAGCAGTTCGACATTCAAATTCATTGATGATGAAAATACTGGGAACATCATCCCTGATGGAATTCTTATTTATCCAAATCCCGCTTCCAACAATATAACCGTAAGTTTTAACTCGGAGACAACAAAAGATGTTGAGATAACCATTTATGACCTTACCGGAAGAATGGTTACTACAAATAATTTTAAAGCACAGGAAGGATTGAATACCGATGTTATAAATGTTTCTAATCTGTCAAAAGGCATTTATATTGTTGCACTGAAAGATGATAATGATCTTTTAACTAAAAAATTGATTATTGATAAATAGTTAAAAATAAAGTATAGTGTCTTTATTGAGGCTGCCGGCAATGCCGGCAGCCTTTTTTGTATGTGTACGCTATATTTATTGCTGATATTTTTAGCAGATGAAATCATCGTGATTTGTATATCATTTAATGAGCAGGTATTATACCGATTTGGTATGTATGCTGCAAGGAATAATGAAATCCCGACAGGTCGGGAAACATTTTCCAAATCGGGATAACCCCGACTAACGCAATAGCCCGCGTGCTCCTATTCCTCAATTTGTGTTTATGCCAGGCCTGATTTCAATTTGGAATTTGGCATAAAATCGCATCCTGATAAATGCTCATTTATTAATTATTATTGACTAGAAAGGGGCCTTATATACAGATTTATGATGAGGGTAATGACTCATAAATCGCATTGATTATCAGACCTATTGGTCAAATCTGGATAAGTGGTACTGTATTATGTATTTGAAATTTTGATGTTCATTTGAAAAAATATTGGTTTTATCTTGACTTTTCGTATTTTTTATATTTAATTTGTGATTACAAACATTAAACTATATTGATATGAAAAAGTTATTTATCCTTTCGGTCGTAATACTGGCATTATCGTATGTCAGTGTAGATGCACAGGCAATTCAACGCAAATGTGCAACAACGGAATACCTGGCTTTGCAAAAGGCCGCCGATCCATCGCTGGAATTACGGATACAGAATTATGAGCAGGCATTGCAAAAATGGATTGAAAACAACCGTGATTATATCAATAGTTCAAAAGCAACCGTAACGGTGCCGGTAGTTGTTCATATTGTGTATAATACTTCAGCTGAAAACATAAGTGATACCCGTGTTTACGAGCAGATCAATGTGCTTAATACCGATTATGCAGGGTTGAACAGCCATTCGATGCAGGCTTTTGATAATAGTTTAAAAATAAATACCGACCTGCAATTTTGCCTTGCTCAACGTACGCCATCCGGAGAACCGACCAATGGCATTGAGAGAAGGCAGACAACCATGACTTCGTTCACATACGTAGACAATGCGGTTAAGTTTTATTCAACAGGCGGGCTTGATGCTTGGGACCCGACAAAATACATAAATATCTGGGTGTGTAATTTAAGCGGTGGCATTTGTGGCTATGCACAATATCCGGTGGGCGGTATAAACGCTACGTTCGGCGTTGTGATCAATTATCGTTATTTCGGAATTACGGGCGCTGTTGCACCATATAACCTGGGCGGAACTACTTCTCATGAGATTGGCCATTGTTTTAATTTGTACCACATCTGGGGTGATGATAATGGTTTATGCACCGGATCGGATTTTTGTAATGATGTTCCCAATCAGGCGAATTACACATATGGGGTTCATACCGGAGTGTTGACGGATGCCTGCACAACAACATCCCCGGGAATTATGTATATGAATTTTATGGATTACAGTAATGATATTGTTTATGCAAATTTCACCCCGGACCAGAAAGCAAGAATAGCTGCGCTGTTTGTACCCGGCGGATTATTGTATTCCTTGAGTATTTCGGATGGCTGCACGCCTGTTGACGGGATAAGCTGCGGCACACCTACGGGTTTAACTATAAAATCAGTTACCGGAACAACAGCCACATTAAGCTGGGATGCCGTTAGTGACGCATCTGGTTACAACATACAATACCGTGTATCCGGAACAACTAATTTTACCACAACCACTTCATCGACTAATTCAATAACACTATCGAATCTTGCTCCGAATACGGTCTATGAATACCAGGTTCAGGCTGTATGTATATACATAGGAGCATATTCAGGCTTGTCGAAATTTACAACATGGTTGGTATGCTCCGACACTTACGAACCAAATAATACCTCTCAATCGGCAAAGGTTATTTCTGTAAATACCCCGATAAATGCTCTGATTGGGACTTCTGCAGATGTTGATTATTATAAATTCAGCACAACTAAAACCTTAAAGAACATTAATATTGTACTAAACAACCTGCCAGCCAATTATGATGTGGCATTATATAAAAACGACGGCAAAACATTGCTCTATAAATCAGAGAATTCAGGCACCACCAGCGAAAGTATCATTTATAATAATGCTCCCTCGGCTTCCTATATCATTAAGGTTTATAGCAGAAACGGGGAATATTACGAATCATACTGTTATACCTTAACAGCTTATATCAGCGGTTCTGCATTTAAAATTGCTGATGATGGAGCAACTGAGGCCCCGTTAAATGAAACCATGACAGTTTATCCTAATCCGGCCAGCGACTATCTGAATATTAATCTTACATCAAATGAAACAAAGGACGTTGGACTTTACCTGATGGATATTACCGGGCGTATTGTTCTTGAAAATAATCTCAAAGCAATGCAGGGGGTAAATTCTTATTCTGTCAATATCGGAAATTTGTCAAAGGGAATCTACATAGTTGCCTTGAAAAATGATGAAACATTCCTCACAGAGAAATTAATAGTTAAGTGAGCCTTTGCTAAACTTTATAAAAGGTTGCCCCCAAAAGGGCAGCCTTTTTTATTTATATCTGATGAATGGCTTGTCCTTATTGATTTTTTTCAAAAAATCAGTGAAAAGAATAATTGTAAATATTTCCGGTGATTATTTTAAGGATTATTAAAATTCAGTTAAAAGTAAATTAATACTTGCAATTTGAAATTTTGATTTGTATATTTGAAAATAAGAATCAAATGGTCGAAAATTAAAATGCATCATATATGATTAGTGAAAATAGCAACGCAATCAAGGATTCAATTTTAAAAGCGGCCGAGGATGTTTTTGGAAAATTCGGATATAAAAAAACAACCCTTGATGATATTGCCCGGCATATTGGTAAAGGGAAGAGCGCCCTTTATTATTATTATAAGAACAAGGAAGAAATATTTGATGCGGTTTTGGATTTTGAATCCGGTAAAGTGCGACACGAATTGCTGTTAGCCGTTGAGGCCGGGAAAGATCCGCAAGAAAAATTACGATGTTACATTTTGAAACGTATGGAATTGTTTCACCAGCTTGTTACATTTCATAGTATAATACAGCACGAATGTGCAGAAAGCACAGCAGTGGCTGATAAAATACGAAAGCAATATGATGCGCTTGAGCTGGAATTGATATCGCGTATTATTAAGGATGGAATTGACAGGGGTGAAATAAAAAAAAGTGATGTTATGCCTATGGCGTGTGCCATAATTAAAGCCATGAAGGGATTTGAAATCTCCTATTTAAAAGAAAAAGATAAAGAAAAACTTGAACATGATGCAGATGAGTTGCTGGAGCTGCTTTTGTACGGTTTAGTGCCCAGGGAGTGAATAACTAATTGAAATTGACATGAAGAGGTTATCAAAAATGGTGATTAAATACAGGGCAATAATTATTGTTTTGTGCATATTTATTACAATCGTGATGGCCTTTTTTCTTAAAGACCTGAAGGTTAATTCTGATATTGTTTCCTATTTGCCTCAAAAAGATTCTGTGGTGGCCCAATATGTTGATATCGGGCATAAATTTGGAATAGCTTCCATGGCCTGTGTCATTATTGAAGCCAGGAACGAGGTCTTTACGGTGGAGTCCATAAAGCACATCAGCGACCTGACCAATAGTATAAGTTCATTACCCGGTGTTGAAGATGCAACCAGTATCACCAACGCAATACAAATAAAACAAAGTGGAAATGGATGCACGTTGGGGAGAGTTATTGACAGAGGATGTTTACCGAAGACCTGCCAGGAATGTATGAAGATTAAAGAAGAAGTTTTATCTGATTGCAGGTATAAAGGCAGGCTGGTTTCAGCGGACTCAAGGTATGCCATGATCGTTTGCACATACAAAAATGGTTATGACAGAACTATTGTTTCGGAAACTATTAAGGAATTGGTGGCATCAAAAAAGTTACCTGAAAAAATTTATTTTGGTGGTTCGCCCTTCCATTTTGTCAGCATAGTAAAATATGTTAGAGAAGACCTGCTGTTTCTTATTCCGATCATTATCCTTGTAATTGCCATGGTGCTTTTTATCGGTTTCCGGACGGTGAGAAGTGCGCTGATTCCAATAATAGTAGTCGGTATGAGTGTTGTCTGGACATTAGGGCTGATGAGTCTTTTAAAGGTTTCGCTTACTCCTGTGTCTGGTGCCATTCCCGTGGTGTTGTTTGCTGTTGGCAGCGCATACAGCATCCATATCTATAATCGATACCGAATGGTTATACGCACTCCTGAAGATAAACTCAGGCAGTGTTCAGATGCTCTTTGCCGGGTTGGATATGCGGTTATTTTTTCCGGGATTACGACCATTATCGGATTTCTGTCATTTACCTATACCCGGAGTCTTAATATCATTAGTGCATTTGGCCTGTATTCGGTAATCGGGATTGTGGTTGTCCTGGTTATTTCATTGACGTTTGTTCCTGCATTTTTATCATATCTGCCTGTTGAGAATATTAAAAGTAAGTCCTTTGGAAAAAAACATTTTGAGCCCCTGGAGCAATTTCTCGAAAAACTTTCGGATCAGATTATCATACATCCGGGGAGAATCATTATAATATGGCTGATTGTTACAGCAGTTATGGTAGCCGGTATTCCATTTATAAAAAGCCGGCTTGATATTTATGGCTATTTTGACCAAAGGACCGATATTCGTGTTTCCGCCTCCATTATTGATAAGGAATTTGGCGGATCACTCCCTGTTGTGATCAAGGTAAAGGGAGATATATTTAATCCGGCGGTATTGCTAAAGATGAAAAAAGTTCATGATTTTCTAAAAGAGCAGCCTGCGTTAAAAAATATATCGTACATCGGTAGTTACCTCAAAGATGTTAATGAAGCCCTCGGATACGGCCGTCATATACCCGCGGACAGGGATAGCATTACAGACCTGGTAGGAAGGATAAAGAATGAGGCTTTTTTCAGACATATGGTTGATGGCAGCATGACAGAATCCGTGATCACGGCATCTTCACAGAATCTTGATTCAAAAGGATGTATAGAATTAAATAATTCATTAAATAGTCTTTTGTCAAAGTTGAATTCAAGAGAAGCAGGCTTTAGCCAGACGGGCATGCCGGCTATTTATTCAAAAATGTATGACTTGTTATCGGGTAACTTTTTACAAAGTTTTATTTTTTCACTGGTTCTGATTGTTTTGTGCATGTGGATACTGCTCCGACTGGTGCGCAGCACACTAATCGGGTTGATACCATTATTCTTGAGTATGATCATAACATATGGATTTATGGGTTATACAGGTATAGCCTTTGATATATGTACAATTCTGATCGGAGGAATCATTGCCGGAACGGGTGTGGACTATACTATTCATTTTTTGATGGAATACAAGCATCATATTAAACAGGGCCGCAGTGTGGAAGATGCCATAGAATTTGCAATCAGAATTTCAGGCAAATCAATTGTAATCAATGTTTTGCTGGTAATGTCGGGTTTTCTGGTACTGGTATTTTCCAATATTGTTCCATTGCATTACCTGGGTTTGCTGATTGCTTTTGCCACTTTTTTCAGCGGCATAGGGGCAATTACCATTCTTCCGGCGCTCATCAGCCGCTTTAAATTAAAAATGGTGCGTGAGCGTGATATCAGGATTACCAGAATTGATACATAGTGTTTGTAAGAAAACGCCAATTTCTTCGTTACGCTTGCGTCAAAAAT